>NZ_FNQS01000010.1:5971-143040 GCF_900107885.1 Lonsdalea quercina | reverse complement strand
CCATCGGGCAGATCCCCAGACATTACTCACCCGTCCGCCGCTCGCCGGCAAGGAAGCAAGCTTCCTTCCGCTGCCGCTCGACTTGCATGTGTTAGGCCTGCCGCCAGCGTTCAATCTGAGCCATGATCAAACTCTTCAATTAAAAGCTTGATTTGCTAAGTTAATAGCGATGCTCAAAGAATTTACTGTTCATTCGTAATGAATTAACTGTTGTTCACTCTTCAAGACTTTTTCGTATCTGATTGCGATAGTGTCTTGTGAGTGCCCACACAGATTGTCTGATTAAATTGTTAAAGAGCAGCGCCACTTTTAGTGGCCGCGGGCCGCATATACTATGCATTTCCGCTCGAAAGTCAAGACTTATCAGCTTGATATTCTTTTATTCTCGACAACGTTATGTTGCTGTTGCCGGGTCAGTGGGAGCGCATTATAGGGAGTTATTTCGGGCTGACAAGCGCTAAATACAAAAACATTTCCAACCGTTCATAATTCACTCAAAAACCGGATAGAGTGGCAATTTTTCCAGCGAATCGAAGCCAAAGCGAGCTAATACGGGCTGGAGCATAACAACCTGTGGCGTAATGTTGAGGCAAAAGGCTATATTTTTCCGAATAGACAGCGCAGGCTTTTCCATATGTTCAATCAGCCACAACGCTCTTCGCGCAATCGCAGCCCCGGAATCCACCAGTCGAGTCCCATCCGGCAAGACCTCTTTTAGCTCTTCTTTTAGTAAAGGAAAGTGGGTGCATCCCAGCACGACCGTATCTGGCGGTTCTGACAATTTGAGCCATGGTTTTAAGATGCGCCGTAATTCTTCGGTTGAGACACTCTCTCCTCGCAGCTTGGCTTCCCCTAAGTCCACCAGCTCCGATGATCCCAACATTAGAATTCTGCAGTCATTAGCAAAACGTGCAATGAGTTCTTGCGTATAAGTGCGCTGCACCGTGCCCCGGGTCGCAAGCAACCCGACCACGCCGTTACGAGTGAGCTTTGCCGCCGGCTTGACGGCAGGCACGACCCCCACAACAGGAAAGGAGAAGCGCGCA
Organism: Lonsdalea quercina; assembly: GCF_900107885.1. NCBI lineage: Bacteria > Pseudomonadati > Pseudomonadota > Gammaproteobacteria > Enterobacterales > Pectobacteriaceae > Lonsdalea > Lonsdalea quercina. Next base: position 141,994 of record NZ_FNQS01000010.1, on the reverse strand, counting down.
CGCAGGGCAGGAAGGGAAATGGTACTCGCAGTATTACAGGCAACGATAACCATAGAAAGTGGGTACCGCTGCTGGACCGCTTCGACAATGGCGAGAACCCGCTGAATCACAAATTCTTCAGGTTTCTCGCCATAGGGGAATGCTTCGTTATCGAACGCGTAGATATAGTGCAAATCCGGTAGCAACTTATACACTTCATCGTAAACCGACAAACCGCCCACGCCGGAATCAAGGATAAGTACGGTAGGACGCCCAGAAACCGAAGGAACTGCTTCCGGCGAGACCTGATTCTCACTCTGCCAATCGGTAGCCATACTCTCCTCTTCACATAATGAACAGACCGCGATTTTACCATGAACCATGGTTGTTCGTGAGGCGGTAATCTATCCCCAGGGCACATCGCGACAAACAGGCCGTCTCCCTATGACAAGGTTGGATATCCCTTCTGAATCCCCTACAATCGCCGCCAATAAAGTCATCCCGAAGCTGTTAAACGAGAACACTATGACGCCAGAAATCTTGCCCATCGAAAACTACGACGCTCAGCTAGAAGAAAAATGCACACGTCTAGAGGCGATGATGGCACCATTTTCCGCTCCAAAACCCGCGGTATTCCGTTCTCCGGTTAGCCATTACCGGATGCGGGCTGAGTTCCGCGTTTGGCATGAAGGTGACGACCTTTACCACATCATGTTTGATCAGCAGACAAAACAGCGCATTCGGGTCGACAAATTTCCCGCAGCCAGCGAACTGATTAACGCCCTAATGCCGCTATTGCTATCTGCTATTCGCCCCCAGCCAGTGTTACGCCGCAAGCTATTCCAGATTGATTACCTTTCCACGGTGAGCGGAGAGATCGTAGTCTCGCTGCTTTATCACCGGCCGTTGGATGAAGAGTGGCAGCAACAGGCTTGCGAACTGCGCGACCAACTGCGTGCCCAGGGATTCAATCTGCAACTGATAGGACGAGCGACGAAAACTAAAATCTGTCTCGATCGGGATTATGTTGATGAAGTGCTGCCGGTTGCCGGCAAAGACATTATCTATCGCCAGGTGGAGAACAGTTTCACCCAGCCCAACGCCGCGATGAACGTACAGATGCTGGAGTGGGCGCTAAACGTAACGGCCGATTCGAAAGGGGACTTGCTGGAGCTTTACTGCGGCAATGGCAACTTCTCGTTAGCGCTGGCGCGTAACTTCGACAACGTATTGGCGACCGAGATAGCCAAACCATCAGTAGCTGCCGCGCAATACAACATTGCGGCTAACCAGATTGATAATGTGCAGATTATTCGCATGGCGGCAGAAGAATTCACCCAGGCCATGCGCGGAGTTCGCCAGTTCAATCGGCTCAAGGGTATCGATCTTAGCAGCTATCACTGCGAAACCATTTTTGTCGACCCGCCGCGCAGTGGTTTGGATGAGGATACGGTACGTCTGGTCCAGGAATATCCACGCATTATGTACATATCATGCAACCCGGAAACCTTATGCGCTAATCTGGAAACCCTGAGCCGGACACACAAAATCAGTCAACTCGCGCTGTTCGATCAATTCCCTTACACCCATCACATGGAGTGCGGCGTTTTACTGGAAAAGTTAGCCTAACGCATCCGTCAGCCGGTCCTTCCGGCTGACGGCTCGCACATCAAGAGGCACTCAGTCTTAGGATGACTGACGGCTACGCAGCTTGATGACCAGCCACAAAGCCAGTACCACGCAGAGGATCGATGGCACAAAATCGGAGCCGATTTGGGGATACTTCGCCCGAATAATCGCACTGTAGAGCAGGAGACCGAACAGGAAGCAGCCTGCAACCAACTTCGGCATCCCAAACGACATATCCAGGCGCCGATAGCGTTGGCGTAGGCAGTAAACCGACAGCGCCAACGCGATGAGCGGAAAAATGGAAAACGGAACAAACGCGCTAAACAAAGCAGCGAACGTGCCATTGACGGACAAACCGGCAATCATCGACAGCACCAACGTCCCTTTCTCTGCATTTTTCTGTTTTGCCATGATGTTCCTCAGCGACTATAAAAGACTACGGCGTAGTAAACCCCTTACTCAGTTCTCTTCGATACCAGTAATACGCGCCTTTCGCAATCATCCGCAGTTGTAGCACCAGCCGTTCTTCCAATTGGCTCCGTTGTTCCGCGCCGATGTCCAGCGCTTCCGCTCCCGCGCTGAAAACAATCGTCACCATCGCTTCCGACTGCGCCTCGGCAAAACTGCGTGGGATATGATTTTCGACTTCAAGATAATCCGCCAGTTCGGCAATAAAATGCTGAATTTCCCGAACAACGGCAGCACGAAATGCAGCGGAAGTACCGGAGCGCTCACGCAGCAGAAGGCGAAATGCATTCGGATTGTTGCCAATGAATTCCATAAACGTGGATACCGACGTCCTGATAACGCTGCCGCCGCTCTTGACGATACGCTGGCGAGCCTGCCGCATCAGTTGGCGGAGCATCAGTCCGCTCTCATCCACCATCGTCAGACCGAGTTCGTCAACATCACGGAAATGACGATAGAAAGAGGTGGGAGCTATTCCTGCCTCGCGGGCAACCTCACGCAGGCTTAGGCTGGCAAAACTGCGCTCGGCGCTGAGTTGGCTGAATGCAGCTTCAATAAGGGAACGACGCGTCCGTTCTTTTTGTTGTGCTCTAACACCCGTAGTCTTACTCAAAGTGATTTGCTCTCCTTACTTAGAGAGTCACTATAACAAACTTTGCTCACGACAAAGTGCGTCAAAGTTTGTCCGTATAAAAAGTGATAATAGCGCTTTCTTCAGATAATCGTGGTTGGCGATCAAAATGCCATTGTCAGCAATCAAGCGAGAGATTAATGCTAGTAGACCGACAAAGTCAGCAGGATCGCGACCTTTTATGACTTAACATATACGGAGATGACAAGGCGTTAACGCCTCGCATGCTCAGTCATTTCTGAAGCGCCGTGTGATGTTGCACCTACTCTGGCGCGAACCTCGACCCGCAAGAATTTCGCGCCGCATAGACGGCGACGGCGCTTGTTGAAGCGACGCCAACCTATCCGAAACTGAGCACTAAATTTCCTGCTTAGCCTGATTGTCCAAATACAGCTGCATGTGCTCGCGAATGGTATCGGCCAACTGCTCATATCGGGCACGCAGCGGTGAACCCGGGCGATAAACCAGTGCGACCGTGCGCTTCGGCTCCGGTTTGTAGCACTGTAGGTAAGACACACCGTCACGCGTTCTTTCTTTCGGAACCGACAAGGAAGGCAAGAGCGTAATTCCGCTACCGGCCGCCACCATATTTCTCAGCGTCTCTAGGCTTGTCGCCCGAAAATGCGTGTCTTCATCCGCCCCGGCCTGGAAGCAGAACCCCATCGCCTGGTCGCGAAGACAGTGGCCGTCCTCCAGCATCAGCAGTTTCTCTCCGGACAGGTCCGACATTGCGACCCGCTCACGGTTGGCCCAGGGATGATCCTGATAAATCGCTAGCTTCATCGGTTCGTCGAATAGCGGCACTTCGATAAAGGCTTCCGACTCTTTCACCATCGCGAGGATGGCGCAGTCCAGCTTGCCGCTATCCAGCTGAGCAAGCAATTGATGGGTCTGCGCTTCGTGCAAATACATTTCCAATTTGGGAAACGTTTTGTGTAGCATAGGAATGATATGAGGAAGGAGATAAGGGCCGACGGTCGGAATCAGTCCGATATGCAGCGGACCAGACATGCTTTCACCCTGCTGGCTGGCCATCTCTTTCAGCACTTTGACTTCGCGCAGCACCGTTCGAGCCTGTTCGACCAACAGCAAACCTGCCTGTGTAAACAGCACTTTGCGGCTCGTGCGCTCCAGCAACATCACGCCCAGCTCGTCTTCGAGCTTGCGAATCTGCCCGCTTAGCGTAGGTTGGCTAACGTGGCAAGAATCAGCGGCTCGGCGGAAATGCCGGTGCTCCGCTAACGCCACAAGATATTCTAAATCCCGGATGTTCATGCCTTCATTCCCCTTAAACACGATAGCCCATAACGATAGATAGAATAGCAATGAACGATTAGCCCTATCAACCTTTGTAGGCAATAATACTTCCAAGTTAAGCAGGCAGCTCTTTTTTATACACCTCATTCGATACCAAATATGAGGGTGAACTTACTCAACGCCTACACCAGGGCAGAGAAGCTACAACCGGATTGTGGCATTCAGGATCAGTAAACCTCTGGCAGGCCGGGGCTAACCATGCGGGCTACCGGCACCGGATGTGAACTAACGGTACAGAATCATGCCGATATCATCCTGACAAGCATACAAGTAAAAAGAAAGCCAACGATACTTTAGCGGGCCTCTGGCCCGCTTTTTTTTTGACTATCGACTAGCGCAATCTGCTTTATTCAAAAGGAGCAGGAAGGTATCACCGTCTGTGGACAATGCCGATAAGAGATGCGTCGCGCCGTTGCACGATGGCGCGTTCGACATTCAGGCCGCAATGGCGGGACGAACGCCCAGCGTATGGCAAATTGCATAGCTCAGCTCAGCCCGGTTCAGGGTATAGAAATGGAAATCTTTTACGCCCTCGCGTCGAAGGATTTTCACCATATCCATCGCAATGGACGCGCCCACCATCTTGCGCGTTTCCGGATCGTGATCCAATCCGTCGAACATGGCCGTCATCCAGTTGGGCACACGTACATTCGTCATCGTGGCAAACCGCTGCAGCTGTCGAAAGTTGGACACCGGTAAGATGCCTGGCACAATTTCTACGTCGATCCCCGTGGAGACACAGCGGTCGCGAAATCGCAGATAGCTTTCCACGTCGAAAAAGAACTGGGTGATTGCGCGATTAGCGCCAGCGTCGACTTTTCGTTTCAAATTAATCAAATCTGCCTGGGCGCTTTTGGCCTCGGGATGCACTTCGGGATAGGCTGCCACAGAAATGTCGAAGTCGCCGACTTCCTTCAGCAATGTCACCAAATCCGCCGCGTAAAGCTCCGGTTTGCCGCCTTCAGGGGGAAGATCGCCCCGCAGCGCTACGATGTGACGGATACCACTCTGCCAATAATCCTGCGCGATGGCTTTCAGTTCATCACGACTTGCGTCAATGCAGGTCAGATGTGGTGCGGCATCGACGCCGATACGTTCCTTGATAGCTTTGATGATGCTATGCGTACGATCGCGCTCGCCGGAGTTGGCGCCGTAAGTCACCGACACGAACTTAGGTTTCAGGCTGCTTAAACGGTCAATTGAACTCCACAGCGTCTCTTCCATCTCACTGGTGCGAGGGGGGAAAAATTCGAAAGAAACATTAATGTGCCCCTGCAATTCCGCCAGGCTCTGATTCAGCGCCTCCTGATGATTCGCGTGGAAAAAACTCATATCCTTACCTCAATTAGCCGTTGTCATTGCCACCATGCAAACGTCTATACGTTTAGACGTCTATATAAAAATGGCCGAATCGGTATGAGGAGTCAACGCTTTGGGAGCTGATGTTTATTCATGCAATATGAGCAGGATTCATGTTGTTTTTATATCGACACAATACGTTGATTTTATAAATAAAAAACCCGAAGCAGCATGCTTCGGGCTGAGTTGGAACGAGGCGATGTTTCGCGATAGTATCGCCTATATCTTCACGATCAGAGGAGTTGCGCCAGCCGGTTAAGATCGGATTGGATAGCCCCGGAGGTGACATCACGACCGGCACCCGGCCCCCGGATCACCAGCGGATTATCACGATACCAGCGGCTTTCGATGGCGAAGACATTGTCGCACGGCAGCAATGCGGCCAGAGGATGATCCGGGCGGACGGCCTCGACCCCGACGCGCGCCTTACCGCTGGCGTCGAAGCGTGCCACATAGCGCAGCACCAATCCCATTTCATTGGCGGCTTCCAGCCGCTGGAGCATTTGGTCATTCAGTGACTCGCCATCCTCGAAGAACTGATCGACGGAACCCTGTTCACAACCTGCGGGCACCAGCGACTCGACACGGACCTGAGACGGTTCGATCTCATGGCCGGCTTCGCGCGCCAGTATCACGAGCTTACGCATCACGTCCTGACCCGACAGATCGTCGCGCGGGTCCGGTTCGGTCAAGCCCTGCTGCCATGCCTGATCCACCAGTTCGGTGAACGGCACCGTGCCGTCGAACTGCAGGAATAGCCAGGACAGCGTGCCGGAAAAGATACCGCTGATAGCCAGAATACTGTCCCCGCTTTCACACAGGTCGCGGACCGCATAGTTTACCGGCAGTCCGGCGCCAACGGTGGCGTTATATAACCAGTGGCCGCCAGTTTTCGCGAACGCATCGCGAATTTGACGATAATTATCGCCGCCAGAAGCCCCCGCCTGTTTATTCGCGCTGATGACATGAAAACCGTAGCTGGCGAAATCCAGATAAAGATCGGCTACCGCGCCGCTGGCGGTCACATCCAACACGACCAAATCATCATAAGGATGAGCGCGCATCCACAAGAACAGCTCGTCTTCATCACGTTCCTGCGCTTCGTCGTCGAAATACGCCAGCACACGCCCCGCATCCAGGCCATCGTGATTAAGCAAGCTACGGCGGCTGTCGACAACGCCAGCCAGAACAAATTCAAAACCGGTACGTGCGGAAAGATGAGTCTGCTCGCGCGCGAACAGCTCCAGCCAGCGGGAACCAATGTTTCCTTTACCGAACAGCACCAATCCGATGCGTTTCTCGGCTCGGAACAGAGAGTGGTGCAGACCACGGACCAGATGTTCAGTCGGTCCGACGCGCAGCACCGCCGCCAGACTGATGCTATCGTCCGATTCACAGACGAATTCGACCGGCTGGTCTTTCAACTGCTGATAGAAGCGGTGGCTATGAAGCGGGTTATTGCCGACGCCAGCCCCCACTACCGCGACGATCGCCAGACCTTCGCGCAGTTGGAGTCGGATCGGCAGCGCCGACTGTTCCAGCAGCGACCAGGCGCTGTCGACCACTTCCGAGGTATAGCAAAACTGCAGCAAGTTACGGTCAGGGTGGATGCCCGTCGCCAAGGCTTTGATCTGCGCGCGCTGAAGCAGCTGTCCGGCGTCTTGCTGCACACGTTGAAAATCATGTCCATCGCGCACCGTCACCTCAATCAGACAAACATCATCGTGACTGGTTACGATTTTGGCGCCGGTCCCGGAGGCCAGTACCCGCTCAATACGCGTCGACCCTTGCTCGGGTTGATAACTGCACCGCAGCTCAAGATTGATATCGCTACCGGATACCGGCTGTAAGGTGCGGGTATGCAGGACCGGAGCGGCCAAACGCGCCAGCTCGCTGGCCTCGTCCAGCCTCAGCAGCGGCAGCAGGCAGGCATCTTTGACTTTGCGCGGGTCCGCACTGAACACTCCGGCAACGTCACTCCAGATCGTCACGCGCTCTACGTCCGCCAGCGCGCCAATCTGCGTGGCCGAGTAGTCGCTGCCGTTCCTTCCCAGCAAGACCGTTTCGCCCGCTTCGTTGCGACTGATAAAACCGGTGATCACCAGGCGCTGATTGGCGTGCTGTGTGAGCTGCTGCTGCAACAGCGGCCAGGAGCGGCCTTCATCAACCTGCGGCAACGCAGAGCGCTCGGCGCAGAGAAACGTGCGCGCATCCAACCAGGAGGCGTCGATGTCTAATTGATTGAGTAAGGCGGCCATCAGCCGGGCAGACCAGATTTCGCCATGCCCGACGACCTCGGCGTACACCGCTTCGGTGATTTTTCCGTCGAGCAGCGCCGCCAGACGCTCAAGGTCATGAATAAACGCTGAAGTCAGCCGCTCTGCTGCGGCCTCCGGCAATAGCCCCGCAATAAGATCGCTTTGATAGCGGCGCAGCACCTGCTGCACCTGATGCGCGGAAATACGGTCGGTTTGACTGAGCTTTAGCCAGCTAATCAGCTGGTTAGTGGTGCCACCCGCCGCCGACACGACCATCAGGTCACCGGGACGGCTGTATTCGGCCATAATACCGGCGACGCGCTGATAGCATTTCACATCAGCCAGACTGCTGCCGCCAAATTTATGCAGTTGCCGGCCAGTGGCGGCACCCGCTATCCCTAAAGCACTCATCGTTACCTCTTTGCTACTGCCTGAAATGCCTGTTTCAAATCGGCGACCAGATCGTCGCCGTCTTCAATGCCGACGGAAACGCGCAGCAGCGTCTCGGATATCCCTGCTGCAGCGCGCGCTTCCGGGGCCATTCCGGCATGAGTCATGGTGGCGGCGTGGGAAATCAGGCTTTCAACGCCCCCCAACGACTCCGCCAGCGTAAATAGCTCCAGCGAGGACAGGAAACGGCGCAACGTCTCTTCATCACCGTCCAGCTCAAAGCTCAGCATAGCCCCAAAACCCGACTGCTGGCGACGCGCGATGTCATGCCCAGCGTTTTCCGGTAAAGAGGGGTGGTACAGTTTTTTCACCAGCGGCTGCTGCTGAAGGAATTCCACAATCTGTAAGGCGTTCTTCTGCGCCGCAGTCATGCGGGGTCCCAACGTCCGCAGACCGCGCAGTAGCAGATAGCTGTCAAACGCCGCGCCGGTCACGCCGATGTTGTTGGCCCACCAGGCCAGTTCGGTCACAAGCTCAGGATCGCGCGCAATAACCGTTCCTGCGACCACATCCGAGTGACCATTAAGATATTTGGTACAGGAGTGCACCACCAAGTCGGCCCCCAAGCTCAACGGATTCTGTAGCGCCGGGCTCAGGAACGTGTTGTCCACCACGCTGACCGCGCCCGCCCCGCGCGCAGCCTGACAGATGGCGGCGATATCCACCACACGCAGCAGCGGATTGCTGGGGCTTTCAACCAGCACCAGACGCGGTTTTTCCGCCAGCGCGGCCTTCAGATCCGCCTCGTTGCCTTGATCGACGAATTTCACCCGGAACGCGCCACGTTGGCTCAGGCTGTCGAACAGACGATAGCTGCCGCCGTAGCAGTCATGGGGAGCCACCAGGAGATCGCCCGGACGCAGGAAAACGGTGCAAACCAACAAGATCGCGGACATACCGCTGTTTGTCATTACCGCTCCCGCCCCGCCTTCCAGCTCGGCAAGCGCACGTTGCACAACGTCGCGTGTCGGATTACCGCGCCGGGAATAGTCGTGTTCACGAGGCTGATTGAAACCGGCGAAGTTATAAGTACTGGAAAGATGAATGGGTGGAACAACGCAACCGTACTGCTCGTCGTTATTCAACCCGCTGCGAACTGAGATAGTGGCCTGTTTGCGCGTCATCGGTGATCCCTGACTGGTAGCTTAATAAAGAGCCCCAAGAGTAAACGCAGTCAACATAGACGTCAATACATCTAGACTTCTAAACTTCTTTGCGTATAGATTGAGCATCCCTATAATAATCGCTAGAATTAAGACAATTTATGACAGTGACTGTCCTCATCACGATAATTTTTAAGGTATCTCATGGCTAAGTGGAATGGCGAATACGTAAGCCCATACGCTGAACACGGCAAGAAAAGTGAACAGGTCAAGAAGATCACAGTTTCCATCCCGTTGAAAGTATTAAAGATTTTAACTGATGAACGCACCCGTCGTCAGGTAAACAACTTGCGTCACGCCACCAACAGCGAATTGCTCTGCGAAGCGTTTCTCCATGCGTTTACCGGCCAACCATTGCCGAATGATGAAGACTTGCGTAAAGAACGCAGCGATGAAATCCCCGAGGCGGCTAAACAGATCATGCGGGAAATGGGTATTAACCCGGATACCTGGGAATACTAAGTGACGCCGTGACCGGTATTCAGAAACGACAAAGGCACCCGAGGGTGCCTTTGTTATGCGCGGAAGAAAATCCGCGGCAAAAACCGTGAAGCAAATTACTTCTTGCTGCCCGGGATGCTGAAACGCTTGTTGAAGCGATCAACACGACCACCGGTGTCAACAACACGCTGTTTGCCAGTGTAGAACGGGTGGCAAGCGGAGCATACGTCCAGGTTCAGGTCGTGACCCGCAGTAGAACGGGTTTTGATGACGTTACCGCAAGAGCAAGATGCAGTAATTTCGCTGTAATTCGGATGGATACCTTCTTTCATGGGAAACCTCTGATTAAGGCCGTGTCGCTATCCAGCCCTATTCCGCCAGACACCACACGAGGTTGAAGTTGAATTCGTTTTATCTTTATACACGCGGTATAAAGGCGGCGAATCATACAGAAATTAACCAGCCGATGCAATCACCCCCACACAGAACCTGCCGCACCATGTACACTATCGCCCGGATGGTTTTCCGCACAATCGCATTGTGTCCGGTTCGACTCGCCATCCATGCTGTATAAAGAGTTTCCCTTACGTTTCGGACGGAGATGCCATGCCTGTCGTTCAGGTTGCCCTGCCCGTGCCACTGGCGCGGACTTTCGATTATCTGCTGCCCTCGGGATCCTTCCCTCCAGCCCCCGGCATGCGGGTACGCGTGCCGTTCGGCAACCGCAGGATGATTGGCATCGTGACCGCCCTCAGCGACAACAGCGCGCTGCCGTTGACCCAACTCAAACCGCTGCAGGAAGTGCTGGATCCGGAGTCATTATTTCCCGCCAGTCTGTGGCGAATCCTGATGTGGGCCGTCGAGTATTACCACTATCCCATCGGCGAAGTGCTGTTTCATGCGCTGCCGACGCTGCTGCGTCAGGGCAAACCCGCGCATACGGCGCCGTTGTGGCAGTGGTTCGCCACCGAACAAGGGCGTGAAACCCCGCTGCCGACGCTAAAGCGCGCGCCCAAACAGCAGCAGGCGCTGGCCGCTTTACTGCAAGGTCCGCTTTATCGCCATCAGGTCAGCGACGCCCAATTGACCGAAGCCGCGCTGCAGGCGTTACGCGCCAAGGGGTTGTGCGACCTAAGGCCGCTGTCGCAAACGCCGCGCGACTGGCGGACGGATTTCAGCGTCAGCGGCGAACGCCTGCGGCTCAATACCGAGCAGGCGACCGCCGTCGGCGCAATACGCAGCGAAGACCAGCATTTTTCCGCCTGGCTGCTGGCGGGCATTACCGGCTCCGGCAAGACAGAAGTCTATCTCAGCGCGTTGGAAAACATCCTGGCGCAGGGAAAACAGGCGCTGGTGCTGGTGCCGGAAATCGGACTCACGCCGCAAACCATCGCTCGCTTCAGAGATAGATTCAACGCGCCGGTAGACGCGCTGCACTCCGGCTTGAACGACAGTGAACGTCTGGCCGTGTGGCTGAGGGCGAAAAACGGGGAAGCCGCCATCGTGATCGGCACACGCTCCGCCCTGTTTACGCCTTTCGCTCGACTGGGCCTGATCGTCATCGATGAAGAGCACGACAACTCGTATAAACAGCAAGAGGGCTGGCGCTATAACGCCCGCGATCTGGCCGTGTTCCGCGCCCGGGAAGAGAATATCCCTATCGTCATGGGTTCCGCGACTCCGGCGCTGGAAACGCTGTATAACGTCCAAATCGGCAAATATCGGCAGTTACGCCTCAGCAAACGCGCCGGTAACGCCCGGCTCGCACAGCAACATATCCTCGACCTGAAAGGACTGCCGCTGAACACCGGTCTCTCGCAACCGCTGATCGCCCGGATACGGCACCACGTTCGGAAAGGAAATCAGGTCATTCTGTTTCTTAATCGACGCGGCTTTGCGCCGGTGGTGATGTGCCATGAATGCGGCTGGATCGCCGAGTGTCCGCGCTGCGACCACTATTACACGTTGCATCAGCACCAGCAGATGCTGCGTTGTCACCACTGCGACAGCCAACGGCCGGTGCCGCAACAATGCCCAGACTGCGGCTCCACCAATATGATGCCGGTGGGACTCGGTACCGAGCAGCTCGAACAGGCGCTGCCCGCCCTCTTTCCCGACACGCCGATTACCCGTATCGATCGCGACACCACCAGCCGCAAGGGTGCGCTGGAACAACAGTTGGCGCAGGTGCGTCAGGGCGGCGCACGCATTCTGATAGGGACGCAGATGTTGGCCAAAGGCCACCACTTCCCCGATGTGACCTTGGTGGCGTTGCTGGACGTGGACAGCTCTTTGTTTTCCGCCGACTTCCGGGCCGCGGAACGGTTCGCACAGCTTTACACCCAGGTCTCCGGCCGCGCCGGCCGAGCGGGAAAAGCCGGCGAAGTGGTGCTGCAAACCCATCACCCCGAACATCCCCTGTTGCAAACGCTGTTGCAGCAAGGCTACGACGCTTTCGCGGCTCAAACGCTGAAGGAGCGTCAAAGCGTGGCCCTGCCGCCGTTCACCAATCACGTGCTGTTTCGCGCAGACGATCACGATAACCAGCAAGCCAGCCAGTTCCTTCACCAGCTGCGTAATCTGCTGGAAGCCAGCCCGTTGCGCGACGAAAACCTTTGGGTATTAGGCCCGGTGCCCGCTTTGCAGCCCAAACGCGCTGGGCGGTTTCGCTGGCAATTGCTGCTTCAGCACCCCTCCCGCGCCCGGCTACAGCATCTGCTGCGAACATCCCTGAGCCTCGTCGATACCCTGCCGCAGTCGCGTAAAGTCAAATGGGTGTTAGACGTCGACCCGACGGACGGATGACGCTGTCTTCCTGTTGATTACGCTAAGATTTTGCGAACCAACGCGAAAAACGCGCTCTTGGCGCTGTTCAGCGTATGATAAATCCACAACTATAATGCGTGATCTATTAATCCCTGCGCCGCAAGGCGCTATGCTGAACACGGTAAAAGTCTAACTGCGGCATATAGGCGGCCCTGAGTGATAGGACGCAGCAGCGGAAGCTGGCGTGAGGAGAATAAGCGTTGGACAATAAAGGCACGGCTGCTGCAACGATGAAAGATGTGGCGGACAAGGCGGGCGTCTCGACCGCCACGGTATCCCGAGCGCTGATGGATCCGGAAAAGGTCTCTGTCTTGACCCGACAAAAGGTTGAGGAAGCGGCCAAAGCCGTCGGCTATTCACAGTATGCGTCCACCCGCTACGCCCGACGACACGAAACCCGAACGCTTTTGACGATCGTCCCGGATATCAGCGATCCTTTCTTCAGTGAGGTCATCCATGGGATCGAAGAGACCGCGGCGTCTCGGGGTTATCTGGTGTTGATCGGCGACTGCGCCTACCAGCGGCGACAAGACAGGGGGTTGTCCGATCCCAACGTCACCGCTCAGGTGGACGGCATATTACTGCTTGGTTCCGACTTACCGTTCGATGCGTGTAAGGCGGCACGCCGCAATCTGCCGCCGATGGTCATGGCGAATGAATTCGTTCCCACACTGGAAATGCCGACGGTGCATATCGACAACCTCACCGCCGCGTTCGACGCCGTGCACTATCTTCATGAGCTGGGACATCAACGCATCGCCTGTATTGCAGGCCCAGACACCCAGCCTCTCAGCGAGTATCGGCTCCAGGGCTATGTCCAGGCGCTGCGACGGGGCGGTCTGACGGTGGATAACCACTATATCGTGCGAGGGGATTTCAGCTACGACACCGGCATTCGCGGGCTGGGCATGTTGATGTCACATCCAACCCCACCGACCGCGATTTTCTGTCATAGTGATACCATAGCGATGGGAGCGCTGGCGCAAGCTCATAATATGGGTCTGAACGTGCCTCGGGATCTATCGCTCATGGGATTTGATGATATTATCCAGGCCAGCTACTGCTTCCCCCCGCTCTCCACTGTGGCTCAACCCCGCTACGAAATCGGACGTGAGGCAACGCTGCTGCTGCTTGAACAGCTGCAGGGGCATTCCGTAACCCGGAGCTCACGCCTGCTGTCCAGTAAACTGGTCATTCGCGACAGTACCGCTCCGCCGAATTTTGCGTTTCGCCGGCTTTAGGAATCACGGTGCTAGTCAAACATTTTAGGGTTCAGTAACATGACAACCTGTTACTTTTTTTACTTCGTAGTGAAACGATAGTGGCACAAAGAGACTATGTCGGGCGGGGGCGTTCAGGCACACGCCGGAAAAAGACATCCAGCCGGAAAAAAAAGGGTTCCTCAGGCGCATCCAAGACCATGATTGCGCTGGCGGTTGCCGTATTGGTGACCTTCGCGGGCGGGCTGTATTTCATTGCCCATAACAAGCCGCAGGAAATACCGGTACTCCCACATCATGCCGGCGGCAAGGGTAATGGGCTACCGCCTAAACCCGAAGAACGCTGGCGCTACATCAAAGAGCTGGAAAATCGCCAGATTGGCGTGACGACACCGACGGAGCCTTCCGCCGGCGGCGAAGTACGCTCGGCCGGAGAACTCACGGAAGAACAGCGTCAACTGCTGGAACAGATGCAGTCGGACATGCGCCGTCAACCTACCCAGCTGTCCGAAGTGCCGTACAACGATCAGACCCAGGTGCCGCGCTCTCAGGTGTTTATCAAGCCGCAGACGGCAACGCCGGCGCCCGCTGCGCCGCTGACGCAGCAACCGAGTCAGAATGCACCGAAAACGGCTCCCGCGGCACCAAAAAACACCGCTCCCGCCAACATGGAAACGGCCAAGACTCCGGCGGAAAAACCCGAGAAAGCGCAACGCTGGATGATCCAGTGCGGCTCATTCAAGACGATGGCGCCTGCTGAATCCATCCGGGCGCAACTGGCATTTGCAGGCGTGGAAAGCCGAATTACCAGCAGCGGCGGCTGGAATCGCATCATACTCGGCCCCTACAGCAGCCGCGTCGCAGCGGACAAGATGACCCAAAAACTGAAAGGTATGGGTAACAGCAGCTGTATTCCATTAGCCTCCGGGGGTTGAAAACCCCCACCCCGTCCCCATTTCTAAATTCAACATGCCCCGCACTCTGCGGGGGCCTTTTTCTTCAGTAACGGGGATTAGCTCGTGACAACAATCGTAAGCGTACGCCGCAATGGCCAGGTCGTCATCGGCGGAGATGGTCAAGCCACCTTAGGCAATACCGTCATGAAAGGTAACGTGCGGAAGGTACGCCGTCTTTACAACGACCGTGTCATCGCCGGATTTGCGGGCGGCACCGCCGACGCCTTTACCCTGTTTGAACTGTTCGAACGTAAATTGGAGCTGCACCAGGGACACCTGGTCAAAGCCGCGGTGGAATTAGCCAAAGACTGGCGAACCGACCGCATGCTGCGCCGTCTGGAAGCGCTGCTGGCCGTGGCGGATGAGAACGCCTCGCTGATCATCACCGGCAACGGCGATGTCGTACAGCCGGAAAACGATCTGATCGCTATCGGTTCCGGCGGCCCGTATGCCCAGTCCGCTGCACGCGCCCTGTTGGAAAATACCGACCTGAGCGCCAGAGAAATCGTCGAGAAATCACTCGGTATCGCCGGTGATATCTGCATCTACACCAATCAGTTCCACACGATTGAAGAATTAGCCTCCAAGGCGTAAGGATCTACTATGTCTGAAATGACCCCGCGCGAAATAGTCAGCGAGCTTGACAGCTACATCATCGGCCAGAACAAGGCGAAACGGGCCGTGGCAATCGCCCTGCGCAACCGCTGGCGTCGCATGCAACTGGACGAAGACCTTCGCCACGAGGTTACGCCAAAAAACATTCTGATGATTGGCCCGACCGGTGTAGGTAAAACCGAAATCGCCCGTCGTCTCGCCAAACTGGCCAATGCGCCGTTCATCAAGGTAGAAGCGACCAAGTTCACCGAAGTCGGCTACGTCGGAAAAGAAGTGGACTCCATTATCCGCGATCTGACCGATGCCGCGCTGAAGATGGTGCGCCACCAGTCTCTGGAAAAAAACCGCGTTCGTGCCGAAGAGCTGGCGGAAGAGCGCATTCTGGACGCGCTGATCCCGCCAGCCAAAAACAACTGGGGGCAGTCCGAAGAGAATCAGGAGTCGTCTCCTGCTCGTCAGGCTTTTCGCAAGAAACTGCGCGAAGGCCAGCTGGACGATAAAGAAATCGAGATTGAACTGGCCGCCGCGCCGGTGGGCGTTGAAATTATGGCGCCGCCGGGTATGGAAGAAATGACGAATCAGCTGCAGTCCATGTTCCAGAACCTGGCCGGCCAGAAGCAGAAGACCAGTAAAATCAAAATTAAGGACGCGTTCAAGCAGTTGGTAGAAGAAGAAGCCGCCAAGCTGGTGAACCCGGAAGAGCTGAAACAGCTCGCCATTGAGTCCGTCGAGCAGCACGGCATCGTGTTCATCGACGAGATCGACAAAATCTGTAAACGCGGCGAATCTTCCGGCCCGGACGTTTCCCGTGAAGGCGTACAGCGCGACCTGCTGCCGCTGGTGGAAGGCTGCACCGTATCCACCAAGCACGGCATGGTGAAAACCGACCATATCCTGTTTATCGCCTCCGGCGCCTTCCAGGTCGCCAGCCCGTCTGATCTCATCCCTGAACTGCAGGGTCGTCTACCGATCCGCGTTGAGCTGCAGGCGTTGACCACCGAAGACTTCGAGCGCATCCTCACCGAGCCGAGCGCGTCCCTGACGCAGCAGTACAAAGCGCTGATGGCAACCGAAGGCGTCGACGTAGAGTTCGCGCCGGACGGTATCCGTCGTATCGCGGAAGCGGCGTGGCAGGTCAACGAACGTACCGAAAACATCGGCGCGCGTCGTCTGCACACCGTGCTCGAACGCCTGATCGAGGAAGTCTCCTACAACGCTAGTGAAATGGGCGGTCAGAATGTGACGATTGATGCGGATTACGTCCGTGATCACCTGGATGAATTAGTAGCAGATGAAGATCTAAGCCGATTCATCTTATAATCCGTGCCAGCGGATCGTCCTGACAACACATCAAGTGGGAGGCTATCGCCTCCCACTTGCGTTTTCGGCAACGACGTTGAGCATAATCTCCCTTAAACGAAGCGGATCATGACCTCATTGACACATAGCAGCAAAACTCAGGCCTGGCTCGACAGTTTGCGTCCCAAGACGCTGCCGTTGGCCTTCGCCTCCATCGTGACCGGCTCAGCTATCGCCGGTTTGCAAAGCAGTTTCAAACCCGGAGTCGCTTTGCTCGCTCTGCTGACGGCAGGTTTGCTACAGATTCTTTCCAACTTGGCCAACGACTACGGCGATGCGGTGAAAGGCAGCGATACCGAGACGCGTATCGGGCCGCTGCGTGGTATTCAGACCGGGGCGATTAGCCTGACCGAACTGCGCAACGCTCTCATCGTCACGGTACTACTAACCATCGTCTCCGGCCTTTTTCTCGTTGTACTAGCCTGCGAAAAACCGGTGGATATCGTCGTCTTTCTCGGGTTGGGTCTGATGGCGATTCTGGCCGCCATTACCTATACGGTCGGCAACCGCCCTTACGGCTACATCGGCTTAGGCGATATCTCGGTCCTGATTTTCTTTGGCTGGCTCAGCGTGGCAGGCTCCTATGTCCTGCAAACCGGTCATTTCGACAGCATTGTCATGCTGCCCGCGACCGCTTGCGGCCTCTTGGCCACCGCCGTTCTGAACATCAACAACCTGCGTGATATCGACAACGACCGTTTGAGCGGAAAAAACACGCTGGCCGTCCGTCTCGGCGCGCGCAAAGCCCGCCGTTATCACATGCTGCTGTTGATGGCTGCGCCGCTGTGTCTGGGGCTATTCGCGCTCATTTATCTGCAAAGCCTGGCCGGCTGGCTGTTTATTCTGTCGCTGCCGCTGTTGGTGAAACAGGGGCGCTACGTACTGCGTGAAACCACCGCGTTCAGCATGCGTCCAATGCTCGAAAAAACGGTCAAATGCGCGCTACTGACCAATATTCTGTTCGCTGCGGGCGTGATGCTCAGTTGAGTCTACCGTGTTCGACGCCATCGCTATCCCCTGATTACGGTCACGACGACAGGCGATGATTTTGCTAACCTTTACCAGAAAGGGATATACTCAATTCTACGATCCCTGCGGCAACCAGGCGTTAATCCTATGAAATACGATACTTCCGAACTGTGTGATGTCTATCATGAAGAGGTCAACGTCGTTGAACCTCTCTTCTCCAATTTTGGTGGACGTAGTTCATTTGGTGGTCAAATCACCACGGTGAAATGCTTTGAAGACAACGGACTGCTTTATGAGCTGCTGGAAGAAAACGGCATCGGGCGCGTACTGCTGATCGATGGCGGCGGCTCGGTGCGCCGGGCGCTAATCAATGCCGAACTGGCAAGGTTGGCGACGCAAAATGAGTGGGAAGGTATTGTGGTCTATGGCGCGGTGCGTCAGGTCGACGATTTGGCTGAGCTGGATATCGGCATTCAGGCCATGGCGGCCACGCCGGCTGGCGCTGAGGGCGAAGGCATCGGCGAAACGGATATCCGCGTCAATTTTGGCGGCGTCACCTTCTTCTCCGGCGACCATCTGTATGCCGACAACACCGGTATCATCCTCTCCGAAGACCCGTTGGATCTGGAGTAAGCGGATGAAAAGGGCGTGATCGCGCCCTTTTTCCGTCTTTTTGCTAATACCGTCTTACTGTACTTCTTCCATCTTGCCCAGCAGCGCTTGCAGACGTTCCTGCCATGAGCTCTGAGCTTCCCGCAGTTGTTCGTTCTCGCGCATCAGCGCATCACGATTGCCCGCCACACTCTGAACTTCCTGCGACAGCGCATTATTCTTTTCTTTCAGTTCTTCAATTTCCATCTGCAACAGCGTAATGGTGTCAATCGCCTGCTGAACTTTCGATTCCAGCTTCTCAAACACTTCAAATGACATAACTTCTAACCCCTTTTTCACGCAAGGCATACGCCGTTAACGCTGATTTATTGCGAATTCTCACACCGTACTGGCGTATTCATAGCGTTGGCGCACTAGCCGCAATGCGGACGGCCGGTCTGCGCCGACTCCGTTACGCTCCATGGCGCAACACGCTCGGAAGATTGTAAGTAGCCAGCCGGAAACTGTCTAGCGCCTATCCTCCACAAACATGAGTGTGTCATTTTTTCCCAATCTGAGCTATTGGCAGAAACCGAAAAACCCGCCGGGGAGCGATAAATGTTAATCGTGTAATGAGAATATTTACCCGTTTTCAGCGGCAGCTTGCTTCGTTATCGCGGGAAATAAGCGAATACGCTCATTTATTTGACGCACAACACACATTTCACTAGCGATATTTTTCTCTTTCGCTCATTAACGATAAATTAACATCAAAGGAACATTTGACCTGCACACATCGCTATTCCCTTCACATTGCGTGTCGTGGGCCACGGCACTCTAAAGCGAACCGTGAGAGGTCGAACGCCGCAGGGATCCTATCCTGCATTTACTTATTACGCCCTACGCTAAAAACAGGAAATGTGTATGAGTCAATCACGAATTTCTACATTAAAGGGCCAGTGCCTTGCCGAGTTTCTGGGCACGGGCCTGCTGATTTTTTTCGGCGTTGGCTGCGTCGCCGCCTTGAAGCTGGCCGGCGCAAGCTTTGGACAATGGGAAATCAGCATTATCTGGGGCCTTGGCGTCGCCATGGCTATCTACCTCACGGCCGCGATTTCCGGCGCTCACCTAAACCCCGCAGTGACCATTACGCTCTGGCTGTTCGCCTGCTTTGATGGGCGCAAGGTGGTCCCCTATATCCTTGCGCAAATCGCAGGCGCGTTCTGCGCCGCCGCGCTGGTTTACGCCCTGTACTACAATCTGTTCTACGCGACCGAGCAGGCGCAGGGGATCGTACGCGGCAGCGTGGAAAGCCTGAGCCTGGCCAGTATTTTCTCGACGTATCCCAACCCGTTGCTCTCCGTTCCCCAAGCCTTCCTCGTGGAAACGGTCATCACCGCCATTCTGATGTGCCTGATCTTGGCGCTGACCGATGACGGCAACGGTATTCCGCGCGGGCCGCTGGCCCCGTTACTCATCGGCATCCTCATCGCCGTGATTGGCGCCTCCATGGGACCGCTGACCGGGTTTGCCCTCAATCCCGCACGTGACTTCGGTCCCAAACTGTTTGCCTACCTCGCGGGCTGGGGCAAGGTCGCCTTCAGCGGGGGCCGGGACATTCCCTACTTCCTGGTGCCTATCCTTGGGCCGATTGTCGGTGCCAATTTGGGAGCTTTTGGCTACCGGAAACTGATTGGTCGCAATCTGCCCTGTGATGTCTGCCCCACCGATGACGCCAGCGCAGCGCCTGGCGAAAACCGCAACGTGTCTTCCCGATAAAGGACCACTTCTATGACTCAGGAAAAGAAATACATTGTTGCCCTTGACCAGGGAACCACCAGCTCCCGGGCCGTCGTGCTGGATCACGATGCCAATATCGTCAGCGTTTCCCAGCGCGAATTCGCACAAATCTATCCGAAGGCTGGCTGGGTGGAGCACGATCCGATGGAGATCTGGGCGTCCCAAAGCGCCACGCTGGTCGAGGCCCTCGCCAAGGCCGGGATCAGTACGGATGAAGTCGCCGGCATCGGCATTACCAATCAGCGGGAAACCGCCATCGTCTGGGAAAAAGACACCGGCAAACCGATTTACAACGCCATCGTATGGCAGTGCCGCCGCTCCGCCGAGATCTGCGAGCAGCTGAAAAAAGCCGGTCTGGAAGAGACCATCCGCGACCTCACCGGTCTGGTCATCGACCCTTACTTCTCCGGCACGAAGGTGAAATGGATTCTGGACCATGTGGAAGGCTCTCGCGAAAGAGCGCGGCGCGGTGAACTGTTGTTCGGCACCGTCGATACCTGGCTAATCTGGAAAATGACGCAGGGCCGCGTGCACGTCACGGACTACACCAACGCCTCGCGCACCATGATGTTCAACATCCACACGCTGGACTGGGACGACCAACTGCTTGAGGCGCTGGATGTTCCTCGCGCCATGCTGCCGAGCGTGCATTCGTCGTCCGAGATCTACGGAAAAACCAATATCGGGGGCAAAGGCGGCACGCGCATCCCCATCGCGGGCATCGCGGGCGACCAGCAGGCGGCGTTGTATGGTCAGCTGTGCGTCAGCCCCGGCATGGCGAAAAATACCTACGGCACCGGCTGCTTCCTGCTGATGAATACCGGTACGGAAGCGGTGAAATCCGAGCATGGCCTGCTGACCACCATCGCCTGCGGCGCGCGCGGCGAAGTTAACTATGCGCTCGAAGGGGCGGTATTCATGGGCGGCGCGTCCATACAATGGCTGCGCGATGAGCTGAAAATTATCGGCGACGCGACGGACTCCGAGTACTTCGCCGGCAAGGTGAACGACACCAATGGTGTTTACGTCGTCCCCGCTTTTACCGGGCTGGGCGCGCCATACTGGGACCCCTACGCCCGCGGCGCTATCTTCGGGCTGACGCGCGGCGTCAACGTCAACCACATCATCCGCGCCACACTGGAGTCCATCGCTTATCAAACGCGCGATGTGCTGGATGCCATGCAGGCCGATGCGGGAACCCATCTGCACTCTCTGCGGGTCGACGGCGGCGCGGTGGCCAATAACTTCCTGATGCAGTTCCAGTCCGACATTCTGGGAACGCGCGTCGAGCGCCCCGTGATCCGCGAAGTCACCGCGCTAGGGGCTGCCTTCCTGGCCGGTCTCGCGACCGGATTCTGGAACGATCTGGATGAGGTCAAAAGCAAAACGGCCATCGAACGGGAGTTCCGTCCCGGCATCGAAACCACGGAGCGTAATTATCGCTATCGCGGCTGGCAGAAAGCCGTGGCGCGCGTGCGCGCATGGGAGGACCATGATGACTAAATCGTCCGCCGCTTAAATCCTTCGCAATATTGATCGGGCGCATCTGCCGCGCCCATTTTCTCCCCGCCGCTTTATCGCCCGTTCCTACCCCTGTGATAATATTGCCGCACTTATTCTTGCCAGAAATAACGGACAGATATCCATGAAACGTGAATTAGCCATCGAGTTTTCCCGCGTCACCGAGGCAGCGGCACTGGCCGGTTACAAGTGGCTGGGGCGCGGCGACAAAAACGCGGCGGACAACGCGGCGGTTCAAGCCATGCGCATTATGCTGAATCAGGTCGACATCAACGGTCAGATCGTCATCGGCGAAGGCGAAATCGACGAAGCGCCCATGCTGTACATTGGCGAAGCGGTAGGAACCGGTCAGGGCGATGCGGTGGATATCGCCGTTGACCCGATTGAGGGCACCCGTATGACGGCGATGGGCCAGGCTAACGCGCTCGCCGTATTGGCCGTCGCAGAGAAAGGCGCGTTCCTGCACGCGCCGGACATGTACATGGAAAAACTGATTGTCGGTCCTCAGGCCAAAGGCGCGATCGACCTGAATCGTCCGCTGGAAGACAATCTGCGCGCGGTCGCGAAAAAACTGAACAAACCGCTGCATGAACTGACGGTCACCACGCTGGCTAAGCCCCGCCATGACGCCATCATCGCCAACATGCAGCGACTGGGCGTGAAAGTCTTCGCCATCCCAGACGGCGATGTGGCCGCGTCTATCCTCACCTGTATGCCGGACAGCGAAGTCGACGTGCTGTACGGCATCGGCGGGGCGCCGGAAGGCGTGATCTCCGCAGCGGTGATCAGAGCGCTGGACGGCGATATGCAGGGCCGCCTGCTCCCACGCCACGACGTGAAGGGCGATAACGAAGAAAACCGGCGTATCGGCGAGCAGGAATTGGCACGCTGCCGCGAAATGGGCATCGAGGCCGGCAACGTACTGGCGCTCGGGGATATGGCCCGCAACGACAACGTCATCTTCTCCGCCACCGGTATCACCAAGGGCGATCTTCTGGAAGGCATCGCCCGCAGCGGCAATATGGCTACGACGGAAACGCTGTTGATCCGAGGCAAATCTCGCACCATTCGCCGGATACGTTCGACCCACTATCTCGATCGCAAAGATCAGGCGTTGCATGAATTTCTGTTATAAAACCTAAACTCACACTGTTTCACAGCTGTTAAAAGATCGCGTATCTTAGGAGCCGACGTACATCGGCTCTGCATCTGAAAAGACTCTATGCACAGCCCTATTAATTTATTTTCAGAGCGGGATACCGTGCCGCTCGCGGCAGGCTGCAACAGGAGTATTCGATCTATGGCAGTATGGCTAACGGGAAAGGTGGTTGAGGTAGAAAACTGGACAGAAAGTTTGTTCAGCCTCCGGGTACGCGCCCCGGTCAATACATTCACCGCCGGGCAGTACGCCAAGCTGGCGCTGGATGTAGACGGGGAGCGAGTACAACGCGCCTATTCTTATGTGAATGCACCCAGCAACGATACGCTGGAGTTCTATCTGGTGGATGTGCCGGAAGGCAAGCTCAGCCCCCGTCTGCACCAGCTCAGAGAAAACGACGAGCTGCTCATCACACAGGAAGCCGCCGGCTTCTTCGTGCTGGAAGAGGTGCCGCCATGCGACACACTGTGGATGCTGGCGACCGGCACGGCCATCGGACCTTATCTCTCCATTCTGGAGGAAGGCCGCGACCTAGAACGCTTTAAGAATATCGTGTTGGTGCATGCCGCACGCTTCGCCCGCGATCTCAGCTATTTGCCGCTCATGCAACAGCTGCAGCAGCGCTACAACGGCAAGCTGCATATTCAAACGGTCGTGAGCCGTGAAGAGTCGGCCGGTTCACTCACCGGACGCGTTCCGGCGTTGATCGCCAGCGGCGCGCTGGAAGCCGCGGTCGACCTGCCAATGGATGCCGCCACCAGCCATGTGATGGTGTGCGGCAATCCACAGATGGTGCGGGATACGCAGCAACTGCTGAAGGACGAACGACAGATGACCAAACATCTGCGCCGTCGCCCCGGTAACATTACGGCGGAAAACTACTGGTAAACCTCAGGAGCGGAGCCGCAGCGACTCCGGCTCTGGACCAAATCGGTTAGCGCCCGGCGTTCCCGCGAAAGAACCGCAGTCCAACAGCATCATGATGCCAATCAACGAGGGAATGAACCGCCCCAGCCCCCACTGTCCCAGCGACGGCAACATAGACCAGTTGCCGCTGCCCAACAGCCATGCCACCACCAGCAACAATGCCCACCAGCCGCTTTTATTGCGATCGTGCAGCCGTTTTATCAGTACCGCGGAAGTAGGCCACATCAGCGCCACCAGCGCGAAGGCGGCGGACTGAGTCGACAACCAGTTTTGACCCGCCAATGCGAATAACACGATCGTTAGCACCACCCAGGTCACCATCCACAACCAGAATTCTCTCCGTCCAAGACGGCCGCGAAAAGAAAAACACCACTGTTGTAACGTCATCTCAAGCCTATTCCGATAGCTGTTTTCTGACGACGAGTTTACCTTACTGTACTGTTTCTATCGTATTTTTTACGCGAACTTTGACAATCCCTAACCAATACCGCTTTAATCACAAGGCCGCGTTACGGCATAACGGCTACTGCGACGATACTGACGAACACGCTATGAAAAAATCTCTACTTATCCTTTGCCTGCTCACCGCCGGAATACATCAGGCCAGTGCCGTCAGGGCAGACGCGCTGTTTCAGCACAAAGGTCCCGCTGCGCCTTATCTGCTGGCCGGCTCGCCAACGTTTGATATGACTATCGTCCAGTTTCGCACTCGCTATAACCTCAGCAATCCGACGCTGCCGATTGGGGAATACCGGGTCGTAGATACTAACGAGGACTCCCCCATGCTGACCCGCGCCGCCAGCAAGATCAGCGATAAGTTGTACTCTTCTACCGCGCTTGAGAAAGGGACGGGCAAGATTAAAACGCTGCAAATTACTCTATTGCCTGGCTCGAAAGATCCTGACGAAGCGGGCCGACGCAAACAGGCGCAGGAGTACATGGCCGCGCTGCTGCGGGTATTCGTCCCCTCGCTGACGCGCGAACAAAGCCTGAAAAAAGTCGACACGCTGCTGGCGCAAGGCAAGGGTCACCCCTTCTTCCAACAGGAGGAGGGAGCGCTTCGGTATGTGGTGGCAGATGGAGGCGAAAAAGGGCTAACGTTCGCAGTTGAACCGATTAAGCTCACGCTGGCAGAATATTGATCAAAGCCGCTATTAGGCACGAAAAACAGAGCCACGAGGTCTTTTCATCTTTATACTGTCGTCAGGTTACACTGCCGAGCGGCAGTGACGTATTGATTAACTTGCTATCCGTCTGGAGGAAAAAAGATGCGACACCCCTTAGTCATGGGCAACTGGAAGTTGAACGGTAGCACCCACATGGTTCACGAACTGATTGCTGGTCTGCGCAACGAACTGACAGCCGTCGCGGGCTGTGACGTAGCTATCGCTCCACCGGCTGTTTACCTGGGTCAGGCTAAGCACGAACTGTCTGGCAGCCGTATTGCCCTGGGCGCGCAGAACGTTGATGTAAACCTTTCCGGCGCATTCACCGGCGAAACCTCTGCCGACATGTTGAAAGACATCGGCGCTAAATACATCATTATCGGTCACTCAGAACGCCGCACCTATCACAAAGAAAGCGATGAGTTCGTTGCTAAAAAATTCGGCGTACTGAAAGAAGCCGGTCTGACTCCTGTTCTGTGCATCGGTGAAACTGAAGCAGAAAACGAAGCCGGCCAGACTGAAAGCGTTTGTGCTCGTCAGCTGGATGCCGTTCTGAACACGCTGGGCGCCAAAGCCTTTGAAAATGCCGTCATCGCCTACGAACCTATCTGGGCTATCGGTACTGGCAAATCCGCCACTCCGGCGCAGGCGCAGGCTATCCACAAATTCATCCGCAGCCACATCGCGAAACAGGATGCGGCGGTCGCAGAACAGGTCATTATCCAGTACGGCGGTTCCGTTAACGCGTCTAACGCGGCTGAACTCTTCACCCAGCCGGATATCGACGGCGCGCTGGTGGGCGGCGCGTCACTGAAAGCAGACGCTTTCGCCGTGATCGTGAAAGCCGCAGCAGAAGCCAAAGGCGCATAACGCTCAACGGTATCTTGTTCTTGGTTTGAAAACGGCTCCTTTCTTTCGAGGAGCCGTTTTTTTATGGGTGGAATTATTCCGCGCGCGCGGACGGGATCTGCTGGGTAATGCAGTGGATATTTCCGCCGCCCAGCAAAATTTCACGCGCGGGTACGCCGCTGATAAGGTAATCAGGGAACATTCGCTGCAAGAGCGCGTGCGCCTGACGGTCCGTACGTTTATCCAGCAACGGATAAATCACCTGACGATTGCTGATGAGAAAGTTGACGTAAGACCCCGCGAGACGCGAGCCGGCGATACGTTCAATCGCTTCCCCGTCGACGTCGATCCCCTCCGCTTCAGCCTGAGTCATGAAAAGCGGACCCGGCGCAGGCAATTTCCATATTTTCAGATGTCGACCGTGCGCATCACGCGCCTTCGAGAGCACCTGATACGCCGCCATAGAGCGAGCATATTGGGGATCGTTTTCATCTTCAGTCCAATGCAGCGCAACCTCACCGGGACGCACGAAGCAGCACATGTTGTCGATATGGCCGTCCGTCTCATCGTTGTAAACGCCGGACTCCAGCCAGATAAAGGCCGATACGCCCAGATAGTCCGTCAGCAATTGCTCGATCTGCGCCTTGTCCAGATGCGGATTGCGATTGGGATTGAGCAGACACTCCGCCGTGGTCAGCAGCGTGCCTTCGCCGTCGGTATGAATAGAGCCGCCTTCCAGAATCAGCGGCGCGGCGTAACGGGCATCCCCGAGATAAGCCAGAACCTGCTGCGCGACCTGTTCATCGCGGCGCCAGTCCGTATACAAACCGCCCTGTTCTCCGCCCCAGGCGTTAAACTGCCAGTCGACGCCGCGGCGTTCGCCCGCGGGACTCAGCACCATCGTCGGCCCGGTGTCGCGCATCCAGGCATCGTCGCTCTCTATCTCGACCAGCGTGACGCTGGCGGGCATGATACTCCGCGCATGCGCCATCTCCGCCGCCGGGACGCCCATGAAGACCGGCGTCGTCTGGGCAATGGTCGCCGCAACGGTGGAGAAAGTCTGCTGCGCCGGGATGATCTCCCCTACCGAGCGCCAGTTGTCGCGGCGATACGGCCACAGCATCCAGACCGCTTCCTGCGGAGCCCACTCTGCGGGCATGGCGAAACCGTCCTGAAACGGGGTGCTCAGCTGTGACATGATTTATCTCCAGGTTTTGCCGTCGGAAGTGCCGATCACATCATACATTTCTGGGCGACGGTCACGGAACAAGCCCCAGGTTGCGCGCATCTGCGCAATCTCCTGCAGGTCGAAACTGTGCACCAGCACCGCTTCGTCGGTGCGGTTGGCCTGCTGCACCAATGCGCCGGTCGGATCGGCGATAAATGAAGAACCGTAGAACGTCATTTCCAGCCCGTCGATATACTTGCTGGCTTCCGTTCCGATACGGTTGGAGGCGACAACTGGTACCAGGTTGGCGGCGGCATGACCCTGTTGTACACGCGTCCAGTGCGGCTGGCTATCCCAGGCTGGGAAGGCCGGTTCAGAGCCGATAGCCGTCGGGTAGAAGATGACCTCTGCCCCCATCAGCGCCAGACTGCGGGCGGTTTCAGGGAACCATTGATCCCAGCAGATGCCCACGCCAACCTTGGCGTAGCGGGTCTGCCACACTTTGAAGCCGGTGTCGCCGGGAATGAAGAACTGCTTTTCCTGATAGGCCGGGCCATTGGGGATATGAGTTTTACGGTAAACGTCCAGCACGCTGCCGTCCGCATCGATCATCACCAGCGAATTGTAGTAGGCGTTATTGGCGCGCTCAAAGAAACTCAGCGGCAATACCACTTCCAGCTCGGCGGCCAGCGCCGAGAAATGTTTAATGAGCGGACTATTATCGAGGCTCTGCGCCAACGCGTAGTGTTCAGGACTCTGGTCGATGCAGAAGTAAGGCGCGGCGAACAATTCCTGGATCAGAATGATTTGCGCGCCCTTTGCGTGCGCCTGCCGCACCAGTTTTTCCGCGTTTTCGATATTTCTGGGCAGGTCCCAGGTGCAGGCCATCTGCGTGGCGGCAACAGTCACTTTTGTCATGCAAAACCTCGATAATTTCTGCGTTTATGCTCTTGCTGAACCGCCGGCAAAGGCAGGCTCAACCAGCACCCAATGAAAGTTTAGGTCAACCTATCACCCTGTGCCTGAGGATGACAGCCAAAAGAAATCCCGCCCCCTAAGGGACGGGATTTCATACACCCTGCCACACCGGGCCGATGACTAATCAGAACAATTTTTTCGCCGTTTCCAGCCAGTCGCCCTTGAAGGGACGCTTCATATTCTCGATAGCGTCGATAATATCATGGTGAACCATTTTTTCATTCTGGATCCCAACGCAACGACCGCCGTAACCCTGCAGCAGCAGTTCGATGGAGTATGCGCCCATACGGGAAGCCAAAATCCGGTCGTACGCAACCGGAGAACCGCCGCGCTGAATGTGGCCCAGTACGGTCGCGCGCGTTTCACGCCCGGTTTCCTGCTGGATGTAGCTGGCCAGCTCGCCCACGTCACACATCAGTTCGGTGATGGCAACGATAGCGTGCTTTTTCCCTTTGGCAATCCCGCCTTTGATTTCAGCCACCAGATCTTCTTTCTTGAAGTCGACTTCCGGCACCACGATAAATTCGCAGCCGCCGGCGATAGCCGCCGCCAGCGTCAGGTCGCCGCAGTGACGGCCCATCACTTCGACGATGGAAATACGCTGGTGGGAAGAAGACGTGTCTCGCAAGCGGTCGATCGCTTCAACAACCGTGTCCAGCGCAGTGAAGTAACCGATGGTGTAGTCCGTGCCGGCCACATCGTTATCGATAGTGCCCGGCAGACCGATGCACGGGAAACCCATTTCAGTCAGACGTTTGGCCCCCATGTAAGAGCCGTCGCCGCCGATAACGACCAGCGCATCCAGACCGCGTTTTTTCATGTTTTCTACGCAGACCTGACGTACGGATTCTTCCCGGAACTCAGGGAAACGCGCAGAGCCAAGGAACGTACCGCCGCGGTTGATGACATCTGACACGCTATAGCGGTCAAGCTGCGTCATGCGATCTTCATACAAACCCAGATAGCCATCATAAATTCCATAAACTTCCAGTCCTTCCGTTAATGCAGCGCGCACCACACCGCGGATAGCGGCGTTCATGCCTGGCGCATCGCCACCGCTTGTGAGTACTCCGATTTTCTTAATCATGACAACCTCTGGATTTGTAGATGTTAATTCGCAGATTTTTTATATCGTGCGCGAAGTTTGCGGCATTCAACACCGACAACGCAAACCTCTCACCTTCTTGTACGCATTTTATAACAAATACCCTCAGCTGAATTGATTCAAGTCAGGCTTAAAGACCAATAATATCCTTGTGAAGTATCACATATTTACAAAAATATAACGCCTGCGTGATAATTCACGTTTGAATCAAATGTTCCACCATCCGCGCTGGGCGTCTGGAACAGCCGATATGGGGTCCTGGTGGATAATGATATCGGCATCGGGAAAGCGTTGCAGCAATGCTTTCTCCAAATCGTCCGCAATCTGATGAGATTTCACCAACGGCAGGGTATCTTCCATTTCCAAATGCAGCTGGATAAACCGTGTAGGGCCCGCCCGCCGCGTTCGTAGCTGATGAGCGCCGCTGATGCCCGGCCACGCGGCAACAATATCGGTAATTTCCTGCCGTTCTTCATCCGGCAACGCCCTATCCAACAGGGCTTGAATGGCATCGTACGCCATCCGCAAAGCGCTGTACAAAATATATGCGCCGATGCCAAGCGCGAAAACGGCATCCGCCCAGGTCACGCCTTTCCAGCTCAGCCCCAATGCGACCAGGATCGCGCCGTTCATCATCACGTCGGATTGATAGTGCAGCATGTCTGCGCGCACCGCCTGACTGTGAGTTCGGGCGACCACCCAGCGCTGGAATGCGACCAGCAGTCCGGTCACGACCAGCGCCACGATCGTCACCCACATCCCCACGGCCGGATCCTTAAGCGCCTGAGGAGAAATCAAATGCTGGAAGCCGGTCAGCAGCAGAAACAACGCCGATCCCGAGATAAACATGCTCTGAGCTAATGCGGCGAGAGACTCGGCCTTGCCGTGACCGAAAGTATGTTCGGAATCCGCTGGCTGCAGTGAATAACGCACCACCAGCAGGTTGATTAACGAGGCGGCGATATCCACCAGCGAATCGACCAAAGACGCCAGCAAACTGACCGATCCGGTATACCACCACGCAAAAACTTTCAGAGCAAAAAGCAACAGCGCCGTTGCGGTCGCCAGAATAGCGGCTGTCGTCACCAGGCGCCCGTAACGCGAATCCATATCCACCTCCCATGAAAACAAAACGCTAAAGTATAGCGGATTGCGAAAATGGGATCCGAACAGGCGGCCTATGGCGGTAAACGCGATTGAAAACAGACACTAACGTCGTAGAATTTTTTGCAGTCGCACCCGCTCCCATTGCGTCAGCCACCTACGCAACAGGAACAGTTTTCCCCCCCGCAGCGTCAAGATCCCGCCCCATATCAGCAGCGGCCAGAGGAACCAGTGGCTTTGGGGAGCGGCAAATCTGTTAATGATAAAAAGCGCGAGGTTAACCAGGACGAAAAGAATCATTCCACGCCAGAAGCGCCCCTCTTCCCTCACCTGATTCCGAGCCTCCTGGTTTCGCTGCTCCAGCGACGTGTCCGCTCCTGCGGGCGTTACTCCATTCTCCATCAACGCCGACACCTTAACCTCTAAGGCGGCGGCAATAGCCCCCAAGGTTTCCAGACTTGCGCGTTCGCCATTCTCTATGCGCTGAATTGTCCGAACGCTCAACGAAGACAGCTCCGCCAGGTGTTCCTGCGACCAGGCTCGATTAAGCCGTAATAATTTTACCGGATTCATCTCTTTTCCCGTGATGTGAAAACACGCCAATAAGTTTATCCCCCTGCGCATCCCCCGAAACACGACAGACGCCTGACTGCCCCCCGACAGTGCACGGACAGCCCGCCTGCGGCATAAACGTCAATGTCGTGATTTATAGATAGGCGAGATCGAGAGAGAAAAATCAGCGCTCGAAATAGGGATAGGTAAAGAACAAAAGATGCAGCAGATTTAAAGCGAAATGAAACGCCGTCGATACCCACAGCCGACCACTCCACCACCAGGCCACGCCGTAGATCAATCCGGCCAGCCCGGCGAAAATCATCATCAGCGACCCCGCCTGAAAATGCGCCAGACCAAACAACGTCGCGGTCACAATCAGCGCAGGTAGTGGGCCGGAAAATTGCGTCAGGCGTCTTTGCAGATAGCCGCGAAACAACGCCTCTTCCGCCAGAGAGACGAAAAAGAGATTGGCAAGCACGAATTGGCCTAGCCACGAAGGCCAGTGCAATTCAAAGCGCAAACCGCCAAGAACAACGGCCAGCAGCAAAAGCGCAGGCACCGTCAGCATCAACAGCCCCCACTGCCAATAGGATCTTGATGCAGGCATCATTTTGTAAAACGACAACCCCGGGATTGCCATCCACAGCAGGAATGGCGTTACGGCCTTATCGAGATTGTAATAGAGCGAGAAAGGCGCGCTGTGCGGACCCGCCACAACGTGATCAAGCACTTTGGGGTTGTGAAAACCGGGAACAAGATGCAAAAACAGCAGAATGCAGAGCACGACCAAAAGCCCTTCGCCGCCCACCGCAATCCACGTTCTGTGCCGATAGCGATGCAGCAAATATCCTATCAGCATCGTCACGCAGAGCGTCCCCACGCCAGGCAGTGTGATAACGCCCTGCAGCCAGGCACAAATTAACGTAAATGCCAGCAACACTCCGGCAACGGTGTGATGTACTGTCAACGCGACAAGCGCTATCCCTAACAAATACTCCATCTTAACTCTCCGTTTATGTATTTTTGCCGTCGCCCCGAGTTGCCCGGCGGGATGTCATCAACGCTTAGACAATACTGCGCCACGCCGTCCACGGTATTACGCCGGACAATGCGTTATGAACCATAGCCATAATTTCCGATGTTTCAGCGTGAAAGGTCGCAAACATTGTCTGTGATTGAGGTGCGGTTTAGGGATGATAGGAAGCAGAGAGGGAAAGCCATCCCTGACCGATATTCCCTAAATAGAAATTTGTGAGCGCCAAAACCTCCAAAGAAGAACGCAAACAGCGCTACCGCCATACGCATAGACAGAGCGCCTTCCTAAATATCATGCCCCTCGTCTTAACATCGTCAAAGAGCCAAGAAAGATATGATTGATAAGATATTTTCAATTTAATCAGGGGAAACCGTGCGAGAGGGAGTCACTCTGCCATGAGCGAATATCACGAGAACGCTCTGTGACAAGTGTTCACCTTGGCCCGTAGGTTTTGATGAATCCGGCGGAGTGATGGGAAAAAATAACCGACTGTTTTAAGGTGATTTTATTAGTTAAGAATAAAAAAAAGCCCTCCATCAAGGAGGGCAAATAGACAGGGATGGTGTCTATGGCAAGGAAAACAGGGTCTATCTTTTACACACAACGTTTCACTATCGATCAACAACTCACGGTACTGCTCAGGGATTCCGAATACGTTGCCCACACCTGACTGACAGGCTCACTTGGGCACGCTGAAATACTTTTCCTGCTGATTCGCGACCGATATTTGCTCGCGAATGACTTCCATATGCTGCTCATGCTTATGGCGCAGCACTTCTTTCTGTTCCGGCGTCAGCAGGCTGTACATCTGATTACGCACCCGGGCCATTTCCACCTGACGTGCAATCTGCGCCTGCGTCATTTTATTGATTTGCGCCCGTACGGCCGCTTCATCGAATTTTTCAGCTATAACCAACTGGTACATCGTTTCAACATCCTGCGCGGAATAAGGAGGCATGTCGTGCCGCACTTCCTGCATCAAATCACGCATCTGTTGACGTTGCTGCTCCGTCAACTTCACGCCATCGAACATCCGTTGCTGACTGGGAAAGCGTTTCGTGGCAGAGTCATTCTGCGTCAATTCTTCCATCCCGAGCCCCTCGGCGTCGGCTGCCTTAACGATGCTGAAACCCAGCAACAGCAGTGAAGCGAGAGACAACAAGGTGGTGCGCCGCATCAATAACTCCTCTGTAAGTTGTACCGCTCAGCTAATTGATGCGTTCAGTCTAAACACCCCGCTGCAAACATGCGTCAGACGGTGTAAAACTACGTAAAGTCATGGAATAGCGGCAATCTATGGCGTATTTTGCCCGAGGAGGTAGGTAACTCATGAATAAAATCCTGTTGGTTGACGATGATAAAGAGCTGACGTCCTTGTTAAAGGAACTGCTCGAAATGGAAGGATTCAACGTGGTGGTGGCCTATGACGGCGAACAAGCCATGACCGCGTTGGACGATTCAATAGATCTGCTGCTGTTGGATGTCATGATGCCGAAGAAAAACGGCCTTGATACCTTGAAGGAACTGCGTCAACGCCACCAGACGCCCGTCATTATGTTGACTGCGCGCGGCAGCGAATTGGACCGCGTGCTGGGTCTGGAACTGGGCGCCGATGATTATCTGCCGAAACCGTTTAACGACCGGGAGCTGGTAGCGCGTATCCGCGCGATCCTGCGTCGCTCCAACTGGACGGATCAGCAACAGGTGGGCGAAACGACGGCACCGACGCTGGAAGTGGACGCGCTGCGCCTTAATCCCGGCCGTCAGGAGGCCAGCTTCGACGACAACGTGCTGGATTTGACCGGTACCGAATTTACCTTGCTGTATCTACTGGCCCAGCGACTAGGACAGGTCGTCTCCCGCGAACACCTCAGTCAGGAAGTGCTCGGCAAGCGGCTTACGCCTTTTGACCGCGCCATCGACATGCATATCTCCAATCTGCGGCGCAAATTACCCGACCGCAAAGACGGATTACCCTGGTTTAAAACCCTGCGCGGACGGGGCTATTTGATGGTATCCACTGCATGATAAACAGCCTTACCGCCCGTATTTTCGCCATATTCTGGCTGACGCTAGTCCTGGTGCTAATGCTGGTTCTGATGCTGCCCAAGCTGGACTCCCGCCAACTGACCCCGCTTCTCGAAAGCGAGCAGCGTCAGGGGTTGATGCTAGAACAACACATTGAAGCGGAACTGGCTAACGACCCGGCGAACGACCTGCTCTGGTGGCGTCGGCTGTTCCACGCCATTGAGAAATGGGCGCCGCCCGGCCAACGCCTGCTGTTGGTGACCACCGAAGGGCGCGTCATCGGCTCACAGCGCCAGGAAATGCAGATAGTCCGCAACTTTATCGGCCAGTCCGATAACGCCGACTTCCCACAGAAGAAGAAATACGGTCGCGTTGAGCTACTAGGCCCGTTCTCCGTCAGGGATAGTGAAGACAACTACCTGCTGTATCTGATCCGGCCCGCCAGCAGCCCGCAGTCCGACTTCATCAATCTCCTGTTCGACCGCCCGTTGCTGCTGCTCATCGTCACCATGCTAATCAGTAGTCCGCTGCTGTTGTGGCTCGCCTGGAGCTTGGCGAAACCGGCACGCAAGCTGAAAATCGCGGCCGACGAAGTCGCCCGCGGCAACCTGCGTCAACATCCCGAACTGGAGTCCGGACCGCACGAATTTCGCGCGACCGGCGCCAGCTTCAACCAGATGGTAAGCGCGCTGGAACGAATGGTGACGGTGCAACAACGTTTGCTGTCGGATATCTCTCACGAACTGCGCACCCCGCTGACCCGACTACAGCTATCCAGCGCGCTGCTGCGCCGCAGGCAGGGCGAAAGCAACGAACTGACCCGCATCGAAACCGAAACCCAGCGTCTCGACAGCATGATCGGCGATCTGCTGGTCCTGTCGCGCAATCAGCACAAAAACGAACTGCATCGGGAGCCGCTGAAAGCCGACGAACTGTGGAGCGATGTGCTGGACGATGCCAGCTTTGAAGCCGAGCAGATGGGCAAAACGTTGAATGTTCTGTCGCCGCCCGGCCCGTGGCTGCTGTTCGGCAATCCGTCAGCTCTCGACAGTGCGCTGGAGAACGTGGTCCGCAACGCGCTGCGCTATTCCAGGACGCATATCGAGGTCTCGTTCTCCGTTGACGGTCAGGGCGTCACCATTCTCGTCGGCGACGACGGCCCCGGCGTCAGCCCGGAAGACCGGGAACAGATCTTCCGTCCTTTCTACCGTACCGATGAAGCACGCGATCGCGAATCCGGCGGAACCGGCCTCGGACTGGCGATTGTCGAAACGGCCATCTCGCAGCATCACGGCTGGGTCAAAGCGGACGCCAGTCCTCTCGGCGGACTGCAGTTGACGATCTGGCTACCGCTTTATCACCGCTAACCAGACAACGCCAAAAGCGGAAGAGCGCTCTGCTCTTCCGCCCTGTTCTTGCCCATCGCATTGAGTTTTTTCCGACGTCGGGTAGAGTGTGGACTTCATAGGGTCGCACACTTGGCGGCCAGCAACGCTGCCTTCGGCGCCAGCCGTCATCTGGGCAACGTTCCTGAAATAGCCTGACACCTCACCCACAGGAAAAGGACATGAAAGGATTGGCCCTACTGGCTAGTTTGATTACGACGCTGCTGATTTCTTCCGCTCACGCCTCCGGCGACGGTGTATGCGGCTTCACCGACGCCGACTGCGGTATGCCTGCACTCCCTTACCTATTGCCGGATAACGATACCCGCACCAACCTGATGTTGCTGCAAAGCAGCCGCAACAAGATTGCGCTCCCCATCCCTCAGCCAGCCCCCGATCAAGGACAATCGCGTACCGATCCCTTCACGGCCTATCGCGTGATGGGTCTGGTCGCCACCGAAGCGCCCGACGAGACGCCATCGCCCTCTTCCGATATCGCGGATGCTCAGGTTATACAGGTAGAAAATGCTGAACTACTTCCCAAAGCGGAGCGACTGCGCCTGCCCGCGTCTATGATCGAAAAGCTCAAAACCCTGTCCCCGCAGGACATGGAAGGGCGAGGGATCTCCAACGGCCTCAGCACGCTGGGCGATTTTTTCGATGTTCTGAACAGTGACGCCAACCTGACGGAAGCGCAAAGGATCCTGCTGGCGCAGGGTCGCATCGCGTTGGTCTCAGCAGATTACTCCGCCACCCGCGCCGCGTTGGATAAAGAATCAACGCTCGCCAGCGGCGATGCGGCCGATTTCCGCCACTACCTCAATAGCGCGCAAGTCTTCTACAACGGCGAGTTGGAACAGGCCGACAGCGACTTTCAACAGTTGCTGACCGCCGGACAGCCCTGGGTCGCCGAAACCGCCCGCTATATGCTGATTCGCGTCGCGATCAATCAGGCCACCCAGCACGCGCTGGATGAATACGGCATGTTCGATATCCGCAAAACGGACAAATCGGCCGGACAGCGCGCTGTCGAACGTATCGGCGACTATTTAAAGCACTATCCGCAGGGACTGTATGCCGATTCAGCCCGCGGACTCTATCGCCGCGCCTACTGGATGAACGGTGACCACATCGCGCTGGCTAATCTCTATTATCAGGCACTGACGTCGGTCAACGACGTGCCTGCCCTGCTTGATATCAGCAACGAAATCGACGACAAGTTGCTGGAAAACAGCGACTTCGTCTCGTCCGACAGCGTACCCTTGCTGGATCTGGTGCAAGACCTCAAACGATTACGGAGTTCAGACGGCTGGATGAATTTACCGGCGCTGACGCAAACAGAGATCGAGCAGCAGCGATCCGGATTCGAACGTGCAGGCATGCGCGCCGAGTTTCTTTATCTGCAAAGTGCTTTTCAGTTCTACCACCTGCGGGACTACGAGGCGGTGCTGCGCACCTTGCCCAAGGCCACCGGCGACGACCTGACGGACACGGTCGCCTATAGCAGTCAGGTGCTGCGCGGGCTGGCGCTGGAGCGATTACAGCGATGGCAGGATGCCGAATCGCACTGGCGTCATCTGCTGACGATGCACACTCTCTACACCCAACAGCAATTCCTCCAACTGGCGCTGGCCCAGACACTGGTCGACAGCGGTCATCCAGAACAGGTGTTTGCTGCGAATAGCCCAGTCAGAAATTTACGCTTCCGTTCCGCCATCCTTAAGGTCAGCGCCGATGCCGACCTATTGCGCCAACAGACCGGCCCACAGCAGACGCCCGCCGAACGCGCTATTGCATTGGATACGCTGCTGACCAAGCAGCTGACGCACCGGGATTACGCAGGGTATCTGAAGGACAGCGAAAAACTCTCAACCATTCCACCGCTGAAAAGCACTGAAAACATGAGCTGGGATGAGGAAGATCTGACAGCCTTCTCTTGGGACGGCGGCGATACCGAGGAAGGCTACCAATGCCCGAGCCTGCAGGAAACGGTGGTGCGTCTGAACCACAACCCGCAGGACGCACGCGCCGTCAACTGTCTGGGCGAGTTCTTCCTACGTACTGGAAATACCGTGGGTTTCGACTGGGGCGAAAACAATATGCTGAACGATCTGACCGACGCCAAGACGCAATATCAGGGCCAGGAGTACAATCGGCTGGACGGCTATATGGAAGTGATCGCCAACCCGCAGGCGCCGCCGGAAGACAAGAGCTACGCGCTCTACCGCGCGATCTACTGTTACGCACCCAGCGGCTACAACAGCTGCGGCTCTCAAGACATCAGCAAGGCCACTCGCAAAGCCTGGTTCAGACAGCTCAAAACCGAGTTTAAGGGCAGCCAATGGGCCGAGCAGCTCAAATACTACTGGTAGCGCGCGGCTTTTTCTTCGCCAGCCTGCTGTTCGCCGGCGTTGATGCGGGCGCGACGACCGTCAACGCCGCTCACTATAACGCCTTCTGGCTGTGGGCCGCCGTACAACCTCAGCCGGTGCTCCATCAGGCAGAGACGCTGTATCTTCATCAGGGTGAAGTCGCTCTGCGGCGGGGCGACGTGGTCTTCCTGCGCCAGGGACTGCCGGCCAGCAGGCTGACGGTAAAACGTCTGTGGTTATCGTTTCGCGTTTCCACGCTGGACGTCGGCGAACCTCAGTTGGCGCGCATGCTGAACATCGCCCAACGCTGGCGAGCGCTCGGCAATCGGGTGGAAGGGATTCAGATTGATTTCGACGCCGCCAGCCATCATCTCTCCAGCTACGTCGCTTTTTTGCAGCAGTTGAGGCAGCGTCTGCCATCGGACTACCGTCTTAGCGTCACCGGCCTGCTCGACTGGGCCAAAACCGGAGAAGTCGCGCAACTCAATCGACTGAATGATGTGGTGGACGAACTGGTAGTGCAGACTTATCAGGGCCGCAGCACGGTGGACCATTACACCGAGTACCTTCCGGCGCTGCTGTCCTTACGGGTGCCGTTCCGACTGGGGCTGGTGCAACATGGTCGCTGGGACGAGCGCTGGCAGCATCGACTGTCCGCTTCGCCGTATTATCGCGGCAGCGTCGTTTTTCTACTCAACCCCCATCCCGCCAGACATGCTCGGCGGACACGCTAACTTCTGCCGCCGAATCCGTTCTGACGCCAGGCTTCGTAGCTGATAATCGCCACCGAATTGGAGAGATTCAGACTCCGGCAGTTCGGCTCCATCGGGATGCGGATGCGATATTCCGGCGCGATGCCGTTGCGCACGGCGTCCGGCAGTCCGGCCGTTTCCGAACCGAACAACAACACGTCTCCGGGCTGGTAGGCAGGACGATCGTAAGGCTGGCTGCCTTTCGTCGTGCAGGCGAAAATGCGACAGCCGGGCACCGACGCCAAAAAAGCGTCGTAATTCGCATGGCGCTGGACGACGGCCAGATCGTGATAATCCAGTCCGGCCCGACGCAATTTCTTCTCTTCGAAGTCGAAGCCCAGCGGCTCGATGAGATGCAGAGAGCACCGGTTATTCGCCGCGAGCCGGATGATATTGCCGGTATTAGGCGCAATTTGCGGTTCGTAAAGCGCAATATGGAACATTCAGATAACGTCTGTCGTCAAAAAGGTGGCGGCAGTATATCGTATCCCGGCACACCGCCCCAGCCTGCAGGCGACGGCGAAACGATTAACGACTAAACTTAGGCGACAAGCGGCTTTCCCGCGGAGGACGTATGTACCACAACGTGATTCGGACAGTCATGCTCGGCGTTTTACTCTTGCCGATGACCCTGTCGGCAAATGCAGCCCCCTTGCCATCAACCCAGCAACAGCAGTTTGAAAACGGCATCAGCAGCCAGAAGCGGTTGCAGCAGCAGATGCAGCAAGACCAGAAGTTGCAACAGCAGCGCTTGAATCAAAGCATTCAGCAAAACAGCGCCGCCCGGCAGCAACAGCTCAGGCAACAGCAGCAACAAACGCAACAGCGCATGATGCCGTCCACCACGCCTTAACTAAGCAGGGTTAGATTCGCACGCCCATCAGCGTCAGGATGAGCGGCGTGGTCACCGCCGCCAGCAATGTGGATAACAGCAGGCTGGCGGCTACCGGTCCGCCCAGTGCATTGAACTGGCGCGACATCAGATAGATATTCACCCCCACCGCCATTGAACCCAGCAGAACGACGGCTCGCGTCTCCATTTCCGGCAAGCCCAAGGCCACCGCCAGCACCCACACAACCCATGGCTGCACCAGCAGTTTGATGAAGCAGATGGCCGCGCTGATTCGCCAGCCGTCTCGGATTTGATACTCCGCCAACCCCATCCCCAGCGCCACCAGCGACAGCGGAACGGCGCTCTGGCCCAGCATAGTCACCGAACGCTCAGCAATCTCCGGCAACGGTAGGCCGGTAAAGCCGAACAGCGTGCCGGAGAGAATCCCGATAATCAGCGGATTTTTGAGCACGCCCCGCGCGGTGGCGGTGAACCCCTGAAGGGATAGCGAGCCATTGCGGGCCCACTCAACGGAAACGGTGACCAGCGTCCAGAGGATCAGACCATTGAAGATCAGCACCAGCGCCACGGAGGGGATCGCCTCAGGTCCCAGCATCATCGTAGCGATGGGCAGGCCTAGCATGACGTTGTTGGAGAAAATACCGCTCAGCGCAAAGACGGAGCCGGATACGCCGTCCAGCTTGAACACCCGTCGAGCCACCACGCGACCCAGCACAAAAACCACCAGGCAACTGCCGAAAAAAGCGATCAGCAGGCGAGCATCCACCGCGGGCCGGTCGGCGAAATCACACATCATACGGAACAGCATCGCGGGTAGTGCGATGGCGAAAACGAAGCGAGTTAACGCATCAGGCACGACCGTCGGCCAGCGGCCGATACGGATGAGGCCGTATCCCAACGCAATCAGAACGAACAGCGGTAACGACAAATAAATTTGGTGCCAGAGTGAAACGATAAACGCGGACATCGCCCTTCTTCCTTAACGTTCGCGTCATCGCCCCATACGCTGCCTGATAGCGGCAGATTCGCTCCTTACCTTCCTGGCAGAAGCGAGGCTACCGGAGACCAATATCAAGTGCGAATAGGGATGGAAAACGCCGAAATTTAACCGACATGCCATGGCGGATACCGGCTCCGCCGGGCAGGTTTAGTCGGCGATCTCCGCTGCCCCGATCAAATCTATCCGGTCGGTACAGATAGCGTCAACACCCCATCGCAATAAGTCTTCCGCCCGTTCAGGCTGGTTGACGGTATAGACCAGAATCCTCAGTCCGGCCTGCTTCAACTGCGCCACGCGCGCTTCGTCGAGCAGCACATGATTCAGATGAATCGACACACACGCCAGCCGTT
This sequence comes from Lonsdalea quercina, assembly GCF_900107885.1. Taxonomy (NCBI): domain Bacteria; kingdom Pseudomonadati; phylum Pseudomonadota; class Gammaproteobacteria; order Enterobacterales; family Pectobacteriaceae; genus Lonsdalea; species Lonsdalea quercina. The sequence continues at coordinate 101,655 of NZ_FNQS01000010.1, read as the reverse complement.
GCGTCAACGTCAGCCAGTCCTCACGCCACGCGTCCAGCAGCAGCCCGCGAGGCAGTTCAGGCGCAGCCTGTTGAGCCGCTTCGAGCGCCTCGACCGAGAAAGAGGACAACAGGGGTGGAACGGCGCGATGTTGCCACAGTTCGCGCGCCGCCAACGCGACGACCCGGCCGGTTTCTTTTTCCTCACCGGTGGTCGGCTTGATTTCAATATTGACCAGAATATCGTAACGGACGCTGCGCTGCGCCACGTCCGCCAGCGACGGCAGATGCTCGCCGCGGAATGTCCGTCCGAACCAGCTGCCCGCGTCCAGCCGGGACAGTTGCTCCCAGGTCTGTTCGCCGGCAATGCCCCAGCCGTTGGTGGTGCGATCCAGCGTGTCGTCATGCAGCAGGAAAACCTGCCCGTCGCGCGACAGTTTGGCGTCAATCTCAATCATTCGATGCCCGTAACGCGCGCCGGCGTCAATCGCCGCCAGCGTATTTTCCGGCGCCAGTGAACCGCCGCCGCGATGGGCGACATAAGCAGGATAAGGCCAAGAGTGTGTCATCGTTCCATCCGTAATCCGCTCTGCGAATCAAATATATGCCACGACGAGGCCGGCACATGCAGCCAGAGGGTAGCGCCCACGGCCGGACAATATTCGTGCGACAGGCGCACGACGACATTCTGCCCTGCCCACTGTCCATACGCCAGATTATCCGCACCCAATAATTCCACCGTGTCGACCGTCATCGCCACGGCGTTGTCCGGGCCTTCCGCCAAAAGAATATGTTCCGGCCTGACGCCTAGCGTCACTCCCCGCCCCCGCCACTCGGGTTTTGACGCGGGAAGCGTTAGAGACAGGTCGGGGGACAAGATAAGCCGGTCGCCATCGTCGCCGATCCGGCCCGAGAACAGATTCATGGCGGGCGATCCGATAAAGCTTGCGACGAACAGCGATGCCGGGCGGCGATAGATCTCGGCAGGCGGGCCAATCTGCTCGGCTACGCCTTTGTTCATGACAATCACCCGCTGCGCGAGCGTCATCGCCTCCACCTGATCGTGCGTGACGTACAAGCTGGTGGTCCCCAGCCGCTGATGCAGCTGCCGCAGCTCCAGCCGCATCTGGACTCGCAGCCGGGCATCCAGATTCGATAACGGCTCGTCGAACAGAAACACCGCCGGCTCGCGCACGATGGCTCGCCCCATCGCCACCCGCTGGCGCTGGCCGCCGGACAGCTCACGCGGCTTACGCTCCAGCAACGGCAGCAGTTCCAGAATACGCGCGGCTTCCTCGACCCGTTTGCGGATCTGCTCTTTGCCGAATCCCCGAATCTTCAGCCCGTAGGCCATGTTTTGGTAGACGCTCATGTGCGGATAGAGCGCGTAATTCTGGAACACCATCGCAATGCCGCGATCTTTCGGCTCCCGATCCGTCACCCGCTCGTCGCCGATGTAGATATCGCCGCTGGTAACCTGTTCCAGGCCCGCGACCATGCGCAGTAAGGTCGACTTACCACAGCCCGACGGACCGACCAGCACCACGAATTCCCCATCAGCGACGTCCAGATGGATGGGCTTGACGATCTGCGTTTTGCCGTCGTAGGACTTAGTGACGGCCTGTAATTTTAACGATGTCATAACGTCTTATTTCTCGCTATCAACCAGTCCACGGACAAACCAGCGCTGCATCAGCAGCACCACCAACATCGGCGGCAGCATGGTCAGCAGCATCGCCGCCATCACATGCTCCCAGCGAGTCGGGCTGTCGCTGCTGGCGATCATGCTTTGAATACCCGCCACGGCGGTGCCGAGACGCGCGTCGCTCACAATCAGCAGCGGCCACAGATACTGGTTCCAGCCGTAGATGAAAATAATGACGAACAGAGCCGCCAAATTGGTTTTGGATAACGGCAACACCATATCGAAGAAAAAGCGCATCGGTCCCGCGCCGTCGATACGCGCCGCTTCCATCAGCTCGTTCGGCAAAGTCATGAAGCACTGCCGGAACAAAAAAGTCGCGGTGGCCGAGGCCATCAGCGGCAGCGTCAGCCCGGTGTAGCTGTTCATCATGCCCAGATGAGAAATGACCTCCACCGTCGGGAAGATACGCACCTCCACCGGCAGCATCAGCGTGGTGAAAATCATCCAGAAAAAGACCTGCCGAAGAGGAAAACGGAAATACACCATGGCGTAGGCGGACAGCATCGATACGCTGATTTTCCCCACCGTAATGGCGAGCGCCATGATGAAACTGTTGATCAACAGCCAGCCGAACGGCGCGCTGTTGTTGTTTCCCACCCCGTGCAGCCAGATGGCGTTAAGGTTCTGCCAGAGATGGCTGCCGGGGATGAGCGTCATCGGCGCCCGCGAGGCCTGCGCCTGATCCAGCGTCGCCGTCACCACCGCGACATACAGCGGAAACAGCACCACCAGCAGCGCCACCGCCAACATGACATGGCTGAAAATATCCAGTCCGCGACGATTCTCAATCATTGATAGTTCACCTTACGCTCCACGAAGCGGAACTGGATGACCGTCAGTACGATCACCAACATCATCAGCACCACCGACTGCGCGGCCGAACTGGCGAGATCCAGCCCGGCGAAGCCTTCGCGATACACTTTATAAATCAACGTGGTCGTGGCCTGCACCGGTCCGCCGGCGGTGGCGGCATCTATCACCGGGAAGGTGTCGAAGAACGCATAGACCAGATTGACCACCAGCAGGAAAAAGCTCACCGGCGAGATCAACGGCAGCACCACATTAAAGAAACGCCGAACCGGCCCCGCGCCGTCAATCGCGGCCGCCTCAACCAGCGATCGCGGCACGGATTGCAGCGCCGCCAGGAAAAACAAGAAGTTATAGCTGATCTGTTTCCAGACCGACGCCACCACCACCAACAGCATCGCCTGACCACTGTTCTGGGCGTGGTTCCAGTCATAACCGAGGTGATGCAACCAGTAGGCGATCATGCCGAGACCCGGATTGAACAAGAACATCCACAGCACCGCTGCCACCGCCGGCGCGATGGCATAAGGCAGGATCAGCAACGTCTGGTAAATCCGGCGACCGCACGCCACATGGTTGACCAACGCCGCCAGGAACAGGGAAATCACCAGCCCGAAAACCGTGACCAGCCCGCTGAACCATAGCGTGGTGTAGAACGACTCGAGGTAGTAAGGATCGTGAAACAGCTGGATAAAGTTAGTTAGCCCGGCAAAGCGGCTCGACAGCCCGAATGGGTCGACGTCCTGCACGGAGTACCACAGCGCTTGCCCGGCGGGCCAGAGGAAGAACAGCGCCGTTATCGCCAACTGGGGAAGAACCAACGCATACGGCAGCCAGCTGCGGCCAAAAACGGGACGGGAAGCAGTCATCGGATTATCTCAAGAGGGGCAGGCCGAGTCCTGTCGGCCTGACACTCATTTATCGGGTGGATTGTTCAAAGCGGCGCAGTTGCATGTTCCCCCGCTGTACCGCGGCATCCAGCGCCTGCTGCGGCGTTTTCTTGCCGGTCCAGACGCTCTCCAGCTCTTCGTCCACGATGGTGCGGATTTGCAACATATTGCCGAGACGCAGACCTTTGGTGAACGGCAACGGCGGTTTGTTCAGCATCTGACGGGTGGCGATATCCGCGCCGGGATTCTGATCATAAAAACCCTGCTGACGGGTTAAGTCGTAGGCGGCGGAGGTAATCGGCAGATAGCCGGTTTTCTGATGCCACTCCGCGGCAACCTCCGGCTTCGCCAGGAACTGCATGAACTGCGCCACGCCATGATAGGTAGCTAAATCCTTGCCGTTCATGACCCAGAGGCTGGCTCCACCGATAATGGCGTTTTGGGGGGCATCCTTCACGTCGGCGTCATACGGCATCATGCCGACGCCGAAGTTGAATTTCGCGTACTGGCGAATGCCCGCCAGCGATCCGGAGGAGGCCGTGATCATGGCGCAATCGCCGTTATAAAATTTCTCCGTCGATTCGTCCTTGCGCCCGTAGTAGGTGAAATCCCCTTTCTTGTGCATGGCCTCCAGCAGGGCGATATGTTTGACCTGAGCGGGCTTGTTGAACTCGAGCACGGCGTCGGCGCCGTCAAATCCGTTGTTTTGACTGGCGAACGGCAGACCATGCCAGGCGCTGAAGTTTTCGAGCTGGATCCATCCCTGCCAGCCGCTGGAGTAGCCGCACTTCATGCCGGCGGCGCGCAGCTTGCCCGTGTACTCCGCCATCTGCTGCCAGGTCTTCGGCGGCTGTTCCGGGTCCAAGCCCGCCTTGTTAAATGCATCTTTGTTGTAATAAAGCACCGGTGTGGAGCTGTTGAACGGCTGAGACAACAGATGGCCGCTTTTGGCGTCGGTGTAATAGCCGGAGACCGTCGGTACGAACACGCTCTCATCGAAAAGCACGCCCGACTGCCGGAATACCTCGTAAACCGGTTTGATGGCTTTGCTGGCCATCATGGTGGCGGTGCCCACCTCATAGACCTGCAGGATCGCAGGCGCGTTGCCGCTACGGTAGGCGGCAATCCCCGCGGCCAGCGTCTGTTCATAGTTGCCCTTGTAGACCGGCACGATCCTGACGTCGTTTTGGTCGTGGTTAAAGCGGTCCGCCAACGAATTGACCGTTTTTCCCAGTTCCCCTTCCATCGCGTGCCAGAACGGAATGTCGGTCACCGCCTGCGCCTGGGAAGTGAGGGTCATCGCCATGACGGCGCTGGCGGCGACGGTGCGGATTGCGTGTATCAACATGCCAGTCTCCTGCAACAATACCGTTCAGCCCCCGGAGGGAGCCATAAATGTGGCTGGTAACATGACATGTGCAGATGACATAAAAATAACTTTTAAATGACAAAAAAATGACAATCCTGAAAGAGGCACATTCAGCATGTATGTGCCGAAACAGACGGTATTAAAAGAGGGAGTCGAGTCACCCACCGCCAACACTGGCTTAACAAAACCACAATGAATATAAGGACTACGAGGATTTGTCGGATAATCGCAAGCATATGATAACGACATAAACCGCTTTGGAAGATTTTTGTCACCTCCCTAACATTACCTCCCTCTTTGCCCGGGTTCTGTTACCAACATGTTTGGAAATTGGTAGTACAGGCTTGTGTAACGCAGCCGATAAAGACCCCCGAGGGTTCCTAAATGGTATGTCGCCATATGGCAGTAAAGGCGATTGCCAATGACATACCGCACTCAGCCCCGCTTTACATTTTTAGACACCCGGACTTCACCATGAAAAATCAGGTGTCCGCCAACCCTAAGGGACATTATGAAATTGCTAAAAAACATGAAGCTCAGCACTATGCTGGGCAGTGGTTTTTCGTTGGTCATCGCAATCGGCTTTATGGTCGCTCTGTTCGGCCTGTTTCAGCTTAAGCAAATCAGCGCCAACGTTCAGACGTTGTCCGAGCTCCGTATTACCCGTCTGCTGCAGTTCCAGGAGTTTAAAGACAACGTCAACATCGTTGCCCGCTCCGTCCGTGATATTGCGCTGCTGAAAGAACGCGACCAAATGCTGAGCCGACAAAAGCAGATCGAAGACATCATCACGGTCAATACAGCCGCCTTGAATGAAGTCAGCCGCTCCGTTTCCTCGAAGGAGATGTCGAATTATGTCAGTCAGCTGGCTCAGGTTCAGCCTGGCTATGTCGCGGCCGTCAGAAAAGCGCTCACATTCGGGCTGGCGAACCGCCAGGAAGAGGCCAGAGACACGATCCTCACAGAGGTGCACAATGAGCAGGATAAAATCTTCAAGGCCGTCGACAACATTCTGAACTTCCAGAAAGAAACCACCATCAGCGATGCCGAACAGTCTGGCCATAAAGCCAACCGATCCGGTGCGGTGATGGTGGCTTTAGCCGTCCTCGTCGCCGTATTAGGCGGCATGACAGCCTGGCTGATTACCCGTCGCATCATCAACCAGTTGGGGGGTGAACCAGCCTACGCCGCTGAAATCGCCGGCGCTATCGCCAAAGGCAACCTTGCCGTCCACGTTCAACTGCGCGAGAAAGATACGACCAGCCTGCTCGCCGCCATGGACGAAATGCGTAACGGATTAAACAATATGGTGAATCAGGTTCGCCAGAGCAGTGAGTCTATTGCTACCGGCTCCAGCCAGATCGCCATGGGCAACACCGACCTGAGCCAGCGCACGGAAGAGCAGGCGGCGAATCTACAACAGACAGCAGCGTCGATGGAGCAGATCAGCCAGACCGTTAAACAGAATGTCGATACCGTGCGTATGGCGACGGAATTGGCGAAATCCGCCAGCGACACGGCAACCAAAGGCAACACCGTTGTAGGTGACGTCGTTAATACCATGGATGAAATCACCAGCAGCTCGCATAAGATCAGCGACATTATCACCGTCATCGACGGTATCGCGTTCCAGACCAATATTCTGGCGCTGAATGCCGCCGTCGAAGCCGCCCGGGCTGGAGAGCAAGGGCGTGGATTTGCAGTCGTCGCCGGTGAAGTTCGTTCCCTGGCACAGCGCTCGGCTTCTGCGGCCAAAGAGATTAAAGATTTGATTACGGAAAGCGTGGAGAAAGTGGAAACAGGCTCGAAGCTGGTTGGCCATGCGGGCACAACGATGGACGATATTGTCGATCAGGCGCAGCGCGTCGCAGACCTGATTAGCGAAATCGGCGTCACCACCCACGAACAGCAGGATGGGATCACTCAAATCAATGATGCGGTAAACCAGCTCGATCAGGTGACTCAGCAGAACGCCGCGTTGGTCGAAGAGTCCGCCAGCGCCGCAGATAGCCTCAGCTCTCAGGCGTCCAATCTGGTCGAGCTGATGAAGGTATTTAAGGTGGAAGGCGCGAACTCACTGCCAGGCGCCAAAGCGCCCGTTAAAAGACCAGCAATCACGTCACAGCCGAAACCGGCGTTGACGAACGCTGGCGGCAGCGAAGACGACTGGGAACGTTTCTGAACGTCCCCTCGGAACTGCCGCGATGATGCGGCGTTCCGGCGAGTTGCCGCCTGACAGCGGCACGTCGTGCTAGTCCGGCTAATGGCCTGCACGGCATGGCGCGTTGGCGAATCCGCCGGCGACCGCGAATCCTCCCTACAGCCCCGCGCTCACGCGGGGCTTTTTACTTCTGATGGAACTCGCCCTGATTGACAAAGCCCGGCGCAGCCGCGCCACGCCCTCATGCATCTGCTCTTCCGTCGCGGTCGCAAAAGACAAACGCAGCGTAAAACGATCCGCCGCTCGGCGAAGAAGAGGGAAGACAAGAAACAGGCCGGGAAACGCCCGGCCAAGCGTAGTTTAGCCGCCCAGATAGGCGGAACGCACCGCTTCGTTCGCCAGCAGCGCCGCCCCGGTATCTTCCAGCACCACGCGGCCGTTTTCCAGCACATAACCGCGGTCGGCAAGGCGCAACGCCTGATTGGCGTTCTGCTCCACCAGGAAGATGGTCATCCCTGCTTCGCGCAGCTGCTGAATGGTGTCGAAAATCTGCTGGATAACGATGGGGGCTAGTCCGAGCGAGGGTTCATCCAGCAACAGCAGACGCGGCTGACTCATTAACGCCCGACCGATTGCCAGCATTTGCTGTTCGCCGCCGGACATGGTGCCGGAACGCTGAGCGCGACGTTCACGCAGGCGCGGAAACAGCGTATACACCCGTTCGAGACGCGCGTCATACTGCTCGCGCTCGGCGAAAAAGCCGCCCATCGCCAGATTCTCTTCCACCGTCATGCGGGAAAAGACCCGACGGCCTTCGGGCACGATGGCGATGGCTTCACGCATGATCCGCGCCGTCGGCCAGTTGGTAATATCCTTGCCATCGAACACGATGGAGCCGGTAGACGCCCGAGGGTCCCCGCACAGCGTCCCCAGCAGCGTCGTTTTTCCAGCGCCGTTGGCGCCGATCAGGGTGACGATTTCCCCCTGATTGATATGCAGGTCGACCTGATGCAGCGCCTGAATCTTACCGTAGTGCGCCGATACCTGATTTAATGACAACATAACCTTATCCTTCACCCAGATAGGCACGGATCACGTCCGGGTTATTACGAATCTCTGCCGGCGTGCCCTGCGCCAGCGGCGTCCCCTGATTCACCACGTAGATGCGATTTGAAATCCCCATCACCAGCTTCATATCGTGTTCAATGAGCAGCACGGAGACCTGATGGCTATCGCGCAGATCGAGAATCAGGTCGTTCAGCTCATCGGTTTCTTTCGGGTTCAGCCCCGCAGCGGGTTCGTCCAGCATCAGCAGTTCCGGTCGCGTGACCATACAGCGGGCGATCTCCAAGCGGCGCTGCTGACCATACGCCAGATTGCCGGCCTGCCGATTCGCCAGATCCCGCAGCCCCACCCGCGTAAGCCAGGTGACGGCGCGCGCCTGTGCGTCCGCTTCCGCAAGGCGGAAGGCAGGCGTTTTCAGCAGCCCGGCGAAGACGCCGCTTTTCAGATGCTGATGCTGAGCGACCAGCAGGTTTTCAATCACCGTCATCTCGCGGAACAGCCGCACATGTTGGAACGTACGTACGACGCCCATCCGGGCGATCTGCTGTCCTGGCAACGATTCGAGATGCCGATCGCGTAGCAGAATCGTGCCGCCGGTCGGCCGATAAAATCCGGTGAGGCAGTTAAAAATGGTGGTCTTGCCAGCGCCGTTGGGGCCGATCAACGAGACGATTTCACCGGCATGCAGGTCCAGCTCGACATTGTTGACGGCCAACAGACCGCCGAAACGCATCATCAGGCCCCGTACCGATAATAGTGGCTGCGTGCTCATGCCTGTCCTTCCTTATCCTCAACCTTCAGCTTCATCTGCGGTCGTTTCATCGGCAACAGTCCCTGCGGACGCCAGATCATCATCAGCACCATCAGGGCGCCCAGCAACAGCATGCTGTACTCGTTGAGGTCGCGCATTAATTCACGGGAAACCACCAGCAGCACCGCCGCCAGAATCACCGCAAACTGCGACCCCATGCCGCCCAGCACCACGATGGCCAGCACGAAGGCGGACTCGGCGAAGGTAAAGGACTCAGGGCTGATAAATCCCTGACGGGCGGCAAACAGGGTTCCGGCAAAACCGGCGAAGGCGGCGCTGATGGTAAAGGCCGTCAGTTTGATTTTGGTCGGGCTGAGACCCAGCGAACGGCAGGCGATCTCATCCTCGCGCAGCGCTTCCCAGGCGCGGCCCAGCGGCATACGTAGCAGACGGTTGATGATGAACAGCGTCAGCACCACCAGCAGTAGCGCAACCAAATACAGGAAGATGATGCGGTCGCCGGGATCGTAAGCGAGTCCGAAGAAGTTGTGGAACGTATCCCATCCGCCCTCACGCGGCGTGCGGCTGAACTCCAGTCCGAACAGCGTTGGCTTGGGAATTTGGCTGATGCCGTTCGGGCCGCCGGTCCACTCCGTGTTGTTAAGCAGGAGAATACGGACAATCTCGCCGAATCCCAACGTCACGATCGCCAGATAGTCGCCGCGTAGCCTGAGCACTGGGAAACCGAGCAGAAAGCCGGATAGCGCCGCCGTCAGCCCCGCCAGCGGCAGAGACTGCCAGAAGCCAAGCCCGTAGTAGTTGCTCAGTAGCGCGTAGGTGTAGGCGCCGATGGCATAGAAACCGCTGTAGCCCAGGACCAGCAGGCCGGACAACCCCACCACCACGTTCAGACCCAGACCCAGCATGATATAAATCAGCGTCAGCGTGGCGATGTCGACCGTGCCGCGGGACACGATAAACGGCCAGGCCACCGCAGCGACAATCAGCAGCAGCGCCAGTCCTTTCTGCCGTGGCGTACTGCCGTCAAAACTCGGCAGCACCAGACCCTTACCGGAGAACGTCTGCGCGCCCCGCGCCAGCAGAGGACGCAACAGTTGGAACAGAAAGACCACGACGCAACCTGTAGCAATCCAGTACCAACGCACCTTATCCGCGCCGTGAACCACCAGCTTCGTGCCGTCCAGGCTCAGTTGCATCCCCATCATGAATGAGGCCAACACCAGCAGGATGAAGGCCGAGAAGAAAGCATTAAAGACGTTATGCTGTTTCATACCTTCTCCACCTCCGGGCGACCCAGAATACCGGTGGGCATAACCAGCAGCACGACAATCAATAGGGCGAACGACACTACGTCTTTATATTCGGTACTCAGGTAAGCGGACGTCAGCGCTTCCGCAATGCCCAGAATCAGGCCGCCGATCATCGCGCCGGGAATGCTGCCGATACCGCCCAATACGGCGGCGGTAAACGCCTTCATGCCAGCCATAAAGCCGATATAAGGGTTGATGACGCCGTAGAACTGACCTAACAGAACACCAGCGACAGCGGCCATCGCCGAGCCGATCACGAACGTCAGCGAGATCACCCGGTCCGTGCTGATGCCCAGCAGGCTGGCCATTTTCAGATCTTCAGCGCAGGCGCGGCAGGCGCGGCCCATACGCGAATAGCGGATAAACAGCGTCAGCGCCAGCATGGTCAGGAAGGTGACCACCCAGATGGTCAACTGCATCGTGCTGAGGGTGGCGGCGAAGCCGTTACTTTCACCCAGCGTCCACTGACCGTGGATCAAGCTGGGCAGCGCAACGTCGCGCGACCCCTGAGTCAGGCTGACGTAGTTTTGCAGGAAAATCGACATCCCAATGGCGGAAATCAACGCAATCAGGCGTTTGGAGCTGCGCACCGGTTTGTAGGCCACGCGTTCAATGCTCCAGCCATAGGCGCTGGCAATCACGACCGCCGCGACAAAAGCGACGCTAATCAGCAGCCAGCCAGTGTCGATGCCCATCATCATCAGGGCGGCGATCACGATAAAGGAGACATAGCTACCGATCATATACACTTCGCCGTGGGCGAAGTTAATCATGCCGATAATGCCGTAAACCATGGTGTAACCAATGGCGATCAGCGCATAGGTGCTGCCCAACGTCAGGCCGTTGAACAGTTGCTGAAAGAAATAGAGGAATTGCTCGGACATACCTTAAGCCTTTGACATTGCCCCGCCGTCGGCAGACGGAAGGACAACGGTATTCAGGGAGTAATACGAATCCAGTCAATCACTTCACGGAGGAGGAAGTACCGTCTGCGTGCCACTCAAATACACCAAACTCAAACCCTTTCAGGTCACCTTTTTCGTCCCAGCTCAGCGGACCCATCACCGTTTCAACCGGCGTGGCCTTCAGATCGGCGGCCAGTTTGGCAGGCTCCATGCTGCCCGAACGCTGCATGGCGGTGGTCAGAGACTGCAACGCGGCATAGGTCGTCCACACGAACGGACCTGACGGGTCGAGGTTTTTCGCCTTCAGCGACGCCACGACGGCTTGGTTCGCCGGCACCTGATCGTAGCGTTTCGGCAGAGTCACCAGCATACCTTCAGAGGCGTCGCCCGCGATGTTGGACAGGGACGAGTTACCCACGCCTTCCGGTCCCATGAACTTAGCTTTCAGGCCAGCCTGACGCGCCTGCCGCAGTATCTGTCCCATCTCCGGGTAGTAGCCGCCGAAGTAAACGAAGTCGACGTTCTCTTTCTTAAGACGCGCCACCAGCGTAGAGAAGTCTTTGTCTCCGGCGGTCACACCTTCAAACAGGACGACGTTGCCGTTGCCCTTTTTCAGGTTGTCCTGAACGGCGCGCGCCAGACCTTCGCCATACTGCTGTTTGTCATGCACGACAGCGATACGCTGCGGCTTCACGGTTTCAAGAATGTATTTGGCGGCGGTCGGCCCCTGATCGGAGTCCAGCCCGGTGGTACGCAGGATCAGCTCATAGCCGCGAGTTGTCAGGTTGGCGTTAGTGGCGGCCGGCGTAATCATGATCACGCCTTCATCTTCGTAGATATCCGACGCGGGCTGGGTGGAGGAAGAGCATAGATGACCGATGACATAGCGGATACCATCATTAATCACTTTGTTGGCGACGGCGACCGCCTGTTTTGGATCGCAGGCGTCATCATATTCCACGCCGACCAGCTGATTGCCGTTGACGCCGCCCTTAGCGTTGATATCCGCAATAGCCTGACGGGCGCCGTTAAACTCCATATCGCCGTACTGCGCGACCGGGCCGGACATGGCCCCAACGACGGCCACCTTGATATCGGCGGCGTTAACAGCGTGACCCAGCGTCATCGCCATACATCCCATCAGTAGCAGTGTGCCTGTGCTTAATTTCATCCCGTTTACCCCATTCTAATTTTCATTTATTGCGATAATTTTCGGCGCCAACCGTGACTACTCACGCTTTTTTTATAAGTAATAACAAGTTAGGCTTAATATTTAGCAACAGTTAGCAATAAGATTTTATTTTTCATGCCATTAAACAGGAGTTTTATGCTACATAGCAACTTGCACGCACAGTAAGTCACGGTGTAAACAGCATAAAATTTTAGTCTTAACCCCCAGGGTTTGCTTCATATCTAGTCAGTTATGCTAACCGACATATAGAAAGGTAATTAATAACTCGAAAAATGACCAAAGTGAAAAACATCGCCCTGTAAACTGTACATAAAAAATTACACCAGCTTTCTGACGACGACTCACTACAATCCTCTTCGCCATCAATCGGAGCACCTCGCATGAAACTGACCGTGGAATGCCTCACTTCTTTTACCGACCAGGACAAGCTGGACTTAACCCCGCTGTGGCCGCATCAAAACTTTACTCAGTTGGCCCATAGCCTGACTCCCGATCACCAGCTGTTCGCGGCACGCTTCAACGATCGCCTGCTAGGGGCTGTGATTGTTGAAATTAAAGAGGACAGCGCCAAACTCTGCGACCTGCAAGTAAGGGACGTTACGCGTCGGCGAGGAGTGGGGAAATATCTCGTGGGAGAAGTGCTGCGAGCGCTGCCGCATATCAGGGAGTGGTGGCTGGATGCAGCCGACCATGCCATGGTCAGCGAAAGTGTGATGGACGCGTTTATGCGTTCCTGCGGGTTTGATCCGGTATCCGGCGGCTGGAAATACAGCCGGCCATAAAGCAGACCGCGCCGTTTCTCTCTGCGTTGTTTTCGTCCGAAAACAGCAACGGCCGGGGCAAGCCCGGCCGTTGATTTCGGCAGTATTCCATTATTGACCGCGTTAGGCTTCTATCGCCGTACGCAGCTTTTTCATGGCGTTCTTTTCCAACTGACGTACGCGTTCAGCGGATACGCCATAGCGATCGGCCAGTTCCTGCAGAGTAGACTTATTATCGTCGTCCAGCCAACGGGCGCGGATGATGTGCTGGCTACGCTCGTCCAGACCTTCCATCGCATGAGCCAGTTTATCGGCCGCATGGCTTTCCCAGTTGTCTTCCTCAATGCCATCGGCAAAGTCAGACGTTTTGTCCTGCAGGTACAGCATAGGGGCCATGCCGTGCCCCAACTGCGCATCATCATCGGGCGTCGGATCAAAAGTCATGTCCTGCGCCGCCATGCGGGATTCCATCTCAAGTACGTCTTTACTGGTGACGCCCAGTTCACGCGCGACCAGCTCAACTTCGTCCTGATTAAACCAGCCCAGACGCTGCTTGGTTTTACGCAGGTTAAAAAACAGTTTGCGCTGAGCCTTGGTCGTGGCCACTTTGACGATTCGCCAGTTGCGGAGCACGTATTCGTGGATTTCCGCCTTGATCCAGTGGACAGCAAAAGAGACCAGGCGCACGCCGACGTCAGGGTTGAACCGACGCACGGCCTTCATGAGGCCGATGTTGCCTTCCTGAATCAAATCCGCCTGCGGCAGACCATAGCCGGAGTAGTTGCGGGCTACGTGAACGACAAAGCGCAGGTGTGACAGGATCAGCTGCTTGGCAGCCTCCAGGTCTCCCTCGAAATGCAGCCGTTCAGCCAGCGCCCGCTCTTCCTCCGCCGTCAGCATCGGATAGGCATTGGCGGCACGAATATACCCTTCCAGACTGCCCTGGGGAACTAAGGTGAAAGTTTGCATATCTTTGGTCATTCAACCCTCTCATGGTTTGTTGTATGTCGTCGAACATTACGAACAATGTCTAACCCACATCAACGTTCAAATCTAGAATTCGCTCACTATTAGAGCGTGATTTACCTCACAAGTTCACACAATTTTATCCATCTTTTTTTACATATCAAGATGGCAGCGCAACAAGATAAATCAGGAATAAAATGCGTTTTCGGGAGGGATTTTTTCATACTCTTCCCTTGACTATTTCATCCTTTTTGCAAGGAAAGAGTATATCAGAAAACCCTTACTCCGGTGTAAAGCGGCGTAAATGTTGGACCGTCGCCAGCCACGCAGCCAGCCAGCCGATCATCGCGGCAACCAACAGCAACAGCAGTCCTTCATCCCAGCCCATCCCTTTCACCGCGAATGTCGTCCCGAAGACGGCGGCAACCTGCGCCGTCGCCGCGGAGAGCTTCCACACCAATGCCTGAGACAGGATCAGCGACAGCACGGCGCCGCACAGGCCCAGCATCGCCCCACCGTTCAGGAACGGCCGCAGTATGAAGCCGTCGGTCGCACCAATCAGCTTCATGACGTTGATAGTATCTCTACGGCTGAAAATGCTTAGACGGATGCTGTTACCGATCACCAGGAAAACCGCCACGATCATCAGCACGCCAATCGTGAAGGCGATTTGACCGACTAATCCGGTCATTGCCACCAGACGCGAATACCAGCTGTCGTCCATTCGCACTTCATCGACACCCTCAATGGACGAGATACGATCCCGCAGCGAGGTCATGGTCTCCGCGCTCTGGAATGTCATTTTGGGCGTCACAATCGCTACTGCCGGCAGCGGATTTTCTTCCAGCATATCCAACGCGCCGCCGAAGCCGGACCAGTTGCGAAACTCGCCCATCGCCTCATTGCGCGACAGATAGTTGACCTTGTCGACCCCGTCCGTCGACTGAATTTTGGCGATGACGCCCTCGGCCGCCTTGTCGTCCAGCGCCTTATCCAGATAGATCGTCAACTGCGGGGTGGGATACCACTGCGTCGCCGCCTGGCTGACGTTTTTCCACACCAGATAACAGATGCTCGGCAGCGTCAGGGAGATGGCGATGACCATGATGGTCAGCAGCGTCGCCAGCGGCTGACGCAGCATATCCCGCAGCGTGTTCCCCCAGGCGTAGCGCCATTGTTCCTGCCAGCCGCCCTTGAGCGCACGGGCCTTGCTGACGGGGCGTTTCTGTTTCTCTTTTCTGCGGACCTGATGATTAGCCATTGACGTTATCTCCCAGCATATGACCTTGAGACAGCGTCAAAACCCGGTAACGGCGGCTGGCGATCAGCCCCGTATCATGGGTTGCCATCAGCACCGTGACGCCCACACGGTTAAACTCTTCAAACAGGCGCAGGATGTCTTCGGACAATTCGTCGTCGAGGTTGCCGGTCGGTTCATCGGCCAACAGCACCACGGGTTTGTTCACCACCGCACGGGCAATGCCCACCCGCTGCTGTTCCCCACCGGAGAGCTGAATAGGATAGCTGCGCGCTTTGTCCAGCAGCCCCACCTTATCCAACGCCGCCGACACGCGACGGCGGATGTCTTCCATCGACGCACCGGCGATGATGAGCGGCATCGCCACGTTTTCATACACGGAGCGGTCCATCAGCAGATGGTGATCCTGGAAAATCATGCCGACCTGACGACGCAGGAACGGGATCTCGCTTTTCTTCAAGCGGCTGATGTCATGACCGCCGAACAGAATCTGTCCCGCGCTCGGCCGTTCTATCCCGCAAATCAACTTCAGTAAGGTGCTCTTTCCGGCGCCGGAGTGGCCGGTCAGAAAAACCATCTCCGCGGGTCGGACGTGAAAATCAACGCCTTGCAACGCCTGGCGACCGCCGCGATACGCCTTACTGACCTGCTCGAAACGAATCATCCGTATTAGTCCTCACGGGCAAAAAGTGCCTCTATAAAATCGTCAGCCTTGAATGGCCTTAAATCTTCGATGCGCTCACCTACCCCGATATAGCGGATAGGAATACCGAACTGATCGGCGATGGCGAAGATCACGCCGCCTTTTGCCGTCCCGTCCAGCTTGGTGAGGGCGATACCGCTCAGCCCGACCGCCTCGTTAAACAGTTTAGCCTGACTTACCGCATTCTGGCCGGTGCTGGCGTCTAGCGTCAGCATCACCTCATGCGGCGCCTGATCGTCCAGTTTCTTCATCACCCGGACAATTTTTTTCAGTTCTTCCATCAGGTGGGATTTGTTCTGCAGACGGCCCGCCGTATCGGCAATCAGTACATCCACGCCGCGCGCTTTCGCCGCCTGAATGGCGTCAAAGATAACGGAAGCGGAGTCCGCCCCGGTATGCTGTGCCACGACCGGCACGTTGTTACGCTCACCCCAGACCTGCAGTTGCTCCACCGCCGCCGCGCGGAAGGTATCTCCCGCGGCCAGCATCACCGACTTGCCCTGAGCCTGATATTGGCGGGCCATTTTGCCGATGGTGGTGGTTTTACCCACGCCGTTCACGCCGACCATCAGAATGACGAACGGCGTTTTGCCTTCAATGTTCAGCGGCTCATCCACTTTTTCCAGGATGGCGGCCATCTCTTCTTTCAACAGCGCCATCAGCGCTTCCGCGTCTTTCAACTGTTTGCGGCTGGCGTGTTCCGTCAGACTGCCGATGATCTTGCGGGTGGTGTCCATTCCCACATCAGCAACCAACAGTTGCTCTTCCAATTCTTCAAACAGATCGTCGTCAATTTTCTTACCGCGAAACAATGAGACAAATCCAGAACCCAAATTCTGCCGGGTTTTCACCAGACTGCGCTTGAGACGGCTAAAGAAACCCTCTTTGGTGGGACGTTCCTGCTCCTGGATCGGCGCAGGCGTTAACGCCGTTTCGTCAATGGTCTCCGCAGACTCGTCCACCAGTGATGGAGTCCGCATGGCCGCTTCGGCGGCTTCAGGGGCTTCTTCCGATTGGGCTTGGAACGCGATCTCTTCCGGAGAGGCCCCCGGCGCCAGACTTTCCAGCTCGTCAATCTCCTGCAACGCCGCCTGGCGATCCGAAGCAGCGTCCTCCGGCGTGTCTTCCACATCTTGACGCGCTTCTTCCAGAGCCTCTTCCTGCAACAGGACGTCTTCCAGCGATGCGGTTTGCACCGAGCTATCCAGTGCTTCGAACGCTTGCGGCGCCGCTTCCTGAGCGGTGGCGGTGACCGGCTCGTTAACAGGTTTGTCGACGACAGCCGGCTCTTCCGGCATCTCCCCCAACGGGGCTTCCAGCCCGGCCTCGGCGGCCTCTTCACGCTCAACGGGCGCTGGCGCGTCATCATCCGGGTTTAACGGCTGGCGTTCAGCCTCTTGCGGCGCCGGGGCTTCAGTAGATACGAGCTGCGCATCCGGATCCGAGTGCGCCATCTCGCCTGATTCCGGTGGGGTCTGCGGTTGCTCAGTCTTTGCTTCTTCCTGACGTCCTAATCCCAGCCAGGAAAAAAATCCGCGCTTCTTCTTTTTAGCCATCTTGTAATTGCGCTCCTCGCCATCCAGTTCAGATGATGAATAATCTATGAAGTCGATAAAGAGCAGAGTTTAACACTTTCCCGACCGCAGCAACACGCGGCGTACGGCCCTGAACGCAGACAATCTGCGTAACCAAGTGTTTCAATATTCAAGGAGAAAAACGACGTGTGGCGCAAGTGGCTATGCCGTTCAACACGCAACTATCTTTGCCTTTCCTCGATTGGCCCTGCCCCGTTAGAATAGCGCTACTTTCAACCCTATACGGTTGCACCCGGTAACGAACCTCAGTGAATGGCAGGCTATGGCAAAACAACACGCGACATCCGCACCCGGACAAATTCGAATCATCGGCGGCCAATGGCGCGGAAGAAAACTTCCCGTTCCGCACAGCCCCGGCCTGCGCCCCACTACCGATCGCGTGAGGGAAACACTCTTTAATTGGCTGGCGCCGGTCATCCAGCAGGCTCGCTGTCTGGACTGCTTTGCAGGCAGCGGCGCATTAGCGCTGGAAGCACTGTCGCGGTATGCCGCTCACGCCACGCTGCTGGAGGCTGAACGCGGCATTGCTCGTCAGCTCAGCCAAAATCTCTCGCTGCTGCGGGCGGAAAACGCCAGCGTGATCCATACTGATGCGCTGCAGTGGCTGGCTCAGCCAGGAGAGGCCTTTGACGTGGTCTTTCTCGATCCACCGTTTCGACAGGGATTGTTGGACAACACGGTCAACCTGCTGGAAACACAAGGTTGGCTGGCGGATGACGCCTGGATCTATATTGAAACAGAGGCGGAAAACCGCACCCTGAACCTTCCGGCCAACTGGCAGCTGCACCGCGAAAAAGTCGCAGGCCAGGTCGCCTACCGGCTTTACGCGCGCGGCTGACAGACCGGCAACCTCAGAGGACATTATGGTTATTTGGATTAATCTCGGACGATTAGTGATGCTGGGCGTGTGGGCCTTTCTGATCATGAACCTGATTCAGCCCTTTCCGCGGCCGTTGAATATCTTCATGACGGTGGCGATGGTGTTCATGATACTGATGCACGGCATGCAATATCTGCTGCTGAAGGCCAGTCAGCCGAAGGACGCCCCGCCCATCAGCGGGATGACGCAACTGAAGATCTTCCTGTTCGGGGTATTCGAGCTGATGGCGTGGCAGCGTAATCAGCCGCAGGACAGCAAGCGGAACATGCGCTAGGCGCAGGGCATCCGCTCATACGATGCGGATGCCTTGGAACAAAAATTAGGGCTTCTTGCCGGGCAGATAAGGGAAATGGGTCACATTGTCGCCGAGTTCGGCAATCCGTGAGCTGCCGCGCTCCCGCTCCTTCACCGAATCGATGCGAATCACCGCCTGCAGCGGAATATAGCTGCGGTCGACACCGGCAAATTCGGTCTTCAGCTTTTCTGTACTCGGATCGACCAGCAGCTCCGACGGGCTTTCAAACACAAAGTCCGCGATTTCGATGAAGCCAAACAGCGCGCTCTGCACCAACTCTCGCACATAAAGCTGATAATTTTTGCCATTGTTCATAAATTGAATGCGGTAGAGTGCGGATTCATTACTCATTCAACAACATTCTCCTTCTTGAGCGATTAATCAAGACTACTGCCACCTATCCGGCGCTACCTTAGCATGATGCCTCTATAATACCCGCATCCGCCATCCTGCGTTGTCCGGCTGAGGGTCGATCACCTACACTGAAAGAACAATCATTGTGCAGATGCATACCAGAAGCCGAATTTCGCCCCGTCGCGCCCCTGCTGCTGGCCGTCTGAATTTCCCACCTTTGAGGACGTTCTATGCTTTGGTCATTTATTGCCGTTCTTTTTTCCGGCTGGCTTTACGTCGACGCCAGCTATCGTGGTCCCACCTGGCAACGCTGGCTGTTCAAGCCTCTTACCTTACTCTTGCTGATCGCGCTGGCCTGGCAGGCGCCGATGCTGAACGTCCCGGCCTACCTGATTGTTCTGGGTCTGCTGGCGACCATCGCCGGCGATACCCTATTGCTGCTGCCCGCGCAGCGAATGTTGTACGCCATCGGCGCTTACTTCGCGGCGCACCTGCTCTACACCATCAGTTTCCTGTCCACCCAGATGACGCTGAATTTGTTCTGGCCACTGCCACTGCTGCTCGCCATCGTGTCGGCGCTGCTGGTCGCGATGCTGTGGACCCGACTGGATACGCTGCGTCTGCCGGTCTGCGCATTCATCGCCATGACCGCCGTCATGGTGTGGGTTGCGGGCGGTCCCTACTTTGCAGCGAGCACCGACGACAACCTGTCGCTGCTGGTCGGTGCGGCCCTGCTCTTCATCGGGCATGCGTCCTGGCTGATTTATCACTTCCGCTTTAAATTCCCGGCGCATCAAGTGATTTTGGCCATCTGCTATTTCGGAGGCCATTTCCTGATCGTTCGTTCTATTTATGGCTGAGCACGAAGCGGGGAGACGCGGGTTATTTGCCCGCTTTGCGCAGGAGATAACGGTAGGGCAATGCTTCCGTCGCCTGACCCAACAGCTCGTGCTCCATAAATAGGCAGAATCCAGGGATATCACGCGTCGTCGCGGGGTCATCCGCAATAATCAGCAGCGTCTCTCCCGCAGCCATGTCACGCACCGTCTTGCGCACCAGCATCACGGGTTCCGGGCAGCGCAGTCCCAGCACGTCAAGAGTGCGGTCGGCCTGAGCAAAAGTATCGGTCATAGCGAGTCTCAAAAGGGATTATCGTTGGATAGCGGCCTTAGTTTACGCTGCGAATATCAGGGTGCAAGCCGCGTTACCCCCCCATGTTCAAAGAAAACAGAAATAGGTATGATGCCGTTTTATTGACGTCCGCGCGAAGCAGGACGTTATCACTGGGTTCCCTCACCCCATAAACCAAAAAGGTCGCAACATGTTTGGATTTACGCCGCAGCAGCGGCTGACAGCATTGTGCTGGCTTACGCTATTCCACATTCTGATCATCACCTCCAGTAACTACTTAGTGCAGCTCCCCGTTTCCGTGTTCGGTTTTCACACCACCTGGGGCGCCTTCACTTTCCCATTTATTTTTCTGGCGACGGACCTGACGGTGCGGATTTTCGGCGCGCCACTGGCGCGACGCATTATTCTGCTGGTAATGATCCCGGCATTGGCGATCTCCTATCTGGTCTCCGCGCTGTTTTACGACGGCACCTGGCAGGGCTTTGCCTCACTGAGTCAGGTCAATATCGTGGTCGCCCGCATCGCCTGCGCTAGCTTTATGGCTTACGTGCTGGGACAAATTTTGGACGTACACGTCTTTAATCGCCTGCGACAGCTCAGCGCCTGGTGGGTCGCGCCCTCGGCCTCCACGGTGCTGGGCAACCTCTGCGACACGTTGGCATTCTTCTTTATCGCGTTCTATCGCAGCCCGGACCCGTTTATGTCCGCTCACTGGGTCGAAATCGCGCTGGTGGATTACACCTTCAAGATCCTGATTTGCGGGATACTATTCCTGCCGATGTACGGCATCATGCTAAACATGCTACTGAAGCGTTTGAGCGGCAGGACGCCGCAGACGGCATAACACCAGATTGCCCCGAAAGGGGCCGACAGACAGGCTTTGTGACAACAAAACGCTTGTTTTTACTGCCTGAATCGGTTCGCATAGCAGCATTATGTTTTCTGGTTAAGGAAAGAGCTGCTATGTCGAAAGTTGTAAAATTTATCGGAATCGGCTTGCTGGCCGCCACGCTGGCCGCCTGCGATGGCAAAAACGATGAGACGTCTTCCGCCACGGATGCGGCCGCACAGGCTCAGAGTAGCCAGACGATCTCTTTGCTCTCCGGC
Source organism: Lonsdalea quercina (assembly GCF_900107885.1). NCBI lineage: Bacteria > Pseudomonadati > Pseudomonadota > Gammaproteobacteria > Enterobacterales > Pectobacteriaceae > Lonsdalea > Lonsdalea quercina. The sequence continues at coordinate 80,451 of NZ_FNQS01000010.1, read as the reverse complement.
AAACTGACGTTCACACTGCCCGCAGACCTGAGGGACCAGAGCGGAAAACTGGGCAACCAGGCCAATAACATGCACGTGTACGCCAACAAAAGCGGACAAAAAGCGGTCATCGTTATCTTGGGCGACAGCACCACTGAAGATCTGCCGGTGCTGAGCCAGCGTCTGGAAGACCAGCAGCGTACCCGCGACGCCAATCTGCAGGTCGTCACCAATAAAACCATTGATGTCGACGGCCACAAGCTGCAGCAATTAGACAGCATCATCTCCAGTAGCGGTCAGAAAGCTTACTCCTCCGTCGTCCTGGGCATCGTCGGCGACCATTTGATGACGCTGCAAATCACACTCCCCGCAGAAAATCAGCAGCAGGCGCAAACCGAGGCGGAAAATATTCTCCGCACGCTGAAACTGAGCTGATATTTACCGTTCAGGGCGTTAACGAGGTCCTGAACGGCCTTTGCAACCACGACCATGACGCCCTATTTGCCCGTCTATTCCTGACGGAAGCCCGCGTAGAACTGTTATTGAGAGTATCTCGGTTATAATCAATCGGATGGATAACTGCGCGTAAGAGGTTTTATTACATGTCCGTAACACCTAAACGGCCCCCTGACAATACACCGGCCCCTATCCCTTCCAAAGAGGACGCAGCGTCCCCGGCGGAGAAAAACCCTATCGCCCGGCTGACCCGCTGGAGCAAATGGATTCAGTCTCTGCCTTACGTCGCGCACTTTATTCGCGCCGTCGAACGGTTCAATGACCGCATGGGCAGCCAGTTCGGGGCCGCCATCACCTACTTCTCCTTTCTGTCGCTGATCCCCATTCTGATGGTCTCTTTCGCCACGGTCGGGTTCGTGTTGGCTTCAAATCCCGATTTGCTCACGGAGCTGATCAGCCGCATCGTCAATAGCATCAGCGATCCTAACCTCGCTAATACGCTGAAAAATACGGTAAATACGGCGATACAGCAGCGTACCACCGTGGGTTTGACCGGTTTGCTGATCGCGCTGTACTCCGGGGTGAATTGGATAGGTAACCTGAGAAACGCCATCCGCGCGCAGTTCCGCGCAAAGTGGGAACGCAATCCGCACGATGAAGAGAAAATCTATTTTCAATACCTGTGGGATTTTCTGTCGCTGCTGGGACTATTGATCGCCTTGGCGTTCACGTTATTCCTGACTTCCGTCGCCGGGACCGCGCAAAACAGAATTGTCATCGCGCTGGGACTGGAGGGGATCGAGTGGTTGCGGCCCGCCATGACGCTGATCGCGCTGTCGATTTCAATCTTCGCCAACTATTTGTTATTTCTGTGGATATTAGGCGTTCTTCCCCGACGGAAACCCAATCGTAAGGCGCTGTTACGCGGAACCTTGCTGGCCGCGGTCGGTTTCGAAATCTTGAAATTTATTATGACCGTCGTGCTGCCCAAACTGGCGTCTTCGCCTTCTGGCGCAGCCTTTGGCTCGGTGATCGGCCTGATGACCTTTTTCTACTTCTTCGCCCAGCTGACGCTCTTTTGCGCCGCGTGGATCGCCACCGCTAAACCCAGACATCATCATATATCCGAGGACACAGCCGAACCGCCGGTTGCGGCTTCCTAACAGTCGGCGGCTCGGCCGCCGTTTACGTTACCCCGACAGGAGAAATGTATGCCGGTTGTTACCGTTCGCATCCTCAAAGAGGACACCACCGCCGAGCAAAAGGCGCAGGTCATTAATGGCATCACGCAGGTGCTGGAGACAGCGCTGGGAAAGGACCCGGCCAAAATCATCGTGATGATTGATGAGGTCGAGCCAGAGAACATGGGCGTCGGCGGACAGAGCATCATCGAACGGCGCAAGTCGTCCTGACCCCGCGGGAACCGGCGGTGACACGCCGGACGCCAATCCCTTCTGATGACAGACCGCGCTGCGGTCTGTGTTTCCCCCCTCGATCGAGTGATGATAAATAACGCCGGGGCGACAACCCCCTAAAAGCGGCGCGTGCCTGCCTCCGGCTCACTCAACCTACGGCGAAGCGGGCGCCGTTTCATCCGCCGCAGGCGCGACGCTCTCCGCCGGTTTCATCAACTCGTTATACCTATCTTGCAACTCTTTCAGGTTGGCCTCGGGTTCGCCCGGCGGCTGTTGCAGCACTAGCGTCGCATTTTGCGCCAGTTGCAGGCGCAGCGCCTGATTGAGGGATCCCAGCGTCACCGCGGAGAGGTAATGTTTACGCAGCTGCTGATACTGTTCCGGCGCGATATCCACCACGCCGCTTCGCTGCGAGCGCAGCCGCTGCTCCATCAAAATCTGCGTGCCGGTGCGGGCATAGGTGGCGAAAAGCTTGTCCAGCTCTTCGTTTTTACGCGCCACCAGCGCATCAAATTCCGCCTGTGTCAGGCCATCATCCTGCAAGGCGCTGAGCGCTTTGCCCACCAGCGTCACGCCCTCGACCAGCTGTTCGCCGTTCAGGTTGTCCATATGTAGAGAGCACTGCGCGCGTCCATATAAGACATTGCAGTCGAAACGCAATTTGGCCTCTTTCAGCGCGCTTCTCTCCAGCGCCTGCTCTACGCGCTGGAACATCGCCTCCCGCGCCAGATCGCGCTGCCAATAGCGCGCGAGCGCGTTTGAATCCCGAATCGGCTGCCAGACCGTATCCCAGACCAGCGCGATGGAGTCCGGTCTGCCCGTAACGCCGATCAGTCGGGCCGGTTCCACAGGCAACGCAGACAATACCGGCAGCGGCGCCGGCGTCGCGCGTTTGCCCTCCAACGGCGAAAAAACCTTCCTGATCTGCTCGACGATGGCGCGGGAGTCGACGTTCCCCACGACATACAGCGTCATCGCATCCGGGGTATACCACGCTTTGTAGAAGGCCAGCAATGGTTCAGCCGTGAGCGGCGTTTTGACCGGCTGCCCCGGATTGTGCGCCAACAGAATGGAGTTTTGAAGGCGGTAGCGCCAGACGGGATCGTGCGGATTCGGCGGCAACGTGGCGACGCCGTCTCCCTTTTGCAGTGTCGTACCGATGATTTGGTCGTCGATTGACAGACCACCTGCGGTTTCCGCCAGCCAACTCAGCGCGTCTTTCAACAGCTCCGGTCGATTATTCGGCAGGCTCAAATTATAGGAGGTGAAGTCGTAGGAGACGACGACTGGCGACGGCCGATCATCGTTGGGAGAAGATGCCCATAATGCCGCCAGTTGGCCCGGCGTAAACGATGCATTAGGCATCATCGCCAGGCGGGGAATGACGTGAGAAAATCCAGTTTGCTGTGTGTTTTCGCTCAACGATCCCGTATTCACCACCAGACGGAGTTCGAGGTGGTCGTTGGGACGCTGAGGGGTGGTCAGAAGCTGCCAGCTAAAGCCGTTATCCAGCTTACCCTGCTGCCAGGCGGGATCGGGCTGTAGCTCTTCCGCCAGTGCAAAACGGCCGAAAACCGCCAGTAAAACGCCACCGAATAAAAGGCTGACTTTGGTTCCCTGCATGTGAACCCCTGCTTTTTCATCACTCTCTGAAGACGTGCATTTTATGGATTACGGTGACGGTTTTGCGGTCACCACACGGTGTACTCACCTCTCAAAAAACAGAGGCGCAGTGTACCATTCGCTTGGACCGCGCGCTTTCGTCGATGTCACTTAGTCAGGCGAAATATACCGAAAAAAGTGGAAAATGCTGAATTTGGACTCATCCGATAAACAGCGGCCCACAGCGTTGATATTCGCTGTGGGCCGTTGGCGGAAAGGCGGGAACGTCAGGAAACAGGCGGGGAAGAGGGCGCCGGTTTAGAGGGTTTGTTGTTATCCAGCGCCTCATTCAGCTGCTTTTCATCCAACTGGCCGACCCACTTGGCGACGAAGATTGTCGCGACGCCGTTACCGACAAGATTAGTCAGCGCGCGGGCTTCCGACATAAAGCGGTCGATCCCAAGAATCAGCGCCAACCCGGCAAGCGGCAGATGGCCTACGGCGGAGATGGTGGCGGCCAGCACGATGAATCCGCTGCCGGTGACGCCCGCCGCCCCTTTCGAGGACAACAGCAACACCACCAGCAACGTGATCTGATGCCAGATATCCATGTGGCTGTTGGTAGCCTGCGCAATAAACACCGCCGCCATCGTCAGGTAGATGGAGGTGCCGTCGAGATTGAAGGAATATCCGGTCGGGATCACCAGCCCCACGACCGACTTCTTACAGCCCGCCTTCTCCATTTTCTCCAGCATGCGTGGGAGGACCGACTCGGAGGAAGACGTCCCCAGAACAATCAGCAGTGATTCCTTAATGTACCGAATGAACTTGAAGATGCTGAAGCCGGTGGCGCGGGCAATGGATCCCAGCACCAGAATCACGAACAGCAGACAGGTCACGTAGAAGCACACCAGCAGCTGTCCCAGCTGCACCAGCGAGCCGACGCCGTATTTGCCGATAGTAAACGCCATCGCCCCAAACGCTCCCAACGGCGCCAGGCGCATGATCATGTTGATGATGCCGAAAATGACTTTGGAAAAGCTTTCGATCACATCAAAAACAATTTTCCCTTTCGCGCCTAAACGGTGCAGCGCAAAGCCGAACATCACCGCGAACAGCAGCACTTGCAAGATATTGCCGCTGGCGAACGCGCCGATCACGCTGGCGGGAATGATGTCCAGCAGGAACGGGATGACGCCTTGCTCCGCCGCCTGACTGGCGTAGTTGGAGACCAGAGACGCATCCAGCGTGGCGGGATCGACGTTCATCCCCGCGCCCGGCTGCATCAGATTGACGACGACCAGCCCAATAAGCAGCGCGATCGTACTCACCACTTCGAAGTACAGCAGGGCGACGGCGCCGGTCCGGCCCACCGCTTTCATACTTTCCATGCCGGCGATGCCCGTCACGACCGTACAGAAGATCACCGGTGCGATGATCATCTTAATTAATTTAACGAAACCATCACCAAACGGTTTCATTTGCTCGCCGATAGATGGATAAAAATGCCCCAGTAGAACCCCGATGGTAATTGCCACAATCACTTGAAAATACAAACTATTAAAGATTGATGTTTTCATCATTATGTCCTTGGGTAGGAGTGCACACGTGGACGAAAACGGCATGACACCGCCACCTGTGATTGCGCAAAAAGTAACATTGCATTAACAGCGCAGATATCTTTTTTAACTTAAGTATGTGACTAAAAGGTGAGAGTTAAGAGCTGAATCGCATCAACGGATCATGAATAAAAAGAGTGCAAAAACAGCCTGATAACAATATCTGCGGGAGAGGAGGATGGAGGCCGTACTAACACACCGTCAGTTATTAAGTCATTTAAATAGGCGCTATCGCCGCCCACGCGTTGAAAAGTAACGGCAGCGTTAAGACAAAGAGGACGCGTGAGAGAGAACGACGGAGAGAACGCCGTCGCGACCCGCGCCTCGCGCCTGCTCCATCGTAAGACGGGCCTGCGCCAGCCACTGCCCGGCGGCATTAGCCTCCTTCTGCGCCACCTCGTCCAGCACCGTCAGCAGACCGATACTGATGTGCACGCCTTCGCGCAATCCGCCTTCACGCAGGCGGGCAAGGGGTTGATGTCCCCATACCTGAGCAAAATCGGCTCCTGCCGGCACGGCGGCCAACATCGCATATTCGTCGTTATCGAGCCGTGCCAGCAAACCGGACTCGCCGATGACGGACCGGAGCGCCGCGAGCGTGGGCAGCAGATCGTCTTGTCCCAGGACCGTATCCGCTTCCAGCCCCACCACGCACAGACAGAACGGTTCACATTGGCGGGATAAGGCGTCGATAAGCGTCGCTTTGTCTGCCAGTCCCCCCTCCCCCGCGCGCCGGTGCGACTTCCACCGCCGCAAATTTCGGTTATAGCTACGAACCAGCATGCCCAGCTCATCGTCGATGTGCCGCTCCGGCATCGTCAGCGGACAGTCAGGCAGAGACTCGGAGGATACGTCCTGCAACTCCTTGATGATTAATCGCAGCGGGTTGACGACACGGTGTTTTACGCACCAGGTGATGCCCACCGAGAGGATCAGCGCCAGCAGCAGATAGGTGACCAGCAGGGTCGAAAAGGTGCTGACGATGAACTGGAACATCCGGTACGAGTCAGCCTGCAACACCAGATGCGCCAGCGGCGTCGAACCCGGCACCTGCGGCAAGGAATATAACGGAATCGAGACTTCTATCGGCAGGTTGAACGTACGAGCGATCCACCGCGGCAAAGGCCGCTCGGACGGGAAGTTGGCATGCAGCGTGTGCAGCTCGCCGGGGAGCACCAGATAAGCCCGGCTCAGGAAGCCGACCGGTAGTAGGTTGTTTAGCAGGCCGTCGGCCTCGACCACATCGCCCTGCAAGACGGCATTGGTCAGAGGCGTTCGCACAGAATAGGCAATATGTTCCAGCTGGCGCACGTAATCATCCCGTCGCTGATGCACGAAATGGAACAGCTGGATCACGATAAACAGGCAGACGGCGGTGACCGACACTGCCGAAATCACCGTCATCTGTTTGATAGTTAGTGAACGACGAACGTGCAAACCTATTCTCCCAAAACCCCGACGCACGGGGAAAAACAGCCGTACAGTATATCTCGAGCGCCAAGTTTATAGGATGCAAAGGGGAGTCGGTTAAAAGGTTTAAGGATTTTTCTGAGGAAAGTGTTTCCGTCAGTGGCCGAGCATCAAAAAAAGGCGCTCTTGTCAGTCTGAAACAGGCGCTGCCGGGCGACGGCTGCGCCGGTGGGGTTAACGGACGTCGGCAGTGACCCGCGCCAGGTTAGCCAGCAGATGCAGGCTGGCAGAGTAGTAGTCTTCTTCAGGGCTGATGACATCATTGACCTGATGGCTGTCGCCCATCGCCAAATCCCGCACCGCCAGCAGGCCGCCGTTCATCATGTAAGGGGCGGTATGATTATTCAGTACGTCGACCCAGGCTGGCGTACGAAGACGCGGGAAACCATGCCAGTACAGACGGAACGTACTCAGCTCCGGACTTTCACGGTCATACCAGTAAACGTACAGCGGGATGCGGATGGCGTCATAGCTAAAGCGCGACGGCCAGTTCATAGCCGGGGCGGTCGTGCCATCGGCGTTCAGCGCCACCCAGTCGGACGGCAGATTGGCATCGCCGAACCGCGTCTTGCTCAGCAGAACCATTCCGTCTTCGATCAGCTGATGCCATACCGGCAAACGGCTGCGCTTGGAGAAATCTTCCCATGCGGGGAAGATAAAATAAGAAGGATTGAGAACGAGGTAAGTGCCTTTATTGAAACCGTTCGCACCCGGCAACATTACCGTATGTCCGGCGTAATGGGTCACATTGTGCGCGATGATGTCTTTTTGCAGGCTGTCCGACGCCTGAAGATACGGCTCATTGCGCCACTTCTCACCGGCCTTCAACAAAGCCCAGGCAATCATGACATCGCCATCGGAAGCATTATTTTTATCGGCCACCGGGTCGGCCGCCGTCGGAGCATAACGCCAGTAGAACAGGCCATTCTGCTTATTGTTAAGATGGGCCTGCGTCCATGACCACAGGCGGTCGAAGGTGCTCCGGTCATCATAATGCACCGCCAGCAACATGGCGAAACCTTGCCCTTCCGTATGGCTGACATTGTTGTTGCCGGTATCCTGAATTCGCCCGTCCACCGTTAAAAAACGGCTTTTATAGCTATCCCATCCCTGATCTGCCGCTATCGCACTCGTGCTGCATAACGCCATGAGCAAGACCATAGTCCAATGCCGCAATGGCTGTATCATGCTTTACCCTCTAGTTATTCTGATAACGAAATCTCAGAGCCGTCTCGCCGTCGGTCACTTCACCGACCAGCGGCACATGAGCGCCGCCGCCCTGCTCTTTCAGCCAGTGAGCATACAGCCCCTGCAACACCGCCTTGATCGCCATCAGCCAGCGCGCCTTGCTCAGCGCACCCTCTCCGGCAGGCAGCGCCAGGTGGAGGATCTCCAGCGACGCGCCACCCGGCAGCAATTCGACATAGCCCCAGTCAAACACGGCCAGCACCGCATTGACCTCCCGCTCCAGATCTGCCACGGTCAAAGCCGCCGGTAAGGGATACCGTTTCGCGAGCGCCTCGCCCATTTGCTGGAGAAAGGCCTGACCTTCGCTTTCGCCAACGTTGTTCATCATATTTTCGATGATGATCCCCAGAAGATCAAACCAGCCCGGCGGGCACTGCTGCTGGCGATAATACTGCAAGGTCGTTTGCTGCCATTCACTCATGCTTATTCGCCTCCAAGCCTATAGCGGAAATAGAGTTGCGCGTGGCTTTCGTTATAGTCACCGAAAGTATCGTAACCGAGTTGACCGCCGATGGTGACGTTGCGATTGATCTTATAGTCAGCCCCGGCGTGCAGATTGTAACCGATGCCGTTTTTACTGGTGCCGGGGTAGTAGGCTTCCTGAGTCAGGCCTTGCGCCGCCGCCGTTTCCAACATTCGCTGCCACTCCGGGTTGTTCGGATAGTAAGCGCTGCGATCCTGCGAGTAGGACTGATAGCCCAGCGCGCCGCCGATCTTCACGCTCAAATCGTCGTATTTCTGGGTGTAGTCGATGGGGAAAGCGACCGAGACGAAGTTCTGCGGGCTGAAGTAGCCGCCCTGCCCGTAGCTGTAGTAGCTCAGGTTGCGGGAGAAATCCATCCACGACAGGCTGATGCCGGTCTTCAGCTCACGCTCGCTATCGTGATAGGGACGCACGTAAGCTCCTGCATTCGCCACCAGACTTTTGTTGCTCTTCACATTTTCGCCCAGATAGCTGTAGGCCCCCGCGCCGCCATAGAAACCGGCGTCGCCGTCGTCATAGCTCAGCAGCGCCGTTCCGCCGTTCTTGGTCACGCGGCCCCACTTCTGACCGCCGAACGCATCGCGCGCGCCAACGTAGGACAGCAGGCTGTCGGTGACCGCCCGGCGTTCGCCAGTCAGCACCAGCGTCAGGAAGTCGGTCAGTTTCGGCGACCACTGAACGCCCCCCACCAGCGTGCTGAGATCTTGCCCCAGCGGGGTCGAACCGATGTCCGCTTTGTACTGCTTACCGGTCAGCGCGAGATTCAGCTCCACGCCGGTGGCATTCTGTGCTCCGGGAGAGTCCGCCGTGATCTTGTCGAGGTTGAAGCTGTCCGAGGAAGATTCGGCCTGTGCCTTGATAGATTGCTGGATAGCTCCCAGCCCAAAGCGGCGGCTGGAGGTGTCTTCGGCGCTTCCTGCGCTCAGCGTCACGGGCGTAACGGTAACGTTGAAGCGATCTTCGCCCAACGGCGCGCTGGACCACGTCAACGGCGCTTTCGCCTCGGTTAACTTACTGAGGCCGGACTCGCCGTCCCGACCGCGCACCTGCACCCCGGCCTGAGTCCAGGTGCCGGTGTCGCTCTCCAGCGCATCCATCATCTGGTTTATCTGACGGAAGGTGCCGTTCTGCGCGGAGGCCGTCGTGGTCCCCTGCGTCCCGTCGAGGCGTTGCCCGCTCACCGCGCGATAGTCGGTAGTCTCGTCGCGCTGCTGCCACGGCATCACGCTGCCGTAGGTCGACGGCGACCGCCGCGTGCTTTCCGTCGTCCGGTTGATAAACGGGTTATCCGAAAGCGCCAGTCCGCCAATCACCGGCAGGCTGCCGGACTCCGCCCCCCTCAGCCCAATCATTTTTCCGCGGGCCGTACGCAGATAAGCCAGCGCCTGCGCTTTGTCGCCTTTCGCGTCCGCCACGCGCGCCAGCAACAGCAGTCGCTCCGGCGTCTGTTTGTCGCGCAGGCCATCGGCCAGCGCGCTGGCTTTCGAAACGTCGTTCTGCGCCAATGCCACGTCGATAGCGCCGACGCGCGCATCCTGCGAGGGGGTATCGCGCGTCATCAGATAGTCATAGACCGTTGCCGCTTCCTGATTCATCTTGCCGGACTGGTAGAGCCGCGCCATCGCCAGCATCAAATCGGTATTCTGCGGATCGTGCTGCAACGCGCCGATCAGCTTGTCGTAGGCGGCCGCATACTGTCGGGCTTCACGCAGGCGATCCGCCTCCTGAATCACGCCGCCGTTGCGCACCGAGGCCAACTGCTCCGGCGTGCTGCGGGACAACATGTCCGGATTGCTCAGCCACGCTTGCGCCTCCTGACTTAAACCGGCCTGATTCAATACGGCCACCTGGGCCGCATAATCGCCCGCGTTGCCCTGAACCCCGCGTTGCATATTGCTGCGCACCACGCCGACCGCGCCGGCGACATCGCCTGCCGACGCCAGCGCCTGCGCCAGCTCACCGGCATCCTGCGGATCGGCTGGCGGGTTAACCGCCAGCGCTTTCAGGGTGTTGGCCGCCGCGACGTTGGAACCGGTCTTAAGATAATCCCGCGCCGTCTGCATCTGTAGGTTGAAGCTGGCCCGACGGGCCAGCGCGCGCATGTTGGACGTCTGCTGGCGTTCCGGTACGCGAGCCAACAGCGTTCCGGTCTGCTGCCAGGCGCCGTTCTGGCTGGCGAATAGCGCGCCAGCGAACAGCTGCTCGGCGCCGGCGCCGGGACGGTACAGCGGCTGCATCACATCGGCTGCTGTCGTCATGTCCCCTTGCTGCTTGTAGATGCGCGCCAGATCGTATCTTACCCAGCCGTCGGCGGGCCAACGCTGTACCGCCTGCTGCAACAGCGCGATAGCCTGCGCTGGGTGGCCCGCCGCCCGCTCGCGCTCCGCGGCGCGCCTCATCGACGCGCTGCCTTCCTCCACCGCCACGCGCGGCGCCAGACGTTGGCGCACGCTGTCCGGCAGCTCAGCCAGCAGGGCCTCGGCTTCCGTACTGCGATTCTGCCGTTGAAGCACATAGTAGAGTCCTTCCTTCGCCGCGCTGTTGTTCGCATCCAGCGTCAGCACATCGCGATAGCTTTGTTCCGCCTGCGTCAGCTGATTGCTGCGCCGTTGCACATCGGCCCGAAACAGACGAACGGCAATGCCGCGTTCTCCGTCGGCCTGCATCAGCGGTTCGCTAAGCGCCAGCGCCTGCGGCGTATTTCCCGTTTTCATCGCCTGCTGCGCCACGCTCAGCTGCGCGTAGAAACGCGCGTCCTCCGCCTGCTGCTGACGTTCGACGCTGTTTTCGCCGCCCTGCTTCGCCGCCTGCTCCAGATAGTTGGCGGCGCTGGCGTAGTCGCCTCGACGCTGAGCGATATAACCGAGACCGGCCAGCGCATCCGCATCCTGCGGCGCGGCCTGGAGTACTTGTTCAAATGCCCGCTGCGCGCCGTCCGTATCGCCGCTGTTCAGCTCGGCGAACCCTTTTCCTATAGCCGCGCCGCCGACATGGGTGCGGTAGTGCGTCATGACCGCGTTATCCTGCGGGTGCCGCTGCTGGTAGTTGTCGTATAGCGGCGCGTCGTCCAGCTGAGGACTCATCCATAGCAGTGCCTGACGCATGGCGCCGTCTACGTCGGGATTGCCCGAGGCCATCGCATCCAGCAGCCGCAGCCCTTCCCGTCGGGTGGATTCCTGATAGGTCAGCGCCTTACCCAACGCCAGCCGGGCCTGAGTATCCTGCGGATTCGCCGCCGTGAACTGACGCAGGCCGTCCACCGCCTGCGGCCACAGCGTGCGGTCGCCCGCCATGGTCAGATAGTATTCCACTGCGACGTTGGCCGGCGGCTGGCCGCCGTCGAACAGGTTACGCCAGGTTTGCAGCGAGGCGGCGATGTTGCCGCTGCGGGCCTGCTGACGGGCCAGCGCCAGCTGAGCAGGGGGAATATCCTGCCAACGCCGGGAGTTGTCCAGCGCCTGCAACCGAGGGTCCTGAGGCGAAATGCCAGCCAGACGCGCGCGCCACTTCGTCGCCTCGGCGTTGTCGCCGCGTTGTTGAGAGTAAAGCGCCATCAGGTAAATCGCGCGGGTGTTGTCGGCGTCAACCGCCAGCACCTTTTGCAGCGCGCCTTTGGCCAAATCGTCGTGGGCGCGTTGATGCCAATATTCCGCCTGATCGAACAGCGCCTGGAACGCCGGGTTGTTGTTGTCCGCCGCCAGCGTCGGCGCGGACAGGGCCGCCGCCCCCACCAGGCACGATAACCGAAGCATTGTGGCAGTCAGTGTGTTCTTTTTCATAGATCGCTCAATTATTTCCGACCTGAGTCACGCTCGTCCCGCGGATGCAGACGGCGATGAGCGTGGCGTTTCAGCACGCGATACAAAACCGCTCCACCTAACGAAGCCATGATTAAGGCGACAAACGCCAGAATGACGGCATGCTGGTTGGCATACCAGATAATCATCATGTACCAGGGCATTTGCCCGCTGGGGAACTGCGGGCCGACCCGAAAACTGCGGATGCCGTTCTCATCGGTGATGATGGCGGTATCGCCCCGGATTGCCGCGGTGATACGCGTCGACGTCAGATCGCCGTGCAGCCGCTGCAACTGCTGGTCGTTCGTCGCCAACACGACTACCGCCACGCGTTGAGGGTTCCACGGGGAGCGATAGCTGACAAAACCGCGCCAGAACTCATTCGATGAGAAATAGCGGTCAGCGTCTATCGGATGGCGAGACCAGTCACCGGTCAGCCAACTGACCAATTTTTCCGGCACGCTCGGCATTTTAACCCCCAGCGCATGGCCGTCCGTCTGGTATGGAGACTCCGCCAGCAGCGCCGTGTTAAATCCGGCATGCGCTAACGTCGTGACCGCCAGCACATCGCTGTTTTGCAGCCGATGCCGCTCTACCCCCTCTTTCGGCACGCCGAATACGACCTGGTTATGGTTGATGCTGACGCCGGTCGCATCGCCGGAGCGGCCTGCCATGTCAAGCAACGTGCCAATCTCCTGATCTGAAGGGCGTTCCGGCAGCAACATCACCGTCTGTGCATAGTCAGCCAGACGGGAGAAGGGGAACGACGCGCCGATGAAATACGACAGGTTAGGCAGCATCGTGAAGTGACGCGTGCGGGTCAGGTCTATCCACGAGTCGTTCTCAATGCGGCTTTTGATGTTGTTGTTCAACAGTACGCTGCACGGGGCATCCGCTTTCGGCCGGATGTTGAAGTAGAGCTGTAGCTGGTTAAAACCGTAAATCAGATACGGGTCGAGCTTCAGCGTGTAGGACTCCTGACGATTGTCGCCCCCCAGCCGACGCCAAAGCTGCTCCAGCAGACCTTCCTTTACCATTGGTAAATTATTGATAAAAGTGCCATTAAGCGTGACGTTTAGGTCAGAGCGATGTTCGTCAATCCAGCTTTCCGCCGGGAAGCGGTAGTTGATGTGCACCGGGATCGTTTCGCCGTCCCACAGGAAGAGATCGGGGGCCGCCCGGAACTTGAGGTTCTGCGCGGAGTGCCAGATGCCTAGGGACGTCATGCTCTGCCCTGGCTCCAGCAGTTCGCTAAACCGGACACGCCGATCGGTGCTGATCCAGCGCGGCGCGTCGTAGCTCTTATGGCGCGGAAGCGTCAGCGGCGTGACGGTGATGGATGTCTGTTTCGCAGTCAACGGCTGACTGACGAGATGATAGGCAGCCTGTTTTAGCTGTTGCTCGTCCTTCCCCACCACCAACAGCAGCTTGTAAATCGGATTGTCGGGGTTATCCACCAGTTGCAACGTCGGGGCATCGACCTGGGGCAGCGTCACGCGGCCGATCTTCTGGCCCGGATAGCCGAACAAAATACCGTTCTGTTCCGGCATGCTGTCGCGCTTCACGGGGAAAATAATATCTCGTCCGTTGGCCTGCCCCCCCATCCAGGACGCCACCAGCGCCGCCGCGCTCACCTGATCGGCCGTCGGCTCGGCGGGGAACACCATCGGCACGGAGGCCGTCGCCATCTGCATGGAGTCGATAAACGGCCGCGGGAAGTTGCCGATGTCCGCCCCGACGTTCAACTGCTGCTCTTCCAGTTGCAGCATGGTGCTGGGCAGAATGATGACGCTGTACTGTTGTGCATTGTCGCGCTCGCACATCAGGCGATCGGAATTAATGATGCGGAAGCTGAGGTTGTTGTCGGAAACCACCAGCGCGGCGGGGATCTCTATCTGATAGGTCCCGGTCTCCTGTCCATTCGTGGTCAGAGGCACATTGCCCAGCGGCTGTCCATTCAGCATCAGTTGCAGCGCGGTGTTGCGCTGGGCCAACGCCGGAGAAACGGCGAACTTCAGCGCCAAATGGGCGGCAGTCACCACCTGATCGGCGGAGAGCGTGAATCTCAAACCAGCCTGCAACTGACCGCCGCTTAAAGCGACGCCCTGCGTTTGCCCCATTTGCGCCACGGAAATCGTGCTGCTGATCGGTTGGTTGTAAACGCCAGACGACGCATTGAACGCGGGGACGGTCTGAGACGGCATCGCGGGAGGGGAAGCGGTGTCATACGCGCCGGGAATTCGAGGCAACTCGTCAGGCAGCGGGGCATCAATCAACGACAGCGGACGGCTGGATTCCCCGGCAGCGGCGGCGGCGCAGAGGCACAGCAGCAAAACCGTCGTCAATAAAGAAGGCGTCCTTAACAATCTGTACATCATACCGTTTTATCCTCTTGCTGCATCCCTTCGGTCGTTGAGGGTAAGGCTGACGGCGTCGGCCCCGCCTTCTTTTTTCCCTTCCAGGTCAGCCAGAAGAATTCACACACCGTTCGGAATACCGTCACGAAGGAGCGCAGCGGGTTATCCCGCGGCCAAGGCGGGTCAATCCAGGCATCCGCGCGCGAAAGCACGACGCGCACCAGACCACGGCGTTGCGATAGCGGGATTTCATCAAATTGCAGACGGATCGTACTGTCATCGAAACTCACGGACTTTACCGGCAGCGCGATTTCACCCGCGCGAGACAATAGCTCAAGGCACTCAATGGGGTCCGTTTTGTGACGCTGATCCGGCGCTTTGATTTGCGCGCCGCCCATCGACAGATCCACCGTCACCGTACGCGAGGCGATGCCGCTGGCGTAGTGAATAATAACCGGCAGCTCAACGTCGATACGGATGGTCTGCCGCGTCTGCTTCGTTTCCCGCGCCACCGCGATAGCCGCCATTAAAATCAGCAGACTGATGCAGGCCCAGGCGACGTTCAGGGCGATAACATACGGGTCGACGTGGTAATAGTGGTGCCCGACGGCCCGAACGGCGCCAATGACAATGCCCGCGAACAGCAGGACAGCGGTCGCGATATGCGGTCGTACGATGCGAAAGTCGAAAAAGCCCACGTCCAGCAAGCCGCCTTTATCCGTCACATTGAATTTGCCGTGACGCGGGGAGAGCAGGGTTAGCAACGTCGGAATGATCAGGTGGAACGCCATGACCGTTTCATAAATTTCCCCCCAGAAGCTGTAGCGGAAACGTCCGTTCATCCTCGCATTGAGGTAGACCGACATCACCAGATGCGGCAACACGTAGGCAAAGATCAGGTTCGCCGATGAATGAATAATGTTCAGGTTAAACAACAGATAAGACAGAGGCGCAGTCAGGAAGATGACGCGCGGCAGGCCGAACTGGAAGTGCAGCATGGCGCTGAGGTAACACAGACGCTGCTGCCAGGTCAGTCCTCTTCCCAACAGCGGATTGTCGACGCGGAAAATCTGCGTCATCCCTCTCGCCCAGCGGGTACGCTGAATGACATGCAGCACCAGTCGCTCGGTCGCCAACCCCGCCGCCAGCGGGATCGCCAGAAACGCGGACTTCCAGCCCCGACGCTGCATCTTCAGCGCCGTATGCGCATCTTCCGTTACCGTTTCCACGGCGAATCCGCCCACTTCTTCCAGCGCCGTACGACGAATCACCGCGCAGCTGCCGCAGAAGAAGGTGGCGTTCCAATAGTCATTCCCCTGCTGGATCGGCCCGTAGAACAGCTCGCCCTCGCTCGGCATCTGTCTGGCCGCTTTGAGGTTGCGTTCGAACGGATCGGGGGAGTAGAAGTAGTGCGGCGTCTGCATCAGCGCCAGCCGGTCGTCTTTCAGGAACGCGCCCACCGTCGCCTGCAGGAAGATACGTTTCGCCACGTGGTCGCAGTCAAAGACGCAAATCAGTTCGCCGTTGGTGAGCTGCATGGCATGGTTCAGGTTGCCCGCCTTGGCGTGCGAGTTATCGTCGCGGGTGATATAGCCGACGCCAGCCTCTGCGGCAAACACCGCAAACTCGCTGCGTTTGCCGTCATCCAGAAGGTAGACTTTGAATTTGTCCTGCGGGTAATCCATGCACTGCGCCGCCAGCACTGTGTCCCTCACCACGTCCAGACTTTCGTTATAGGTCGGGACGTACACATCCACGGTCGGCCACAGATTGGTATCCTCCGGCAGCGCCTCGATACCACGTTGTAGCGGCCATAGGGTCTGCATGAAACTCAGCATCAAAATAACCCAGACGTAGACCTCGGCAATAAATAAGCCGATACCCAAAATAGTTTCAATCTCGGAATTAAAATGCAGCGTTTCGGTCGCACGCCAGTATATATAACGCGTTGACATTAATAACGTGAGAATCACCATGACCACCGTGACCTTTCGGCTTTCACCGCGGCCCAATAAAAACAGCATGCCAATACTGATTAGGCCAAAGATGTATTGTTTTTGGCTATCCATTGGGGTGATGATAATCACTAACGCGACCGGAAATAGCACCAGCAACATGAGATAAAGAAGTGCCTTTTTCATAAATCTAGCCTGATGTTCAATAATGAGCGGGTCAATGCAAAAAGAGGAAATATCCTATAGTGATTGACGCGGAATTATTATAAACGGCCTGCCTGTTAATAAGAGGCAGGCACGAATGTCTTATAGACTTCGCCATTACCCACTTTAATATCCAACATCGCCGAAATACGTTTGCTGATTAATTCAATATCAAACGCTGCCGCCGAAGCCGGACTAAAATCGAAAATGGAGCGCTGTGAGGCGTTAGCTTCGACGACGCTTTCATCGCGATGTACGCAGCCAATTAATCTGTCGCCTTTGTTTTCCTGCATGTACGCCGCCACATCCCGGCTGATCGCACGTCGCGTATCCGTCTGATTCAGCAGCCAGTAATACCCCTGTTTATAGTTCAACGGCCCGCCAGTGAATCGCTTTTCTTCGACCGACGAAAGGAGAGACAGCGAGGCGGTATCGGCTTGCATGACGACCAGATGCAGGTCGGCCAGCTCGGTCATTGCTTTCAAGGCGGGGCTGGGGCCGGGAGGAAAGTCTGCCAGGATAACAAGGCCGGGGTAGTTCAGCATGGCGCTGAGTCCACGCGCCAAAAATGCGGGGTCCGCCAGGCGCCGATCGAAGTCCTCACGCTGCGTTTCCGTCACGCCGCCGTAGGGCAACACGAAAATATTGCCGCCTGCCGTCAGGATGGACTGGCTCCAGTCAGGGGAATCGACTGCGGCCGACACGAAGCCTCGCTCATCGGATAGCGGAATGCCGAAATGCAGGCGCAGCGCATTCTGGACATCAAAATCTATCGCCAGCACTTTGCTGCCGCCGCGCGCCAAGGCATAGGCCAGATTGGCCACCATCGTGGTTTTTCCAACTCCGCCTTTCGGAGAACAGAGACAGACTAACGGCATGAGGCAATTTTCTCCAATAGCGGTTTCAACAGTGTGTCTTTATTCGGCGCTTGTGCGGTTTGCCGACCACGCGTGCTGAACATTTGCTTATAACGCTCGGACCCGAGCGGCGCCGTGCTGACCGCAGCGGTCGATTCCGGGCGGGACGCAAGGGCAGATGAACCAATCTCCGGCGACGGCGATGACCTCGTAGGATCGGCCGCCTGCAAAGGCATGGACGCGGCGGTCACCGCATTCAGGAGCGATCGCTGGCCTGAGGCGGCGCCGTTGCGCGGGCGGGTATGGAAATCGTCCAACCTGGCAGGCTTGACGGCGGAAGCCGGCCCCGCAAATACATGTTTCGCGACAGGCTTCAGAGAGGGCGGCATGCCATCGTCTAATGAAGATTCGGCACCGCCTTTATCTTCATTAATCACTTGCTTCACAATGGCCCAGCGAGAACCTTCATCATGCAAAGAACGCCCCAACATTTCCTTGAAATTAATGTCTTCCGACTGGGTCTTTTCTTTGAAATGCTTCAGATCGTCATAGCTTTTCATAAGCCTCCCAAATCTCTACATGAATGGCGGCTAATATACCATTAATGAGAGAACACTTAATCAAAATATCCTCACCTATTATTACAAAATAGATTGGCGCCAGTTGTGAAAATATAATGATTAAAATGATGCGTCTCTTTTATCTGTTCTTTTCTCCACCAAAACCCGCGCAGTGAAAAATAGTTCGCACTCTTGCCAAGTGTTTATAATTGGGCGTTTTATAATAAAAAACGTAATATTTAATTACCAGGTAACGGGCGTTGTCGTCGCGGAAAATAAGACTTTCCAATACGATAAAGTATTCATAACCTTTTCTTTTTCCAACCGGAAAACCAGCACGTTATGTCGTTGGTTCTTCTTTCCCTTTGACAATAAAGCGGATAAGTCTGTTTGCAGGGATGAGCGGGCGCGCCTGTCCGTGTCGGCGGCATTGAAGCGCAGTAGCAGTAAACCCGCCAGACGCCTGACTTATCGTCTGACGGACTTGTAGAACCGGTTCTTATGGCGATACGGGCTGGGGCTGCGCTTCTTCTTCATCCACTGCAAAGCAGGCCACCTTCCGTTCGCCGTAGGCGATAAGCTGAGGCTGCCGTGCCACACAGACATCAAACCGTCGTCGGCATCGGGTGTTGAACGCGCATCCCGGCGGCGGATTGAGCGGGCTGGGCAGTTCTCCGCTCAGCTTGATGCGCTCGCGGCGCAAATCGGGACTCAGGCGGGGCGTCGCGGAGAGCAGCGCCTGAGTGTATGGATGGCGTGGACGGTCGAAAATCGCCGCTTTGCTGCCCTGTTCGACGCAGCGGCCCAGATACATCACCATCACTTCATCGGCGATATGCTCGACCACCGAGAGATCGTGGGAGATGAACACGTAAGACAGGCCCAGCTCCTGCTGCAAGTCCATCATCAAATTCAGGACCTGCGCCCTGACGGACACATCCAGAGCCGAAACAGGTTCGTCCGCGATCAGCACGTCCGGGTCCAGCATCAATCCGCGGGCAATGGCGATGCGCTGACGTTGCCCGCCGGAAAACATGTGCGGATAACGGTCGTAGTATTCCGCTCTCAAGCCAACCTTCGCCATCATCGCCAGCGCCTTTTCCCGCCGTTCGGTTCGACTCAACGCCGTGTTGATCACCAGTGGTTCTTCCAGAATCTGGCCAATTTTCTTGCGGGGATTCAGCGACGCGTACGGATTTTGAAACACGATCTGAATTTTCTGCCGCCGTAACTTTTCAGCCGCGGGGTCCGCCTTCAGCAGATCCTGTCCCTGATAATACAGTTCGCCGTGGGATGGAGTTTCAATCAGCGTCAGCAGGCGCCCCAGCGTCGATTTACCACAGCCGGATTCGCCGACCACAGCCAGCGTTTTACCCCTTTCCAGCGTAAACGAGACACCATCCAGCGCTTTCACCACGCGCTGAGGCTGAAATATCCCAGACTTCACCGGGTAGTATTTTTTCAACGCACGCGCTTCCAACAGCACGTCCCGACGCACGTCTTTATCGTGACTCATCAACTGGGCCTCCCCGAATCATCCAGCGGCGTATGGCATTTCACCCGGCGATCGCCCCAGGGTTGCAGCCTCGGCTCCTGCTGGCGGCAGTGGTCGGTGACATACGGGCAGCGCGGATTCAGTAGGCAACCCAAGGGTCGGTCGTACTTGCCGGGGACGACGCCCGGCAGCGAGGCCAGCCGCGATTTATCCGTTGCAAACTCCGGCAAAGCCCGCAGCAGCGCCTGTGTGTAAGGATGACGCGGCGCGTTGAAAATCTCGCCGGCAAGCCCCGACTCCACGACCTGCCCGGCATACATGACGATGATCTGATGCGCGGCTTCGGCGACCAGCGCCAGATCGTGGGTGATCAGTATCAGCGCCATATTTTCCTGCTGCTGAAGCGTCAACAGCAGCTCAATAATTTGCGCCTGAATCGTGACATCCAGGGCGGTGGTCGGCTCATCGGCGATCAGCAGCTGCGGACGACAAGCTATCGCCATTGCAATCATCACCCGCTGGCTCATGCCCCCCGACAGCTGATGAGGATAAACCTCCAGCCGCGAGGCCGGATCCGGTATGCCGACCATCGTCAGCAGGTCGATGGCTCGCTGGCGTCGGGTCCGACGGTTGCCGCCCTGATGCACCTTGATGGCTTCCATAATCTGAAATCCTACGGTGTAGCAGGGGTTGAGGCTGGTCATCGGGTCCTGAAAGATCATCGCGATCTCCGCGCCGACTAGCTGACGGCGCGCTTTCTCCGGCATGGCGATCAAATCACGACCGTCGAACGCCAGACTGTCGGCCGCGACCTGACCGGCATCAATCAATCCCATAATTGCCAGCGAACTGACCGATTTGCCGGAGCCGGATTCTCCGACAATCCCCACGACCTGACCGCGTTCTACCTGATAACTGACACGGTCGACAGCCTTGAACGGCTGCTCGCCCTCGCCGAAACTGACGGACAGATGTTCTACGTTTAGTAAGGCCATCGCTCTTCCTCTACGACTGCTTGAGTTTGGGGTCGAGAGCATCGCGCAAGCCGTCCCCCACCAAATTGAATGCCAGCACCGTCAACAGAATCAGCAGCCCCGGAAAAGTCACGACCCACCACGCGCTTTGCGCATATTGCAGCACGTCCGACAGCATGGTCCCCCATTCGGGTGTGGGCGGCTGCGCGCCCATTCCCAGGAACCCCAGCGCCGCCATATCCAGAATTGCATTGGAGAACCCCATGGATGCCTGAACAATCAGCGGAGCCAGACAGTTGGGAAAGATGTTGATGAACATCTGCCGCATGGCGCCTGCGCCCGCGACGCGGGAAGCGGTGACGTAGTCGCGGTTGGCCTCCAGCAGCACCGCGGCGCGCGTCAGGCGTACGTAGTGCGGCAGCGAGACGAATACCAGCGCAATAGCCGCATTCACGATCGACGGGCCGAAAATCGCGACCAGCACCAGCGCCAACAGCAGGCTCGGCAACGCCAGCATGATGTCCACCAGCCGCATGATGGCGGCATCCACCAGACCGCCGAAGTAGCCGGAGATCAACCCCAATACGGTTCCGAGCAGTAAGGAGATCGTCACAACCAGGCACCCGACCAGCAGCGACAGGCGCGCGCCGTACATCAGGCGGGACAACATATCGCGCCCCACATCGTCCGTGCCGAGAAGAAATTTCCAGCTGCCGCCATCCTGCCACACCGGCGGCGCCAGCAACGCGTCACGAAACTGTTCGGACGGCGAATGCGGGGCCAAAATGCCCGCCCCGATCGCGATCGACAGCATGATCATGATGTAGACCAGCCCCACGACGGCACCTTTATTGCGACGGAAGTCGTGCCAGAACGCCTGCAGCGGCGTCAACGGCAGCGGCGCCGAATTCGTCACGTGTTGAGTCAGTTGCGTCATTGCGGCCTCCTATTTGCCATGCCGGATGCGCGGATTCACCACGCCGTACAGCAGGTCCACCAGTACATTGACCAGAATGATCAGCGACGCCACCAACAGGACGCCGCCCTGCACGACCGGATAATCACGGCGTTGCAAGGCATCCATCAGCCAGCGTCCCAACCCCGGCCAGGAGAAAATGGTCTCCGTCAGAATAGCGCCTGCCAGCAAAGTGCCAACCTGGAGCCCAATCACCGTGACCACCGGCAGCATGGCATTACGCAGCGCATGCACCACAACGACGCGCTGGCGGCTTAACCCTTTGGCGCGCGCCGTGCGGATATAATCTTCGCCCAGCACTTCCAGCATGGAAGAACGGGTCATACGCACGATGACCGCCAGAGGAATGGTGCCAAGCACGATGGCGGGCAAAATGATATGCATCACCGCATCGACGAAGTCGCCCTGTTCCCCCCAGATAAAGGTATCGATGAGCATGAAGCCAGTCAGCGGCAGCGACTCATCCAGAAACAGGGTATCCCCCACCCGGCCGGACACCGGCGTCAGATTGAGATGAACGGAAACCAGCATGATCAGCATCATTCCCCACCAAAAGATCGGCATGGAATACCCCGTCAAGGCTACGCTCACCGCCGCATGATCGAAGAAGGAGTCGCGCTTGACTGCCGCCAACACGCCCACCGGAATCCCCACCGCGATGGCGAAAATCATGGCGCATACGCCAAGTTCCAATGTGGCTTTGAAGCGCGGAACGAACTCTTCCCATACCGAAGTACGGCTTTTGAGCGAGGTGCCTAAATCACCGTGCAGAACGCCGTTGATGTAGTGGATATACTGTTGCCACATCGGCTTATCCAGCCCCATTTCCATCATCAGCTGAGCGTGACGTTCGGGGGTGATCCCCCGCTCGCCAGCCATGATCATGACAGGATCGCCGGGGATCAGGTGCACAAAAGCAAAGGTCAGTAGGGTAATACCGATAAACGTTGGGATAACCAGCCCTAAACGCCGGAGTATGAACTGAAACATATCCGCACTCTCAATAGATGACCGACCCATCGGCGGATCGGTTCGGGCCGCGCGCGCAAGCGCGCGGCGACATCCGCGTCGTGGTCAGTGATTAATCCAGGGATACATGATTGAAGTTATGCACGCCGCGCGGCTCGATGACGTAGCCCTTCACGTTGCTGCGAATGGGTTCGTACACCGTCGAGTGAGCGATGATGAGAGCCGGAGCCTGATCGTGCATGATGACCTGCGCCTGCTTGTACAGCTCGATGCGCTTAGCCTGATCGGAGATGGCCCGAGCCGGCTGAATGACATCCTCGTATGGCTGGTAGCACCACCGGGAATAGTTGGAGCCCTTGCGAGCGGCATCGCAGCTAAACAGCGTCGCGAAGAAGTTATCCGGGTCCCCATTATCGCCGGTCCATCCAAACAGGACGGTCTGATGCTCCCCGTCTTTGGAACGTTTTAAATACTCGCCCCATTCGTAGGTCACAATCTTGGCGTTCACGCCGATTTTGGCCCAGTCTGCCTGAATCATCTCCGCCATACGGCGCGCATTCGGATTATACGGTCGCTGAACCGGCATGGCCCACAGGTCGATAGTAAAACCTTCCCCTAACCCGGCTTCCTGTAAGAGCGCCTTCGCCTTTTGCGGATCATAGGCGTAATCCTGCACCGCATCGTTGTAACTCCACATGGTAGGCGGGATCAGGTTTTTGGCCACCTGCCCGGCGCCCTGATAGACGGCGTCGATAATGGCCTGTTTGTTGACGGCATAGTTCAGCGCCTGCCGCACTTTAAGGTTATCCAGCGGCTTTTTCTCCACGTTATACGAGAGATAGCCGACGTTCATTCCAGGTTTTTCCAGCAGAATCAGGTTGTTATCCTTCCTCATGCTGGCCAAATCCGCAGGGTTGGGATAAGGCATGATCTGGCATTCGTTTTTCTGTAGCTTAGCGTAACGCACAGAGGCGTCCGGCGTGATAGAGAAGACCAGGCGATCGATGCCCGGTTTCTGACCCCAGAAGCCGTCGAACGCCTTATACAAAATGCGGGAATCTTTCTGATATTGCAGCAGCTGGAACGGACCGGTGCCCAGCGGATTCAGATCGACTTTTTCAGGCGTTCCGGCCTTCATCATCGCATCGGCATATTCAGCGGATAAAATGGAGGCGAAATCCATCGCCAGATCGGCGGCAAAGGGCGCCTCGGCGCGGGTCAGATGGAAACGCACCGTGTGGTCGTCAACTTTTTCCACCTTCACGATCAGATCTCGCATCCCCATGCCTTCAAAGTACTCATAGCTGCCGCCTGAGACTTTGTGATACGGGTGATTCACATCCAGCTGACGCTGGAATGAGAACAGCACGTCGTCGGCATTAAAGCCGCGCGTCGGCTTGAAATCTTTACTGTTTTGCCACTTCACGTCGGTGCGCAGATGAAAGGTGTACGTTTTGCCGTCATCGCTGATGTCCCACTTTTCCGCCAGACCAGGTTCGATCTCCGTTGTCCCACTTTTAAATTCGATCAGGCGGTTATAGATAGGGGACGAACTGGCATCAAACGTCGTGCCCGACGTATACAACTGCGGATTGAAACCTTCCGGAGAGCCTTCCAAGCAATACACTAACGTTTTCGCCTGCACGCCTGCTGCAACCGAGAACGCCAGCAGTCCAAGGCCAAGCCTTAGCATCCTTGATGCCCTCATGGATTTAGCCATTTACGTATGCCTCATAGTGTGGATGTTGTGTGTTAGCAGGCGGACCGGAATATTTATTTCATGGCCCGCATACCGCAGCGTTAGCGCGACAGGCATCAGTAACCAGGATAATAAACCGTGTGATGTTTCCTGCTGCCCAATAAATAAAGGGATATACCCACACATGGACGAAGCTTTTTCCTGTCGTGTCATCAATTTGTCAACTGTTCACATTCAGGTCAATACACTCAATATGGATTTACAAAGCCACCAAGAGCGGCTGAACGAACTAAAAAAAGAAAAAACATCCTCAATTCAGACTAAAAATCCGATATACATAAAAAATTAAGACTAAAATTACACAAAAGTCCAAACGAAGTAATTTAAAAGCAAAAAATAACCATATGAATTTCATCTTACCCTTCTAATTTTAGGCATCACTTTTCCGGCATCTTCCTGTGTGAATGATATTTAGGTCACAAAATCGGAAGCGTTGTGATTAGCAGGTTTTCATTTCATAAGGCCTAATATGACTATATGCGTAAGGAGAAAAAAGTGGTGACAAGAACTATCGCCTCAACAGAGACAGCGTTCCCGCTTCACCCGGCGCGGCCGCCTAAAGGCAGCGTTCATCCACGAAAATAAACGGTGCGGCATGACTAACGTCACAAAATTAAAGGAAATAAAAACGAAGAAGTTGGCTGAAATGAGGGTAATTATGTGATCCCGTAGACAAACCACTGAAAATATAAAAAACTGAGATATTAATAATTACTAGTGTGATCTCATATTTTCCCCGAGAGAGTTACATTAGTTTTAAAATTTTAATATGCAGGCACCGCTGGTTATTTTTATCATGCGATTATATCAAGATAGAAAACAAATTCCCCGCTTCAATAACGCTATCCCCTACCCCTAAGTTAATTTTAATTACAAAACTAAGAATTAAATTATTTAAAATGGAAGTGCCGTTCAGTTCACAATTACATCACGCACTCAATTAATGGCTATTATTTTTAACAATAAGCCATGATAAATTGCCTGATATTCAATGGCCGTACCCGAAATACCATACCCATTCACATTACGCGTGTGAGCAAAAATAAAATAACGATTCATTATTTAAAATCTTACATGTTCCCATTGCTCTTTGTATGCCCTACCACCACAACAAGGTGAATATAATGAAAAAAATTGATGCTGATATCCTCCATGAGGATACCCTCGTGAATACTCCGCCTCCTGGCTTTATGAGTAGTTTGAATAAAACCACGATTGGCTCCGTTCCTTTAGTTCTCTTTATCGTCATTTCCGCCATTGTTTTTGTCGCCGCCTATACCGGTGTTTTGCCCAGAAATATGATCGGCGGTTTCGCCGTTATCATGTCGATGGGATTTTTATTGGCGCACATTGGCCGCAATATTCCGGTGTTGAAAGAGATTGGTGGGCCAGCAATTCTGTGCCTGATCGTGCCGTCGGTATTGGTCTATTACGAGTTCTTTAATGACACCACGCTGGATACCGTGACCCTGCTGATGAAAGAGGCCAACTTCCTCTATTTCGTCATCGCCAGTTTGGTGGTGGGCAGTATTCTCGGCATGAACCGTATCATTCTGATTCAGGGCATGGTGCGTATGTTCGTTCCGCTGGTGATCGGTACTGTCACTGCCGTGTCTACCGGCCTGCTGGTGGGTAAATTGTGCGGTTATAGCTTCTACCACACCTTCTTCTTCATCATCGTTCCCATCATCGGCGGCGGTATCGGCGAAGGCATTCTGCCGCTTTCCCTGGCCTACTCCGCCATTTTGGGCCAGTCTCCCGACGTCTATGTGGCCCAGTTGGCGCCTGCTGCCGTCGTAGGCAACATTTTCGCTATCATCTGCGCCGGTATGCTGGCGCGACTGGGTATGGCCCGCAAAGATCTCAACGGCCAAGGCCGACTGATCCGCAGCGATAAAGATAATGAGATCTTCAATGTGAAGGAAGCGCCAAAACCGGTGGACTTCACGCTGATGGGCGGCGGACTGCTGCTTATCTGCGCCTTCTTCATCGTTGGCGGTCTGGCGGAGAAAATCGTACACATCCCCGGCCCTGTTCTGATGATCCTGATCGCCGTCATCTGTAAATACGCTCGCGTCATCCCTTCCAGCATGGAAACCGGAGCCAGCAGCTTTTACAAATTCGTTTCCAGCTCTCTGGTATGGCCGCTGATGATTGGGCTAGGCATGCTGTATGTCCCGTTGGAAAGCGTTGTCGCGGTCTTCTCTGTCGGTTACGTACTGGTATGTGGTTCTGTGGTGATCTCGATGGCGCTGGTCAGCTTCTTCATCGCGCCGTATCTCAATATGTATCCTATTGAGTCATCTATCGTCACGACCTGTCACAGCGGTCTCGGCGGCACCGGCGACGTCGCCATCCTTTCCGCCTCTAACCGCATGTCGCTGATGCCGTTCGCGCAAATCGCAACGCGTATTGGCGGTGCGTCTACGGTTATCGGCGCCACGCTGTTGCTGAGATTGTTCGTTTAGTCAAAATCAGCTCCAGGAAAAACTTTCTCGAAGAAGTCGGGAAAGAAGAACGATAAAAAACCCGCCGCCTCTTAGAGGTGGCGGGTTTTCATTATGTCGATGAGGCCGTTCTAGGTCAGACCAAATGGCTCACCATGATTCGCCCTGCGAGCATGCTCTGCTTACCCTCATCACGATTATTCGCAATATTGGCGCAATGCATCCTGCTTTTCAGGCAACAGACGGTAGAGATACACCGGACGCCCCGTCGAACCGTACAGGATATTGGTGGCAAGAATGCCAGTATCCGCCAGGTAGATAAGGTACTTACGACAGGAAACGCGCGAGATGCCAATTGCATTGGCCAGCATTTCGGTAGAGAACTCCGCGCCTTGATTACCTTCAATCCACTCACATACGGTACGCAGCGTCAGGCTCGTCAGCCCTTTTGGCAGCTTCTTACGCTCGGCGACAGGGTTCCCGCTGGTGCGTCTAATCAAGTTATCGATATCCGTTTGCGCCACGAATTCGCGGTGTTTAAGCAAGTTTGCCTCTTCGCGGTAAGCGGTCAGCGCCTGTTCAAAACGAGCAAACTGGAAAGGTTTAATCAGATAGTCCACCACACCGTAGTGCAGGGCTTTTTTAATGGTGTAGACGTCGCTGGCTGACGAGATGATGATCACGTCAGTATGCTCGCTGAATTCGCGGATAGCCGGCAACAAGTCCAGGCCGTTATCCTGCTGCATGTAAATATCCAGCAGCACCAGATCGATTTCGCAATCTGGCTGCATCAGCAGATTTCTGGCCTGCTGCAACGTGGAGACAGTAGCGTAACAGTTGAATCCGGAAACCTGATTCAGGTAACACTTATTCAACTCAGCCACCATGGCATCGTCGTCAACGATCAGTACATTAATCATGGTCAATCTGCCTTGCTTTATAAGGAATATTCACGAAAAACTGGGTATACACCTCGGGTTCAGAGTCAAGATCGATGGTGCCGCCAATTTTTTCCAGACTTTGTTTAGTCAAATACAAGCCAATGCCGCGTCCACTGCCTTTGGTCGAGAATCCTTCCTGGTAAATCTTTTGCTGGATATCCAGCGGTATACCCGGGCCATCGTCGCTGACCATACAGTGCAGATGTCCTTTTTTATGATGAAACGTGACGCGGATCTCGCGGTTTTCGAGGCCGTTCATCGCGTCTAGCGCATTCTCGATCAGGTTCCCCAGAACCGTGATCAATTCGTTCGTCGCTTCCACATCATCCGTATCCGGCAGCAGACTGTCTTCGCTAATCGACAGGTTGATACCTAAATCCCGCGCCCGGTTAATCTTCCCAAGCAAAAATCCGGCTATCACGGGAGATTTAATCTTACGAATAATGGCGCCGATTTCCGCCTGATAATGATTCGCCGTTTTGAGAATGTACTCTTCCAGCTGCGGGTAATATTTCAAATGCAGCATACCCAGAATGACGTGCAGTTTGTTCATGAATTCATGAGACTGCGCGCGCAACGCGTCGGCGTAATACGACATCCCGGTCAACCGCTGTACCAGCTGGCTAATCTCGGTTTTATCCCGCAGCGTGGCGATGGCGCCTATCGTTTCTCCATTCACCACGACCGGCACCGTGTTGGTCAGCAGCTGGTTGCCGTTGAAATTGATCTCTTCGTCTCGCTGTGGTTTTCCGGATTTCACGACTTTTTCCAGACTCATCAGGGCGGGCCAACGACTGATCGTACTGCCGATAGTGAGCTCATTGCTGGCGGAGTGCTGACTGAACAAGCGCTGAGCTTCATCA
This sequence comes from Lonsdalea quercina, assembly GCF_900107885.1. Taxonomy (NCBI): domain Bacteria; kingdom Pseudomonadati; phylum Pseudomonadota; class Gammaproteobacteria; order Enterobacterales; family Pectobacteriaceae; genus Lonsdalea; species Lonsdalea quercina. The sequence continues at coordinate 52,024 of NZ_FNQS01000010.1, read as the reverse complement.
TTGACTATCGTCACGCGTAATTCAGTATCGACCGCAATAACGCCTTCCTTAATCTGCTTGAGCATGGCGTTACGCTGCTCGAACAGATTTGAAATCTCGAAAGGTTCGAAGCCAAGCATGATCCGTTTCAGGGCTTTAACCAGAAAATACGTGCCCAACAATCCGACCAGCGCTCCAAAAAGGATAGTCCAAGGAATAATCCAGCGGTTTTCATTGATCAGCGACTGCACGCTGGTTAACGAGATCCCCACAGCGACCACGCCCAACTGTTTGCCGCTCTGGTCGAAGACCGGAACAAATACCCGCAGGGCAGGTTCCAGCACCCCACGGTTCACCGCCGAATTCTCAAGGCCCATGAGAGCCGGGTAGAGGTCGTTGCCGATGAAATGGCGGCCAATCTGGTCGGACTCGGGATGCGAATGGCGGATCCCTTTCATATCGGTCACGATGACGAACAGTAAGTGATTGCGCCATTTCACTTCTTCCGAAAAGCGCTGCACCTCTTCCGGGTTGCCGACATTGCTCAATTCATGGATCACTACGGGGGCATAAGCGACGGTGCGAGCGATGGCAAAGGCCTTCTCTCTAAGGTGGTTTTCCGTCAGCTCGCTGATACGGAAAAACAGTAGGGCATACACCACCAGTAGTACGGAACCAATCACCGCCGACACCATAAGGATGATGGACGTACTCAGCTTCAGCGGAGTCTTCTTCTTACTCATGGATCGCTCCGAAAGAATATCGTAACCCACTATCTTATACCGTTTAAGCCGATCTCGCGCAGTTCATATAGCAAACCGCCGCCATAAAGCGGCGGCGGCGGTTTATTTTACTTGTGGGGGCTTGCTGCCTGTTACCACAGGCCCAGAACTTTCCACCAGAAGCTACCTACAATCAGCCAGATGGGGATGACGACCAGTCCGGTCAGGAAACCGATCTTCCACCAAGTAGATAGCGACATGTAGCCACAGCCGAACAGGATGGGCGCAGGACCGCCGGAATAGTGCGTGGTAGACATGAACAGGTTACTGAAGGCGGCGAAGGCCAGAACCGTCAGCATAGGAGGAGCACCCGCAGCAATAGCGATGGAGACGAAAATCGCATACATGGCGCTGATGTGCGCCACGGCGCTCGCCATCAGGTAATGACTGTAGTAGTAGACCAGTAGCAGCAGTCCCAGCATTGGCAACCAGTGCATCCCTTTGACGGAATCCCCTGCCATGTTGCCCAGCCAGCCGATCAGACCCAATTTATTCAACTGCGTCGCCAACATGATCAGCACCGCGAACCATACTACGGTGTGCCAGGCTTCTTTCTCGCTCACCACATCGTCCCATGTTAAGGCGCGAGTCAATAACAGCACGCTCAAACCCGCCAGCGCGGTCAGCGTTGCGTCGATATGCAGCGTCGAACCCAGAACCCAGAAGGTGACCAGCCCCAGGAACACGCCCAGCACGACCCACTCATCGCGGCTCATCGAACCCATTTCACGCAGTTTTTCGACGGCCATCGCGCGCATTTCGCTCGTTTTCTTCAGCTCTGGAGGATAAAAGCGATACATCACCAGCGGAATGACAATCAGAGAAACAATCCCCGGCAGCAATGTCGCCATCGCCCACTGCGTCCAACTGATGTGCACGCCGAACTGCCCGGCCAACTTGCTGATCATCGGGTTACCGGCCATGGACGTCATAAACATCGCGGACGTGACGGAGTTGCACTGGAAGATGGTTTGCACCAGGAAGGCGCCGATACGTTTCTGCGTTCCCTGGGCCGGCGTCGAACCGTAGGCTTCAGCGATAGAACGAAACAGCGGAGTGATAATACCGCCGCAGCGCGCTGAGGTAGAAGGCATCGCCGGAGCAAACAGCAGATCGGTGAAGACCAGGCCGTAGGCCAGACCCAGACTACTGTTGCCCAACTTGCTGATAAACAACAAACCGATACGGCGCCCAAAGCCGGTTTTGATAAAACCGCGCGAGATGAAGAAAGCGCAGGCGATCATCCAGATGGTCGGGTCGCTGAAACCTGCCAACACGTCTTTGACGCTCAGCAGCCCCATGGCGGCAACCGCCGTGATGCTGAATATCGCGATAGCGCCCAACGGATAAGGAGAAAGAATCAAACCCACGACGGTCGCAATGAAGATGGCCATCAAATGCCAGGCTGAGGGGCTAACGCCCTCGGGGACAGGAACAAACCATAATCCGACGGCAATGCCGAGGATGAACAGAAGTTTAACTAACCTGCTATTATTCGCAGACATACATACACCACTCATATTAAAACGAAATCTGACGTTTTTACCGGGTGTACCCTGTCTTGAGTGGGGGGGTCGTTATTCTCTTTTATTTCCCCATTAATAAATAAAACGGGTACAACGACAGTAAAAAAGGCAAGAAAATAATAGCGTTTCAGCGATCCTCTTGCCCCATAAATTCGATGAATGTTCAACGCTCCAAATAGTATTATAAATGGCGCTACCGAACCCTTTACTTTAGTTACTAAATGTATTTAATAATTTAATTATAATTTAATAATTTGGGTATTAACAAATAAAAACAGTCAGTTCACGACGAGCAAAGATCTCACAACAATAAAACATAAAATTAACTCGATGACTGATAATTATCTATTTATCAATTAAACACTTCATATCCTGTAATATTGACTATACGTAAATTTAATATTTCTGCTGCGATATGCAGCAATGATATTCAATGACAGGGAATGTGGCAGAGACAATATTAAGGACGGCACATAAAACATGCGGTACATTGGCGAAAAAAATGGCATTCCCGACAATCATTGCCGCATTTCCTCCTCACGGGTCAACCAACAAACCCTGAAGCAAAAAAAACCACCCACGGCGAAAGCCATGGGTGGTCATCAACGATTTTAGACGCGATGGTTAAGCGTCAATCACCTCTTCAGAGGGTTTATTCAGCTGCTCGGTGCGCGACGTGCCGATGGCGATACGCTGCGGCTGCAGCTCTTTGGGGACTTCGCGGACGAGGTCGATGTGCAGCAACCCGTGTTCGAATTTCGCTTCCGTCACGCGGATATGTTCAGCCAGGGTGAAGCTCAGGGTAAACGGTTTAAACACCAGCCCCTGATGGACGTACTTCACAGTCTTGTCCGCCGGAACGGGCGAACCTTTAATCGTCAGACGCGGCCCTTCGATTTCAATAGCCAGATCCTCCTGACGGAATCCAGCCAGCGCCAGCGTGATACGATAGCGATCGTCGTCCTGTTTTTCGATGTTGTAAGGAGGAAACTCCCCCGTTTCCTGGCTGCCCATAGAGCTAGCCAACTTATCGAAGCCGATCCACTGACGCAGCAGCGGGGATAAATCATAGTTACGCATAGTCATGACTCCTTCTTTGAAGCGAGAAATTCAGCCGGAGTGTCAAAGCATTCCGGCGCGCCCCCATTCGGCAGGCGCTACATGTCACGGCGAGACGATAATTATCTCTCGCCGGTGCTAACTCCGGTTAACCCGTTTATTACTTGATTTCGATACGACGCGGTTTCAAGGTCTCAGGGATCACGCGTTCCAGATCGATATACAACAGCCCATTTTCCAGGTGTGCGCCTTTAATCTGAATGTGCTCGGCCAGCTGGAATTTGCGCTCGAAGTTACGTTCGGCGATCCCCTGATAGAGGTAATTGCGAGGAGCTGGGGCTGCCTCGCCGCCGTGTGCGCCTTTCACGATCAGCATATTATCGTGCGCGGTGATATCCAGTTCGTCTTCAGCAAAGCCGGCAACGGCAATCGCGATGCGGTACTGATTCTCGTCGACAAGCTCGACGTTGTAGGGGGGATAACCGCCGTTACCCTGGCTCTGGCCAGCTTCCAGCAAATTTAACAGACGATCAAATCCGATCGCGGAACGGTACAGCGGAGAAAAATCGGGGTTACGCATTATAGCCTCCTAAGCTTCAGCGAGGTGCTTACGATGGCCTTCCATTAGGACAGGCCCCTTGCCGGAAAGAAATACCCTGTCGGCATACGTCTCTCTACGGCTCTGTCATTCATATGGCGGCCTCGTGTTTTTTTTCAAGAGGGCCGATAAATATTTTTCCGGGAATAGTGGAAATCAACCCAATGAGATCTCACGTATAAAACGGTTATCGCCTACACTGTACGAGGCATATTTTTCCAAAATGAGTACCATCATCTGTACGCTTCGATAACAGTACAAACGCGACAACAATTTGTGGGTATGCAAGCTCAAGAAAATTGGCGGAGCGGTTTCCCTGTGGATAACGTTATGACCATATTGAAAAGTGTCTTATCTGCTTTCGTTCTGGCCGTTGGCATCGTCATTGCTTTAAGCGGGTGTTCCAGCGTGATGACACGCACGGGAGGCGATCCGGGTTATTACTCGGGTACCCGAGCGGGCATCGACATGTTAGAAGACGACCACACCAGCTGGGCGATGATGCCCCTGGTCGCGATTGATATTCCCTTCTCTGCCGCGCTGGACACGCTGCTGCTGCCCTACGACTATTATCATTCCGATGATAAATCCCTGCACGACAGAGTCAGCGACAGTGAAGGCGACGCCCCTTTCAGCACGGCTCCTGCTACGCCCACGATTGCCAGTCAGACGCGACACTGAGTCGCTAGTTCGGCGGCAACGCTCAGGTCGGTTGCTGCTTTCGGGGCTGAACTCTCCGTTCAGCCCGCATCTTCAAGCTGTACTCTGACCTTGAAAATCTGATTCACGCCATCCACCTCTCGCAAATACGCAATCTCTTCGCCGCTGGGAGAAAAGACGACGGCGTCTCCAGACGGCGGCACCGCACTTCGCGGCGTCTGCCGGAATAATCGTCCCGTCGAAAGGCCACATACCATAATGCTGTTATCACTGACAAAAGTCAGATATTGCCCGCTGGGATGCCAGGTAAAGGCCGATTGTATGGAATCAGGCCCATACGTCACCTGACGAGGGGCTCCGCCATTCGGCGACACCGTCCATAGCTGGACAATACCGTCATCATCCCGCATCAAAAACGCAATTTGGCTACCATCCGGCGAGGATCTCAACCAATGACGCGGCTGATTCACCACGCCGGGGTATCGTCTGTCGCCGCTAAATGTCAAACGGCGTTGAGTGACGCCGGCCGGAGGTGAAGGCAGCGTGTCGGCGGTCCCGGCAAGCGGTTCGGATCCTGGCTGCGCATAGGCTTCGAGCGCTTCCGGCAGATCGACGATGAATACTTCCGGTACCCGCTCCCCTGTCGTCGATACCGTATCGCCGATAAATGCCAACGCCCATCGCTGGCGACAGCCTTCCGGCCGGAGATACCCCTTTTCACCGATCCAGCCTTCCTCGTAGGCTCGGTTAATTTCATCACTGCCCGGGCGCGGATGTGGCGTGGTGAGACTGACCAGAACACAGTAATGGCTGCCGTCATATTCTCTAGGGTGATGTTTCGACACGATGACCGGGCGCAGCGGCACGCCCACTCCAACGTTGCGCAGGTCGAGAGACGGATCCCGTTCGTGCAGGACGTGATCGTTGTAGGTGAAGCTCAAACGCGTTCCATCAGGGCTGAAGACGTGGACATGTGTCCCGCCGCGCAGCGCGCCAGCGACATAGGGAGGCGTGATCGACAGCGCATCCAGCGTAACGGCCTGATCACGTTTGTCGTCGGCGACGATAACGCCGCGACGATGGTGGAAATCATAGTGCCAATCGTCATCCGGTCGTTCCGGACCGTGGATAAAGACATAGCGTTGAGGTAACGCGGGGCTACCGGTGATTACACCAACACACGCATTTTCTCTCGCCTCATAGACGACCTCCGTCTGTCGGGTATGAATGTTCACGCGCTCAACCCGACGGCCGGTAAATGAAGACCCCGTTGGTCTGACGTCATACAGCACCCATTGACCATCGCATGTCCAAATATTGACGTTGGTCAGCTGATGGGAAATGGGGCCAGACGTTAATTGAGATTCTTCATTCATCATAAAAATCCGCAAGGTGTATCGATTATTAACCTATAATAAAAATCTATACGCAAAATAAAAAATTAATAGATAAAACAATTCGTTATTTACAGTATCTGACTTTCCTCACGTGAAAACAGGAGGAATATAGTCGCAACTGATTAGGGTTTATCGTCGTACCAACAAGGCGGGCGTTTGCTACAGAAAAACGCGCCATTTCTTTTCGTTATCGATATAGAAGGTATAAGACTATGAAAAACGTTAAAATTATCGTTGCAGCTGCTGTACTTTCCACCCTCTCTTTTGGCTCGTATGCGGCCCAATATATCAGCGTGCTACAGGCGCAAAATATGGAAAAGATTGGCGAAACCTCTGATACCGGCAAAGACTTAACGACCCTTCAGCACAAATTCTCAGCCAAAGCTGATAAGGCCGGTGCGAAGGCTTACACCATCACCAAAACCACCGGCAACCAAGTGTTGCACGGAACAGCAAACTTTTATAAATAATCCCGCAGCTGAGATTCATGCCCGGTTTGTCCGTTTCAGCCGGATAAACCGGGGCGTAGCGAAACTAAGCCGTCTCGCATTATCCCTTCAAGACAAACTTATCGATGGCATAAGCCACACCGTCTTCCTGATTGGTTTTGGTGACAAACTGACTGGCTGCCTTCACCTTTTCAATCGCGTTACCCATTGCCACGCCCAGCCCCGCATAATCCAGCATCGCTAAATCATTTTCCTGGTCGCCCAGCGCCATAATTTCATCGCGCTCAAGGTTCAGGTGTTCCGCCAGCATCTTGACGCCAGTGCCCTTATTCACGCGTTTATCCAAAATTTCCAAATAAAAATCAGCACTTTTCATTATGGTGTAGCGTTCAAAAACCTCCGCCGGCAATTTTTGTATGGCCTCATCCAACAACGCGGGGTCATCGATCATCATGAGCTTGGGGAAAAGCAGGCTACGGTCCATCTCTTCAACGGCCCTGTACCGCAGAGGCATACCGGTGAGAAAAGCTTCATGCACCGTATAACGGCCGATGTCCTTGTTAGCGGTATAGACATAATTAAAATCCAACGCGTGGAAATGAACGTTCAGATCGCGCGCCAGCTTTTCGCAATAGAGATAATCATCAAAATTCAGTGTAGTTTCTGCAACGCATTCGGCGCTGGCAGCTTTCTGGACCAGCGCGCCGTTGTTGGTGATACAGAAATGATCGTCCTGATATAAACCCAACGCTTCCAGATAACGCTTCACACCAATATAAGGCCTCCCGGTCGCGAGAACGACGTGCACGCCTTTATCCCGTGCGGCGGCGATCGCCGCTTTTACCGCCGGAGAGACGACGTTTTGTGGGTTAAGCAGCGTGCCGTCCATATCGATCGCAATAAGTTTGATGGTCATAATTCGTACCGGTGTCGAAATAATAATTTGTATGCTAACGCGCCTTTATGCAGCGATGCCAGTGAATATAGAACAAGGACGTACTTTCCCGAATCAGTCGCGAAATTGCTGTAGGTAGCTTTTTAAAAATGTGACATCGATCATGTTATGCCATCACAATAAAGAAAATAAGCTGGCTCAACCAACGCCACGGCAGATGAAATAACGGACGCGCTCTCCGCTTTTTTAATTTTTCTCCCATCCGAATTAACACACGTTTATTTCGAAGAGGAGCCATAGGATAAGTCCCGGCAGTCACCGTCTCTCCCAAACGAAATTCCTGTGCATCACTTAATTTCGATCAACGCTATTTCACGCTGACGTAAATAAGTCTGGAGTTTCATTGACTGCCTGAAGATCGCACCGGAAATGGTATCCCCTGCTGCGCGAGCGCGTCGCCGTGTTTTAGCCGTCGATACGTGATGGGGTAATCATTAATGAAGCGGTTCCGTCAACGCGGGGGGATCACATGACAGCGTTAAGCCGAATATCGACAAGAAGGGGGAAAAATTCAGCGCCAGAGTGAAAACAGGGTTAGGCAGAACTTTAGGCGGCACGTCGCAGTCATGAAACTACGCACCCGCCACCCTGATACTGAAGCGGCGGGTGACCCACGTTATACTTCTTCGTCATCCTGCAACGGAACAATCAGCATATCGACGTGGATGGTATTGATCAGCTGACGCGCCGAGGACATCAACTTGCTCCAGAAGTCTTGATGGTGTCCGCACATGACCAAATCGACATCGTACTTATGAATGGCATCCAACAGCACCTGGCCCAGATCACCGCTCCCGCTCAGCGTTTCCGCAATAGGGTATCCCGCGTTCTGCGACAGGTCTTTCAAAGCATTTTGCGTCTCTTCAGAGATACGCTGCTGCATATCACCGAGGTTGACATCAATCAGTCCGGTATAGAGATCGGAGTAGTTAACGTCGACATGAATCAAGGAAACCTTGGCATTATACGGCTTGGCCATTGAGACAGCCTTGTCGACCAGCATTTTGCTTTCCGGCGATAGGTCGACGGCAATAAGAATGTGTTTATAAGCCATAATAAGCTCCTTCCATAAAGACTAATGAATGGGTCAGCAGAGTTTTCTCCTGCCAAACTGATACTTACTGGCGATCTGCATCATAACACTCGCTATCGAGAGGGAGATGTTCAGCAGATCACAACGCCGTAGAGTGGCGGTTAGCTGTAGTCACGGAACCCATCACCACGCCTCCCTATTTTGAAGTTAACGCCAGTGTACGCCGATAAGCCGCATCGCCGACGAAAAATCGCGTGAACGCATAAGTATAGCTAAAGATCGCACGCAAAAAGGCTCACAGAGCGGGCTGGGATAACCGGGGGATCTTGCCAATTTTTCATCACATTAGCATGTCTAAGAGACATTAACGGCGTTATAGTAAAAAAATGAAACGGTCTTCTACAATGAAAATAATCCCGCGTCGTTGACTCCGCGCGGAGAAGAAGAATACCGCCAGTAGTCGGCATTATCCGCAGACCGCGCCTTGATACGCCACGATCGAGCCGCACGGAAACATCGCATACATGATATTTGGGATGACTATCCACAGGTGTAAACGACGGAGATTCGTGACGTATAAACATCTGCCGGATAGCTAAGCGGGAGGGGAGCATGGTTATTAGCACGTTTGCGCTTTTCTGGGCCTTATGCATCATTTGCGTCATCAATATGGCGCGTTACTACTCTTCTTTGCGAGTGCTGCTGCTGGTATTGCGAGACTGCGATCCGCTGCTGTACCAGTACGTGGACGGACGCGGTTTCTTCACCGCTCACGGACAACCCAGCAAGCAACTAAGACTCGTTCGCTACATTTACAGCCAGCGCTATCTGGATCATCACGACCCCGAGTTCATCCGTCGCTGTGAACGCGTCCGCGGACAGTTCCTGCTGACATCCGCGCTGTGCGGACTGGTCGTGGTCAGCCTTATCGCCCTGCTCGTCTGGCACTAAAGACGCGACCGATTCAAGGTCACGGCGAACGAGATTTTCTCGAACGTCGCCCATAAAAAAGGCGACCTCAAGTCGCCTTTTTATCGTACGTATTGCTGTTGTCGCGCGGCCTTAAATCAGCTTCAGCGTCAACCAGTACAGCACGCCGGACAGTATCAGCGATACCGGCAGCGTAAAGATCCAGGCCAGCAGGATGCTTTTCACCGTTTTGCTCTGCACGCCGCCGCCATCTACGATCATCGTCCCCGCTACCGCGGAGGAGAGGACATGCGTAGTGGATACCGGCATGCCGGTATAGCTGGCGACCCCGATCGAGAGCGCGGCCGTCACCTGAGCCGAGACGCCCTGAGCATAGGTCATCCCTTTCTTACCGATCTTCTCACCGATAGTAACGGCAACACGTTTCCATCCCACCATGGTTCCGAGAGACAGAGCCAACGCCACGGCGACGATAATCCACAGCGGCGCATACTCTACGGTATGCAGTAAATCGGTACGCAAATTGGTCAGCAGACGTTTGTCTTCGCTGTTCGTTTCAGGCAGCTTGATGATGCGGTCCATGGTGTCGGAAATACACATCAACAGACGGCGAACCTGACCACGGTCATCGCTGGACAACTCGCTGTAGTCTTTCAGGTTATTCAGCAGGCCTAAAGAGTGGTCGATGGCCAGCATGACGCGAGAGCTATCACAATGGAAGTCCGATTTACCCTCGACAGGAATCGTTTTATCCGGTGCGGGCAGCATCGGCGGAGACAGATCAACCACATGCTCCAGCGCTTCGCCGTGAGAATGATAGTAGCCCTGCAGATTCACTATCGCATCGCGAGTTCGGCTAATGTCATAACCCGATGCATTCATGTTCAGCACAAAACCTGCGGGCGCGACGCCGATCAGTACCAGCATAATCAAGCCAATGCCTTTCTGACCATCGTTGGCGCCATGAGAGAAACTGACGCCGACGGCGGAAAGGATCAAAGCGGTACGCGTCCAGAACGGCGGTTTGCGCTTGCCATCCTGTTTCTCACGCTCTGCTGGCGTGAGGTGAACCCGTTTTCTTTTCTTGGTGTTGCTCCAGTAGCGACGCAGCAAGAACACCATGACCCCGGCGATGATCATGCCCACAATCGGAGACAGAATCAGCGACAGAAAAATGCTGACCATCTTTGGAATATTGAGCGCATCGACGACTGACGTATTCGTCAGCAACGCATTGGTCAAACCGATACCGATAATAGAGCCGATCAGAGTATGGGAGCTGGACGCCGGCAGCCCGAAGTACCAGGTACCCAAGTTCCAGATGATCGCAGCCAACAGCATGGAAAAGACCATAGCCAGGCCATGAGCAGAGCTGACGTTCAGCAACAGATCGGTAGGCAATAGGTGGACGATGGCGTAAGCCACGCTTAATCCGCCCAGCAGTACCCCAAGGAAGTTAAATATTCCCGCCATCACCACAGCGAGCTGAGCGCGCATGGCACGAGTATAAATAACGGTAGCAACAGCATTGGCAGTATCGTGAAAGCCGTTAATAGCTTCGTAAAACAATACAAACAGCAAAGCCAAAATCAACATCAGACCGGTGTGGAAATCAATTCCGGCAAATAAATGTAGCATAAGCGTTAGGCCATATAGTGGTCATCAACGCGGCGCATTATCGGCGACAAGCGGGGCTTGGGAAAAGGAAAATCTGACATTATTTTGACTTATTTTAATCCAATCATCCATTGGATAATAATTTATTCGATAAAAATCAGTAAATTGGACCTTATTACGAAATTCTGCAATTTGTAACACTGGTCAGATCACAGGACGAGCACTACAATCTGCCGCCCTGAACGCCAATTCGGCCGCAGGCCGAAACCTGACGAATTGCAGGGGGAGCAAAACAAGTGGAACAGTATGATGTGGTCGTGATTGGCGCAGGCGCGGCAGGGCTATTCTGCGCGGCGCAGGCAGGACAGAAGGGCCTACGGGTGCTGCTGGTGGACAATGGTAAAAAACCGGGCCGCAAGATTTTGATGTCCGGCGGCGGTCGCTGCAATTTCACCAACCTTTACGCAGAGCCTGGCGCTTACCTGTCGCAAAACCCGCACTTCTGCAAGTCCGCCCTGGCGCGCTATACCCAGTGGGACTTTATCGAACTGGTTAACCGCCACGGCATCGCCTATCACGAAAAGACCCTCGGGCAATTGTTCTGCGACGACTCCGCCCAGCAAATCACGGATATGCTGCTGAAGGAGTGTGAACAGGGCCAGGTCACGCTCCGTTTGCGCAGCGAAGTGCTGGACGTGGAAAAGAGCGATGTGTTTACCCTCCGGCTGAACACCGGTGCGATTCAAAGCCCGGAGCTGGTTATCGCCACCGGCGGCCTGTCGATGCCCGGACTCGGCGCCACGCCCTTTGGTTATCAGCTTGCCCAGCAGTTTTCCATCAACGTACTGCCCACCCGCGCGGCGCTGGTGCCCTTCACCCTGCACAAACCACTGCTGGAACAGTTGCAGACGCTGTCCGGCGTCTCTGTGCCGTCTCTGATCGAAGCGGAAAACGGCGTGACCTTTCGCGAGAATATCCTATTCACCCACCGCGGCCTTTCCGGCCCGGCGGTACTTCAGCTTTCCAGCTACTGGCAGCCTGGCGAATTCGTCACCATCAATCTACTGCCCGACCGGGATCTGGCCGCACAGCTTGATGCAGAACGCCTCGCCCATCCCAATCAGAGTCTGAAAAATACGCTGGCGCAGTGGTTGCCCAAGCGTCTGGTGGAGTGTCTTCAGACGTTGGGACAGTTGCCGGATGTCACGCTTAAACAGCTGCAAAAACCACAGCAAACTCAGGTAGAGAACACATTACAGCAATGGCGGGTGCAGCCCAACGGCACAGAAGGCTACCGCACGGCAGAAGTGACGTTGGGCGGAGTCGATACCCACGAACTATCGTCAAAGACGCTGGAAGCCAGCAAGGTGCCTGGACTGTACTTTATCGGCGAAGTCGTGGACGTCACCGGCTGGCTCGGCGGTTACAATTTCCAGTGGGCCTGGAGCTCGGCCTGGGCTTGCGCTCAGGCGCTGGGCAAATAACGACTCACTTGCCTGCGTGAAAGCGCAGACGCGGGGCACAACGAACGTAAATCAGTTCGGCAATCAGCTCGACCAGCGTCTGCGTCACCACCACGACAGGCATCAGCGGTAACGCCCCAGGAACCGACAGCGCCAGCGGCAAAATCACCAGCGAATTTCGTGTCGCAGCGCTAAACATGACGCCCCTTCCCGCCGCCGCATTAAGCTTCAAAAGCCGCGCAACGCCCCAGCCCGCCAGAGGCGCGAGCGCCGAAAACAAAAGGTAAATGGGCAACACCGTCAGCGCGGTGCTTCGCGACTGAGCTAGCTGCGGTACGACAAACGCCGTAATCACCGCCAGCACCAGCGCCGTCGCCGGCACGGGAAGAAATCCAAGCCAGTTCGTCATAACCCGCCCTGCAGAGGTCCTCTTGCTCCAGCGTTGAAAGATCAGAGCCAACAGCAACGGGATTGCAATCATGGTGATAAAAGCATGTAGGAAAGGCTCGATGTTGATGACCTGGGCCGCATCGAATAACAGGCTCAAATAAAGCGGCAACAGCAACATTTGCAACAGCAGCAACAGCGGCGTCGCCGCAAGCAGCAAACGGGAATCCGCCTGCCCCTGCTGACAAAAAGTCACGACGTAGTCGATGCAGGGGCACAACAGTACCATCGCGACTCCATACGCCACCACCGACGGCAGCGGCAATAGCGTCAGCAACAACGCCACCAGCGCAGGTATCGCGACAAAATTGGCGATAAACAAGGCAAGCAGGAAACGCACATGGCGAAAAGCGTTAAACATCTCCCCCAGCGGCAACGATAAAAACGTGACGAACAACATGAATGCCAGGGCCGGGTTGAGCGCCACCACTAGGCCCGACGCCTTCGGCCAGCAAGCAGCAATGACCGCCGCCGCGACCATGGTCGAAAAATAAATTCCCGTTTGCCGTTTTTCCAACACGTCTTTCATCTGGCTCATAAAAAGGCGGACATACTCAATTAAAGAAAACGGCTAGCATCTTGGCAGAAATAGTCGGTGTTGCCTATTGGCGCTCTGAATCCGTGCCAATGTTGCACTGAAATGAGGAGGGACGGCGAAATGAGATAGGTGGCGAAATCTGCGCTAAGGGGAGATAAAAACAAAAAACCCGCGTAGTAAGCGGGTTTTTGGTGAAGACAATCGGGTATCGTCTTCTTTGAATTTGGTCGGTGAGAGAGGATTCGAACCTCCGACCCCTTCGTCCCGAACGAAGTGCGCTACCAAGCTGCGCCACTCACCGAATGCGGGGCGCATATTACTGCGCCCCTGATAACGCGTCAATCCCTTTTTAACAAACGGCCTTGGAGTTGTCGACAAAGCATACAGCGTCATTTTCGTGAACAGGTGTATCCCGCATCTTATTGATTTTAATCAATGAACTGGCTTCGCACACCAGTTGTTGCTCTGATTAATGCCGCCATTAGGAGAGGTATACCCCAGACATCCCAACACCGAGTCGAAGATCTCTTCATGACGCAGAATCTCACCAGCATCCTTTCTGGCCTTCAAATTGGCGAAAGCCCGCTGATGTTCTGGCTCAGCCAGAAACTTGTCGGATGCCCACATCATCACCGGCGACCGAAACTGCTCCGGCGGCGCGACATTACGCGGGGTACCGTGCAGGTGCGAGTTCTCATCGATTGATTCGCCATGATCGGACGAATAGAACACCAACGCTTTTTTATCCCTCATTTGACTAATAACCTGCTCGATAACAGCATCCGTGTAGAGAACGCTGTTATCGAAAGAGTTGATGAGCTGTTCCCGGGTACAGGAGGCATCCACGCTCATACACTCCGGCTGATAGCGGGCGAAGCTACGCGGGTAACGCATCGAATACTGGTAGTGCGACCCTTTAGTATGCAGAACAATCAGGTGTTTACCTTTGGTATAACGTGCCAACGAGGACTTCATCTCATCCACTAACAGCATGTCATCAACCGATTTTCCATCGTTGCGCTTTTCAGAGGCAATCATCTCACGGATGGAGTAGTTATCAGCCCGGATGTTATTGTAGAACCAGACTTCGCTTTGCATAGCGAACAGCTCCGACGAGAATCCCAATCCTTTCATCACGGAAAAAATATTGTGCTCTTTTAGCGTCCGCTGAGGGTTATCTTCCGTCCCGCCTTCTCGTACGAACATACAGCGCATGGACAGTTTGGTCGCGGTATCGCAAGAGCGGCCGCGAAACGCCAGCAAGTTTTTCTCTTTCTCCAACTGCGGTGTCGTGTCCCGCGAGTAGCCTAACAGTCCCAGATGATCCCACCTCGTCGTCTCGCCGATGATAAATACGACGTAGGTATCATCGATATCGTTGGGAGCCTGATAGGTAAAATGTGTGCTGGGGTCAAACAGGGAAGACGCGTCCTGATTTTCATCGTAATGGGCGTAAGCGAACAATCCCAAGGCGGACAGCCAGTTAGAAGGCAGATACGAGTGGGCCACCACGCCGCCATAGCTAGGTAAATCCTGATTAGAGGCTTTCTCCGCGTCAGCATTAACCTTGCCCATGTAATCCATCGGCAGCCAGACCAGCGCAACGATGACCGCCAAACCCAGCGCGGCTCGCAGACGTTTCCCTGACGTTTTCAATTGATCCAGTAACGTATGTTGCAGACGGCTTGTCCAGATGATCGCCAGCGGCGGCAGGCTGACCAGTATCATCCACAGCACGAAATTGACGCCGATCACCTCACGCGAGAGATCGATATCTGTCGTCATCACGGAAGCGATGATGCCGTAGCCGATAACGACATTAAAAAAGGTCATGTAATAACTGGCGGCCACTGAAATTAATGTCAGTAACGATGCCAGAATACGAAAGCATTTTTTTCCGCCCAGAGAAATAAGTCGCATCAGAAAAAAAGTAAACAGAATGCAAGCCAGCAGTTCAGCCACGGCAGAAAGAAAGTGCGTGGCATGCTTGAGGTCGAAAATAGCTACAGAGTCAAAACGGCGGTAATAAACGGATAAATTCAGGAATAAGCCTATATAAAAAGCCAGTATCCAGGAAACTTTGGGTTGGGAAAATGACATCGACACTTTCATTCTTATAATCTGCTCCAGAGGCTCACGTCTGTAAACAGACACCGGAGCCCCCCTCGGAGTTCATTATCTTTGAGGTATAAAACGTAATAAATTCGATGTAGTACAAGCGCTCGACCTGCCGATAGCCGTATCTGACCGCCGAACTATCTGTCTGGCTCACGAAAAGATTAAATTAATTTATCTATTCTGTGGAATAGTCATCTAATTCATTAGTTTTCATGTGTGAATAAACCTTGTGGTCTTATTTTATATATAACGAGAAATAATTCTTTGCGCTTTTGTCAGCAGTATTCACTTTCAATAAAATCATTTATTTGTTATCACGCTAGCTTTTTTATTACTGCCATCGAAATATATCTGACAGGTTGAAATCTCCCGCTATTTAATACCGTACGACTCGATTTGCCGCATCATCGATTGCACCTCTGGATGATGTAAAAACCGACTTATTTTGTGCGCCCGCCGATGACCTACACCGGAAAACTGCTGCCACTCAGCGATGCTGCGTTGCTGAAGCTGAGAAAAAGAGTATCCCGACAGCGCGCCATGAGCCGACTGCGGCAACGGCATCCCCAAGGCCAGAAGCCAACGTGATAGCGGCAGCTGCCGCGTCGACTGGAACTGTTGATGCAGTAGCCCCGCGCGCGTTTCACCGACAGACGCCGCGGTGCTGATCTGGTTTCGTTCCAGAGCCAGCCAGCTAATCAAATCCTTCATCAGATGCGCCTGTATCAATCGTTTCCACATGCCTTCGCGTAATCCTTGTATTGCCAACCCCGCATCGCTGCTTAACCAGACCAAGCGAGCCAGAAATTGCGGCTGACACGCTCTGCTCCATCGGAAACAGGAAAACTCGTCGAACTGCGATGTGTCAGGCGCATCCACCGTCAAACGCTCCATGCTTCGCCACACGACGCCATCGAGCCGGGGTATGCCTTGTCCCGCGAGACTCACGGTCACGCGGTCTCCTGGCAGAACATCCCACCGCCGCCAGCGCGTTACAGAGCCGACATTAACGCTGCGGACCTGCTTATCATCCAGTGTCACCGTTTCCAGCGCCAAAACGGCCCCTATTTTTCCAGTTCGACCCACCGGAAATTCAACGCCCTTGACCTCTGTGACGCGGTGAATCGGCGGATATTTCCAGGCTATCGCCCATTCAGACTCTCCTGGCTGCCAGTAGCGTCCTGCAGGCTCGTCTTCCTGGCGGATCACCACACCATCGGTGACAAACGGCAATGGGGATTGATACCAATGCTCACGCCAGCGTCGAGCCTGTTTCAGCGAGGTGATAGGTTCGGAATAGCGCTCCGTCAACGCAAACCCCATTTCACGCAACGCCGCCAGCCGCTGCGTCATGCTGCGGGGTCCGTCGGGCCACGCCCAGATAAAAACCCCGATATTCGCCAACCGTGGAGAAGGTTGTTTACGCCGCATTTCTCCTGCGACCAACGCCCGGGCATTGAGGCCGCCGAGCTTATTCTGACGATGATTTTCCACCGGAAGAAACAGCTCGCCCTGCAGAACGACACGCTCTGGTATTCCAGTGTTATTGCCCCGCATGAGCCGAATTTGCTGAGGGATGGTTGCGATCTGACGAACCTTCTCCGTCCAATCTTCCCCTTGCCGCCCGTTGCCTCTGCTGACGGCAGAGATCAGGCGGCCTTGCTCGTAAACCAGCGTTACAGCTACACCGTCCACCTTGGGTTGAACCCAAAGATGACGCCGGGCGGCAATCCAATGCCGCAGTTCGCCATCGTCGGAGAGTTTTCTAAGGCCGGTCTGCGCCACCGGGTGAAGCTTTTTTCCCTGATTGGGCAAACGCACCTTGAACACCGCCCCCTGCGTTGGAAAACAGCGCTGCCAGCCAGCCAACATCGTGCGCATCTGGTCATACGCATCATCGGGAACCGGACTTTTGCCCTCGTCGTGATACGCCTTATCCCATTGCGCCAGCTGCTGCCCCAGTCGCTGAATTTCCTGACTGGCCCGCTGGTGAGCCCATTCCGGACAAGCATCGGCAGCCGAAGCCAGTGCCGTCAACAACATCGCCGCTACGCCCAGCCAATATCCATATCGCATAAGTCCCCCCTCGCCTACGTTCAACGCAGCGGCAGTAAAGCATGGAGTCCGACTGCAAACCCAGCGCCGGGGAATACGGTTGCGAGCCGTTTCGCAGACAATTAGCGTCGTTACAGGAAGGCGATAAGAAATTGCGGCGCACTACACAAGGAATAAGCAAAGAAGAGGAAAGGGTTTGAGCGAGGCATAAAGATAAGCCAATTTGTCAAACAAGGCGGGTTCAATACTTACGCTGCGCGACTGACGGCGGCGCGGCATGTATAATGCGGGGAACTGCACGTTCCGCTGCATCAATTCTAACTACTGAATCAGATACATTCATTATGGCTCAAGGCACGTTATATATTGTTTCCGCACCGAGCGGTGCCGGAAAATCCAGTTTGATTACTGCGCTGTTGAAAACGCAGCCGCTGTATGACACACAGGTTTCCATTTCTCATACCACTCGCGATAAACGGCCGGGAGAAAATCACGGCGAGCACTATTATTTCGTGCCGGTTGACGAGTTCAAGCGCATGATTGGGAACAATGAGTTTCTGGAGTATGCCGAGGTTTTCGGTAATTATTACGGAACATCTCGTACCGCCATTGAGCAAGTGCTGTCTACCGGCGTGGATGTATTTCTGGACATAGACTGGCAGGGCGCCAAGCAAATTCGCGAGCGGATGCCCTCCGCACGCAGCATTTTCATCCTGCCGCCCTCTAAAGAAGAGCTTGAACGTCGCCTGCGCGGCCGTGGTCAGGACAGCGAGGAAGTGATTGATCGACGTATGGCGCAGGCGATTGCCGAAATGAGCCACTATGCTGAATACGATTATCTTCTCGTTAACGACGACTTTGATTTGGCGCTGCAGGATTTGAAAACCATCATTCGCGCCGAGCGTCTGCGTTTATCCCGCCAGAAAGTGCGGCATGACGGTTTAATCACCAAACTATTGGCAGACTGACGGCACATTCAGTATCATGCCCAGTCTTTTTTTATTTCCCTGTGGAGTACCTCATTATGGCACGCGTAACTGTTCAAGACGCTGTAGAAAAAATTGGTAACCGTTTTGACCTGGTGTTGGTCGCTGCCCGTCGCGCCCGCCAGATCCAGGTTGGGGGCAAAGATGCTCTGGTTCCTGAAGAAAACGACAAGTACACGGTTATCGCACTGCGTGAGATCGAAGAAGGACTGATCACTTCGCAAATTCTCGACGCCCGTGAACGTCAGGAGCAGCAAGAGCAGGAAGCCGCAGAAATTCAGGCGGTCACCGCAATCGCTGAAGGTCGCCGCTAATAACACCACGAGTCGCCCTTGTATCTGTTTGAAAGCCTTAATCTGCTGATTCAGAGTTACCTGCCCGAAGACCAGATAAAACGTCTCCGGCAGGCTTACCTTGTCGCACGTGATGCTCACGAGGGGCAGACTCGCTCCAGCGGCGAGCCTTACATCACCCATCCAGTCGCCGTAGCCTGCATTTTGGCCGAGATGCGTCTCGACTATGAAACGCTAATGGCGGCGCTACTGCATGATGTGATCGAAGACACGCCCGCCACCTACCAGGATATGGAACAGCTGTTCGGCAAAAGCGTTGCCGAGCTGGTGGAAGGCGTCTCCAAGCTGGATAAGCTGAAGTTTCGCGACAAGAAAGAGGCGCAGGCGGAAAATTTTCGCAAAATGATCATGGCGATGGTGCAAGACATCCGCGTCATCCTGATCAAACTAGCCGACCGCACCCACAACATGCGGACGCTGGGAGCGCTAAGGCCGGATAAGCGCCGACGTATCGCCCGGGAAACATTGGAAATCTACAGCCCTCTGGCCCATCGGCTTGGTATTCATCATCTTAAAACCGAACTGGAAGAGCTGGGGTTTGAAGCGCTCTATCCGAACCGTTACCGCGTCATCAAAGAAGTGGTGAAAGCCGCGCGCGGCAACCGTAAGGAGATGATTCAGAAGATCCTATCTGAAATCGAGGGCCGTTTGCTGGAAGCCGGTATCCCCTGTCGCGTTAGTGGCCGGGAAAAACACCTCTACTCCATCTACTGCAAGATGCACCTGAAAGAACAGCGTTTTCACTCCATTATGGATATATACGCCTTTCGGGTAATCGTCAGCGATTTGGATACCTGCTATCGCGTGCTGGGCCAGGTACACGGCCTGTACAAACCGCGCCCCGGTCGCGTTAAAGACTATATCGCCATCCCGAAAGCCAACGGCTATCAATCTTTGCATACCTCGTTGATCGGCCCGCACGGCGTCCCGGTCGAAGTGCAGATCCGTACGGAAGATATGGATCAAATGGCCGAGATGGGCGTAGCCGCACACTGGGCTTATAAAGAAGGTGAAAGCAGCACGACCGCGCAGGTCCGCGCGCGCCGCTGGA
This sequence comes from Lonsdalea quercina, assembly GCF_900107885.1. NCBI lineage: Bacteria > Pseudomonadati > Pseudomonadota > Gammaproteobacteria > Enterobacterales > Pectobacteriaceae > Lonsdalea > Lonsdalea quercina. The sequence continues at coordinate 32,028 of NZ_FNQS01000010.1, read as the reverse complement.
TGCAGAGCCTGATGGAGCTGCAGCAAAGCGCAGGCAGTTCATTTGAATTTATCGAAAGCGTGAAGTCGGATTTGTTTCCGGACGAAATGTACGTCTTCACGCCCGAAGGCCGCATTGTGGAACTCCCTTCCGGCGCTACGCCGGTGGACTTCGCCTACGCGGTGCATACCGACATCGGTCACGCCTGCGTGGGCGCACGTGTTGACCGTCAGCCGTATCCGTTGTCTCAAGCGCTGAAAAGTGGTCAGACGGTTGAGATCATCACGGCGCCCGGCGCACGGCCAAACGCCGCCTGGCTGAACTTTGTCGTCAGTTCCAAAGCCCGAGCCAGAATCCGTCAGATGCTGAAGAATCTGAAGCGTGACGATTCCGTCAGCTTGGGGCGTCGTCTGCTGAACCACGCGCTAGGCCACGGACGCAAGCTATCTGAAGTTCCGTCCCCCAATATTCAGCGCGAGCTGGACCGAATGAAGCTCTCTTCGCTGGACGATCTGCTGGCGGAAATCGGCCTTGGCAATGCCATGAGCATCGTGGTGGCCAAAAATCTGCTGGAGGAAGATACCGGATTGAACAGCTCCGGCATCCGTAAGTTACCGATCAAAGGCGCCGACGGCGTGTTGGTGACATTCGCCAAATGCTGCCGCCCCATTCCGGGCGATCCGATCATTGCGCACGTCAGCCCAGGTAAAGGGCTGGTGATCCACCATGAATCCTGCCGCAATATCCGGGGTTACCAGAAAGAACCCGAAAAATTCATGGCGGTGGAATGGGACAAGGTCACTGAGCAGGAGTTCCTGACGGAAATCAAGGTAGACATGCTCAACCATCAGGGCGTTCTGGCCAACCTGACCGCAGCCATCAACACCGCCAATGCCAATATCCAGAGCATCAACACGGAAGAAAAAGACGGCAGAGTGTACAGTGCCTTCATACGCCTGACCACGCGCGACCGTGTCCATCTCGCGAATATTATGCGCAAGATCCGCGTGATGCCGGATGTGATTAAAGTTAACCGTAACCGAAACTAACCTGTTATGACGCCAGAACGCTATACGCGCATCAGAGAGATGCTGAATCACCGCCAGCCCGACTTGACGGTGTGTATGGAGCAGGTCCATAAGCCTCACAATGTTTCCGCCGTTATTCGGACGGCGGACGCCGTAGGCGTTCATCAGGTACACGCCATATGGCCGACCGGTAGCATGAGAACGCTGGTTTCCACTGCCGCTGGCAGCAATAGCTGGGTAAAAGTCAAAACGCATGCCACAATCAAGGACGCCGTCGGACACCTGAAGGCGCAAGGCATGCAGGTTCTTGCCACCCACCTTTCCGACAAAGCTGTTGATTTTCGCGACATCGACTATACGCGGCCCACCTGCATTCTTCTTGGACAGGAAAAAAGCGGCATCTCCGCCGAAGCGCTGGCTTTGGCGGACCAGGACATCATTATTCCGATGACCGGGATGGTCCAATCCCTCAATGTCTCCGTCGCCTCCGCATTAATTCTTTACGAGGCGCAGCGCCAGCGTCAAATGGCCGGGATGTATCAACGTGACGCCAGCCCACTGGACGAAGAAGAGCAACAGCGGCTGTTGTTCGAGGGCGGTTACCCCGTTCTCGCCCGCGTAGCGAAGCGTAAAGGACTTCCACGACCACGCATAGACCAGCAAGGTCAGGTGGTCGCCGACACCCCGTGGTGGGCCGCCATGCAGTCCACGGTGCAATAATGCGCGGGCGCCTGCTGAATACCCAACCGCTGAACACGCTTGTCGGCGTCGGGCCCAGTCAGGCAAATAAATTGGCCCGCATCGGTCTGGAAACGGTGGAAGACCTGCTGTTTCATCTACCGCTGCGCTACGAAGACCGCACTCAGCTTTATCCCATCAACGACCTTCTTCCGGGCATCTACGCGACCGTAGAGGGTGAAATTTTGCGCTGTGACGTCACCTTTGGCCGCCGTCGTATGCTGACCTGCCAGATCAGCGATGGCAGCGGCATGCTCACGCTGCGCTTTTTCAATTTCAACGCCGCCATGAAGAACAGCCTGTCGCCGGGCCAGCGGGTCATCGCTTATGGCGAAATCCGCCGAGGCAAGCTGGGGGCTGAAATTATCCACCCGGAGTATCGGGTTCAGGGCGAAGAAAGCGACGTAGCACTACAGGAAACGCTGACGCCGGTCTATCCCACCACCGACGGCATCCGCCAGGCCACGCTGCGTAAGCTGACCGACCAGGCGCTGAAACTGCTGGACCGCCATCCGATTGATGAACTGCTGCCGCAGGAGCTCAATCACACGATGATTAGCCTGACGGAAGCGCTGCATACGCTTCATCGGCCACCGCCCGACATGCAATTGAGCGAACTGGAGCAGGGTAAACATCCGGCTCAGCAACGCTTGATCATGGAAGAGCTGTTGGCCCACAACCTGAGCATGCTGGCTGCACGTGCCGGCGCCCAGCGCCACCACGCGCTGGCGTTGCCACCCCGCGATACGTTGAAACAACAGTTGCTGTCCGCCCTCCCGTTTTCGCCGACTCGGGCGCAGGAGCGCGTCGTGGCCGAAATCGAACAGGATTTGAATCACCCTTATCCCATGATGCGGCTGGTTCAGGGCGACGTCGGCTCCGGCAAAACGCTGGTGGCGGCTTTGGCCGCATTACGCGCCATTGCTCACGGCAAGCAGGTGGCTCTCATGGCGCCGACCGAACTGTTGGCGGAACAACATGCGCACAACTTCCGTCAATGGTTTGCGCCACTCGGCATCAACGTCGGATGGCTGGCCGGAAAGCAAAAAGGCAAAGCGCGTCAGGCCCAGCAGGAAGCGATCGCCAACGGCGATGTCGGCATGGTGGTCGGTACTCACGCCATTTTCCAGCAGCAGGTCCAATTTAACGGTCTGGCGCTGGTCATTATCGATGAACAGCACCGGTTCGGCGTACATCAGCGGCTTGCCCTGTGGGAAAAAGGCGAGCAGCAAGGATTTCACCCCCACCAGCTGATCATGACCGCGACGCCGATCCCGCGTACGCTGGCAATGACCGCGTACGCCGACCTGGAAACGTCCATCATCGACGAACTACCGCCGGGCAGAACGCCCGTCACTACCGTCGCCATCCCCGACACCCGCCGTAGCGATATCATCCAGCGTGTCGACAATGCCTGTCAGCAGGAAGGGCGTCAGGCCTACTGGGTGTGTACCCTGATTGAAGAGTCGGACCTTCTGGAGGCGCAGGCGGCGGAAGCTACCTGTCAGGAACTGCGCGAAGCGCTGCCGGCGCTCACTATCGGACTGGTGCACGGACGAATGAAGGCGCAGGAAAAACAACAGGTGATGGAGGCGTTCAAGGCAGGCCAAATTCAGCTGCTCGTCGCTACCACCGTGATTGAAGTCGGGGTCGACGTCCCCAACGCCAGCCTGATGATTATCGAAAACCCGGAACGGCTCGGTTTGGCGCAGCTGCACCAGCTGCGCGGACGCGTCGGCCGCGGTTCGGTCGCATCCCACTGCGTACTGTTGTACAAATCACCGCTCAGCAAAACCGCCCAGAAGCGGCTGCAGGTTTTACGGGATAGCAACGATGGCTTTGTGATCGCGCAACGCGATCTCGAGATCCGCGGACCGGGTGAGTTGCTTGGCACCCGTCAAACCGGCAGCGCCGAATTCAAAGTCGCCGACCTTCTGCGAGACCAGGCGCTGATCCCACAGGTCCAGCGTCTTGCCCGCCATATCCATGAGCGCTATCCCGAACACGCGCAAGCGCTGATAGAACGCTGGCTGCCGGAAAGCGCGCGCTACACCAACGCCTAAACGCCGGCAGCGATCACGTCCCCCAGATTCCCCACCACGGGCGTACAAGAAGATGAAGTGCGCAACCGTTTGCTTTTGTTAGGCAGATCATTAAAATGCGGTTTTTGTCGTTCTGGAGTGCCAACCGCCATGCGTATTCCCTCTGCCGAACCTTTGCGCCCGCAAGAACCCGCCGCTGCCCATCCACGCAGCGAACTCATCTACCGTCTTGAAGACCGCCCGCCGCTGCCGCAAACGCTGTTTGCCGCCGGTCAGCACCTGTTAGCCATGTTCGTCGCCGTTATCACGCCGGCGTTGCTGATCTGTCAGGCACTCGGACTCCCCGCGCAGGATACGCAACACATCATCAGCATGTCGCTGTTTGCGTCCGGTCTGGCCTCCATACTGCAAATCAAAACCTGGGGGCCAGTTGGCTCCGGGCTGCTGTCGATTCAGGGCACCAGCTTTAACTTCGTGACGCCGCTGATTATGGGCGGGTTGGCGTTGAAAAACGGCGGCGCAGATGTGCCTACCATGATGGCCGCGCTGTTCGGCACACTGATGGTCGCCTCTTGCACCGAGATCCTGCTCTCCCGCGTTCTTCATCTGGCCCGCAGGATTATTACTCCGCTGGTATCCGGCGTGGTGGTCATGATTATTGGTCTGTCGCTAATTCAGGTTGGGCTGACTTCGATCGGCGGCGGGTTTGCGGCTCTGAACGATCATTCGTTCGGTGCGCCCAAAAATCTGCTGCTGGCAGGCGTGGTCCTGTTGGTAATCATCCTGCTTAATCGCCAGCGTAATCCCTATCTGCGCGTCGCCTCGCTGGTGATCGCCATGGCCGTCGGGTATCTGGCGGCGTGGCTGATGGGAATGCTGCCAAAGGAGATGTCCAGCACAGCACAGTCGGCCATCATGGTGCCGACGCCGTTGTATTACGGTCTGGGCTTCGACTGGAGCCTACTCGTACCACTGATGCTGGTGTTTATGGTGACGTCGCTGGAAACAATCGGCGATATCACGGCGACCTCCGATGTCTCTGAACAGCCGGTACGCGGACCACTGTACATGAAACGCCTGAAAGGCGGCGTACTGGCCAACGGCCTAAACTCCATGCTTTCAGCGGTATTCAACACCTTTCCCAACTCCTGCTTCGGTCAGAACAACGGCGTGATCCAATTGACCGGCGTCGCCAGCCGCCATGTCGGTTTCGTCGTCGCGCTGATGCTGATTGTCCTGGGGCTTTTTCCGGCGGTCAGCGGCTTCGTTCAGCATATTCCTGAACCGGTGCTGGGCGGCGCGACCATCGTGATGTTCGGTACAATCGCCGCCTCAGGCGTACGCATCGTGTCTCGCGAACCGCTAAACCGCCGGGCGATCATGATTATCGCCCTCTCGCTGGCCGTGGGTCTGGGCGTAGCTCAGCAGCCGCTGATCTTGCAGTTCGCGCCTGACTGGCTGAAAACCCTTCTGTCTTCCGGCATCGCCGCAGGCGGGATCACCGCCATCGTCTTAAATCTCGTGTTCCCGCAAGAGAAGGCAGAAATAGAATAGGGAGCCTGCTTCCAGATATTTCGTATTTACCGTGCTAATCATGGCTCCATGATGCAACATCGTGCCCTGATTCTTGTCAGGCGTATGATTACCGACTTGAGCCGCTGCCCACATTGCGGCATAACTCTTCTATCCTCGACGACAGGCACGGACTGATACGATGAAATTGATCGGGAAGCTACTCATCTCACTGCTGTTACTGACCCTTCTGGCTCTGGTAGCGCTTTATATCGCGCTGCAGACCCAATGGGGAGCCAACGAGGTCAGCCGTTGGGTTAGTCAACATACCGAATACCGACTCGCGCTGAAAAAAGTGTCTCATAGCTGGACGTCGCCCAGCATCTTCCAGCTCAATGAGGTCTCTTTCGGCCATCAAAATCAGCCGCCAACGTTGGTCGCCAAACAGGTCTCCGTTGGACTTAGCCTGCGCCAAATCACTATGCCTTCTCATTTGGCGAGCCTGTGGCTGGAGGGGGGTACGCTCAACCTAAATCAAACCGGTTACGCCCTGCCTCTTCAGGCTGACGTGTTGCAGTTAAAAGATATGGCGCTACAGGCGCAGGATGGCGACTGGCGGCTAAACGGGCAGCAGGTCAACGGCGGTATCACGCCGTGGGAGCCGCAGCCCGGTAATTTGCTGGGGAATCATGCGCGCTTCCAGCTCAGCGCCCGCTCGCTGACGCTGAACGATATTCCCGCCAGTCAGGTGTTGGTGGAAGGCGCCTTAGAGAATCGGCGCCTGACGCTGAGCAACTTTGGCGCCAATGTCGCCCGGGGAGAACTGACCGGCAGCGCGCAGCGTGCGGACGATGGCGGTTGGCAGATTAATCGGCTCAGACTGAGTAACGTAAGGCTGCAAACCTCACGTTCCCTCTCTGATTTCTGGCGGCCCGTCGCAGCGCTGCCCGCCGTCAGCGTCGACCGTTTTGACCTGATAGACGCACGCATTGAGGGACCCGGTTGGGCCGCCAGCGATCTTGACGCCACACTACAGCATGTCACCTTCCGACAGGATAACTGGCAAAGTGAGGACGGCTCGCTCTCGTTCAACGCGACCGACCTCATTAACGGCGACATGCATCTGATCGACCCGATCATCAATCTGGACCTGTCCTCGCAAGGGATTGCCATTCGCCAGTTCTCGACCCGTTGGGAGAGAGGGCTGCTGCGAGCCAGCGGCAACTGGCTGCGCAGCGACCACCGGCTGACGCTGGATGAACTGGTTATCGCGGGAATGGAATACACCCTGCCGGGGGACTGGCGTCAACGCTGGCAACAAGCGTTGCCTTCGTGGCTGGAAGAGATATCCGTCAAAAAATTTACCGCCAACCGCAACCTGCTGATCGATATCAATCCGGACTTCCCGTTCCAGGTGACCGCACTTGACGGCTATGGCAGCGACCTGCTGCTAGCGCGTCAGCATCAGTGGGGAATTTGGCAAGGCTCGCTGAACCTGAACGCCAGCGATGCCACGTTCAATAAAGTGGATATTCGGCGTCCGTCTCTGGCGTTGACGGCCAACAACGATCGGATCACGTTTACCGACCTCAGCGCCTTCACGCAGGGGGGACTGTTGGAAGCAAAAGCGAGTATTAATCAAACCCCCGCACGTGAATTCACGCTGGATATGAATGGTAAATCGACGTCATTCGACACGTTGTTGCACTGGGGCTGGCCAACGCCGACACGCATGCCGTCGGGGAATCTCAACTTTCAGCTGCGGCTGAACGGTAAGATGGCGTATGCCACGCCGCTGACCCCCTCTTTGAATGGCATTTTGCAGGGGACGGACAGCGCAGGCCAACCGCTCCAACAGCAGTTGCATCAAGGCGTCTTACAGGAAGGGATGCCGACGCCCTAGGCCGGACGGGATGATACCAAGAACAAGGCCGGACTCATCATCCGGCCTTCCGTTATCCATGTGAAGCCATTCCCGCAGCCATCTCTATCTGCGCCTTATGTCAGTCGTGCGATAGACCAGCTGGCTCCAGAGGATCATCCTGCGTCGGAGGCAAGACCATATACACGCCTTCGAATAACGCCCCTTTTCGACCTTCACCGAACAATTCGACGTTCAGATGAACCCTCGCCCGACGGCCACGCGCCAACTTGTCCAGATCGCCGCTCAGCGACCCAAGATTGGCGACCGCACTGGGACGACCAATAATCGGCGAGCTATAACGAATATGGGCATCCGCCAGGACAATGGTGCCCCCCAGTTGACGCTCCCGCAGCAAGAGCCAAATAAGCCCCCAGCCGGTTAGGGTCGCCAGCGAAAACAGGCTGCCGGCGAAGATGGTGTGATGGGGGTTTTGATTGACGGCTTCCGGCATCGTGGTGATAAATTTCTTGCCGGTGTACTGGCTGATGCGCACACCCATCTTTTCGCTCAGCGGAATATGATCGTGCCAAGCCTGCTGCAGCTGACCGCACCAGTCTGGGCGATGCAAAATATCATCCAGCGTCGCCACCGGTTTGATCATCAGGAAATGTCGAATGGGCGTAGTCTGCGGCGTCGTGACCTCGCCCTGATCCACAAACCCTAATTTGCCGAAAAACGCCTTCGCCTCTTCGCGGGCGCTGCACACCACGCGCTTGGCCCCCTCCTGGCGCGCCACCGACTCCAGCGCCATCGCCAGCAAAGTGCCCAACCCTTTACTTCTCACGGCAGGGTGAACTGCCAGAAAACGGATAGAGGCTTCATTATCGGCATTAATGTAGAGTCGCCCGACTGCCACTAGTCGCCCTTGCTCATCAACCACGGTCTGATGATGCGCCAGCAAATCATAAGCGTCGCGCTCAGATCCCATTGGCTGTCGCAACGGCTTACGCAACATCTCCCAGCGGAACTGATAGTAGGCTTCCAGCTCTTCAGCGCTTTCCGGCACTCTCAAGTGATACATACACAGCCTCAGTTAACCAAGAGAAGCGATCCGTTTTATGCCTGTAGCCAGAAGGTCACCGGCCCGTCATTGACGAGTTCAACCTTCATATCGGCGGCAAAACGGCCGGTTTCCGTGACAACGCCCCGTTCCCGGCATTGACCGATAAAGTATTGATACAACCGATCCGCCTCGGCAGGTGCCGCTCCGCGGGAAAAGCTGGGACGCATCCCCTTTTGTGTGTCGGCCGCCAGTGTAAACTGCGACACCACCAGCAGGCTGCCGCCGGCCTGACTCACGTTAAGGTTCATCTTGCCCTGCTCATCACCAAAAATTCGGTACCCGATCACCCGTTCGCATAACCGCGCGGCGTTTTTTTCGTCATCGCCCTGCTCAACGCCCAGCAATACCAGCAATCCCGCATCAATTTTCGCAATAATTTCGTTGTCCACGGTGACGCTGGCGCTGGAGACGCGCTGAATTAACCCAATCATAAAAACGTTGCTGCTCCTGTCTGATGCCGAATCGAAACTGCCTGGCGCTATTCATTCACCACGGCGGACTGAGAAGAAAAGAAGTCCGTCAGAACCTGACGATCGTTGACCTGAATAGCATGGATGCCCAACGCGGATGCAGCGGTGACGTTGTCCGCATTATCATCGAAGAAGATGGCATCCTCGGCCCGGCAGCCTTCCTGCTGCAGCACATACTCGTAGATTGCCGCATCCGGTTTGCGCATACCCAGCTCCTGAGATAAATACAGTCGGTCGGCGGCCTGTTCTATTTCGGGATAGAGCGTAGACCACTGCTGATGATGCAGTCGGTTGGTATTGGACAACACCACAACCCGCTGACCGTCTCGCCGCAATTGCTTCATGATATCCAGCGCTTCAGGACGCACCCCGATAAAGATGGATTCCCAGCCCGCGGCAAATTGCTCAAAGCTGAGGGCAATCCCCATTTCGTGGCACAACTGAGCAGCAAATGCCTCATCATCGATCTCGCCGCGCTCGTGCTGTTCGAATGCATGCCCCATAACGAAGCGTTCGCTCAGGCTAGCCAGGGGGATACCGCTCAGGTTGCTCCATACTCCCAACACCCGTCTAAAATCGATATCAATGACGACATTCCCCAAATCAAAGATATACAACATAGGTCCTCCTGATGAGTCGGTAGGCTTTCACTGTAACGGTAAAAGGGAGAACTGAACAGAGAAGATCGGAGGCCGAATACACCGTCAGCAGGTGTGGGCTCACGCTGTGTCATGAGGGTAACTGAATGAAATTGAATTAAAAAAGCCAGTCAGCTTTCGCTGGCTGGCTTTTTCTAAAACGAGACCGTCGTTACAGAAAAGGCGCTTACCCTTCTTTGCTCGAGCGACCCGCGCGGCGGCGGTCGTTTTCAGTCAGGTGACGTTTACGCAGACGGACAGACGTCGGCGTAACTTCGACTAGTTCGTCGTCATCGATAAATTCCAGAGCCTGCTCCAGAGTCATCTTGACCGGTGGTACTAGTGTCGTCGCTTCGTCCGTACCCGATGCACGCATGTTGGTCAGTTTCTTACCGGTCAAACAGTTCACGGTCAAGTCGTTGGAGCGTGAATGGATACCGATGATCTGGCCTTCATAAACTTCGGCACCGTGTCCCAGGAACAATTTACCGCGGTCCTGCAGGCCATACAGGGCAAACGCGACCGCTTTACCCTGACCGTTGGAGATCAGTACGCCGTTCTGACGCTGACCGATCTCGCCCGGACGCACGTCGTCGTAGTGACTGAACGTGGAGTACAGCAGACCCGTACCCGACGTCATGGTCATGAACTCGGTACGGAAACCGATCAGACCGCGGCTTGGGATAACGTAGTCGAGACGAATACGGCCCTTGCCATCTGGAACCATGTCTTTGACGTCGCCTTTACGCTCACCCATCGCCTGCATGACGGAGCCCTGATGCTGTTCTTCGATATCCAGCGTCACGTTTTCGAACGGTTCTTGGTTGCGACCGTCGATCACGCGGTTGATAACTTTCGGACGCGAAACGGCCATTTCGAAGCCTTCACGACGCATGTTTTCAATCAGGACAGACAGGTGAAGCTCACCACGACCGGATACGCGGAAAGCATCCGCATCATCAGTCTCTTCAACGCGCAGTGCAACGTTGTGGATCAGCTCTTTGTTCAGACGTTCAAGGATCTGACGCGACGTCACAAACTTCCCTTCTTTACCGCAGAAAGGAGACGTGTTGACGCAGAAGAACATGGTTACGGTCGGTTCGTCGACGCTCAGCGCAGGCAGCGCTTCGACGTTCGCCGGATCGCAGATGGTATCGGAAATGTTCAGCTCGCCCAGACCGGTGATAGCGATGATGTCACCCGCTTCCGCCAGCGTGGATTCGATACGCTCCAGACCCATGTGGCCCAGGACTTTACCGACTTTACCGTTGCGGGTTTTGCCTTCGCTGTCGATGATAGTGACCTGCTGGTTAGGCTTAACCATGCCGCGCTTAATACGGCCGATACCGATAACACCCACGTAGTTGTTGTAGTCCAGCTGGGAGATCTGCATCTGCAGCGGGCCGTCACGGTCAACTTTCGGCGCGTCGACGTGTTCGACGATCGCTTCAAACAGCGGCGTCATGTCGCTGGCCATATCGGAGTGATCCAGACCAGCAATACCGTTCAACGCGGAAGCGTAAACGATCGGGAAGTCCAACTGCTCATCAGTGGCATCCAGGTTTACAAACAGGTCGAACACCTGATCGACAACCCAGTCAGGGCGTGCGCCCGGACGGTCAACTTTGTTGATGACCACGATCGGCTTCAGACCATTGGCAAAGGCTTTTTTGGTCACGAAACGGGTCTGCGGCATCGGGCCATCCATTGCATCAACGACCAGTAGCACCGAGTCGACCATCGACATAACACGTTCTACCTCACCGCCGAAGTCGGCGTGTCCTGGGGTATCAACGATGTTGATGCGATAGTCTTTCCAATTGATGGCGGTATTTTTAGCGAGGATGGTGATCCCGCGCTCTTTCTCCAAATCGTTGGAGTCCATAACACGTTCGGTGGCTTCACTACGTTCATCGAACGTACCGGACTGTTGTAGCAGCTTGTCGACCAGGGTGGTTTTCCCATGGTCAACGTGCGCAATAATAGCGATGTTACGCAAATTTTCGATCACAGCTTTGCCTCAGGCATTTAGAAATAGCGCGCTATTGTACACGGATTAATCGAGGGACTAAACAGGATCACAAACATCTCTTGCAAACAACCTCACATTGAGGGGTTGTAATCCCTTTCACGGTGCAATTTCGCAGCAAACACATTGATAAGCACCAATATGGTGCTAACAATGCAAAATAAAGCACTATTTTGGTGCAGATTACTATATTGGTGCAGTCCAAGACCACTTAGGAAACCAGAGAATGGGCTTTCAGGCACAAATACTAAAGTTGGCACAGATTTAGCTATAGTCTACGTACGGTCACAACAACATTCCACAACGATATTCGTTCCACGACGATAATTGATATAACCCGGGAGAACCAAGTATGTCAGTTGAACACGTTTTGACGCTGCTGAAAGAACATGAGGTGAAATTCGTCGACCTTCGTTTCACCGATACTAAAGGTAAAGAGCAGCACGTCACGATCCCTTCCCATCAGGTAGATGCAGATTTTTTCGAAGACGGCAAAATGTTCGATGGTTCTTCTATCGGCGGATGGAAAGGCATCAACGAATCAGACATGGTGTTAATGCCTGACGTCACGACCGCCATTCTCGACCCGTTCTACGAAGAGTCTACGCTGATCATCCGTTGTGACATCCTCGAACCAGGCACGATGCAGGGCTACGATCGCGATCCGCGCTCCATCGCCAAACGCGCAGAAGATTTTCTGAGTTCTTCCGGTATCGCGGATACCGTACTGTTCGGGCCAGAACCCGAGTTTTTCCTGTTTGATGACGTTCGCTTCGGCAGCAGCATCTCCGGCTCCCATGTCACTATCGACGATATCGAAGGCGCCTGGAACTCCAGCAAAGAATATGAAGGCGGCAACAAAGGCCACCGTCCGTCCGTCAAAGGCGGCTACTTCCCGGTTCCCCCGGTCGACTCTTCTCAGGACATCCGTTCCACCATGTGTTTGACCATGGAGCAGATGGGGCTGGTGGTTGAGGCGCATCACCACGAAGTAGCGACAGCAGGTCAGAACGAAGTAGCCACCCGCTTCAACACCATGACCAAGAAAGCCGACGAAATTCAGATTTACAAATACGTTGTCCACAACGTCGCACATGCTTTCGGTAAAACAGCAACGTTCATGCCGAAACCGATGTTCGGCGACAACGGCTCCGGTATGCACTGCCACATGTCTCTGTCCAAAGACGGCGTGAATCTGTTCTCCGGCGATAAATACGGCGGTCTGTCCGAAATGGCGCTGTACTACATCGGCGGCGTGATCAAACATGCGAAAGCCATCAACGCCCTGACCAACCCGGCGACCAACTCGTACAAACGACTGGTTCCAGGCTATGAAGCACCGGTCATGCTGGCTTACTCCGCGCGTAACCGTTCTGCATCCATCCGTATTCCGGTGGTCGCTAGCCCGAAAGCGCGTCGTATCGAAGTTCGATTCCCGGATCCGGCAGCCAACCCGTACCTGGCTTTCACCGCACTGCTGATGGCTGGCCTGGACGGAATCATCAACAAGATCCACCCTGGCGATGCCATGGATAAGAACTTGTACGATCTGCCGCCGGAAGAAGCGAGTGAAATCCCGACCGTAGCAGGGTCACTGGAAGAAGCGCTGAATGCGTTGAACGAAGACCGTGAGTTCCTGACCCGCGGCGGCGTATTCACCGAAGACTCTATCGATGCTTACATTGAACTGCGTCGTGCGGAAAACGACCGCGTACGTATGACTCCGCACCCGGTCGAGTTCGAACTGTACTACAGCGTGTAATTATTCGTGCAACGACGGCAGCCCGAATAATAACGATGTTGAAGCTGCCGTCGCCGACAAAATTTCTAGTTTATTTTGTTGCCGTGGAAACTTTTCAGCCCATCTTCGGATGGGCTTTTTTCTCCGCGCGACATCGTACGTTTGCTAAGCGATATTTATCAATCCAGAATGTGACGCACTAAAAAAGTGCAGGAGTCTGCGTTATGGCAACAGGCACGCTGCCCGATGCTGGGCAGATCCTCAATTCATTAATTAATAGCATCTTATTGCTAGATAAAAATCTGGCGATCCATTATTCCAACCCAGCGGCGCAACAACTGCTGGCGCAAAGCTCGCGAAAGCTGTCGGGTACGCCATTGCCTGAACTGCTCGGCTATTTTTCGCTCAATATTGACCTGATGTTGGACAGCCTTAACTCCGGACAGGGATTTACCGATAACGAAGTCACCATCGTGGTGGATGGCAGAGCCCATATCATGTCGCTGACGGCACAGCGTATTCAGAATGATTATATTCTGATGGAAATGGCGCCGATGGATAACCAGCGCAAACTCAGTCAGGAGCAGTTGCAACACGCTCAGCAGCTGGCGGCGCGAGATCTGGTTCGCGGCCTTGCTCATGAGATTAAAAACCCGCTGGGAGGCCTGCGCGGCGCGGCGCAACTATTATCCAAAGCGCTGCCCGACCCATCGCTGACGGAATATACCAAAGTCATTATCGAACAGGCGGATCGCCTGCGTAATCTGGTTGATCGCTTGTTAGGACCGCAACAGCCCGGGCTGCACGTCACGCAAAGTATCCATCAGGTCGCGGAGCGCATCTTCCAGCTAGTTTCGCTGGAAAAGGCCAATAACGTCACGCTGGTCAGAGATTACGATCCCAGCTTGCCGGAACTGATGCACGACCCGGATCAAATTGAACAGGTCTTGCTGAACATCACCCGCAATGCTTTGCAGGCGTTGGGAGAAGAAGGCGGCTCCATCACGATCCGTACCCGTACCGCTTTCCAGTTGACGCTGCACGGCGTGCGCTATCGTTTAGTGGCCCGTATCGACATTGCAGACGATGGTCCGGGCGTCCCCGCCCATTTGCAAGATACCCTGTTTTATCCGATGGTTAGCGGACGTGAAGGGGGCACCGGACTAGGGCTGTCGATCGCCCGTAATCTTATCGATCAACACTCCGGTAAAATTGAATTTAACAGTTGGCCAGGTCACACCGAATTTTCGGTCTATCTGCCCATCCGCCAGTGAGGTCCATGATGCAACGAGGGATAGTCTGGATTGTCGACGACGATAGCTCCATCCGCTGGGTGCTCGAACGCGCGCTCACAGGAGCCGGCTTAACCTGCGCAACGTTTGATAACGGAAATCAAGCATTAAACGCATTATCTACGCAAACCCCGGACGTATTGCTTTCCGATATTCGTATGCCGGGAATGGATGGGCTGGCTTTGCTGCAACAGATTAAACAGCGCCACCCCATGCTACCGGTCATTATCATGACAGCGCACTCCGATTTAGATGCGGCCGTCAGCGCCTATCAGCAGGGTGCCTTCGATTATCTGCCCAAACCGTTCGATATTGATGAGGCGGTGGCGCTGGTCGAACGCGCCATCAGCCACTATATGGAACAGCAACAACCGGTTCGTAATCAGCCCATCAGCGGGCCGACGACGGATATCATCGGGGAAGCGCCCGCGATGCAGGATGTTTTCCGGATCATTGGCCGTCTTTCACGCTCCTCCATCAGCGTCTTGATCAACGGGGAGTCCGGCACAGGTAAAGAGCTGGTCGCGCATGCGTTGCATCGCCACAGCCCTCGCGCCAAAGCGCCCTTCATTGCGCTGAACATGGCCGCAATCCCTAAGGATTTGATCGAGTCAGAGCTATTCGGTCATGAAAAAGGCGCCTTCACCGGTGCAAATCAGATCCGTCAGGGGCGTTTCGAGCAGGCCGATGGCGGCACGCTGTTTCTGGATGAAATCGGCGACATGCCGTTGGACGTGCAGACGCGACTGCTGCGTGTGCTGGCCGATGGGCAGTTCTACCGCGTAGGCGGTTATGCGGCGGTCAAAGTCGATGTCCGGATTATTGCGGCGACCCATCAGAATCTGGAGCTGCGAGTACAGGAAGGAAAATTTCGCGAAGATTTGTTCCACCGTCTGAACGTGATTCGCGTACATCTCCCCCCGCTGCGAGAGCGCCGAGAAGATATTCCACGTCTTGCACGCTACTTCCTACAAGCCACCGCCAAGGAGCTGGGTGTCGAACCGAAGAACCTGCACCCAGAGACGGAAGCGGCGCTCACGCGTCTGCCATGGCCCGGCAACGTCCGCCAGTTGGAAAATACTTGCCGCTGGTTGACCGTCATGGCCGCGGGTCAGGAAGTACTGATCCAGGACTTACCACCAGAGCTGTTTGAAACCACCGCGCCTGACGCCACGGTACATGTTCAGCCAGACAGTTGGGCGACCCTGCTGGCGCAATGGGCTGACCGGGCGCTACGTTCCGGTCATCAAAACCTGTTGGCGGAAGCCCAGCCAGAGATGGAAAGAACGTTGCTGACGACTGCGTTGCGTCATACCCAGGGGCATAAACAGGAAGCAGCTCGCTTGTTGGGCTGGGGGCGTAATACGCTCACGCGCAAACTGAAAGAATTAGGGATGGAGTAGTCCCATGACCACTCGTCTTACCGGCTTTCATAGCCTGTCAGTGGAGCGGAAAAGAGACATCTCAGCGCAGAGATTATTGCCGCAAGTTTATACTTTACATGATCATCACTAGCAGTATGATCGCTGCGCAGACAGGAGAATGTAACCATGTTGGAATCACTTTTTTCGGCGTTGTCACACGGCGCTGAAATGGGCAATGCGGTGGGACACTCCCCGCAGACAGCCATCGCAGCCGTTTTGTGTGCCGCCTTGATTAACTTTTTTAGCTGAACCCGGAACCCACATAGCGTTGTGGATTTACGCTGGCAGGAAAGATAGAAACAGCCGCATTGCGGCTGTTTCTATTTCTATCAAAAGTTCAAATCACCCGTGAGAACTGGCGACTTCGCATCTTACTGCGCAGGTAGATGTCGAAACACATGCAAATATTACGGATCAGCAAGCGTCCTTTTGGCGTCACCACCAGCTCCCGCGACGTCACCTCGATCAGACCATCTGCCACCATCGGCTTCAGCAATATCAGATCCTCAGAGAAATAATTCTCGAAATCAATCTGATATTCGGCTTCTATCGCAGAATAGCTCAGCCGAAAATTGCAGATCAGCGTTTTAATGACGTCCCGGCGGAGGCAATCATCTCGCGTCAATTTCACACCCCGCCACAGCGCATTGCCCTGGGTCTGGACTTGTGTGTCGTAGTCCTTCAAGACCTTCTGATTCTGAGCATAACTATCACCGATCATACTAATCGCGGAGACGCCCAACCCCAGCAAATCGGTCTCGCCCTGTGTCGTATAACCCTGAAAATTACGATGCAGCTTCCCTTCGCGCTGAGCCACCGCCAGCTCATCGTCGGGACGCGCAAAATGGTCCATACCGATGAACTGGTAGCCCGAGGCGGTCAGGTCATGAATGGTCTGCTGTAAAATATCCAGTTTCTGCTCGGCGCCAGGCAAATCCGCTTCCTTAATTTTCCGCTGCGCGGCAAATAACGTCGGAAGATGGGCGTAGTTGAACACGCTCAATCGGTGCGGACCCAGCTCGGCTACGCGTTGTAGCGTATAGGCGAAACTCTCCGGCGTCTGTTTCGGCAGACCGTAAATCAAATCGATATTGGTTGAGGTGAACCCGAGCGCCTTGGCCCGTTCGATCAGGGCAAAGATGAAGGCTTCGTCTTGCTCACGATTAACCAATCGCTGAACCTCTTTATTGAAGTCCTGTACCCCCATGCTCAGGCGATTGAACCCTTCCTGATGCAAGTGATCAACAATATCCAACTCGATTTCGCGCGGGTCTATCTCCAGCGACATTTCAGCATGCGCATCAAACGTAAACTGCTCGCGCAAAAGCGCCATTAACCGGGTAATCTGACTTGCATTCAGAAACGTCGGGGTTCCGCCGCCCCAATGCATCTGGGTAACGGTACGTCCGGCGAACAGGGGCGCTCGCTGACGAATTTCCTGCTCAAGGACATCCAGATACTCGTCCGCCTTGTGCAGCTGACGCGTCACCAGCTTGTTGCACCCGCAGAAATAGCACAGACGATGGCAAAACGGGATGTGAATATACAGGGAAAGCGGTCGCTCGGGGTAAAGAGCGGCCGCTTGCAGAAAAGCGGATTCATCGTAGTTTTCGGTGAATTCCAGCGCGGTAGGGTAAGACGTATAGCGGGGACCGGAATAGTTATACTTTTGTATCAGCTCCAGATCCCAATCGATGCTCGTTCCAGACATATTGCTGCTTACTCCTTGCGGTATCGTTTATTGCCTGACCGTCTCTGCGGTATTGGCTGCTGTCGGGAAGACAGGCTGCGTCGCAGCAATCGCGTCTTCCTGTTCGACAGACACCACAGTTTAGCCAACAGACTCAGCAAAAAACACATAACCAGCAAGGTTAATATCAGAAACAGCCCTTTTAACATCAATAACCGTCTTTGGGGTTATTGCGCTTAAGCAACTGCAGCATATCTTCCTGAGGTTCTTCTTCGTCGTCGTCGTCATCGCCCAGCTCAATGCCCAGCAATTCCATCAGCGCATCGATGCGGTCGAGCTTCTCATCAACCCAGGACTGGTCTTTCACTGAAAGCGTTTCCCCTTTCTCCAGCAGATCCAGCAGCTCATCCAGGCGCGGATCGTTTTCCAGCATTTCCAGCTCAACTTCTGGGGATAACGTGACTTTTTTCTCCCGTTCAGGCTCAGGAATTGATGAAACCTGAGCGGCGTCAGCCGGGATCAGCGGGATCTTTTTCTTGCTGCCGATGCGGGGATCGACCACTTTTTCCAGTCCGGAAGACGTCTTGTTATCGTTTCCACCCTGTGCGCGACTTCCCGCAGCCAGTCCACGACGTTTTTTCTGACGCTTGCGTGCACGAGCTTCGGTATCCAATTCTTCACGGGTTTTTCTTTTGATTTTAGGTTTGGCGGCCTTACCGCCCGGCCGTTTGAATGGCTGTTTCATGGCATCGCTCTCAGATTATTAAGAATGTAGGGAATTGCGGCGGAATCTAGCAGAAAGCGTACGAATAAAAAAGCACCCAACTTCACGGAAGAGGCTTTTATTTTTTCACAATATTACGCTGACGTCGTCAAAGTGACGATACAGATAAAGACCACAGCCACGGCAAGTTACAGGTATAATCGCTGAGTAACTATTAATCCAGACAGAGACGAAGATTGTGACCCATCAATACAACTACCAGGTGACCCATTTCGTTACCAGTGCCCCGGACATTCGCCATTTGCCCGCAGATAGCGGTATTGAAGTCGCCTTTGCTGGACGTTCGAACGCCGGAAAGTCCAGCGCGCTCAATACGCTAACCAATCAAAAAAGCCTGGCCAGAACCAGTAAAACCCCTGGCCGCACCCAGCTCATCAACCTGTTTGAGGTGGTCGACGGCGTACGACTGGTGGACTTGCCCGGCTACGGCTACGCGGAAGTGCCGGAAGAAATGAAGCGAAAATGGCAGCGCGCCTTAGGCGAATACCTGCAAAAACGTCAGTGCCTGCAAGGATTAGTGGTGCTGATGGACATCCGCCATCCGCTGAAGGACCTCGACCAGCAGATGCTGGAATGGGCAGTGGCTGCGGAACTGCCGGTGCTCGTATTGCTGACTAAAGCGGATAAGCTGGCTCAGGGCGCGCGCAAAGCGCAACTGAATAGGGTGCGAGAAGCCATACTGCCGCTGATGGGCGATATTCAGGTGGAAACCTTCTCGTCTCTGAAAAAGAGCGGCGTGGATAAGCTGCGCGAAAAACTGGACAGCTGGTTTAACGGCACCCCCTTCGAAGACTTCCCCGAACAGGGCGAATAATGCCCTAACTTCATGGGGTTAATTCCCCTTCGAAATTGATGCCCATCGCGATCAGAATTTCAGTCCCCAATAAAAAACGCCCCGCTCAGAAAACTGAGCGGGGCGGCTAATATTCAGCCAAATCCGATTACGTGAAGTAAAAGGTCTGAAAGATAGAACATCTTACCTCTGTACCCTACGGAAATAACTCTACCCTATTTTTTTACGGCTACAAAGATTTTTTTGTTGTTTACTTTCACGCATTGCATAAAGCATCGCCATAAAGGGACACATCGCCGCATGATCCTGTAGCTTAATTACAAAAAGGGCCATTTTCTGATGAAGTGGACTCAAGTTTGTCAAGTTACAGGCTAGATAACATGATGAATTACGGGCGTTAAGTGTGTAGATTCTGCCTGCTCCAGGTCATACAAGGGGCAGGCAGGATAGGACGGTTTTCGGCAAGAAAAGGGCGTGAATTAGTGTGCTTGATCCCAGTTAATACCGGTTCCCACGTCGACACGCAACGGCACATCCAGCGTCATGCATCCTTCCATTAACGCTTTAATTTTCGCCTTGGATTGTTCCAGCACGGAATCATGGACTTCAAAGACCAATTCATCGTGCACCTGCATAATCATGGTCACCAGCGGTTCATCCTGTTGCTGCAACCAGCCGTCGATGGCGATCATCGCTTTCTTGATGATATCCGCCGCCGTCCCCTGCATCGGCGCGTTGATCGCCGCACGTTCCGCCGCCTTACGGCTCATGGCATTTCGCGCGTTGATCTCCGGCAGATAAAGGCGGCGACCATCCAACGTGGAAACATAACCGTGCTCGGCCGCCTGCTCACGGGTACGCTCCATATACTCCTGCACGCCAGGATAACGCTCGAAATAAAGATTCATGTATTTCTGAGATTCATTGCGCGGAATATTGAGCTGCCGAGACAAACCGAATGCGCTCATACCGTAGATGAGGCCAAAGTTGATCGCTTTGGCGCTGCGTCGCTGCTCAGACGTCACCTTATCCAAAGGTGAACCGAAGACTTCCGCCGCCGTAGCGCGGTGAATATCCAATCCCTCGGAGAAAGCTCGCAGCAGTCCGGCATCTCGAGAAAGATGAGCCATAATGCGCAGTTCGATTTGTGAATAATCCGCCGCAACGATGCTGTAGCCTTCGCGAGCGATAAACGCCTGCCGGATACGCCGCCCTTCCTCATTACGCACCGGTATGTTTTGCAGGTTGGGATCGCTGGAAGACAACCGACCGGTCGCCGTCACCGCCTGGTGGTAGGAAGTATGAACCCTTCCCGTCAGCGGATTGATCATCAACGGCAGTTTATCCGTATAGGTGGATTTCAGCTTCGCCAAGCCGCGATACTCCAGAATCAGCTTCGGCAACGGATAGTCCAACGCCAGTTCCGCCAGCACTTCTTCGTTAGTGGACGGCGCCCCTTTTGGGGTTTTCTTCCTGACAGGGAGCTGCAGCTTTTCATACAGAATGTGCTGCAACTGCTTGGTAGAGGAGAGGTTGAAAGGCTCGCCAGCCAGTTCATGCACTTCAACTTCAAGCTCCGCCAACCGCGTCGTCAACTCCTTGGAGTGCTCGGCGAGAATGCCAGCGTCGATCAGCACGCCGTTGCGTTCCATGCGCGACAGAATTGGCACCAGCGGCATATCGATATTGTCGAAAACGTTTCTTAGCTCAGGCTCTTTTTCCAGCTTTTCCCAAAGCTTCTGGTGCAAATGTAGCGTGACATCGGCATCTTCCGCCGCATACACCGCCGCCTGCTCCAGTGGGATCTGATTGAAGGTAAGCTGATTTTTGCCTTTACCGGCAATTTCTTCAAATGAGATGGTTTTATGCTGTAGGTAGCGTGATGCCATGCTGTCCATATCGTGGCGGCCGCCCACACTGTCCAGCACGTAAGATTCCAGCATGGTGTCGAATGCCATACCTTGCAGTTCAATGTTGTACCGGGCCAGCACGCCGCGATCATATTTCAGATTTTGACCGACTTTCAGTACGGCAGGATCTTCCAGCAGCGGCTTAAGCAGTTCCAGCGCTCTTTCGCACGTCATCTGCGCCGGGGCATCCAGATAGTCGTGGCCCAGTGGCAGATAGGCGGCCTCACCCGGCTTATCGGAAAACGAGACACCGACCAGATTAGCGCTCAACGTATCCAGACTGTCGGTTTCAGTATCGAAGGCAAACACGTCGGCCGACTTCAGACGATTAATCCACGTCTCAAGCGTCTTTTCATCCAGGATGGTGACGTAGCCTTCCTGCGATAGCGCGCTCTCAACCGCAGGCGCGCTTTTTTCTTCCACCGCGGGTTTGCTTTTTGCCGCGACCGGACTCTTTTTACCCGACAACCAGGCTCCTGATTCCAACTCAACCTGCCAACGCCGGAACTCGTAGTGCCTGAACAACTCACTCAGCTCGTCCACTTGCGGCTCGGTAACCGCCAGCTGCTCGCAGCTCAGCTCCAGTTCAACATCGGTTTTGATCGTAGCCAGCTGATAAGAGAGGTAAGCCACCTCTTTGTGCTGTTCCAGTTTAGCCGCCATCGTTTTAGCGCCGCGGAATGAAAGATCGGCGATTTTATCCAGATTGGCGTACAGCGTATCCAAACCGCCCAATCCCTGTAGCAGCGCCTGTGCCGTTTTCTCTCCAATGCCCGGCACGCCGGGAATATTATCGGAGGCGTCGCCCATCAGCGCGAGGAAGTCGATGATCAGCTCCGGTGGAATACCATATTTATCGCATACCTCCTGAGGACCCAGGATAGCGTTGTTCATTGTGTTGATAAGGGTGACGTTCGGCGTCACCAGCTGCGCCATATCTTTATCACCGGTGCTGATCAGAACCGGCGTCGAGTTCAATTCCGCCTGTTGAGCCAGCGTGCCGATGACGTCGTCCGCTTCCACGCCGGAGACCGCTAACAGCGGCAGGCCCATCGCTCTGACCATTTTATGCAACGGCTCGATTTGAGCGCGCAGATCTTCCGGCATCGGAGGTCGGTGAGATTTGTAATGTTCAAACAGCTCATCGCGGAAGGTTTTTCCTTTTGCATCAAACACAACCGCAACATGGCTAGGATGATATTGAAGCAACAGGCTGCGCAGCATGTTTAGCACGCCGTACATCGCTCCGGTAGGTTCGCCCGCACTGTTAGTCAGCGGAGGAAAAGCGTGATAGGCACGGTACAAGTAAGAGGAACCGTCGACGAGAATTAAAGGGTTGTCTGCTATTTGAGCCATAATCTGTTTCAATTGTTATTTCCAGCCATCATATAAGCATGCCATAGGTTGGCAGGAAGAGACGAATAATAACGCGTAAATACGGCAACGCTTTCGTGACGTATCGCAGAAATTCTGTGGATAAGTTTGTGTATAGAAATACTTAAATAATTAACAGGAGAATAAATGCTGACGGGAGTAATTAAATTATTAAGCAAAATCAGTTAACTGAAATAAAAAAACGTGTTCACTTGTTGTTAACGGGAAACATAAGATTTGTGGATACCTATGGCAATGAAATTCACTTTCACCCGGTTATTTTCCCTGAAAGATTCCCTTTTGAAAAACTCACGCCACGCGGCTGTCACCGCATGGCGTCGCGTTAAATTACTTTTTAGAAATCAGGAATTTCACTACATCAGCATATTGCTGGACGTAAGCGTCCATTGAGCTGGTATCAAGACCGTCATTCTTAACCATATATTTGCCGTTTACAAACAGGGATGGAACACCGCGCAGCTGCAAGTCCGCCGCCGCTTTTTCTTGCTGTACTACCAGTGATTTTACAACGAAGCTGTTGAGAGCGCTGTCGTAGTCTTCGCCTTTCACGCCTGCGGAGATAAAGACGTTGCGAATATCTTCCGGTTTCTGAATCGTTTGAGTTTTCTGTACCGCATCAAACATCAGCGGGCTAATTTTATCCTCAACCCCCAGAGCAATAGCGACAGCCCACGCTTCCGTCAGGTTTTTTCCCAAAGGTCCCAGGAAGTCCACGTGATACTTCACCATTTTGGTGCCAGCCGGCAACGCTTTCTGTATCGCGTCAGGAATGTGATAAATCTGGGAAAACTGATAGCAGTGCGGGCAGTAGAAAGAGAAAAACTCCAGCACCTGCGGCTCCTGCGTTGCGGGCTTATCCAGCGTGACAAACTGTTTCCCCTCGCTGAAATCAGCCGCGGAGGCACTGAACGCCATGATGACACCAATCAGTGTTAGCCATACTTTCTTCATATCACTCTTTTCTCCGTTAACTTTAGTACATCGGCGTCAGCTGCAAAGGCGGTTCCTGCAACAGCTTAACCTGCTCGACAAAGGTGGAGGCTTGTTTCGCCCAGAAATCGGCATCCTGCATCCAGGGAAAACTCCTTGGAAACGCAGGATCTTGCCAACGTCGGGCAACCCAGGCCAGATAATGAATCATTCTCATCGCCCGCAGCGGTTCGATGAGCGCCAGTTCCTTCTCTTCGAAAGAAGAAAACTCGCTGTAAGCGTCCAACAGAATATCCAGCTGGATTCGTTGCTCGCGTCGCTCGCCATGCAAAAGCATCCACAAATCCTGAATGGCGGGGCCGTTACGTGCATCATCCAGATCGACGAACAAGGGGCCGTCACGCCACAGAATGTTGCCGGGGTGGCAATCTCCATGCAGGCGGGCCGACGCCCAATCGTCATGCCAGCAGCGCTCCACTTCCTGAATCAGGCGATCGGTCGCGTTCTGGACGGTTTCCCGCAGCGAGGCGGGTATCAAAGCGCATCGTGACAGCTCAACATATGGCTCATACAGATACTCCTGTAGGCCGATAGTCGGCCGGGCATCGAAATCCCGTTTACGACCGGTTTGATGAATGCGCCCCAAATAACGACCGACGCCTTCCAGCTGATCATCGTTATCCATTTCATACTGCCTTCCCCCTACGCTCGGAAAGACGGTAAAGAAAAAGCCGTCATGCTCATGCAAGGTCTCTCCCTGCAACGCCAAAGGCGCGACGACCGGCACTTCATCCTGCGCCAGTTCAGCGGCAAACTGATGCTCTTCAACGATTTGATCCTTGCTCCAACGCTGTGGACGATAAAATTTGACCACGTAACGCCGACGATCTTCATCACTGAGTTGGTATACCCGGTTTTCGTAGCTATTAAGCGCGATTAATCCGGAGTCTACGCGTACGCCCGCCGACCATAACGCATCCATAATGACGTCTGGCGAGAGCGTGTGAAAATTGAAAACAGCATCATGCATTGCGTTTAACGTTCCTGTTGCAAAAGACGTACGCGCGCATCGGGGCGGAAAACGCGCTTTTCATTAATCTTTGATGACGCCACGGGCCCGCAGAAGCGCCGTTTTGAAGTCAACTTCATAATCTTTCTGCAACCCTGGGATCGGTTGCTCTTGGTCGGAACCACGCATTTTTAAATGGTAGATAAGGATATCATCTGTCAGATCGCCAAGCGCACCCTCAAACCCAGCTTCCTTTGCAAGTTTTTGTAAAAATTCCATCAAATTCAAATCGGGCTCCTGCTGCCAGGCCGGATGCAACAGTTCAACTAACTCATTCACGCGATGACATTTCATGATCGGTTCTCCATACTCAGCTTAAATAGTCATGTACTTAGTATGAGGAAAGCGCTTGGCATTACGCCATCGTTTTCCCTCAATCGGCATCATTTATTTTCAGGTCAAACAATTATGATCATGGGAATCATTCTGGCTGGCGGACAATCCTTACGGATGGAGGGCCACGATAAAGGCCTCCTTCTGTTGAAGGGCATACCACTGTATCAGCACGTTTTAACACGGCTGGAGAGCCAGGTGGATAGCGTACTGATCAATGCCAACCGCCATCATGAACGTTATCGGCAAAGCGGGTATCCGGTGATCGGTGATATTAACCGCCAGTTTGCGGGACCTTTAGCGGGGATATATACCGGGTTGGTCACCATGAAGACCGAATGGGCACTCTTTGTTCCTTGCGATGTGCCGGCGTTACCGTTGAATCTCGTCTCTCGCTTACAACATCATATTGGGCATCACCCCGCCGCCTATGCCACCGATGGCGAACGCCACCATCCTACATTGCTTCTCATCAATAAAAGCCAAACTCAGGCGCTCGAGGCATTTCTGTCCAGGGGCGATCGCAAACTGATGCTATTTCTCGATCACATTGATGCTAAACCCGTCTCTTTCAGCGACCAGCCTCAGGCATTTCGTAATCTGAATACGCCCGAAGAACTGGCTGATTGGCTAGAGGGCCGAAAACATGACTAGTCCCGTGCCGCTTCTGGCGATTGCCGCATACAGTGGTACAGGAAAAACGACGCTGTTAACGCAGTTAATCCCCTTGCTCAAAGCATTCGGCATCCGCGTCGGCATGATCAAACATACGCACCACGATATGGATATCGATACGCCGGGGAAAGATAGCTATCGTCTCCGTAAAGCGGGTGCGGAGCAGACGCTGGTCGCCAGCGCCAATCGCTGGGCATTGATGACGGAAACGCCTGCACAGTCGCAACCCGATCTTGCGTGGCTGACTAGCAGAATGGATCGCACAAAGCTCGATCTGGTGCTGGTCGAAGGTTTTCGCCACGAGAAGATCCCCAAAATCGTCCTTTACCGTCAGGAAACCGGTCATGACGTGGCTACGTTGATCGATGACGACACACTGGCCATCGCCAGCGATGTGCCAGTGGATGTCTCCGTCCCTCAACTCGATCTCAATCACCCTCCCGCCATTGCCGAGTTTATCCGCCGCTGGCTTGATGCCCGGCAGTCTTTTCTGTGATGGTTAGATCCACACGTCTTCTCGTCATTCCGAGGGGCAGCTGATGTCAATCCGGATCGGGCTGCGCCCGGTGAAAGATGGGGGTAAACAGGCCTCATAAGG
>NZ_FNQS01000010.1:0-5961 GCF_900107885.1 Lonsdalea quercina | reverse complement strand
CTGTCCAGTGCTTCGGCCAGTTCTACAATCTTCGCTTCCCACTCAGCTTCGCCTTCCAGCGCTTTCAGAGCAGAACCACGGATTACCGGAGTATCGTCGCCCGGGAAGTCGTACTGAGACAGCAGCTCGCGAACTTCCATTTCAACCAGTTCCAGCAGTTCTTCGTCATCAACCATGTCGCATTTGTTCAGGAACACGATGATGAACGGAACGCCTACCTGACGACCCAGCAGGATGTGCTCACGAGTCTGCGGCATCGGGCCGTCAGTCGCTGCAACGACCAGGATCGCGCCGTCCATCTGGGCAGCACCGGTGATCATGTTTTTCACGTAGTCGGCATGCCCTGGGCAGTCAACGTGCGCGTAGTGGCGAGTCGGGGTATCGTATTCAACGTGAGACGTGTTGATGGTGATACCACGTGCTTTTTCTTCCGGCGCGTTGTCGATCTGGTCGAATGCGCGAGCAGCACCACCGTAGACTTTCGCCAGTACGGAAGTGATAGCAGCGGTCAGCGTTGTTTTACCATGGTCAACGTGGCCGATAGTACCGACGTTAACGTGCGGTTTAGTACGTTCAAATTTTTCTTTAGACATCGATTGTCCCTCTAAGACACGGATAAATCGGTGATATCACCACATCAACCAAGCAATTACTTGCTGAGCTTAACAAAAGGAAATCAGGAGGAATATAAAAGGAGTGGTGCTGATAGGCAGATTCGAACTGCCGACCTCACCCTTACCAAGGGTGCGCTCTACCAACTGAGCTATATCAGCACATCTAATATGGAGCGGGCAGTGGGAATCGAACCCACATCATCAGCTTGGAAGGCTGAGGTAATAGCCATTATACGATGCCCGCATCCTGGAACTCGGCTACCTGATTTCTTTGTAGAGTCAAAACCCCGGCACATATTACATTCATGCCGTGATTTTTTCGATCCGATTATTGGAACACCAGATCGTGTTAATCCCGTTGCCAGGATTGAATTGATGGTGGGAGAGGAAATAATTGCCACGCAACTCCTCACCTTCATCGACATGATACCTGTTGCTTTATCACATCGATTCAGCCATTTTTCATGGCTTGAATTGGTGGTGGGGGAAGGATTCGAACCTTCGAAGTCTGTGACGGCAGATTTACAGTCTGCTCCCTTTGGCCGCTCGGGAACCCCACCTGGTTGTGTACTTGATGGTGCCGGCTGCCGGAGTCGAACTGGCGACCTACTGATTACAAGTCAGTTGCTCTACCAACTGAGCTAAGCCGGCATCAAGTGCTGCGCATTCTAGGTAGAGTGGCCGGTCTATGCAACAAAAAAATTGCTTAAAATGCACTGTCGCTTAGATTTTGCACATTTCTGGACATTGTTTTGCATAAACGTTAGAAATTCGTGCAAATATGCACCACACCTGCGGCATCAACTGCATTCTTCATAAGGTCTAATCGAGCCCTCTTCTCTCCATTTCGTCATAATTCATGCTCTCCAATGACGGGCAGGCTAGCCACTATCGCTATATCGCCCGCATAAAACCCGGTAGCTTGTGTTGAAAGTGGTATATTTTTTGCTCGTTGATAGTCAAGAGGCCATCCGCCAGTGCTTGATTTTGCAGGAGAGACTTTATGAAAACTGTCTTGATCTCCACCGACACATTTCCTTTATATCGTCATGCGTTGGCGGGATTACTGATTGATGCCGTTGATAATGGCTGCTCAATCGGATATCGAATGCCCTTGTCCTATGAACATGCCGAAAGTTATTTCGATAGTCTGAAGCCTTCTATTGCGCAAGGAGAACGCCGACTTTGGGTCGCGCTTTATGAGGGTAAGGTGGTAGGAACCGTGCAACTGGAACTTTGCCAGAAATCGAATGGGCAAAATCGTGCGGAAATTCAGAAATTGCTCGTTCACAGCCAGTATCAACAAAAGAGAATAGGACATCATCTTTTGCACGAACTTGAAACAGCAGCGTTTAGCCTGCAGCGCGGCCTGCTTTATCTTGATACAGAAGCAGGCTCCACGGCGGAACTATTTTACCAGTCGCAGGGCTATACCTATCTGGGGGAAATCCCCGATTACGCATGCTCCCCCGAAGGGATTTATCACCCTACAGCGATTTACTACAAACGTCTTTTTATCGTGAAGTGATACTGGTGGGTTATCGCTCACTGAAATAAACCCGATGCCTTTATAAGGCATCGCGTTGCGTTGGATTTCTTCTTCTTTTCTTTACCCGCATGGTGGTAATCTGCCCGTCATCATTTAATTTTCCCCAATAAAAGGTGGGTAGTCTTTTTATCTGACGGTTTTAAGACCGACATGGCACCTTTTAACGCTGTACTGGCATATAGAAACGTATTTATGAGAGATAGCGAGCAATCCTTGGCCACACCATATCTGCAATTTGATCGTCAGCAGTGGGCGACGTTGCGGGATTCGGTCCCGTTAACGCTGACAGAGAAAGAAATATTAAAACTCAAAGGCATCAATGAGGATCTATCCCTGGATGAAGTTGCAGAAATTTATCTGCCACTATCCCGTTTATTGAACTTTTATATCAGCTCTAATTTGCGACGCCAGGCAGTTTTGGAGCAGTTTTTAGGCACTGACGGACAAAAAATTCCCTACATTATTGGAGTGGCTGGCAGTGTGGCTGTCGGGAAAAGTACGACTGCGCGCGTATTGCAAGCCTTGCTCAGTCGTTGGCCGGAACACCGTACAGTTGAATTGATCACCACCGATGGCTTCTTGCATCCTAATAAGGTTTTGAAAGAAAGAAACCTGATGAAGAAAAAAGGGTTTCCGCAGTCGTACGATATGCACAGCCTGGTGAAATTCGTTTCTGAAGTGAAGTCGGGGGCTCCTAGAGTCGTCGCACCGACCTACTCCCATCTGACCTACGATATCGTCCCTGGCCGGCACCAGATCATCGAACAGCCCGATATTCTTATATTGGAAGGGTTGAATGTTTTACAAAGCGGCATGGACTATCCTCATGATCCACATCGAGTCTTCGTATCCGACTTTGTGGATTTTTCCATCTATGTCGACGCGCCGGAAGATTTGCTGAAAAGCTGGTACATCAATCGCTTCTTGAAATTCAGACAGGGCGCATTTGCCAACCCGGACTCCTATTTCCATAACTATGCAAAAATTACGGAAAAAGAAGCAGTGGAATTCGCGTCGCAGGTATGGAATGAAATCAACGGGTTAAACCTGAAGAAAAATATTCTTCCGACGCGTGAAAGAGCCAGCTTAATTATGACGAAAAGCGCCAATCATGCAGTCGAGCGCGTAACGCTGCGTAAATAAGGTCGTAAGGGGATATCACATCCCCTTATTATTATGATGCTCCACGCAACGAGATTTCCCCTCCGATATAGGGTATCAAGACGCCGTTTTGCTCCAATAACAAAGCCCCTTGATTATCAATTCCTTTATCAACGCCTACGATCTCTTTATCGCCCATCAACAGTTTTACCGGCCGATTATAAAAATTATCCAGGGCCTTCCAGCGGGGAATGAAAGGAGCCAGACCATGCTGTTCGAAAGATATCAACGCCGCTCGTAACTCTGTTATCAAGCGAGCCGCCAACATGTTGCGATCGATAGTTATTCCCGCTTCCTGCAGATTAATCCAGCCTTGATTGATTATTTCAGCTCCCGGCTCCCGCATACGCAGATTGACTCCGGCGCCGATAACAAGGTGAGCCGCATCCCCAGTTCTGCCGTTTAGCTCAACCAGGATTCCAGCCAACTTGCGATCGTTTAAATAAAGATCGTTGGGCCACTTAACCCGCACGCCTCTCGCGCCCAGGTCATGCAGCACCTCAGCCATGATGATACCAATGACCAGACTCACCCCAATCGCGGCCGCAGGCCCTTGTTCCAAACGCCAGTAGAGCGATAAGTAGAGATTAGCGCCAAAGGGAGAGAACCATCTCCGCCCTCTTCGCCCCCGTCCTGCCTGCTGATACTCAGAGATGCAAACATCCCCCGATGAAACCTTATCGAGGCGGTCCAGCAGATACTGGTTGGTGGAGTCAATGACGGGCAACACATCAATATTTCCACCGCTGGTGAGCGTCCGGATTTTTTCAGCATCCAGCAGCTCTATGGGGGCAGGTAATGCGTAGCCTTTTCCGGTTACGGTATAAACATCAAGGCCCCATTCACGAATCGTGTGTATGTGTTTGTTGATTGCGGAGCGGCTCATACCCAGGCGCTCGCCAAGCACTTCACCCGAATAGAATTCACCGTCGGATAAAATAGAGATCAACTTGAGGGGAACTGTATTATCTCTCATGCCAACACCTCGACTGCGTTAACTTCGCCCTGACACGCGATAAATCGCACTTCAGGCTCCAACCCAATGCCAAATTTATCGGCCACCTGATTGCGCACGTAGCGCGCCAAGCCGACAACGTCTTTGCTGGTCGCATTTCCGACGTTGATAAGAACCAAAGCTTGATTCGCATGTACCGCAGCATCCCCAATCCGGTAGCCCTTAAGCTCACATTGGTCGATTAACCACCCGGCGGCGAATTTCACCTCGTCATTAGTCTGAAGATAATGCGGCGCGAGGGGAAAACGACGTAATAGCTCGTTCGCTTGAGCGGCAGGAAGTACTGGATTCTTGAAAAAACTTCCAGCGTTCCCATTCACAGCAGGGTCGGGCAGCTTGCTTTTGCGCATAGCGCACACTTGATCGAAAACCTGCTGTGGCGTCACAGTCTGAGGATTGAGTCGCGTCAGATCTCCATAGTTCAGCACCGGTTGCCAGGTTTTGGGCAAGGTTAATCCGACCGCCGTAATCGCATAGCCATCACGGTATTCATGTTTAAAGATGCTTTCACGGTAGGCAAACCGGCAGTCGTCCTGTGCCAACCGCGTTAGTTCGGCGGTACGAAGGTTCAAGACATCGACGTAGGCACACACGTCTTTCAACTCAACACCGTACGCTCCGATATTTTGGATGGGGGCCGAGCCGACACAACCAGGGATTAATGCAAGATTTTCTAATCCGGGAATGTGATGATGTAAGGTGAATTCAATCAGGTCATGCCAGACTTCGCCAGCACCGACATGAAGATGCCAACATGTGTCCGTCTCCTTAATCTCAATTCCTTTCAGACGATTCAATACAACACAACCAGCAAAATCTTCGAGGAAAAGGACATTGCTTCCACCGCCTAGAATTAGCACTGACTGTTCCGAAATGGTCGCTTTTTTCCAGGCGTAAAGAAGATCTTCGGCTGATTTGGCTGTGATCACATCTTTGGCTGAAACAGGCAGGGAGAATGAGTTATAGGGCTGTAATGCGGCGGCACTCGTCATAGTCGTCTTCATGCTCGATATATTTAATCGCTATAGTTTACTCGATTCAGAAACATTATTGAGCAGTGATTTCTGAAGTGTGCCTTGCTGTATTTCTAAGTTCTCGTTGACCCTAACCCTGACGCCAGTTTGCCTACCGCTTAAGCTAAGACCTGCGCTGAGTGTTAGATCCAATTAACATGTCCTTATCCAGAGCACGCAAAGCAGACGCTGTTGGGGGTTCAGTTGGATTGGGATACATTCATTCAAGTTTGTGAGCCAGAGGCAATTCACCCTGGTTAGCACCAACGGCTTCATATTGAGGCGACTAACATCCTGGCAAAACCATGTTGGTACCACATCACCTCGGCATCCCTGCGTTAACGGCAGACCTAGCCAATATGCTGCCGTCTCCCTGAGGAAAATACACCGACGCGACGATGCGCCGAGTTGTAGCATGATCAAGGGCAGAAGAGGCGGATTTTCGCAGGCAAAGAGGCCGCGGTTCGTCAGGGCTAATGATATACCGAAGTCAATCCGTACCGCATCAGTTCTGGTTAAGAAGGTCGGTGCTAGTGCAAGATCAGGGGCAGACTTAGGCAACGAGAATGGGAATGGACGATAAACGCTCATCGCGACGGCTGTTGTGAG
>NZ_FNQS01000019.1:0-22734 GCF_900107885.1 Lonsdalea quercina | reverse complement strand
CCCGGGGTTCAGGTGAAGAGCGCGAGATTGCCGAGATGGAGCTGGTGAATGCGCAGGTGCGTTACCAGGCGGTCAAGGCGCAAAGTGAGCGGCAAATCATCAAAGCGCCGTTTGCGGGAGTGATTATACGGCCGTCGGCACCCGATGGCGGCAAAGCGGTAATCGCCCAACCGGGTTTGCAGGTCACGCAAGGTACGCCGCTGCTCACGCTCATCGGACTGGAGCGTCTTCAGGTTCTGACCCGAGTGGAAGAAATCGACCTGCATCAGCTGAGCGAAGGTATGCCGGTACACATAACCGGTGAGGGTTTCGCGAATCGGGCGCTGACGGGGCATATCGCTACCATCGCGGTACAAGGGGATGCGGCAGAGGCTCCCGGCTCCTCCGCCCATTATGACGTCGTTGTCGCCGTCGATACGCCACAGAACGGCACCGGCGAGCGTATCCGGCTCGGCATGAGCGCCAAGCTGGCCGTCGTTCTCTATCACAACGAACACGGCATTGCGGTGCCGCCGCAGGCATTGCGCATCGATGATAGCGGGGAAACCTATGTGCTGTACCGCGCAGCGCCCAACGCGGAGACGGAGAAAGTCATCGTCACACCGGGTCGAGCCATCGCTCAGGGCATTGAAGTGCAAGGATTAAGCGCAGGTTATGTGCTGACGCCGACGCTGTAGTGCGATGAAAGGAGGTACAAACAGGAACGCCACAAATCAGGCCGCATGTTTTATTCAGGATGTGGAGAAATAAAAGGCAGAAACGAAAAAAGGACCCTAAGGTCCTTTTATCACTGCATTACAGAGCGTATATGACGTCTGTAACACTGAATTTGGAGCGGGAAACGAGACTCGAACTCGCGACCCCGACCTTGGCAAGGTCGTGCTCTACCAACTGAGCTATTCCCGCGTTACAACCGACTTTCACTGGCGATAAACTGTGAAGCCGTTCAATAAATAAAACTTTCAATCTGTTGATTAATCAGCGTTTTATCTATGTCTTCCGAAGAAGTGG
Organism: Lonsdalea quercina; assembly: GCF_900107885.1. Taxonomy (NCBI): domain Bacteria; kingdom Pseudomonadati; phylum Pseudomonadota; class Gammaproteobacteria; order Enterobacterales; family Pectobacteriaceae; genus Lonsdalea; species Lonsdalea quercina. The sequence goes on along the minus strand of NZ_FNQS01000019.1, from coordinate 21,723 downwards.
GCGCATTATGTCGCTCTTTGCGGATGATGGCAAGCCCTTTTTTGGCAGAACGGACAGGAAACGGTTTATCTGCTCATTAGAGCATCAAATTGCCCCTTTTCGCCGTGATTTTGGGCGGCAACGTGGCGGTGCATCCAGACCGCATCCGCTTATTTTGCCCCTCCCCTTTGGCGCCTAACCGCTCACTTAGCGGATCGCGCATAGACCGCACCGAACAGGCTTTGCACAATTCAAGAAGATAGACCAAGAGAATCGATTGCCTGTCACCTAATCGCAACATTTAGCCTCAAATGACGCTAGCCAGACTTTTTGCATCTCAGTAGACTGACTTTCCCACTGCGCGAATAAACGTCTACCGACCGTGGTGCATCACGCTTGGACACTGAGTACGCTTCCGACCATCGCTTTCCTTCCCGCAGACACGACGCACTGCGGAACAAAGCCTATGGCCGCAGCCATCATTGGATCGATGAGGAATCTCTGACATGACTAACGCATCTGCCGCCGGAACCACGCCGGTAAAAGAAGATGAACATACGCTCTATCGAAAAATCGTCTGGAAGCTTATCCCTTTTCTTTGTTTCTGTTATCTGGCCGCCTATCTGGACCGGATTAACGTCGGTTTCGCCAAGCTGCAAATGGTGCAGGATTTACACTTTAGCGAAACCGCCTTCGGATTGGGCGCCGGACTGTTTTTTGTCGGCTACATCCTGTTTGAGGTACCCAGCAACCTGATGCTGGAAAAGATCGGCGCCAAAGTCTGGATTGCCCGCATCATGATTTCGTGGGGCGTATTGTCGACCTGCACACTGCTGGTGACGACGCCAGCGCAGTTTTACCTTCTGCGTTTTCTGCTCGGCGCCGCCGAAGCCGGCTTCCTGCCCGGCGTTCTTTACTATCTCACCCAATGGTTTCCCTCCCACCGACGTGGGCGCGTGATCGCCCTGTTTATGATCGGGCTACCTCTGTCGAGCATTGTCGGCGGACCGCTTTCCGGCTGGATCATGATTCATTTCGATCAGCTCCATGGTCTGCGTGGCTGGCAATGGCTGTTTTTGCTGGAAGGCCTGCCCAGTGTTTTGCTGGGCGTCCTGACGCTGTGGGTTTTGCCTAACAACTTTCGACAGGCCAACTGGCTCAATCAGCAGGAGAAAGCGCAGGTCGCCCTGGCGCTAAAACAAGACGAGGCTGAGCGTCGCCATTCCCCTCACCGCTTCCGGGAAGGTTTTTTCAATCTGAAAGTATGGATGCTGGGCGGTATCGATTTTTCCATTTTGCTGAGCGCCTACGCGCTGGGGTTCTGGATGCCGACGCTCATTCGACAAGCCGGGGTGGCCGATCCTTTCCATATCGGGCTGTTGACCGCGCTCCCCAGCCTGGCGGCCTTATTGGGGATGCTGGTGATTGGCGCCAGTTCGGATCGCCGCCGTGAACGCCGCTGGCATATCATCATCCCTTTTCTCATCGGTGCCGCCGCCATGGCAGGCAGTACGTTCTTCACCGACAGCGTCATCGCCACAGTGCTGCTCTTTGCCATCGCTCAGGCCACCATCATTGGCGCGGTGCCGGTCTTTTTCAGCCTGCCTGCCACCTTCCTCACTGGAACCGCAGCGGCAACGGGTTTTGCCCTCGCCTGCTCGCTGGCGAACATAGCGGGTTTGGTGAGTAACTCACTGATGGGATTTGCGCTGGATCTCACCGGAAGCAGCGCAGGCGCGCTGTGGTTTTTTGCCGCTTGCCTGCTGGCAAGTTCTCTGCTGGTGATCGCCCTGCCTGCCAAAATCGTTAACCGATAACGACGCTGACAAAAAAGGCCGCGTCAGACGGCCTTTTTTCTACAGAAATCTCAGGGCGTATCAGACTATCGTTATCGTCTTCTCCTTACTGGCGCGCGGGGCGTCACGGCTCTAAGCATCAGGGCTTACGGTGCCCGATGAACTGATAGGCACGAAGAACAGCCTGCGACGGCCACAGACCGCCGCAGCGCTCACCTGTTCGTCAGGCTAACTTATAGGAGTTGGCGCCAGTGCCGGCCAGGTTGCCGCCGTCGACAATCAGATACTCCTGACGGATCGGCTTCCCTTCAAGGAAGTTTTGCAGAATTTCCAGCGTCCCAGCCGCATAACGCGCCTGCGCCGAGAGAGAAGTCCCGGAGATGTGCGGCGTCATCCCCTGATACGGCATGCGTCGCCACGGGTGGTCGACCGGTGCCGGTTGAGGATACCAGACATCGCCGCCATACCCTGCCAGCTGGCCTGACTCCAACGCGCGAGCAATCGCATCGCGGTCGCAGAGCGCGCCACGCGCCGTGTTGATCAGATAGGCGCCGCGCTTGAACAAAGACAGGAAGGCTTCGTTGACGAATCCCTGAGTCGAGGGATATAGCGGCGTCTGCAGGTTCACCACATCGCAGACCTTAACCAGCGACTCCGGGGTTTCGTGGTAGGTCAAGCCCAGCTCCTGCTCAACCTCTTTCTCCAAACGATGAGGGTCGTAATAGTGCAACTGCATATCAAAAGGTTTCAGACGTCGCAACGCCGCCAGACCAATACGCCCCGCGCCTAGCGTCCCGAAGTGCATCCCCTCGACGTCATAACTGCGCGATACGCAGTCCGCGATATTCCAACCACCGTTGTTGGCGATTTGGTGCGACGGCAGGTAGTTGCGGACCAGGGCCAGTACGGTCATCACCACATGCTCCGCCACGCTGATGGAGTTGGAGAAAGTCACCTCGGCGACGGTAATACCGCGTTCGGCGGCGGCCTTGAGATCGACATGGTCGGAACCGATGCCCGCCGTCAACGCCAGCTTAAGTTTTTTCGCTTTAGCGATACGTTCAGCAGTCAGGTATGCCGGCCAAAACGGCTGAGAAATAACCACATCGGCATCCGGCAAATGGCGATCGAAAACGGAGTCAGCGCCTTCCTTATCGCTGGTCACAATCAGCTCATGCCCCTGGCTTTCCAAATATTGACGTAGCCCCAGCTCGCCGGAAACGCTGCCGACCAGTTCGCCGGGAGTGAAGCCTAGCTCGCCAGACGGCGTGGGTGCTGTCTGACCATTGGGGTAGGTACAAATTTTCGGGATATCGTCACGGGCATAAGCAGGGGGGAAACCGGTTACAGGATCGGGATATAATACGCACAAAATCTTGGACATAGTCATCTCCATATACCTAAGCAAGTTAATTATATAGCGTTGATTTACAGCTATATTTCCTGTCACTAGGGCCAGTCTGGGCGCATAAGAATCACCCGTCCAATCGTTTGAAAATATCTCTTAATAGCTGTGCCCTATTGAGTTGCCCGGTATATGGGTTGATCGATTTTGCTCTGTAAGTCGAACTGTGTCGTCGTTCTCCACACTGCATCTAGCAGGGCAGGCTGAGTGTCCTTACGCAGTCGCAGCAAGCTCATTTCCGGCAAGGGTGGAGACTCAATGGGATGGACGACGATACCGTTCGCGATCAAGTGCTCGGGAATCGCGCTGATGGGGGCGATACTGCAGGCTTGGCCGCTGCTGACCATTTCATGCAACACGCTAAGCGCGTTGGTTTCGATAATCACCTGAGGCGTCACACCGGCCTCACGGAAAGCATCTTCGATGACCCGTCGATTTTGCATCTCATGATTGAACAAACACAGCGGTAATTCCCCTACATCGCCCCAACTAAAGGCATCCCCAACCGGGGGAGCGACGTCACTATTGGACAGCAGAACGAATCGCTCCGCGTAGAGCGATAGAGATTCGTAAATATCTCCAGCGCTGGCGTCGGAATAGGCGATGCCTAAATGCAAATCCTGATTTTTTAGTCGGTTCAGAATGTCGCGCGTACTTAGGGAAAAGACCTTCAAATTCAGTCTGGGGATGATGCGGCGATACTCTTTAATCAGCGTGGAAACCGCTCGCATCGCCGAAGGGACTGCACCGATGACTAAGTTCCCCCCGGCCACGGCTTGCGCCAGCGCGGCCTCTTGCTTCAGCCCGTCTAACGAGGACAGCGTTTTTCTCGCCCAGTCCAGCACGCGCTCCCCTTCCGGCGTGAATCCTTGAAAGCGGCGTTCGCGCCGAATAATGGTAATGCCCAACTCGCGTTCCATTTGTTGAAGCGCAACGGACAAAGAGGGTTGCGAAACCCAGCAACTCTCTGCGGCCTGAGCAAAATGCCGATGTTCAGCCAGTGCCACCAGGTAATGAAGTTGTCGCAAAAACAAGGTTAACTCCTTTTAGACTAGTGCCTTTCCATAGAAAAAACGCTAGAGACCAATGAAAACTCCCTGCGCCGACATGCTCCTTCAGCGATTTCATCCTGTATCATCGCCATCACTTCAATGCGTTAATCCATCCTGTATTTACTAGCTCACAAAAGACTCAGCGCTGCGCGCTGTCGGCAACGCGCTTGCCGCCTTGGTTCATCCACCGTGGAACTCTCGTCATCCATGCCGCTGTTTTCTTCCTTTCTCGCGACAAACATAGTCCAAGTTGATGAAATAGCAGGACAGACCAGCAAAATTGTACAATAGATAGACAATGAGATGGCAAATCAGAGTGTAGATTGAGTAGAACGCGTTTAGGGTACGGAGTACGATTTTGCTTGTTGGCAGGCGCTCATCGGCACCCGCAAAGGGACAAGGTATGCAGAGAAGTCAGGACAAGGGGTGAGAAGAAAAGGAGGAAAAGGTGAAAAGGAATAAGAGTTAATAGGAATGTCTTATCGTTCGGATGGAATAGTGTTATTGAATAGGGAAAGTCAGGTGTTCTGAAAATAGGGTAATAAAGATAAAAAATTGTTAGGCCGCTACAAAAAAGCAGCCCCCCCCCAAAACGATGCGAGGTAACCTTATCCGGCCAATGGAAAATACAGATCAGAAGGTACTGGTTAGATGCATGACAGTATTATATGCGTGGCTCACTAATACTTTCTCAATAAATACCTTTTTATTGCGGCAGCATTCTTATATTTAAAATAAAGTTTCTCACCGGAGAACTCTCCCTCATCACCCCATAGTTTAGGATCATCGGTAATCTTTGTATTTCTCGTCATTCCACCATCCTGAATGGCATACCCATAAACTTGATATGACGTTCCAGATATTCTTTCCGCCCGATGCATAACATTCCATGAAACCAAGACAACGACATTTTTCACCCCATTCAACGTAATGAAAAATACCGTTTCGATATTTGGAAAACCACCATTGACATCATAACCGTCTATTTTCATAACATGGCCTTTATTTTCGAAGTAAAGGCCAAGAGGCTGGTTAACATCGTTTTCTTTTTTTATAGAAACACGACTATCCTGAGATATTTCAAAAGGCCCTTGCACGAAATTTGATTCAGTACCTGCATAACATCTCAATGCCAAAAGCATTATCAATACTGTGAATATTTTTAACACGCTCCAAGTCCTATTCTGATTGGGATAATAGTTTAGTTAATTCTTTCCAGCACTCTGGAAGGTATTTGTTTATTATGACCCGCCCTCTTCATCAATTTGACATACTGTCTATAGTTAAACATGGATTTTACTGTGTTTTTCATTTCCCAGTAAGACTCAGCCAAATTTAAATATACGGCTATCCGATTAGGATTTTTTCTTTTTACAACTTCAAAGTATTTGATAGATTCGTCATAATTCTTATTCTGCTGTAGAAAATAACCATAGTCATTATAAATGCGTTCATTATAAAATCTCTCGACTCCTGACATAGTCAAATAGGGATCGAGAGCGTTTATCGCCTGTTCGATTTTACCTGCGCGAAACAACGCAACAGCATTAACATAGTTTTCTTCCAAAATTTTATCAAACAACGTATCGAACTCTTTACTATGTTTATCGACAACAGAAAACTCACCCGAAAATTCAGTTCCTAAAGGACAAACGTCCACGGTTCCTTCGAAAAAAATATTTACCTTATTTCCCACCACACTAAAATAAGCAATATCTTTTTGAGTAGACGAATAACTCATTCGCCCAGAATGAAATGGCAGCAATGTTGCTAAATATTCGGTTTTGTTTTTAGTGATCCCAATTTTAATCACACAGTCAGCTGGAGAGCTCGCCCTCAAGTCAGAACTTCCTCCATATAAAGTTGAAGTTAATCGAACATTCCCTCTCGAGTGCTTTTCGAGCCCTATCAATGTAAACTCACCATTATAAATACTAACATCGGCACACGCGTACAATGGAAGAAAAAAGAATAAAAGGCAGATGCTCAGTTTAACCATACTTTAGGTTCTAACCTGTTTATAATATTACCTCTGTAATCTTAAAGACCCAAAGAATAACTCATATATATTATACGGCCACATTGGGCCGCATAACTGTATGTTACTAAAATGACTTCATCACACTTTATGACATGACGAGTCATATTTGTCTTTCATCAAGATACACGCCCATTTATTGACACCATCGGAAATTCTTACTTCCCCACGATCCTGCTCTACGCGCATCTTTTGAGGGTTCACATCTTTGATCAGTTCTGCATCAACAGCGACGAACCATACATATTTCCCATCACTAAACACATTTTCACTGACCGGGTTTATATTTTTTACCGCTGTGTCGGCAGGGATAACAGTCTGCCTTTTGTCATAAACATAAAATCCGTGTTTGTCAGCGGACATGGTAAAAGAGAAACATTTGAATGTAGACACATCAGCATCTGGATATTTCAATCCTTCATAATAGAGCTCTCCGTCAATATTCGCCCATCCGTAACATGGTGAGTAAGCGCTCGCGTTATGCTTGTAGGGTAAAACAACATCGTTTCTAGCAACGAAATAATAGTTATTTTTATCTTTAGCCTGATGAGTAGATAACGTTTTAAATGTTTTAACATCGACACCTTCAATTTTACTACCCGAGATAGTAAAGACGACTTTTCTATCGGTGAAAAAAGGGAAATCAAGGGCTGTAAAATCCTCACCATTAACATTGAAATCTAAAAGAGCACAGTCTGCATACGCTTTGTTATTGACAAACAAAAAACTTCCATCGAATACCCTTGCCGTATCAGGGTTAAAATCCTGAGGTAATTTCAATGCATTGCAATAATAATTTCCACCAGAGGATGCAATATTAGTGTTTCCGTGATTTCGATAAATAACTTTAAAACTATCAAGGTCAACATCAGATAATACTTCAGGTGCAACATTCGCGAAGGGTTGAAATACAACCCTATCTCCTATCAGCTTATAAGGATATTTGACATCGTCTTTTCCCATTGCCATACACTGCTGGGTAATGAAGAAAGTAAAAACTACGGCCGACGCTTTTTTTACACAGGCACTTAACTTCAAATCATCTTCCTTTTTATTTTAAGAACAGCTTTTTAAAGGTGGAAAAATGATGAAAACCAATTTCATCATTTAATAAAAACCGATAACTTGGTTATATTAATTCATCAATAACGTACAATTCTCTTTTTGTATTTTAATCCTATACCTGAATCCCGTGCCCCCCTTCTTTCATCGCACCAACTATAAAAACGTAATCGGGCGTGTAGAAAGCACAATTAATAGAACGGTGTTATTGAATGTTAGCGATGACGGGTCTATCTAGATTACCATCGTAGAGCTAATAATAAAAAAGCCGTTTGGGGAAAAATTTAGAAACGAGGCTTGCACTCATAATGCTGGCTTGGATCACGCTTCAAACTGCTACTCGTTAGCCATTTTTCAGTGAAATCGTCATCCGGCAAGAGTTCATTCCCATTATCAGAGACTTTGAGTCGGAAAGCGCCGTTAGAATAAAGTGTAATGACTCGCCCGTCATCCTTACCCTCTACAACATAGGCCGCTCGAACAAAATCATAAAGTGCCTGGCCTGCAGGACAAAACGTCAGGCTTTTCGCCAATGCGTTTTTATCTTGATTAACAAATATACCTTCAAGCCATTGCGGCTCTTCTCCTGCTGCTGTGAGCGGCAGACTCGCCGCCAAAGAAATAGCTACATACTTGATGAATTTATTCATAATTAACTCCTTGTTTGAAAATTATTATTCACATCCAATTACCGACATCGTTGAATAGAGGGTGCACCACGTCCGTTACCACGTTATGTGACTGGGTGTCGCTTTCGGTCGGAATCCCGCGCGGACTTCTCGCTTGCGACTTAACCTGCCGCAGACGTCGTACTCATAGCGTACATCGCCGCGCTCGACGATACGCCCTGCGCCGTCGTAGCGACGCTGGCCCTCGGATACCGCCTGAGACACCGACAGCGGGACGCCGGACGAGGCCATAATTTCCGACACTTCGCACAGGTTCTGCTCACTGTCGTAACCAAACAGTTTTGCCTGACGCTCCAGCAGCCGGTCTCGTTCCAGCTCTGCGGCTAAATAAAAAATAGAGTGAAAGTAGAGCGTTACTACAGGTTGAGATACGCCCCGCAAAACGGGAGACCCAACCCTCCTTCGGCCATCAATCTGAAAAGCCGCTAGCTGGAAGAGTCGGGCTTTATGACCGGGATGCCCGTCACCGTCACGGTAGAGCGTGGCAGGATTATTATCGAGACCGAGATCAATCTGTAGCGGCTGACCTGACCGCTAATAAAATAAAAACCCGGAAGGATCGTCAGATCGCTTCCGGATTCTATATCAATCATATTTCAATTCAATATTACCAATAATATCAAAAACATGATCATATGTGCTTAACATCACTCTTTTCCTATTTTTTTTATACTCTCCCTCAACCTCATCAAAGCTAGAAAGTGTGTATTTCTCATAAGGGAAATCATCAACTTTATATATAGACACACTCTCTACATCACTAAAATAAAACTCAACACATACATCAGGGGCATCTTTAACTGAGGGAATACAACCTCGCAGAGAAAGTGAAGTTTTGATATTCACCGTCATAGGTGTAAGTTGAATAGAGCAATCTCTAATAATTAAGGCATTTCTTGAGAAGATACGACCGTATTTTGTATCTAACTCTTTAATTTTTAAATCAGTCATTATCCGCAAACCTTCCTTACTGTAATACCTTTTCCACCTGTTTCTGTGGAGAAGCGTCTATTTAGATTTATCTCTGCCAACTCTTCAGAAGTTGCCCACCTAGAAGGCATTTTTGATATGCCGGCCTCTTTTGCAGCATACAATCTTCTATTATCCAAACTAAACACTGAATCTTTATGTGCCCCTTGGGACATTAGCCTTTCTTGGACATTAGTCGGTAAGTCACGCATCCTGACTTTTCTAATAGGTTCAACCTCATTTATATAGGATGGATTATTTTTCAATCTATGTACTAATTCATTTATTGAACCACCATCCGAAAATGAACCAGCAATACTGTCCTGAGAAAAAAGAATAGTTTTTGGGCTAATTAAAGATAATCCAAAGGGATCACACCACTCCAATGGATTATGCACATACCCTTGTGGCCTCAATCCCCCCGCCAGCCCTATCGGGTCCGGCGAGATATACTGCCCGCTGTCCGCATCATAGTAACGATGCCGGTTGTAGTAAAGCCCCGTTTCCGCGTCGTAGATTTGGCCCTGATAACGCAGCTCGCAGTACACTTCCTCGTTCGCCGCGTCGCCCAGATAACGCTTCAGCCCCACCGGCAGCCGGTCTTCACGGTGTCCGTTCCACAGCCCCTGCTCACCGCGCCAGTGGACTTCTCCCGTTTCGCTGCACAGCTCCCGCGCCGTGCCCGCTAAATCTGTCACCACATAGTGCAGCCGGGTGTCGTCTCCCTTGCGTTCGACCTGCGCCAGCGGTCGGAAGCTGCCGGGCTCATACACCCACTGCACTTCCCGCGCCGGGGTGCCGTCCGCATAGTATTGCACCTGCCCCACCAGCTGGTCGCCGTCCCACTGGTACTGAACCTTCGACACCGACTGCAACGAGGCCACCTGACCTTCGCGCACCTTGCTCACCCGGCGTCCGAACGCATCGTAGCCATATCGCCAGCGCGCGCCATCCGGCAGGCTAACCCGCCGCAGACGTCATACTCATAGCGTACATCGCCGCGCTCGACGATGCGCCCTGCGCCGTCATAGCGACGCTGGCCCTCGGACACCGCCTGAGACACCGACAGCGGGACGCCGGACGAGGCCATAATTTCCGACACTTCGCACAGGTTCTGCTCGCTGTCGTAACCAAACAGTTTTGCCTGACGCCAGCGCCCATTCCGGCGCTCCGCCGTGACCTGTCCGTTGCCGTTCAAGCGGAAATCCTGCTCGCCCCAGTGAGCGTCTTTTATCCCCACCAGACGGTCCAGCACGTCGTAGCGATAGCGCCGTTCCAGATGGTGCGGCTCGCTGCCGCCGCCGTTCACCAGCGCCTGACGCTCTAACAGCCCGGTCTCGCTCCAGCTCTGCGACAGCGCGAAGCCCGCGCCGTTGCTACGCAGGCTTTCCTGACCCGCGTCCGTATGGCTGAAAGATAAGGCCTGATGCGAGCCTACGCCCAGCGCCGACAACCGCCCTGATTGCCACTGCTGTTGCAGCGGCGCCAACAGCCCATTGACCTGCGCGCGGTAACCGCTCGCATCGTAGTCGCTGATGATCTCTTGCCCATTGACCCGCTCAGAGATGACCTGACCGGAGCGGTTATAGGCCTGCACCACACGTGAGCGTTAAACCCGCGACTAAAAGAGAAGAGATTGGCAACAGAGCGTTACTATACCGTGGGATACGCTTCGCATAATGGTAAATCCAACCCACCCCCCGCCATCAACCTTAAAGGCCGCTGGCTGGAAGAGTCCGGCTTTATCACCGGGATGCCCGTTACCGTCACGGTGGAAAGGGGCAGAATTATTATTGAGACGCAGATTAATTTATAACGGCTGACCAGTTAGTAAAATAAAAACCCGGAAGGATCATGAGATCGCTTCCGGCTTATTATCTATTTGAGAAGATCGCTAAATTCTTTAAATGACTCTATTATTTCAGTTATCCCAGACAGCTCTCTTCTCTCATTTATAATATATTTTTCGGTATCAATATTCATTATTTCCAACATACATGATTTATCATCCCACACAGTAAAACGGGCGATCTTACTTTCATCCTCAAAATCAAAAACCAAGCTATCCGTATAATCATTCTTATTGATTACAACTTTATAATTACTATTTAATAGAATCCAATCCTTTATTTTATTTAGCATTTCTTTTCTATTCCTTTCTCGGTTTTATGTGCTGCTACCTTTATATTTTCTGCTTTTGGCATTTCAGGAACAGGTAATCCTTTACGTTTAGCTAAACGCCCTTCAAGAGAATCTGGACCCACAATTTTTGCCCAGCCTTCATTGGTTTTAATCAAAGATCCTTCTGGCACATCAAACTCAGCATATACTGTTCCGGGCTTAGCTTGTTTACCAAAAGCTTCAACATCTGCGGGGAAAGCAACATGAGTTGTACCGGTATTGCTCTGCACAACTTTTCCTGTTTCCAACATTTGCTGATGTTCGGCAGGACTCATCCATCGGCCAACTTTGACCAACCCCAGCGGGTCAACCCACTCCAATGGGTTGTGTACATAGGACTGAGGTCGGATGCCGCCGTTTAACCCTATCGGGTCCGGCGAGATATACTGCCCGCTGTCCGCATCATAGTAACGATGTCGGTTATAGTAAAGCCCCGTTTCCGCGTCGTAGATTTGGCCCTGATAACGCAGCTCGCAGTACACTTCTTCGTTCGCCGCGTCGCCCAGATAACGCTTCAGCCCCATCGGTAAGCGGTCTTCACGGTGTCCGTTCCACAGCCCCTGCTCACCGCGCCAGTGGACTTCTCCCGTTTCGCTGCACAGCTCCCGCGCCGTGCCCGCTAAATCTGTCACCACATAGTGCAGCCGGGTGTCGTCTCCCTTGCGTTCGACCTGCGCCAGCGGCCGGAAGCTGCCGGGCTCATACACCCACTGCACTTCCCGCGCCGGGGTGCCGTCCGCATAGTATTGCACCTGCCCCACCAGCTGGTCGCCGTCCCACTGGTACTGGACCTTCGACACCGACTGTAGTGAGGCCACCTGACCTTCGCGCACCTTGCTGACCCGGCGTCCAAACGCATCGTAGCCATATCGCCAGCGCGCGCCATCCGGCAGGCTCACCCGCCGCAGACGGTCCTGCGTATCCCACTCGTAGCGTGTTTCTTTCGGTCGGAATCCCGCGCGGACTTCTCGCTTGCGACTTAACCGGCCGCAGACATCGTACTCATAGCGTACATCGCCGCGCTCGACGATGCGCCCTGAGCCATCGTAGCGACGCTGCCCTTCCGACACCGCCTGAGACACCGACAGCGGAACGCCGGACGAGGCCATAATTTCCGACACTTCGCACAGGTTCTGCTCACTGTCGTAACCAAACAGTTTTGCCTGACGCCAGCGTCCGTTCCGGCGCTCCGCCGTGACCTGTCCGTTGCCGTTCAGGCGGAAATCCTGCTCGCCCCAGTGACTGTCCTTGATGCCCACCAGACGGTCCAGCACATCGTAGCGATAGCGCCGTTCCAGATGGTGCGGCTCGCTGCCGCCACCGTTCACCAGCGCCTGACGCTCCAGCAGCCCGGTCTCGCTCCAGCTCTGTGACAGCGCGAAGCCTGCGCCGTTGCTCCGCAGGCTTTCCTGACCCGCGTCCGTATGGCTGAACGATAAGGCCTGATGCGAACCTACGCCCAACGCCGACAGTCGCCCTGACTGCCACTGCTGTTGCAGCGGCGCCAGCAGCCCGTCGACCTGCGTGCGGTAACCGCTTGCATCGTAGCCGCTGAGTATCTCCTGCCCATTAACCCGCTCAGAGATGACCTGACCGGAGCGGTTATAGGCGTATTCCACGCAGGCGTCGGCGTTGCTGGCGCGCAACAGGCGTCCTGCGATGTCATAGTTCAGCGTGGTGACGCTTTCCGTCGCCCCTTCAGCGGTGAGGTACTGGACTTCCGTCACCCGTCCTAAAGCATCATGCGAGTAGTGTTGCTGGCTGCCGTCGGGGGCGGTTCGGCACGTTAAGCGGCCCGCCACATCGTAGGCATAGCGATATACTCGCCCGTCATAATGTTGCTCTTCGGAAAGCCGTCCACACTCGTCAAAGGAGTAAGTCCAGGCGTCACCGTGGCTGTTGGTCACACCGGCGAATTCAGCTTCCGTATTGTAGTGATAGCGGACTGTTGCACCGAGTGGATCGGTGGCTTCCATCAGGTTATCAAATGCGCCGTAGCGGAACTGATGCTGCTGCCCTAACGCATCGGTAACAGAGGTGAGATTGCCTTCTTTATCAAAGCCAAAAGTGGTTTCGGTACCGTCCTCATAGATGACTTTTGACGGCGCTTCTCGATAACCTTCATATTCCCAGCGCCGAATCTGAACGCGCGACTCACGAGCGATATGCCGCTCGGTCAACCGGTCCTGCGCATCGTAGAAGAATCGTACTGAGGGGGCGTTATCCACTTCGATCGTACTGACCAGCCCTCGCGCGTTGTAATGATAACGTTGCAGCACGCCGTTAGGGCCGATGATGGTTTCCAGTAGGCCCTGATCGGTATAACTATGCAGCCACTCGCGTCCTTCCGGATCGTTGACTTCCACCACCTGACCCTGAGCATTGCGCTGATACTGCCACACATGGCCAAGTGGATCGGTGTACGCCAGCAATTGCGCATCATCATCATAATCATAGTGGTGTACCGCGCCGTCCGGCAACGTCACGGTCGTGATCTGCCCCCAGTCGTTACGCTTGAACTCTGTGCGGTGACCTAACGGGTCAGTTTGCGCCACCAGCTGATTGTGTTCCCATTCGTACAGCGTCTCGCCGCCATCGGGCGTCTGATGACTGAGAATATTGTTGCGTTCATCCCTGATGTAGCGCGCCACACCACCAAACCCATTGTGGTAATACGTGGTGAGTTGTTCATCGTCATAGTCGAAGCTACCTGCCCAGTAGCCTTCCGATGCACGGTCGCGCACGGCTCGTCCCTGGCTGTCATAGGTATGTTCGACCCAAGTTTCCGACAAATCGGACCAACGCAACATCCAACCTTCTGGCGAATAACGGTAATCAAAACTGCGTCCTTCTCCGGCACGAACGCTAACCAGATAGCCTTTTTGATCATAGGTGTAGTTAACCAGCGTCTGTAGCGGCCGACGCTGACGATCGCATAACGTCAGGCAGGTGATTCGCCCGTGCTGCGTTTCCACATGCACCAAACGCTCATCCGCGAGCACCACCCATCGTAATTCGCCAAATTCCCACAGCAGCGACGTACGATTGCCTACGCTATCCTCTACTGCAGTCAGACAGAGCTGCACGCCGCGAGTATGTTCAAACCAGTAACTCATCCCGTCACGATGGCGTAGCACCAATACGCCTTGTCGACGCGTTAAACGCCATGCGGGATTGGAAAGAGAAAGGCTGTACTCGCCCTCAACAGGCGCCGCGAATATGGCCTGGTTAAACTCCCCATCCGTCAACGTCACCACGTCGTTTTCGAGTTTGAGGCTCATATCCCAGTTGCTGCGCCAAAGCTTCCCCAGCAAACCGGAGATTCGGGGGCCTCCTGAACGATAACTTCTTTTCAAGGCCAGAGGGAAAAGCCCTGAAATCTGAAAATCCGTGCGCCAGTCAACGACATAACCCGTCGCGACATCGACCGGGTCGCCTGCGCAAGTCGATTCGGACGTACACAATTCGTCCCCTTTTTTCTTCGCAACGTTCTCTGCTTCTGCTTCCGCAGCCCGACTTTCCTGTTTCGTCGCCCCCGCCGTCATTTGTTCAGCTTTGGTCGCTTTACCTTTACCCAGCGCCGTACCCGGCTTTTTGGTCACAATTTTGCCGATGAAGGATTCTACTTTCTCGATAATGGTATTGATGATGCTTTCGAATTTTTCTATCAGCCATTTCAGTACCCTGACAATCGAATTAAAGCTGTCTTTAGCAAAAGCCACGATCCAGCTTTTCGCCGAGTTGGTCGCATCTTTCAACATACCCTCAACGGCCAAGGCAATTTTATTTAGCAACTCGATGGCTTCAATCGCGATCGTTTTAATTTTGGAGGAAAAATCCATCAGCCATCGCACGATATTACCGTCAGACAGATGACGAATTTCTCGTATTGCGAGCTGGATAGCGCGTTTATCAGCGACGGCACCAGCGACTTTTCCAATCGCTTTTAATACCGACTTCCCCGCATATTTAAGAACATGGCCTGCGCCGGGTACCACGCCAATAACATCTAATACACCCTCGCTAATAAAATAAGGGTCCTCGAGATTCTCAGGATTTTTATAGGCAGCCCAGCACCATTCGCCAATGAAATACACATCAGGCGCTTGCCCGACAATAGGGACAAATCCAAGGATGATCTGGCAAAAGAGGAGCACAGCAGTTTCAGTCGTGTGACTGGCGACTTCCGTTGACAGGCTATGATGGACTTTATTGATAGCCTGCTTCAGCTCTCGACTGCCGTTGTTAATTCTGTCCTTCAGCTCCATGAAGCGGTTATAAGCCAGCTCATATTTATCTTCATAGTAAAAATACATACCACCATAAACATGACTGTTGATGCCGACTTCGTTATAACGCTGACTCTCTTCCTGATCGTATTCCAGCAATCCTTCTTTGCTGAGTAATAAATAAAGCGTGAAGTACTCGCCCGCGAGTGCCGCATATTCGGGATTGGACTGTAGTACCGGATTATTGGTGACGGTGTCTTCGGGTTCGAACTCGTCGCTTCCTTCCTGAATATTCAGCTCGTAGCCATTGCAGCCCATATCGTAGATTTTGAAATAGCCGTTCTCATCCGTTTGGCCGCTGATATTCGTACCATTGCTATCCGTAACGACAAAAGGCGCGTTAGGGACGGGTTTTCCCGAATCGTATAAGTATTGAACGAAAATTTCACAAGCGCATTTCTTACATCCCCCAGAGATGGCTTTATCGCTGGAAAAGTTCTTACTTGCGGCCTCTTCGCTGGAGACCAGCGTCGCTGATTTCGTCTGTTCCATAGCACTACGTCCTTTTATGCTTTGATCTGTTGGCTCACCGCTGCCGCGTAGAGGCGATCCATCTTGTTCTGGGTTCCGATGATTTCCGGTTCCGCCATGACTATTTGCGCCCAAGGCTCATGGATAAAGTCGGGGCTAAGCTCCGTCGCCAGCGCCAGATAGCGCACGATATCGCGGTCATTGTTGAATCCTTGCAATTCGGCTTGTTTCACCTGTTGCTGAGTAAATGCCAGCAGCGCGTCGTCGTCGTTGGACTGCCATCGCGGATGGTAGGTGCGCAGGTGAGTCATGTAGGTTTCCAAGGCGTTCTGCGTGGACGGGCCCAGGATAGCCTGCCATTGGGCGTCGCTGAGTTGGCGAGGCGAGGTGTCAGGGATATCATGAGGTTCACGCTGTGTGAGGGTCAGCACTTTCGACACGCCGCCTTCCGGCGCAATGTCATAGAAGCGGGCAATGGGGCCGAACAAGGCCGTCGCCTCCTGCGCCGTGCTGGCCGACAAAAGCTGTTTCACTATCAGCCAGTCGCTGATGCGTAGAATGGCATTATCTCCATCCGGCAGCGCCACCAGGCTCCAGTGCCGCAGGTGGCTGACCAACTCGACCAGCTGCTGTCCGGGCGTATAGGCCTGCATAAACCACTCAAGCTGTATACCGACACCCCAGCCTTCGCGGGTGCAAAGGTACTCTTCCAACTGAGGCCAGTTTTGGGCCGTGACCGGGATGCAATAGGGGGAGATGGACGCATGCTCGCGTCCAGCCTCGCCCCAGTACAGCCGGGTGTGTTCCAGACTGCCGCCCCAGCGCTCAGCCAGCCACGGCGCCGCGTCATTAAGGGCCGCTTCCGCCACGATGAAACACCCGCCTTCGTCAATGCGTGCCAGCCATCCGTCAGCGTCTTCGTGTGTTTCAGTCAGAAAAGGCGTGGTTAAAGGTGTCGTTAATGTCAC
Organism: Lonsdalea quercina; assembly: GCF_900107885.1. Lineage (NCBI taxonomy): Bacteria > Pseudomonadati > Pseudomonadota > Gammaproteobacteria > Enterobacterales > Pectobacteriaceae > Lonsdalea > Lonsdalea quercina. The sequence continues at coordinate 4,824 of NZ_FNQS01000019.1, read as the reverse complement.
TCGGTGACCTCCAATGTGTCAGGCGATAGTCCCTTCATCCAGTCAGGCCGGTGGTAGTGTGCTCGAACGTCTTCCAGATGGCACGGCTCGGCTTTGAACCGCTGAATAGATTTTCCCAGGGCGTGGTTCATGGTCAGATGAATAAAATGAGGGTGGAGATAAAACTCGCTGCCGATAATCCAGCGATGAGCAGACCAGGCTTCACATTCGGCGTCGGTGGCGCGCGGATATAATCCTTTGGCCAGATCGATACCGCTAATAAAACGTTTTCTCAGTAGTTCGATATCTAATAAAAAAAACGTTCTTTCGCTGACATACATAAAAAGCTGATTCGCCAGACAACGCAGCCGATTATCGTGCGTTAAGAGATCAAACTGGGTTTGATTCAGCGATATTTGATAATTGTTCGTCGCTGGGAGAGATATTTCCTCCTCAAGCAAGGGAACATAATCCAAAAACTCGCGGGTCTCTGCCGGCAGAAATAGCTGCCGGGCCGGCGCAAGAAAATCCGTTTGCGCCTCTGGACTGATTGTCGCCCACCACAACGCCAGCGCATCTGGGCCATAGCTGCGAAACAACGTCTCCTGCCCAGTGGGGCCACGGCAAACCACGCGTTGTTGCCAGTACTCCACCATCTCATCAAGCGACATGTCGGCTGCCATCAGCAACGTCCCCTGATGGCCGTAATCCTGGCTTTGAGTCCAAAGCAGCAGCGTTTCTCCGCAGTTACCTTCCTCAAGTTCGACAATAATCGGCGCGACCGCACGTAAGGAGTCAGGGAATATTGGTGCATCAAGCTGACGCCACTGATTTTTGGCTGACTGATGAAAGGCGCGCCAATAATCAGGCAGCGCCGGATAACACATCACATCAATAATGGCGTACAGCGGCGAAGTTTTATTTCGAATGATCTCAAAGAGTCTCAGGCTGTTGTTTTCGTTCATCTGATAAACCTGAATTTTAATTAATGGATAACAATAAATAATTAACGTCGCGAAATAACGGCGTTATTCCACGCAGTGACATATATATTTTTCGTGAGGGAATAAATGAGAATATGTAACTTTGCAAGAAGGGGAAAATGTCAGGGAACGATTATCCGATCGTTCCCTGATGACTATGATCTATTTAGACTTATCCTTTTCCCACTGCGCTCTAACTTCTTGAGGAGAGGGAGGGGGGAACCTGACCCCTTTTTGCTCTAGCACCTGCTTGACCTTCATGAGCCACGGACGTTGCGGCGCATCTTTAGACATCACCGACTCGCTAAAATGAACATTCCAAGCGAGATCAGAGCCGATATCATCGTAACCCTCAACCGCGGCTCCGTGTTCCATCAACCAGTAGACGATTTCATATTTGTTCAAATAAGCCGCATACAGTGCGCTGTTTCTTTTCTGCGTATCTTGCGCATTAATATCTGCACCGCGCGCCAGTAAAAGTTCTATATCCGCCCAACGCTCTTCGCCGATCGCGCTGAACAAAGGAGGTTGTCCGTTACTGCTCAACGTATTCGGGTCGCCCCCAGCGTCCAGCATCATCCGCAACCAATCGGGATCTTTAAATCCGGTTACCGTATTGACCGCCGTATCACCATCCCCATCTTTAAAGTTGGGATCGGCACCGAGCGTTAAACTCATCCCCACCGCTTTCTTGTCACGAGTTTCAATAATCAGCCATTGCAAAGGAGTTATGCCTTCTTTGCCATGAATATTAAGCTTAACGCCCTGAGAAAGCATTTCTCTGGCTTTGCTCTCATCACCCGAGCGAATGTGTTCCAATAGCGCAGCGGTTGCCGGGTCAAACAGCTCTTTGGCTTCCATACTCCGTCCTCCTATATTGCAGGCTGTTAACAGGCTGGCGATAAAAAGACATCCCCACTTGATACGTTTTAACCATTGCATCACGTCTCCTTAAGTACACCACTAATCGCGCTGATATCTTCTCTTTTCTGCGTTTCAATCCCGGCAATCACCTGATCCATACCGTGACGGGCAATGGGCGATCCGCCCAGTGACGGTAGCGACGACATCTCACCGACGGCTTTTGGTAGAGCGCCTTCGTAAAGCTTTATCATGCCGAATGCCGCCCCGACCATCGCACCCATTGAGCCGCCGCCGATCAAACCGCCGAGTAGCGACCCAATGCCCCCCAAAATTACCGGAACCGCCGCCTTGCCGTAGGTCTGCGCCATGGTCAGCACCTCACCATCGACAGCCTGCGTTTTGATCAGTGCGGCCGTCTCCTCCAAAGAGGCTCCCTCAGCCCGGGCGACCGTATTGGCATGTAGACCCGCAGCGTTAAAGGTATAGCCGGGACGTTTGGTTGCACTAACGCCAGCAGAGGCTAATCCTCCCCCCAGCGAGTGGCCAACGAGCTTTATATTTTCATTTGCATATTCAAATGTTACGCGTTTCGCTAAATCCATCGCTTGGTTATATGTGGCAGATTCCAAGCCTAAACCTTGTAAGCCATTAGTTTTCCAATCCTTAGCGCAGGTCACCGAGTTATCGGTCCCTCGATAGGTAAGCATCGTTTCGCCATTGATCTCCGACTTAAATAACGCGGCCCCAAATCCGGACTTTTTATTGAAATAAGGGTTATTTTGATTTGACAACATCTGCTCAGGATCAACGATAGACAACCCCACCGGCGGGGGAGGAAGCTCCGTATACTTCCCACGGCGAAATTCATCCACATCATAGACATACTTCGCGGCCTCTGCGCGTAAAATGCTGTCATTGTTTTCAGCCAGACGCTTGGCGGCGGCTTGCAAATTCGGATTGGTCGACGCCTGTTGCGCCAGCTGTTTACGCGCCGCGTAACGCGCTTTGCGCTGTTCCAGCGTCAACGCTTCCGTCGGCAGCGGCAGCTCGGCCGTTGGCGTCCACGACATCAGACCTTTCCACGGCAACATCATTGGCGACAACGCCAGCAGCGGCGATCGCTTGCTGGCCGACTGCTCCGCACAGGATTTAATCGGGGACTGATGCGGCGTGTCGCCGATGATCACATCCCCGCTACCTGCGGCGACCGAACCGCCGCAGCCGATGGCATCGCCTACGCGCGCCGCCGCTTTACCGTTAATGATGACATTACTGGATCCTGCCGAGATCGACCGGGGATGTAAGGCATGCGGCATGGTGGGACAAGGGCAGGCGTGCAACAGCACCATATCGCCTTTTCGGGCGGCGGGTTTGCCGTTGATGATGACATCGCTGCTTCCCTGAATGACCGGCGTGGCGGGGAAACAGCCATGCCCGGAGCAGCTGTCGCCTAAACGTGCGGCACTTGGCATGATATCTCCTTATCGACGATCCGGCGCATCTGGCAGCGTGGGTTTATTCGGCGCATCCGGTTCGATAGAGGACGGCGCGACACCGGTCCCCGGCGAGCCGCCGTCGTTGATCTTGACGATCGTTCCCGAGATGGTCACTCCTGCGCTGTCGATTTTGATAAAGCCGCCAGACGATTTGATCGTTAAGGCCTGACCGGCCTCCAGCACGATGTCCGCTGCCTTGAGGTAGCTGTCGGTATTTACCACCGTGCGCTGATGCGCGCCGATCAACGTCTCTTCCGAACCGCTGATGGTCGACTGCCGACTGCCCGTGATCTTGGTGATCTCACCGCCGCCGATCAGCCGCTTCAGGGATTGACCAATCTGTTGAATGAAATTACGTCCGATCGCCTGATGATGATCTTGCCCGATCTGTTCAAAATCATCCTGACCGATCGTTCGGTGACGGTGACGTTCAACCCGCTGATATTGATCCTGCGCTACGCTCAGATGTTGATCCAACCCTACGCTCTGGCGATGGATATGGTTGATCACCGTATCCGCATCCTTTTGCGCATGAACGTAAATTTGTTCGCGCGATACTTCATCTTCGAAGCGCAACTCATTAAAACCCGTACCTTTATGCGTATCGGTGCGCAGCGTGGTACGCGTTTTATGCTCCGGCAAAACGTAAGGCGTCGGGTTAGTCGCGTGGAACGTTCTCCCCGTCACCAGCGGCTGGTCCGGGTCGCCCTCCAGAAAACTCACCACCACCTCATGACCGATGCGCGGGATGGCTATCATGCCGTACTGACCGCCCGCCCAGCCCTGACTGACGCGTACCCAGCACGAGCTCTGGTCGTCGCTCGCCCCGTAGCGGTCCCACGGGAACTGCAGCTTCACCCGGCCGTATTCGTCGCAGTAAATTTCTTCCCCTGCCGGGCCGACCACCGTGGCAATCTGCGGGCCGTCGACCATCGGGCGATGCGGCATTTTCGCTCGCCACGTGGTGCTGGCCTTCACCACTCCAAAGGTGTTGGTCAGCGTCGTCGGCTCGCCGCCGCCTTCCTCTTCCAGCGCCTGCGGCTGGGTGCCGGTGTGGCTGACGGTCACCACCTGCCAGCCGATGTTCAGCGTCAGGTTCGGGTGCTCCGTCAGGGTAAACGCGCTGCCGGGCATCAGCGTCGCGCAGTTTGACGTGCCTTGTCCGGTGACCGCGTCGGCGCGCAGCGCATCCAGCCGGTGGCCGCTGAACGCCTTGCCGCTCGGGTCTTTCTTGAAACGTCCCGGGTAGTCGTAGTGCTGGTAGCTTTCACGCTGATGGTCCAGCGCCTCGCCCAGCTTCTTGTGCGACAGGCCGTAGGCCGGGGTCTTGAAGCTGTAGTCTTTTAGCTCCACTTCCGCCGTGCGCACCGCTTCCCGGTAGCTGAACTGGCGCACGTACGCGCCTTCTGATAATCCCTGACTGGCGAGGTTGAAGAACAGGTCCGGGCCTTTGCCCAGCGCCACCGCGTCGTCCGCGAACACCACCCGGTGTTTGCCCGCCT
>NZ_FNQS01000015.1:0-47536 GCF_900107885.1 Lonsdalea quercina | reverse complement strand
ATGCGCAGATCGTTTGCAAACATTGCGCAAAAAGTGATTTGTGCTGGAAAGTGCGCAAGAAGTTGCGCAGATTTGGCAATTGTTCTGATAATTTGACTTAGCGATCGCCAGAGTCTGTCATGCTGATAGGTGAGGGCGATTGATCATTCACTCTAGCGGCGAGAAACTTGAATTGTTGCCGATGCAATAATTTTCACATCAACTTTTTAACTATTGCGCAGGGTCAGCGATCCATCGTGAACTTGCCAACGCCATCACCCGGCCCTCTTCTGAATAACCCTATCGCTGCACTGTGCCCTGTCCAACCCACAAAAAAAAACGCTTGCCGAACGTCGACAAGCGTCAATAAACATCAGGTCTTAAAGACTAGGGGTGGTGCCTCACTCAACGTAATGTCCGAAACGTTTCATGAAATAGTCTTCATGTCATGGTGGACGATAGGCACCGATAAGGGCTCTGCGTCATTCCCAGGGTTATGAAGCCGAAGCAAACATAGAAAATGGAATGAGCATCTACGGTGAGCATTCTGCATCAACCGTGCCACTCTTGCCATAGTGATTAATCTTAAAGGCCAAACCACTAATAATTATTTGAAAAACAATAAGATTTAATACTGAGTCTGTCATGCCGTCGCTGCTGACTCTATCCCAAGGCGTAAAAGCAAAAACGCCAGCCTGTCACCTGTGAGAGACAGTCTGGCATTGATTATAAATAAGCATGGATAATCAATGTGTTATCCGTCTTCTTTTGGCGACAGTTTGCGACTGGAACTGTCGCTAAAAGAAGACAGCCCCGAGATCACCACTTACGGCCAAAAACCAGGGCTTTGCGGTAAGAGACCGCCTTTATCTGCGACGGTCAACGGGGATGCCAGAAGGCCCCCTTTATCAGCCTCGTGGCTGCGGTGATCATGCTTCCTGCGACAGTTGCTCCAGGCTCTTGCGCGCCAGGCTGTACAGATAATGCGCCGTCGGGAACAGTACCCGGTCGTCCACCCGGAATTTAGGGTGATGCAGCGCGTACGGCCCGCCGGAGCCGACCATCATGAACGTACCCGGTAGCTGCTGCTGATAAAATGAAAAGTCTTCACCGATAGGACTGGCTTCTACCCGACGAGCCTCGAACCCCTCATCGCTGGCGACCTGCAGGGAAAATTCCACCCAACGAGGCGTATTGACGACTGACGGCGGCCCGGCGTGCCAGAGCAGTTCAATCTCCGCACCGTAGGTACTGGCGATACCCGCAATAATTTGCCGAAAACGCTGTTCAATCAGGTCGCGCGCTTCCGCACTAAAGGTCCGCACCGTGCCTTCCAGATAGGCCGTATCGGGGATGACGTTCCAGGTACTGCCGCTATGCACCTGCGTAATCGACACCACCGCGTTGTTGTCCGACGGTACATTACGGCTGATGATCGTTTGCACCGCGCCGATCAGCTGTCCCACAATCACGATCGGATCATTACCTTCGTGCGGTTTGGCCGCGTGACACCCTTTGGCGGCGATCTTGACTTCAAAACGATCGACGCCCGCGGTCAGTGCGCCATCCTTCCCCCCGATCACGCCGACCGGCAGCGTTGGATCATTGTGGATCCCAAAAATCGCCGTCGCTCCGTCCAGCGCGCCGGTAGCGATGACGTCAGGCGCCCCTAATCCGGTCTCTTCCGCTGCCTGAAACAGAATGCGCACCCGGCCTTTTAGCTCGGACTCTGCCCGTTTCAGCAATATCGCCGCGCCCAGCGCCGCCGACGTATGAAAATCGTGCCCGCAGGCGTGCATCACGCCCTGGTGGTGAGAGCTGAACGCGACGCCGGACTCTTCTTCAATCGGCAAGGCATCAATATCCGCGCGCACCACGACCATCGGCTCCGCCTCGGGGCTGCCGATCTCTGCCACCAGCCCGGTTTTCAGCGGCAGGTCGAGGATGCGAATGCCCTCTTTTTCCAGCTCGGAGCGGATTTTACGGGTGGTTTCGAACTCCTGATGAGACAGTTCGGGATACTGGTGCATATCGTGGCGGAACGCCTGAACATACTGCGCCAAAGGTTCATGCTGAGGGTTCACTCTCATATGGGAAACTCCTAACGGTGACGCCGTCGGACAACGCCGGGCGTAACAAAAGTGAGAATCGATCAGATCACAGACTCTGTCGATTCCTGAATCGTCGGTAACGGCCGCAGGGGGCGCTGCGTCTGCAGGTTGTCGGCAAAACTGATGACCTGTTCCCCCGGTCCCTGCTCCACAAGGCGGTCGTCAGCCATGACAATCACCTGAACCGCCACCGCTTTAGGCAAACGGCCTCTCGTGGGTGAAATCGCCATTGTGGTGTCTTTTTTCGCCAGCAGCTCAATGGACTGCAGCACTTAATGCACCCGCTCTGGGTCCAGCGTGTGTTCGCCGATGATAATCGTGCCTGCTTGCGGCGACTCCAGCAAGTTCATCCAGCGTAGCCGCGGCGACTTCCCGAGCCGTACGACCCAATAATCGCCACCACGTTCCTCTTCGCGACGTCGAGACTGATGTCGTTATGCGCCGCGCGATCGCCGAAGCGTTTGATCAGATGTTGAGTGTGGATCAAATTCGCTCCTTATCGCTGACGCAACTGGCTTATTATCTTCTTCAGCCGCGCATAAACGAGGATCCGCAACCAGTACACCAGCCGACCTCCAAAACGTTTCGAAGAAACGCCGCGACTCGGCGGCAATCATCTTGCCCTCGGTAAGCAATTCGGAGACGCGTAGCGCGACTTACCCCCTGCACCTGTTCCGTCAGTCAATTACGTTCAGACCCTACCTCACGCATGTCGGCGGCGCCGAAATTGTTTCCAATCAGAAGAAGATCAATTAGGTGAGAAGCCATAGGTTACTCTTCGCGTCGAGTTCAACCAGGTTTTGGTCAGGCCGGAAAAAGGAGGAAAGACTGCTGAAAACAGCGTATTAGCTTAAAAATATAGCACACTGAATCAGTGGGACATATACCGTATGAGACTAAGATAGAACAGCAATAAAAAATCTTAAAAGACTTAATAATCAATACAAAAAGCAAAATCCACATAAAATACAGGGTTGAAATGTCGTCACATATCATGGATAAAAAACCATCATTTAGTTAGCGAATTATTCATCGCTACCTATAATTAACGTTACTGCCTTAATTTGATGGATCAGCTAAAGGAGCTAACGGGCGCAGCAGCAACTCAGCGCCAAATGGATTCCAAATGATTTCTTAAAAGGAGGAGCGGTACGATGACAGATAAGGCACCAGAACCCCCTTTACGCTTAGATGCTTATGCATTTTTCATCGATCTCGACGGTACGCTGGCCGAAATTCAGCCCACCCCCGAACAGGTGGTCGTCCCACCCGAGATTTGCAATACGCTGCGTACCCTGTTTACCGGTAACGATGGCGCGCTGGCGTTAATCTCTGGACGTCCCATCGCAGAGCTGGACGCGCTGGTCGCCCCGCTCATCTTGCCCGCAGCAGGGATCCACGGCGCGGAACGACGCGAAATCAGCGGGCAACGTCATGATACGCGCCTTCCCGCCAATATCGTCGGCCCTTTGCAGGAAGCGCTAACCGCCGCGCTGGCCGCGCTTCCCGGCTGCCGACTGGAAAACAAAGGCGCGTCCTTCGCGTTGCACTACCGTCAGGCCCCAGATTATAAGCCGGAGGTCACCGCGCTGGCTGAGTCGCTATGTGAGCGCTATCCGCAGCTGACCGTACAAACCGGCAAATGCGTGGTGGAACTGAAACCACGTGGGGCAAACAAGGGCGCCGCCATCAAAACCTTCATGGAATCTTCGCCTTTCGCCGGACGCACTCCGCTTTTCATCGGCGACGATACCACCGACGAAGCTGGCTTCCGTCAGGTGAACGCCCTCGGCGGCATTTCCGTCAAAGTCGGCCCAGGGCCCAGCGAAGCGCGCTACCGACTCGCCAACGTGGCAGCGGTCCATCTTTGGCTCACACAGCAGCAGGCCATGTATGAAAACAAAATTTCAATGGTAAGGAGCTAAAGCTATGAGTCGATTAGTCGTCATATCAAATAGAATTGCCGCCCCCGATAGCAAGAGACAGAGCGCCGGCGGTCTTGCTGTCGGCATATTGGATGCGCTCAAAAGCAGCGGCGGGCTTTGGTACGGTTGGAACGGAGACATCAGCGACGATCCGTTGCCTCTGAGGATCCAGAAAAACGACGGCATCACCTACGCCTCGTTTAACCTAAGCCATACAGATTACGAAGAGTATTACTGCCAGTTCTCCAATACCGTTCTCTGGCCCGCCTTCCACTATCGTCTCGATTTGGTGTCGTACGACCGCAGCGCGTGGGAAGGCTATTGCCGCGTCAATACGCTGCTGGCGGAACGCCTGCAACCGCTGGTGAAAGAGGACGATATTCTGTGGGTTCACGACTACCATCTGCTGCCGTTCGGCGCCGCATGTCGTCAATTGGGCTTGAACAATCGGATGGGCTTTTTCCTGCATATCCCTTTCCCGGCGCCGGATATCTTCAACGCGCTGCCGCCCTGCGAGGAATTGCTGGAAAAACTGTGTGAGTATGACCTGCTGGGATTCCAGACCGAACATGACCGTCAGGCGTTTCTCGAAAGCCTGTCCCTGCTGACGCCCGTTAAAACCGTCGGCGAACAGACTTACAGCGCGTTCGGCAACCTGTTCCGCACCGAGGTGTATCCTATCGGGATCGAACCGGAGAGCATCCGCAAAATGGCGGAGGGTCCGCTGCCCGCCAAGCTGGAAGAGGCCCGTCGCGGCCTGGTGAATTTGAAGAACGTCATCGCGGTAGAGCGTTTAGACTACTCCAAGGGGCTGCCCGAACGCTTCCTGGCCTTCGAGTCATTGCTGGAGCACTATCCACAGCATCGCGGTCACGTCCGCTATACGCAGATCGCCCCGACTTCGCGCGGCGACGTGCAGGCCTATCAGGACATCCGCCATCAGCTGGAAACCGAGGCTGGGCGCATCAATAGCCGCTACGGCACGCTGAACTGGACGCCGCTGTACTACCTCAATCAGCACTTTGAACGCCGACTGCTGATGAAGATTTTCCGCTACACCGAGGTCGGACTGGTCACGCCGCTACGCGACGGCATGAATCTGGTCGCCAAGGAGTACGTCGCCTCACAGGATCCAAACGATCCGGGCGTGCTCATTCTGTCTAAATTCGCCGGCGCCGCGAATGAACTGACCTCCGCGCTGATCGTCAATCCGTACGATCGCGATCAGGTCGCCAGCGCGCTGGATCAAGCGTTAACGATGCCGCTGGCGGAGAGGATCGCCCGTCACAGCGACATGATGGCGGTGATCAACCGCAATGACATCAGCCACTGGCGTCAGTCCTTCTTGTCCGATTTGAAAGCGGTCGATCTTTGCCGGGAGCAGCACAGCCTCGAAAAAAAAATAGCGACCTTCCCCCGGCAGGCGTAACGCCGCGGGGGCATCGCAGTCCGGCTCACCGCTGAGACGAGCGTGCGGGCAAAACGACGGCTCGCGGGTGGCAGATCGTGACGAGCGATGTCACTGGCCGCAGTTTTGACATCCTCAGATAGAGGTTATGAAGAGAAGTTGAGGATTTATTTCGTCGCTTTTCTGAATTGGCCGCATCGGGGTGAAAATTCATTTTTACATAGAAAACAGAGGATTGCGTCAAAATATCCCATACCGAATTACTGACAATCCCGGGACGAAGAGGTTAACGGTGATTTAGGGCAAGGTGACTGTCAAAAGCAGAGATGAATCTTATGATTTAACCGTGTGCCTACCGTATACGATACGTACTGATCGTGGGCGACACCACTATCAGCCGCCAACCCCCTGAGTCGCAGTTTCAGCACGTTTATTGGGGTAATTCCATACGGTCATTGGAAAGAGGAAGCGCCTTCTCTTCCACACTTAAACAGTAGCCGACCGAGCGCTGTGTCTTGATGAGCGGCTGCGCGAAACCCTTGTCGATTTTAGCGCGCAGCTTGGACATATGAACGTCGATAAGATTAGTCTGCGGGTTGAAATGATACCCCCATACTCGCTCTAACAGCTGCATTCGGCTGAACACTTTGCCGGGGGATTCCATCAGAATTATCAGCAGCTTAATTTCCTTGTCGGTCAGCTCAATGCGTTTCCCATCTCGCCATACGGTGCGTTGCAGACAGTCGACCTTCAGATCGAAAAAAGTCAGTACGGAACTGGACTCAGTACGTCGACGAGCGCGTCCGACCATGATATTCAGCCGTAAGCGCAGCTCGTCAAAATTGAAGGGTTTTCCCAAGTAGTCTTCCGCGCCCAGCTCAAGCCCCATCACGCGGTCAACGTCGCGGTCCAGCGTGGAAAGCAGCATGATGGGAGGGTGTGGCCGATCTTTGAGTTCGCGCAGCACGGTAAAGCCGTCCATCACCGGCAACATGCGGTCAAGCAGGACAACGTCGTAAACCTCTTGCTGTATCGCTTTTAATGCATTGCCGCCGTCATGAACGATACGGCAAGAGTGGCCGTGAGCGTGTAGTTTTTCGCAGAGCCAGTGACAATGAACAGAATCGTCGTCAACCACAAGAATACGCATGCAAATCCCCTGAAACCCAAGTGCATGTGGGGTTAGCGCTTTTTTGAACACCGGGTGAAGTGATTCAGCAAGCTTAAACATGACCTTATAATTTTCATGAAGATAGGAGGTCTTGGTCAAAAGGCGCCCCTATCCCTTCTCAGATAATAACAATCATTATCATTTTTAAGCAAGAATTTACTTAGCTTGCAATCTATTAAAAACCATAGAAAAGTGCTCGTTCGCGTAAAGAACAACGTGATTTATCACTAGGCCGAGCGACGATGGGGCGAAAAGAGTGGATTATTTCTTTGCGCCGTTGGTCTCACTGCTCCGGTGAGGCGGTGGCGAGCACATTAACAAAATTTAATGAATTTTGGCCCTTTTCAGAGCCTTTACCGACACAATGTCGGATTTTCTACTGATATACGTCAACTTTCCCATCGAGCGGCTGTATTATGCTTTTCCTCCATCTCCGGAGATAAATGATTTCTATTTTCATTTACATTCAAGAGTGACCGGCAGATTTACAGAGGAACACGCCATCTATGTCTCTTGATCTTTCACCTTTTTTCGCAGCTGAACACGGACTTCCCTTTAGCGGTCGCTGGGCCACCATGCCCTGGCGCCAGCAAAGACCACTTCCTTCTGGGGAAATCGATGCCGCCTGGCAGGGGTTGCTGAGTACCACTCAGACCGGCAACAAGCGCTTGCTGTATGTGCATATTCCGTTCTGCGCCACGCAGTGCAAATTTTGCGGTTTTTACCAGAACAAGCAAGATGAGCAAGCTATCGCGCGTTATTGCGACATGCTAATGCGAGAACTGGACCTGGAAGCGGACAGTCCGCTGCACCAGTCTTCACCAATCCACGCTATCTATCTGGGCGGAGGCACCCCCTCGGCGCTGACGGCCCGACAGCTTCACCAGATTATCAGCACACTGCGTAAGCAGCTGCCGCTGGCGTCGGATTGCGAAATCACCGTCGAAGGGCGCATCTTCAACTTCGACGATGAGCGCATTGACGCCTGTCTGGAAGCCGGAGCCAACCGCTTTTCTATCGGCATTCAGACCTTCGAGACACGCGTCCGTCAGCGGCTGGGGCGCCGGGCCAACCGGGAAGAAGCGATGGCATTTATCCGCAAACTGGCTGAACGCGACCGCGCGGCCATCATTTGCGATCTGATGTTTGGCCTGCCGGATCAGACGGTAGAAAGCTGGCGGGAAGATTTGGCGATCGTACGCGATCTACCGCTGGACGGGGTCGATCTCTACGCCCTGAACCTGCTGCCCAATACCCTGCTGGCGAAAGCCGTCGAAAATCAGCGGGTAACGCTGCCCGACGTGAGCCTGTGCCGCGAGCTTTACCTGATCGGGGAGCAATTCCTGGCGGATGAAAACTGGCGTCAGCTTAGTAACAGTCATTGGTCTCGCCACACCCGTGAACGCAATCTGTACAATCTGCTCATCAAACAGGGCGCGGACTATCTTGCGCTCGGCAGCGGCGCGGGGGGAAGTCTGCGCGGGCAGTCTTACATGATGGCGCGTCATCTGGACGACTATTACCGGGCGATCGGCGAAGGCCGTAAACCCATTGCCATGATGACGCCCCAAAGCGATCAGTACCGCTGGCGGTTGGATCTGCAGGGCGGCATCGATGCCGGATATTACGATCTGGCGCGTGTGCTGGACGATCCCACGCCTTTGCTGCCGCTGTTGCAACAATGGCAACTATGCGGTCTGCTGCGGTTGAACGGCGCGCGTTTTCATCTCACGGCGGACGGACGTTTCTGGGCAAGCAATCTACTGCAGGCTTTGCAAACGTTAATCCCGCCGTTACTGTTACCACAGGCAGCGGCTTAACAGATGAAACATTTGGATGTCGCGATGGGCAAATCGTGTAGCGAAACAGGAAACGAACTGATGGAAAAACATCCGTGGCTGATTTTTGGCGGGGCGAGCGGCGTCGGCCGGGCGCTGGTGGCGCTGGGGTTGCAGGAGTCGCGCGCCATTACCGCGCTGGTCCGCAACGCCGAGCAGGCACAGGCGCTGCGTGAGTGTGGCGCCACGGTAGTAGAAGGGGATGCGCTGGATGCGCGCAGCGTCCAGACCGCCTGCGAAACTGCGGGTCCGCAGGCGCGGATCGTTTCCACGCTGGGCAGCGCGGAGGCCGACTACGCCGGTAATCGGCTTATCATCGATAGCGCGGAGCGCTACGGTATCGGCCACATGGTGCTGGTTACGTCCATTGGCTGCGGGGAAAGCTGGCATTTGCTGTCGCCGAAAGCGCGGGAGATCTTCGGCCACGCTGTTCGGGAAAAATCGTTAGCGGAAAGCTGGCTGAAGACCAGCCGATTGAACGGATGCATACTCCGACCCGGCGGTCTCAAGTCCGGGTCAGGAACCGGCCTGTCCATCCGGGTACAAGAGGAAGCTTTCGGGTTGATCCATCGGGAAGATGTAGCTCGCCAGATCCAGCAGGTCATTGATGATGACGCCGTCTATGGGAAGACTTACTTTCTTATCGATCCGACGCTGACGCAGTCGACACAGTTTTAGTATATAGGGGAATGCCTGCACGGCATCCCCTTTCGCCTTATTGGCAAAAAGAGCCAACATTCACACGCGGCAGCCTGATACCGGCGGCACACAAAATTGATATAGCGGAATAACGGAACCGATTATGTTTTTTATACGGCACTACGATCCTGTACAGGGTCATCCCATTTTGAAAAATGATTTCTCGGGGAAAAATAATTAAGCAATGAAATGACGTCCCTTACTGTCGAAAGTTATTATTGCCATTATGTTAATCATCACAAATCAATACTATTTTTATAATCATTTAAACGCGTCGTCGTGATGACTTCTCCATAGAAATAGAATAATAAGAGAGTTCGTGCGGCACGATGCCTTAATAGGTTGAAATAAAAAATGGTTTGTTTTTGTTATTCGTAGATGAAGTTCCTTTTCATACGCAGAAAGTTTTTCTGGGCAAGGCACTTTTCATCCTCCGAAAGTGTTGCTCGCGCGAATAGCCCATAGCCATTGGCGATGTCTCGCTGAATTACATCTCGCCGGCTAAAAGCCGTCCCGGTATTCAGATAGTCATCCAGAAGCCGGAAAGCAATCAAGTAGGACTCGCCCTTGACCGCCCATATCGACGGCAGGTTCCAAAGGTTGAGCAACGCCTCCTGTGCGATAAGAGACAGCGTATCGCGAACCCCATCAAGATAATGTAACGTGGCGCCCGCCGCTCGTTCTAGCTTCCGGTTCTCGCCCGTTGCGGCGGCCTGCTCGATGGCATACTGGCCCGATGCGTAGGGCAGCATGGCGAAATGCGCGTTAACGACGCGGCCGTCAAAAAAAGTCATCCAACGCGTATCCAATGCGAAATCCCGAAACACGATGGCGCCTTTGCGCCCACGTTGCGCGTAACGCGACAGGACGTTTTGCAGACACATTTCATCAAAGTGGCGCGCCTCGATGATATTTTCCGCACTGAGTATGTGGTGTGAGGGCACGCCATAACGTTCAGCTAAATAAATCTCAGCAGGACTTAACGTTCCATAGGCTTCTTCAAGCAAACAAATATCGTTCTCGTCAATAAATTCTTTTTTTGATAATAATGAATGAACGCTATCAAGGATTGCTTTATTTAATTGACGCGGATTCTTTACCACCCACAAGATTTTCCTATGCCGCATTCGTTCATATAAAAAGCTAAAGTGAAAGCGTGTTTCCGTCAAACATGAAATCATTCTTATTCTCCTTAATAAATGAAAAATCCCTTTTATTGATTGATAACTATGCTAAATAAAGAGGAAGAATAAATTATTACCGATGGAAAACTGTCGCTGACTTAAGATGAGGTTGACACTAACATCTTCCTCATTCAACTGTTTTATTATCATGAAACTATCACGGCATAAAATAAGGAGATATTTCCGAAATAAAGTTATCGAGATAAGTAAAGAGACTATATCTATAGATAGGTGTATTGGCATTCAATAACGAAGGATGGTTTCTGAGATGATTATTTCAGCCATACCCGAGAAGGAAGATGAAGTGGATAGTCCCTCTGTGTAGTCTTGTCCTGAATAGGGTTGATACCTAGGACGTAAACTAGCCTGCCAAAAACAACTCTGGCAGCGTGGTGAAGAGGAAGAAGTAAGCCGGGAAAATGAGTGAGACGTCGGCAGATCGCTCGCATGACACGAGACCAAACAACAGACGAAAAAAAACCGCCGGTGAAATTCACCAACGGTTTCTTTATGGCCCTGTCTACTACGCAAACAAGACCCTGAGAATAGTGGTCGGCGAGAGAGGATTCGAACCTCCGACCCACTGGTCCCAAACCAGTTGCGCTACCAAGCTGCGCTACTCGCCGACGGGTGATGCTGTACTACTACTTCATGATGTCACTGACATCTGAGCTTGTGTGGTGCGAAGAGAGGGACTTGAACCCTCACGTCCGTTAAGACACTAACACCTGAAGCTAGCGCGTCTACCAATTCCGCCACCTTCGCATGTCACAAACTTTAGAAATTGGGGTGGCTAATGGGACTCGAACCCACGACAACTGGAATCACAATCCAGGGCTCTACCAACTGAGCTATAGCCACCATATTACCACTTCTTTACTACGTTTCCGGTACTCACTTCTCACGGAGTCATTAAGTACCTCCGCAGCTCCCGCACTACATTCATATAAATGCTTCGAATGGTGCGCCCGACAGGATTCGAACCTGAGACCTCTGCCTCCGGAGGGCAGCGCTCTATCCAGCTGAGCTACGGGCGCGTAGCGCCGTTGCGGGTGG
The DNA here is from genome assembly GCF_900107885.1 of Lonsdalea quercina. Lineage (NCBI taxonomy): Bacteria > Pseudomonadati > Pseudomonadota > Gammaproteobacteria > Enterobacterales > Pectobacteriaceae > Lonsdalea > Lonsdalea quercina. The sequence goes on along the minus strand of NZ_FNQS01000015.1, from coordinate 36,165 downwards.
GGATACTACGGATTTAATAGAAGCCTGTCTAGTGCTTTTTCGTAGAAAGAGCGCGTTTGCTTACGCTTTGCTCATTTCCCTTAAAATCATCGACTCTACCGCTTTCCCACCCGCTGTTTACGGGTGATTATTTCACTTCAGCCTGCTTTTTACCCAGACCGAGAACCGCATAAATCATGCTGACGAAGGCCAGGAATATCAAACCCACGATCAGCGACAGACGGGTATCTGCATTGATGTACATCCCAACCAATACGCAGAGCAGGAACGCCATCGTCAGATAGTTAACCCACGGGAACAGGATTGACTTGAAGGGGTGACCTGCAATGGCAGCCTGATGTTTGCGACGGAAACGCAGCTGGCTGACCAGGACCACAAACCACGGCACCATGCCCGGCAGAACGCTTGCGCTATACACGTAGACGAAGACTTTTTCCGGATTAGGAATGAGGTAGTTCAGGGCCGACCCGGCGATCAGGCACAGGATAGAGACCATTACGCCCGCCGCAGGTACGCCGCTGGCGGTGACTTTGCCCAAGGCTGCCGGTAACTGACGGTTTTTGGACAGGGAGAAGAGCATACGCCCACAGCTATACATGCCGCTGTTGCAGCCGGACAGCGCTGCGGTCAGCACGACGAAGTTGATGATACCTGCCGCCGCCGTGATACCGATTTTGGCAAAGGTCAATACGAAGGGGCTGCCGGTAGTGCCGATTTCGTTCCATGGGAAGATAGTGATGATGACGAAAATCGCGCCCACGTAGAAGATCAGGATACGCCACAGGATATTATTGATGGCACGTTTCAACGTCACCTGCGGGTTTTTGGCTTCGCCTGCCGTAATACCCACCAGTTCCACGCCCTGATACGAGGCAACCACCAGGCACAGTGCGAACAATAGTCCTTTCCAGCCGCCGGCCAGGAAGCCGCCATGTGCCGTCAGGTTAGCAAAACCGATTGCTTCGCCGTGGTTGCCCAGTCCGAAGAAAATCACGCCCGCGCCGACCACAATCATCACGATAATGGTGGTGATTTTGATCATCGCGAACCAGAATTCGATTTCACCGTACAAGCGCACCGCCGCCAGATTGGCGCCCGCCACCAGCACGACGGCCGCTATCGCCGGTATCCACTGGGGAAGTTCCGGGAACCAGAACTGGACGTAAACGCCTATCGCCGTGATTTCCGAGATACCGACGGCCATCCACATGAACCAGTAGCTCCAGGCGGTGAGATAGCCGAAAAAGGGATTGAGATAATTGTGAGCATATACGGCGAACGAACCGGCCACCGGTTCGAGAAACAGCATTTCGCCCATCGAACGCATAATGAAGAACACAAAAAGGCCAGCTACGATATACGCCAGCAGGACGGAAGGACCGGCCCACTTCAGCGCGCTCGCCGCGCCCATAAACAAACCGACGCCGATGGTGCCCCCAAGCGCGATCAGTTCAATATGTCTTGCCTCCAGACCCCGGTGGAGCTGATCTTCTTTGACTTTTTTTGTCATAAATCCTCTATCATTCCATGTTGTGTTTGTTTCTGCCGAGTTAATGAATTGTTTTATTTCGCCGGCAACGGTCAACGGTACCTCTCGCGCAAAAAAACGCCGCCCGAAACAGGGCGCCGGAAAAGATACAGCAATGCTGTTGGGATTAACATCTTCGGGGAAGGAGTTATAACTAAATAAGAAAGGTATGCGTTTGCTTATAACTCAATCGATAGCATTCAAGCAAACGCGGGGAGGAAGCCGGACTACAGGCGTCTGCTGACGTGATAAGCCAGATAGCGCAATAGCTTTATCTGCCGCGTGATCCGGCTGGGTTGAGACAGCAGCCGATACAACCACTCCAACCCCAGGTTCTGCCAGCGTTTTGGCGCGCGTTTCACGTGCCCGGTAAATACGTCGTAAGTACCGCCTACGCCCATATAAAGCGCTTCAGGATACACCAGACGGCAGTCCTGCATGATTCGTTCCTGCTTGGGAGAGCCCATCGCTACCGTCACCAGCTTTGCGCCGCTGTCGCGCACGCGCTCGAACAACGCCGTCTGCTGTTCAACGCTGAAATAGCCGTCCTGCGAGCCGACGATATTCACCTGCCAGCGACAACGCAACTCCCGTTCCGTCTGGGCCAGCACCTCGGGTTTGCCGCCGATGAGAAAGACCGGCGTTCCACGCTCGCCGGCGCGCTGCATCAAGGCTTCCCAGAGGTCGGCCCCGGCGATGCGCTCCACGCGGGCACCGGCATATTTCCGCCGGATAGAATGAACAATGCTGATGCCGTCGGCATATTTGTATTCCGCCGCGTCAATCAGCGCCTTCAGCGCGGAATCCCGTTCTGTCGCCAGAACTTTTTCGGCGTTAATCGCCACCAACGTACCGGTTTTGACCTGTTCGCCTGCCAGCAGATAGTCCACGCACTGCGTCATGTTCTCGAAGCCGTAGAGAGGGATCCCGCGAATCTGGTACTGTGGGATCGCACCATTGTGTTCCATTATTTTCCCCATTATTAGCGTCGCTGACTCGCGGGCGCAGTATGTTGCTCCGTCTTGGGGGGCGGGGTTATCCGCCAGCGCTGACGAATAACCCCTCCCACGAGCAGCAGCCAATACAATAGCTTGGCCAGCACCAGGCAAGCACCAAAGACCAGACAGAAAAACACCACCCGAGAGACGAAGGCATCCATCCCTTCCCTGACCAGCACGATGATGTTGAATATCGCGCCAAAGCAGAAAGCCTGCAAAATCGCCGCGTTATAGCGATTAGAACTTTGGCGACCGCGCTCATAAAGCCAATCGAACCACTTGATAATCAGCCCGACGGCCACGGCGCCCAACGGAATAAACGCCGCGCCGCCCATGACCAGCAGCGAGCCGATCAGCGTGGGCGACATCGCCAGTCCGCTGTGGTTATTCAGCACTTCCCAGGTGAAGTAGTTGGCGCTGTTGAGGATCAGCGCAGGTCGTCCCGGCCACAGCCAGCCGGGAATAAAGACATAAAAATCGCGAATGATGGGCGCCAGTCCCTGGAAATGAATTTCGTCGTAAAACTGCCACAGCCGGGCCAAATTTTCCCATGGGGAAAACGTATCCCGCGTCAGATACAGAAACGTGTAAACCGCCTCGGCGCCGCTGACATCAAGGCTATAGCGTTTCAGCGCCAGCCAGAACATCCCGACGATCCCCATCAATCCCGCCGCAACCAACATCGACAGTGAGATCCACCCGCGCACGATGCCAATAAACAGAAACAGCGAAAAGGCGATCAGGACGTTGGCCCGCGTTCCGCCGACAATCATGTAAGTCAACATGCCGAAAGCCACCGTCGCCAGCAAGAATCCCAGCCAGGCACGTTGCGTCTGACGCAGGAAATAGACCACCAGCATCGCCGGAATAAAGAAATAGAAAAAGCGTTTCAGCGCTACGCCAGACACATCGCTGGAGAAGATCTGATTGTAAGCCCGCAACTTAAACAGCAAGAAACCGTTGTGGAGAAAGAAGATGCCGACGGTCACCACCGCCACCAGCGCCAGCAGTCCCCAGACCAGGTGCGTCTCTACCCGGGAGAAGCTCAGCATCGGGGGGGAAGAAACGGCAGGCGAGGCGCGCAGCCGGGTTTTATACGCCACATAATAAATGGCGTAGAACACCGTCGCCGATAGCAGAGCCATCAGTAGGTACTGCGCCGGGACTACCGACACATTAAACCGGAACGCCAGCAGGCAGGTAAACGGGAAGCCGAGATAAAACGTGAGCAGATACAATAACGAAAACAACACGTTAAAGTTGAACCGCACCCGTCTGAACTCTTGCCACGTCAGAAACAGGATGAACAGCACGGAGACGAGGTACACCCCCAGAAGTCCGCAGACCTGCCATTCGGTCATACCGGTTCTCCCGCCGCCAGCGCCAGTGCCTGACGCCAGCCATGAATATAGTTTGGATTGAAAAACGCAATGTGCCGTTTATCGACCCGAGCTAGCGCCCGTTGCGCTTCCAGTACATCCGCCTCATCCAATGGTTCGCCGTAAAACAGCACCGGCAAATGTTGCTCCTGCAGATCCTGCCAAAACGGATTGTGACGGCTAATGACGAACGGAACGCCGAACTGTATTAGCAGGCACAGCGTACCAATGCCCTGCTGGCGATCAAAGATGAAGTAGCCCAGATCGCAACGGCGCAGCATTCCCAGGTAATCGTCAAACGCCATCTTCTGACGCAGCAGTTGAAAGCGTTTCACCCCGAACAGCGTATCGCCGACCTGCTGGACTTGCGCAATATAGTCATCGTTATTCTCGGGATAGCCCATGGGGACGATCACCCGCGCACGCTCGCCAAACTGCTCGTGAATCGCCCGCAGCGCCTCAATATGCCGGTTGGTTTTATCGCCGGAATTGCCGACCAGAATGGTCATCGGCCCGGCCTGGCCTTTCAGGTCGCTTGACGCAGCCAGCGTTGGGTCCATGCGCGTGGGGAAATAAAGTAATTGGGCGGGAATCTGCGGCTGCCGCTGCGCAAAATAGTTCAAATCGCCGCGCGTTGCGAACACTCGGCCAATGCGCCCCTGCGCACGGCGACGCATCAGATAGAACAGACGAGAAGCCATGCCGCTAGCCGTTTCATACAGGTCCGCGCCCCAGATGTGCCAATAAACCTGGGCGGGACGGATGCCGCCCGTCAGCAGCGCCAGCCACAGCCACGGGTTGAACTGGCCATGAAAGAAGAAACGGGTATCACGGCGCGCTCTGGCCTGCGCGACAAGCGCTTTCGCCAGCGCACGTTTATCGGGATAGCAGTCGACGGCCAGCGCCGGCAAATTTTGCAGCCATGCGGCCTTCTCCGGAGCCACCACCATAAAGCGCCGCACCTGCTCAGCGGGCAGCGTCGGGGCCAGCACGTCGTTAAAGAAACGCAGTACCGTCTGATTATGATGAGGAATATCCGCACCCAGCACGTGAATTAAGGGGGTCATGCTCGCCTACAGTAAATAATGAATATGCCGCAACACAGCAGGAAATAGACCAGATAGCTTGCCATATAAGCCTGTGCTGCGCCCAGTGCGCCATGCAAGGGGATCAGCCAATGCGCGAATCCCATCAGCAGGAGAAACTGGCTGATTTCGGTCAACAAGTAAAAGCGCAGAGAGGCTTTGGCAATGACCAAGTAGCCGAAAACGTAAGCACCCACTTTCATCACATCCCCTGCTAGCTGCCAGGGAAAAAGATCGCGCATCGCAACGAACTGATGTGAAAACAGCAGCCAGATCGCCACATCGCGCAGTAGCCAGACGACAAAACTCACTACTGCCACTGTGGGCAGCACAAACTTCAGCGACGTCACAATTTCCCGCGCCTGATCTCTGCGTTCGGTCAGCCGTGACAGCGTCGGCAGGAGATAGACGCTGAACGCTGCCGTGATGAACTGTAGATAGGCGTCGGAAATAGTGGTTACGCCCTGCCAGATCCCGACCGCTTCCCAGCCATAGTGCGCGGCGAGCAGATTACGCATGGTGATATAAGCGACCGGCAGCGTGATCGCTGTCATCAGCGCCATCAGGGTAAATTTGGCCAGCCGCCCCGCCAGCATCTGCTCCCAGAGCGGCTTTAGCATCGGCCAGCGCAGCGGGGTCGAACGTTGGAGCCACCATGCCGCCGGAATCGCGATCAGCGCCGGCACCAACGCCAGACCGACCAGCGCACCATGGTAGCCGCCCAGCCAGAAACAGGCCAGATAGGCCAGCAACCCAATCAGGCTGCCTGCAATAATCGCCAGCGCATTGCCTCGCGCATGGCGATACCCTTTCAGGATCGCCAAAAACAGGTTGGCATAGGCGATACCGACCTGAAGCAGCGCCAACGCCCGAACCACAGAGGCGAAACGCGCATCACCGAATAACGCTCCCGCTATCGGTGCCGCCGCCAACCATAGCAGGAGCGCTAGCGCCAGAGAAAACGCGGTCACCAGCGTGGTCGCGGTGCCTAACAGAGATCGCAGCTCTGCCGGACGCTGCTGATATTCCGCGACGTATTTGGTGACGCCGTTGAAAATGCCGGCGCCCGCCAGTACGCCCAGCACGGTGATCAACTGGCGGTAATTGCCCGCCAGTCCTACGCCGCTGGGTCCGAAAGCGACGGCCAGCAGCTTGACGACGACCAGACCAACCCCAATTTTGATCAGCGTTGAGGCGGCCGTCCAGACTGATGCCTTGGCGAGCGACATATCAGGAGAAGAAGCTCTGCACCGTGCTGATGACGGTACGCTGATTTACGTTGCGCAGGTTGTAAAACAACGGCAGACGCACTAGCCGTTCGCTCTCGCGAGTGGTGAAGCGATCTTCGCCGGAGAAACGCCCGAACTGCTGCCCTGCCGGGCTACTGTGCAGCGGAATGTAGTGGAAGACGGACAGAATCTCGGCTTCTTTCATATAACTGATAAAGTCATTGCGCTGTTCGATATCGCGTAGCCGTAGATAAAACATGTGGGCGTTGTGTATGCAGTCAGCCGGGACCGTCGGCAGTGCCAGTTTACCCGCCTGTTCTAGCGGACGGAACGCGGCGTAATAGGCGTCCCACAGGCTAAGTCGGCGCTCGTTGATGCGCTGTGCGGCTTCCAATTGTCCCCACAGATAAGCCGCCTGGATATCCGCCATCAGGTAGCTGGAGCCTAAATCGCGCCAGGTGTACTTATCAACCTGACCGCGAAAAAACTGGCTGCGGTTAGTGCCTTTCTCGCGAATGATTTCCGCACGGTCAATCAGCGCGGGGTCGTTAATCAGCGTCGCCCCGCCTTCACCGCCCGCCGTGTAATTTTTGGTTTCATGAAAGCTGAAGCAGCCAATATGGCCTATCGAGCCTAGCGGCCGTCCTTTATAACTGGACATCACGCCCTGCGCGGCGTCTTCCACCACGTACAGCCCGTGTTTCTGCGCCAGGGCCATAATGGCATCCATCTCACACGCCACGCCCGCATAGTGCACCGGCACGATAACGCGGGTACGGTCAGTAATCGCGGCGGCTATCTTGGTTTCATCAATGTTTAACGTATCCGCGCGGATATCGACATAGACGATGGTGGCGCCGCGAAGCACGAAGGCGTTCGCCGTCGACACGAACGTATAGCTCGGCATGATGACCTCGTCGCCAGGCTGGATATCCAGCAACAGCGCAGCCATCTCCAGCGAAGCGGTGCAAGAAGGCGTCAGCAACACTTTGGGACTGCCGGAATAGTGCTCCAGCCACTGCTGACAGCGGCGGGTGAAACCGCCGTCTCCACACAGCTTGCCGCTGCGCATGGCAGCCTGCATATATTCCAGTTCGGAACCTACGATGGGCGGAGCATTGAATGGGATCATATCGTCACCTGTATAGCCAATAGGCTGTGCTGTCGATTCGCGCGCCGCTGCCGAGATAAAGCCGCAACGCCGCAATATTGCCAAGTTGGGTCGCCACCCGTAGACGTAGGACATCCTGCTGTCGGCACCACGCTTTCGCCGCCTGCATCAGGCGGCGTCCTGTGCCGCGTCCGACTTGTCCCGGCCATGCCGCAAGTAGACCGATGCGCGCCTCCTGCTCCGGCAGCTGTCGCAACGTCACCCACCCCTGGGGCCGGTGGCGACGGTCTTCCAGCACTAGACACACGTCGTCAAACGTTCCGAGCACCGCATTTTCCACCCAGCGGGCATAAAATCGTCCGCTGTCTTCCGGCGCATACCACGGCGTGCGAAAACGGCTGAGCGCAAACGTCGTGCGAGCCGCCTCGCGCAGCGTGGGGAGATCGCTCTCCACGGCCCGACGTACGCCGTCGATCGCCTCGGCGTCCGGCCGGTCGGCTAAAGACACGCTAAGATCGACCTCGCTTTCCGCCAGCCGAAAACCCAGTGCGGACAACGCGTCCGCCCGCGTGGTCTCATGCGCCGGGATTTTCGCCTGAACGATGTCGTACGGCGCCAGCGCCGCTCCGCTGAGCACCGGCGCGGAGTCGGAAAAGAATAGCCTGCCGCTGGCGCGATGAAAAAAAGCGCTTTCCCAACTCAGAGGTTCCACATTGGCATGCAGCGGCATAAGCGATGTCCTGTTATCGTGCGAAGGGGATGATCGGCGGGGCGGCTATCGCCACACGCCTTTGGTGTCCACCACCCAACGTTGGCTGACCTGTTCCGGCGCAATCGCGCGGAACGAACGGTGATCGACCAGCATGACCAGTACATCAGCGGCTTGTAAGGCTGTGGCGCAATCCACTAACCTCGCCTTATCATGCAGCGAATCAGGCAACTGGCGGATATTCGGCTCGACGAGCAGCGTTTCTCCCATATGCCATTCGGTAATTCGGGTCGCGACATCCAGCGCCGGACTTTCGCGTAAGTCGTCGATATCCGGTTTAAACGCCAGCCCGAAACAGGCGACGCGAAGCTCGCTCGGACGTTTGTCAGTATTCACTAACGCTTCGGCGACGGCCGCTTTCACTCGGTCCACCACCCACTGCGGCTTGGCGTCGTTGACCAGCCGGGCGGTATGGATCAGCCGCGCCAACGCGGGATTTTGCGCCACGATAAACCAAGGGTCGACCGCGATGCAGTGACCGCCGACGCCCGGCCCCGGCTGAAGGATATTGACGCGCGGGTGGCGGTTTGCCAATCGGATGAGTTCCCAAACGTCGATCTGCTGTTCATCGCAAATCAGCGACAGCTCATTGGCGAAGGCGATATTCACATCGCGGAAGCTGTTTTCCGTCAGCTTGCACATTTCAGCGGTGCGGGAGTTAGTAACCACACACTCACCTTCCAGAAAGAGACGATAGAGCTTACAGGCGCGCGCCGAACAGGTCGGCGTCATGCCGCCGACGACGCGGTCATTTTTGATCAGCTCCACCATCACTTTCCCGGGCAATACGCGTTCCGGGCAGTACGCCACATTGATTTGCGCCGCGTCGCCAACCTGTTGGGGAAACGTCAGGTCAGGGCGCGCCTGCGCGAGCCACTCGGCCATCTGTTCGGTCGTGCCGACCGGAGAGGTCGACTCCAGAATAACCAGATTGCCGGGCACCAGTACGGGAGCGATGGACTCGACGGCCGCGCGTACGTAGCTCAGGTCCGGCTCGTGGTCGCCCTTGAATGGCGTCGGTACGGCGATAAGAAAGGCATCGGCAGGCACCGGTTGCTCAGAGGCGCGCAGATAACCTTCGGCCACGGCCGTACTGACCACTTGTTCCAGATCCGGCTCAACAATGTGAATTTCGCCGCGATTGATCGTCTCCACGGCGCGGCGATTCACATCAACCCCCACCACGCTGTGCTGCCGCGATGCAAACGCCGCGGCGGTGGGCAAACCGATATACCCTAGGCCAATAACTGAAATTGTATTAAAACTCATAACCTTACCTGATTTTCTTTTAATGCCGCGAGGATACGCTGGCTGGCGTGACCGTCGCCATAAGGATTCTGTGCCTGACTCATGGCCCGGTAGGCTGACTCATCCGTCAGCAGCTCCGAGACGTTATGCAAAATCTTCGTTGTATCGGTGCCGACCAGCCTCACGACGCCGGACGCCAGCGCCTCCGGCCTTTCAGTCGTGTCTCTCATGACCAGGACCGGCTTCCCGAGCGAAGGCGCTTCTTCCTGAATACCGCCCGAATCCGTCAGAATCAGGTAGGCGCGGTTCATCAGGTAGACGAACGGCAGGTAATTTTGTGGCGCTATCAGGAAAATGTTGTCGATGCCGCTGAGAATGCGATTCACCGGCTCGCTAACGTTGGGATTAAGGTGCACCGGATACACAATCTGGACATCCGGATGACGATGGGCGATCTCGGCCAGCGCGTGGCATATCCGTTCGAAGCCGTTGCCGAAACTTTCACGACGATGTCCCGTGACCAGAATCATTTTGCGCTGTTCGGATAAAAAGGCGTATTGCGCCTGTAATGGCCGATTCAGTTTAGGATCGCGGGCAATCAGGTCGCGAACCCAATATAGCGCGTCGATCACCGTGTTGCCGGTCACGTTGATGGCGGCGTCAGGCACATTTTCTTTCAGCAGATTCAACCGGGCGCTATCGGTCGGCGCAAAGTGAAATTGAGCCAGATGGCCGGTGAGCGTCCGATTCGCCTCTTCCGGCCATGGCGCATAAATGTCGCCCGTTCTCAGTCCCGCTTCGACATGCCCAACCGGAATACGCTGATAGAACGCGGCCAAGCTGGCCATTAGCGTGGTAGACGTGTCGCCGTGCACCAGCACCAGATCGGGACGGAACGCCTCTAAAACAGGTTTCAGCCCCGAGAGGATACGGCATGAGATCTCGCTAAGCCCCTGCCCCGGTTGCATTATGTTGAGATCAAAGTCTGGCTCAATCCCAAACAGTTCCAGGACCTGATCCAGCATTTCCCGGTGCTGAGCCGTGACGCAGATTCTTGACTCGAAAAACGTATCCTGAGCCAGTGCGTGAATCAATGGCGCCATTTTAATCGCTTCTGGGCGGGTGCCGAAAACCGTCAGGACTTTCACATTCGATGCTCTTTAGTCAGATAAAATAGGGCGTTCCGCCACAGGCTAAACCTGTCAGCGACGACGCGCCAATGCTACGCCTGCGCCAATCACCAGTCCCATGCTGCTCCACATCACCAGCAGCAGCAGGCGACGCGGGCTGTCGCGTTTCACCGGCTCTTCCGGCGTGCGCAGATAGCGATAGGTCTGGAACTGTTTTTCAACCACAGGCCCCACCAGCAGCGTATTCAGCAGCGCCCGATTTCGGTCGTAATCGCTGTCATACTGCGGGCCGCCTGCCTGCAAAAGCTCCAACCGGGCTTGTAACATCGGCACCCCCAGCAGGAATAGTTCAGAAGGAGGCAGCTCGTTAGCGGGCGTCTCCGCCGCATTATGGCGAATTCCTTGCTGGCGAGCGGCCTGCAAAGCCAGTTCGACGGCGTGCAGCTCACGATCGTAGGCGGCTTTAGCGACGGATTCCTGCTGCTTGATCTGCGAACGCATAAACACCGTGCGAGCCGCCCAGGCACCGTCGAGCGCCTCGTTAAGGTGAGACGCGGCGCGCTGGCTGGCGAATGCAATGTATTGACGCAGCAGGACGTTCGCATCGGCCGACGTTTCCGCCGTCAGCTTCACGCTATCGTTGGTTTTCTTGGCTTCGTCATACGGCGTGAACTGAATCTGATTTACCAGCTCATCCAGCAACGCGGCGTCCGCTCTCGTATCGCCTTTTTGATGCGCACGATAATAGGCAGACTGGAGCCAGAAATCACGTCGTGTGTCGTACGCCGCGGTCTGCATCACAAACTCAGCATAGGCTTCCGCAGTGATAGGAGGCTGCTCTGCGGGCGGGGTCGCAAAAGATTTGGCATCCAGGTTGCGCAGGAACTGCTGCTGAGAATAAAAACCGCCTAGCATATTCACGGTAGGTTTATCCGTGATCGCCGTGGCGCTCCACTCTTGCGGCGCGAGCCAGGCATATAGCATAGCCAGGGCCGCAAACAGTATGGCCGAACCGGCGATCCAGCGTTTTCCTTGCCAAAGCGCCTGGAACAGGCTGCGGACATCCAGTTCATTATCCCACTGGTTCTGCCGGACAACGTGATTCTCTGTACTCATTCTATCCCCAGATTATCGTGGTTGAGAGTAAGACCGCTCGCGCAGCTGACGTTTTACCCGCTTCACAAAACGCGCCACCCGCCACGCACGCTTCAGGCAGAAGCCGTAGAGGGAAAACATGAGCAGGAATAAGACTAGCATCAGCCATTCAGGAATAAATGGCAGGAACTCTCCCGCCATGCCTATCGCCGCCAGCACTGCGGCTGACAGCGTAATCAGCACAAATGCCTGACGAGAGGTGAAGCCTGCCCGCATGACCAGATGGTGGATATGCTGTCGATCCGCGGAAAACGGACTCATGCCTTTGCGCAGACGGCGATACATGATGGCGACCATATCCATCAGCGGTATGGCAATGATCCACAGCGCCGTCACCGGGTTGATCGGGTGTGCTTCTCCCTGCGTACTTTGCAACAGGAGCCAGATCGCCGTAAAGCCCATCATGGTGCTGCCCGCATCGCCCATAAAAACTTTGTACCGTCGGCCGAAAGCGCCGAGATTCAGGAGGATGTAGGGTAAGGTCGCAGCAATCATAGCGAAGCTCCACAGCGCCAGGCTATGGTTTCCGCTGTGATAAAGTAGAATGCCGATCGCGCCGAATGACACGCTGGACAGCCCGCCCAACAGCCCGTCGATGCCGTCCACCATATTGAACGCATTTATCGCGGCCCAAACGGCGAAAAGCGTCAGCAAATAGTTGAAAGGCCCAAGACTCAGGTTCCAGTCACCGAAGATATACCCCAGGTGCTGGAGCGTCAGACCGGCAAACCCCATCATCGCCGCAGCAACCGCCGCCTGTACCGTCGCGCGAAGGCGCACACTGATGTCGTAGCGATCATCGAGCGCGCCGACGACGACCAGAATGCCCGCGCAAACCAGATAGAGGCGAGCATGCGGAATATAATCATCGGTCATGAGAAAAGTGAAGCAGACCCCGGCATAAACCGAAATTCCTCCCACCAACGGTATTAGTCCCTGATGACGTTTACGGAAGTTAGGGCGATCAACGAGCCCGCTTTTCCTCGCCGCTTTGCGAGCCAGCAGCAGAAAAAGAAAAGAAAACAGAAATGTAGACGCTAATTGAGTACTCATAATGAGTAAGTTCACGATTTACAGCGCTTGATAATACAACTGGCTGTTTTATGAATGCCTTATTTTTACCTAACTTTTCAAAGAGAAAGCATGAAAAGCACAGGACAAAACGGTATATGGGCAAGGCATGGAGTGATGCATTAAGCAGCACGTAATTACGCCAAAACTCTTCCACGCCAGCATTATAGAGCAAAATAAAAAACGCCACGACTCAGCGTGGCGTTTTCTCAAACCAGTAGCGTGATTTACGAACGCTTCATCATGTCGAAGAACTCATCGTTGGTCTTCGTCATAGCCAGTTTGTTAATCAGGAATTCCATAGCATCGATCTCCCCCATCGGGTGGATGATCTTGCGAAGAATCCACATTTTTTGCAGCTCTTCGGAGCTGGCAAGCAGCTCTTCTTTACGCGTGCCGGAACGGTTGTAGTCAATCGCCGGGAAGACGCGTTTTTCTGCGATTTTACGAGAGAGGTGCAGTTCCATGTTACCGGTACCTTTGAACTCTTCGTAAATCACTTCATCCATCTTCGAGCCGGTATCAACCAGTGCGGTGGCGATGATGGTCAGGCTACCGCCTTCCTCAACGTTACGGGCCGCACCGAAGAAACGCTTCGGACGATGTAAGGCGTTGGCGTCTACCCCACCGGTCAACACTTTACCGGAGGACGGAACGACCGTGTTGTAGGCGCGAGCCAGACGGGTGATGGAGTCCAGCAGGATGATGACGTCTTTCTTGTGCTCAACCAAACGTTTCGCTTTCTCAATCACCATTTCGGCAACCTGAACGTGGCGAGAAGCCGGTTCGTCGAAGGTGGAAGCAATCACTTCGCCTTTCACCAGACGCTGCATCTCGGTCACTTCTTCCGGACGTTCGTCGATCAGCAATACCATCAACACGCAGTCAGGGTGATTGTAGGCGATGCTCTGCGCGATATTTTGCAACAGCATGGTTTTACCCGCTTTCGGCGGCGCCACAATCAGACCACGCTGACCGCGACCAATCGGAGAAGCCAGGTCCAATACGCGTGCCGTCAAATCTTCCGTCGAACCGTTGCCGCGTTCCATGCGCAGACGCGAATTGGCGTGCAGCGGCGTCAGGTTTTCGAACAGAATCTTACTGCGGGCATTTTCCGGTTTGTCGTAGTTGACTTCATTGACTTTCAGCAGGGCGAAATAGCGTTCGCCTTCTTTCGGAGGGCGAATTTTACCGGAAATGGTGTCGCCAGTACGGAGGTTGAAGCGGCGGATTTGGCTGGGGGAAACGTAGATATCATCAGGACCGGCGAGGTAGGAACTGTCGGCGGAACGTAGAAAACCAAACCCATCCTGCAATATTTCCAGCACACCATCGCCGAAGATATCTTCGCCACTCTTTGCATGCTGCTTCAGTATGGCGAAAATAATGTCCTGTTTACGCATGCGGGCCAGGTTTTCCAGCCCCATATTTTCGCCAAGAGTGATCAACTCAGAAACTGGCGTATTCTTTAATTCGGTAAGATTCATAGTGGTGGGTTCTTAAACTCGGGGTAAATCTCGAACTATTAACGTGAATGGTATGGCAGGATCATCCGTGCCTCTTATAACGGCCTTCAATCACCGAATGCCAGCTTTGTGCCGGACTGAATCATGCGGACTCTGCGCATACACACGGCAAAGATCGAAGACACCTTCAAAACAAATTAATTTATAACTGTCAGATTGCCAAACCGGGGGGAGAACATCGTTAATTTAGATGACTTTTTCCGATTTTGACACAGAATATTGCTTTAGATTCTAACTTTAGGCTCAAGCCCGAAGAGCTCAAACTACAGGTAAGTACGATATGCAGTGAGGATGAATCTAGCATGCTTCCCTGTGGGCGTCCAGCGGTCAGTAAGAGAAATTCTCATTGCCGGAAGACGCCCAGGGAATCGCCCTGTTTAGTACGAATTACAGGTTAGCTTCGATGAACTCTTTCAACTGACCTTTAGATAATGCGCCGACTTTCGTGGCCGCCACTTCGCCATTTTTGAACAGCAGCAGAGTCGGGATTCCGCGAATACCATATTTAGGTGCCGTAGCCGGGTTTTCATCAATGTTGAGTTTGGCTACAGTTAGTCTGTCCGCGTATTCCTCGGAGATTTCATTCAGAATGGGAGCGATCATTTTACAAGGACCACACCATTCAGCCCAGAAATCAACCAGCGTTACGCCCTCGGCCTGCAATACGTCTTTATCGAAAGTGCCGTCGGTCAGGTGAATAATTTTATCGCTCATGTTTTACTCCGCAGGATTATGTCCAACCAGTTGGTGTAGCATTAACCAACCTTGGGGTTGGCTTTATTTCTTATTTCACTGGATACGCTTTCGTAAAGCAATAGTTAGCTGATATTCTACCATACTATGAGCAAAACACACTTAACCGAACAGAAGTTTTCCGACTTCGCACTGCACCCGCAGGTTATAGAAGCGCTTGAAAGTAAAGGGTTTCATAACTGTACGCCGATTCAGGCGCTGACATTACCACTGACGTTGTCAGGCCGTGATGTCGCAGGTCAGGCGCAAACCGGTACCGGCAAGACGCTGGCATTCCTGGCGTCTACTTTCCATTATCTGCTTTCCCATCCTGCTTCGGCTGAACGTGAAACTAACCAGCCTCGCGCTCTGATTATGGCGCCGACGCGTGAACTCGCCGTGCAGATCCACGCAGATGCTGAAGCGCTGGCGCAGGCCACCGGTCTGAAACTGGGCCTGGCCTACGGCGGCGACGGCTACGACAAACAGCTGAAGGTGCTGGAAAGCGGCGTTGATATTCTGATCGGCACTACCGGTCGTCTAATCGACTACGCCAAGCAGAACTACGTCAATCTGGGTGCCATTCAGGTTGTGGTGCTGGATGAGGCGGATCGCATGTACGATCTGGGTTTCATCAAAGATATTCGTTGGTTGTTCCGACGCATGCCAGCTACCGATCAGCGTCTCAACATGTTGTTTTCCGCCACGTTATCTTACCGTGTTCGTGAACTCGCTTTCGAGCAGATGAACAACGCGGAATATGTGGAAGTGGAGCCGGATCAGAAAACCGGTCACCGGATCAAAGAAGAGCTGTTCTACCCGTCTAACGAAGAAAAGATGCGTCTGCTGCAGACTCTTATCGAAGAAGAGTGGCCGGATCGTTGCATTATCTTCGCCAATACCAAGCATCGCTGCGAAGACGTATGGGGTCATCTGGCCGCAGATGGTCACCGCGTCGGATTGCTGACCGGCGATGTGCCGCAGAAAAAACGCCTGCGCATTCTGGAAGATTTCACCCACGGCAATCTCGACATTTTGGTTGCAACCGATGTCGCCGCACGCGGCCTCCATATTCCGCTGGTCACACATGTCTTCAACTACGACTTGCCGGATGATTGCGAAGATTACGTTCACCGTATCGGTCGGACCGGCCGGGCAGGCGAAAGCGGTTTTTCCATTAGTCTGGCCTGCGAAGAATACGCGCTGAATCTGCCTGCTATCGAAGAATATACGGGTCATCGTATTCCGGTCAGCAAGTACAATAGCGAAGCGCTGTTGAATGATTTTCCGCCGCCTAAACGTCTGACGCGTCCGCGCTCTGCCTCCGGTCCGCGTCGCCAAAGTTCACAGCGGCGCAGCAGTGGTCCTCGTAACAACAACCGTAGACGGCAGGGTTGATGCTCTTATGTCGATGCTAAGTTCTTCTTCGCTCTATGCCGCCATTGATTTAGGCTCCAACAGCTTTCATATGCTGGTCGTCCGGGAAGTCGCCGGTAGCATACAGACCATGTCCCGCATCAAACGCAAAGTCAGGTTGGCCGCGGGACTGGACAAGCAGAGTTGCCTGTCCCTGGAAGCGATGGAGCGCGGCTGGCAGTGCCTGAAACTGTTCTCGGAACATCTGCAAGACATTCCGCAGGATCAGGTGCGCGTCGTCGCGACGGCAACCCTCAGGCTCGCCAGCAACGCCGACGAGTTCCTGGACAAGGCTAAGCGCATTTTGGGCGTGCCGGTGCAGGTGATCAGCGGAGAAGAAGAAGCTCGACTCATTTATCAGGGCGTGGCCCATACGACAGGCGGCCCTGAACAAAGACTGGTCGTCGATATCGGCGGCGGCAGCACCGAACTGGCGACGGGCACCGGTGCACAAACTAATCAGCTGTTCAGCCTGCCGATGGGCTGTGTGACCTGGCTGGAGCGCTACTTCACGGATCGCAATCTGGGCGAAGAAAATTTCCGTCACGCTGAAGAAGCCGCGCGTGAAATGGTACGTACGGTAAAAGAAAGCCTGCTGGCGCAAGGCTGGCAGATCTGCGTCGGGGCCTCCGGCACCGTACAGGCGCTGCAAGAAATCATGGTCGCGCAGGGGATGGATGAGTACATCACATTAGCTAAGTTGCAACAGCTTAAGCAACGTGCGATTCAATGCGGCAAACTGGAAGAACTCGAAATCGACGGGTTGACGCTGGAGCGCGCGCTGGTTTTCCCAAGCGGCCTGTCTATCCTGCTGGCGATCTTCCACGAACTGGGTATCCAAACCATGACGTTAGCCGGCGGTGCGCTCCGCGAAGGGCTGGTATACGGCATGCTGCATTTGCCCATCGGGCAGGATATCCGCTCCCGTACCTTGCATAATCTGCAACAGCGCTATCTTCTTGATGGCGAGCAGGCGCGGCGCGTCAGCGCACTGGCGGACAATTTCGCACAGCAGTTGGTTCAGGACTGGCAATTAGACGATCGATGTCGGGAGCTACTGCGCAGCGCGAGTCTGATTCACGAAATCGGACTCAGCATCGACTTCCGTCAAGCTCCCCATCACGCCGCCTATCTTATCCGCAACAGCGATCTCCCTGGTTTTACACCTGCTCAGAAAAAACTGCTGGCCACCCTGTTACACAATCAGTGCAATACGCTCGATCCTATTCCGCTGACGCAGCAAAACGCGCTGCCGGTGGGTCAGGCACAGCATTTATGTCGCCTGCTGCGACTGGCGATTATTTTTGCCAGTCGCCGCCGGGACGATACGCTGCCTGCCGTCAGGCTACGCGCGGAAGACGAAACGCTGCGGGTCATTTTACCTGCCGGATGGCTATCCCAGTATCCGCTGCGAGCCGAGATGCTGGAGCAGGAAAGCCGCTGGCAAAGCTATGTCCATTGGCCGCTCGATATTGAAGAAAGCCCTGCCTGATCAGTCACTAAAGGGTAACATATTGTTGCCCTTACCTTCCCTCGCGTCTCAAAATCTGCGATGTTTTTCCAACCCTGAATCGATACAGGACGTATCGCCGCTGTAACGCACGGCTTCCTAACAACCCGTCATTACGGCATACATCTAATTTTCAAAAATGAAGGATTAAGGATGAAAGGATTCTCCCTGCCCGGGCGCTATTCCCAGAGCGCGGCCGCCGCATTGTTACTGTTTACTTGCGCATCGTCAGATGCCGCTAACCTTCCCCAACAGCTGCGCGTACCAACGCTGGCGTTTGATGACCACAGCATCGTGTTGGTGTGGGACGCGCCGGAAGACACATCTAACATTGTCGACTACCAGATTTATCAGGGCGGACGGCTTATCGGCCTGGCAAGCAAGATGAACGCGTCCAACGCTCCCACCGGCCGCTATCTGTCGGCGTTTTACAAGAATGACGCCGCCAGCTTCCAGCATCGGATCGTGATACATAATGCGCGAGTCGATAACCTGAAGGCCAATACCGAGTATCAGTTTACCGTTCGGGTCGTTTATGCCGACGGCACCGTATCCGGTGACAGCAACGCCGTTACCGCAAAAACCGCCAGCACGCCGCAGGTGCTGAACGTCTCTCGATACGGCGCAAAAGGCGATGGCGTGACGCTAAACACAGCCGCTATCCAGAAAGCCATTGATGCGTGCAAACCGGGCTGTCGGATAGACATTCCTGCGGGCGTATTCAAAACCGGCGCGCTATGGCTGAAAAGCAACATGACGCTTAATCTGGTCAAGGGGGCGACGCTGCTGGGGTCGGACAGCCCCAGCGATTATCCTGACGGCTATAAGCTATACCCCTACTCCACCTTCACCCGCCCGGCTTCATTAATCAATGCGATCGACCAAAACAGCAGTACGCCGGGAACGTTTCAGAACATCCGTATCGTGGGTCAGGGCGTTATCGACGGCAATGGCTGGAAGCGTGCGACCACCGCCACGGTGACGGACGAAGCCCGTACGGCGCTGCCTCAATACGTCGCCAGCAATAGCAGCAAAGTGAGCCAAGATGGTATTTTAGCCAAAAATCAGGTGGATAAGCTGGTCAACAATGGCGTTGACGCGAAACTGGCCTACGGCCAAGGCCGCTCCAGCCTGATGACGCTACGCGGCGTGGAAAACGTCTACCTCGCGGACTTCACCGTCCGGAACCCCGCGTTCCACGGCATTATGCTGTTGGAAAACCACAATGCGGTGGTGAATGGCCTGACGCACCAGACCTATGACGCCAACAACGCCGACGGGGTGGAGTTTGGCAACAGCCAGAACGTGATGGCGTTTAACAACGTCTTCGACACCGGCGATGATTGCATCAACTTCGCCGCCGGCACCGGCGAAAACGCCAACCAGCAAGAGCCGATGAAAGGCGCATGGCTGTTCAACAACTATTTCCGTATGGGGCATGGCGCGATAGTGACCGGCAGTCATACCGGGGCCTGGATACAAGATATTGTGGCGGAGAACAACGTAATGCAGAAAACCGACGTGGGCTTGCGCGCCAAAAGCGCGCCGGATATCGGCGGGGGCGCACATGGCGTGGTATTTCGTAACAATGCGATGAAGAACATCGTTAAACAGGCGGTGGTCGTCACGCTCAGCTATTCGGACTCGAATGCGACCGTAGATTACCCGGCAGCCAAAACACCCGCCCGCTTCTACGACTTTGCGGTCAGCAACGTCACCGTACAGGGCACGTCAGGCGCCTATCCGTCGATTGAGGTCGTAGGCGACAGCACGAAGGGGATTTGGCACAGTCAGCTGAATTTTAACAACTTGAAACTGGACAGCGTCCCTCCGGCCTCCATAAACGATATGCAAGACAGCACGTTCAGCCATGTGGCCTTCACGAATCTGCTTAACGGCACGACGCCGTGGAAAATCGGCACGGTGAAAAACGTGACTATTGAAGGCAAAACGCGGACCCAGTAATAGCGCAATCTGCTTTCCGCCAGGCGAGTCATCTCGCCTGGCGTTTCCATTTCAGCACCACGCACGCACCTATGGGGTAAACGATACGTGTTCCTCGTCAACAACGGTCACCCGGTGTTCGGCTTCTCCGACGGCGTAACTTCCTGACTACTTTTTCTCTCTGGCCTTCGCCAGCTGCTCACGAATATTCGCCAGATGCCCTTGCCCCTTTTGCATCCGCTCCTGCGCACTAACGACTTTTCTTACCGTCTCCCACTGAACGTCATCCTGCGGTAATTCCAACAGAAAACGGCTCGGCTCCGGGCGTATCAGTTCACCATACTGGCGACGCTCCCGACACATCGTGAAGGTCAGCTCTTTTTGCGCTCGCGTGATACCGACGTAGGCCAATCGCCGCTCTTCATCGACGTTGTCTTCATCAATACTGGTCTGATGCGGCAGCAATCCTTCTTCCATCCCCACCAGATAGACATTGGGGAACTCCAGCCCTTTGGACGCATGCAGCGTCATCAGTTGCACCTGGTCGAGATCTTCTTCGCTTTCGTTGCGCTCCATCATGTCCCGCAACGTGAAGCGCGTGACGACTTGCGTCAGCGTCATCGGCTCGTCCAGATCGCTCCCCTCCAGCATTTCCGTCATCCAGGTAAACAGCTGGTTGACGTTTTTCATGCGCATTTCCGCCGCTTTCTGGCTGGGGGAGGTTTCATACAGCCAACTTTCGTAATCCAGCCCGTGGATGAGATCGCGAACCGCCGCCACAGGCTCCCGCTCCGTTCGACGCGCAATCTCGGCCAGCCACTGCGTGAAACGCTGGAGCGATTCGAGACCGCGGCCGGTCAGGACCTGAGAAAGCCCTACGTCGAAGCTGGCGTTAAACAGGCTGCGGTTGCGCTGATTCGCCCATTCACCCAGTTTCTTCAGCGTGGCCGGTCCGATTTCTCTTTTCGGCGTATTCACGATACGTAGAAACGCGCTGTCGTCGTCAGCATTGGTCAACACGCGCAGGTAGGCCAAGAGATCCTTGATTTCCGGACGAGAAAAGAAAGAGCTGCCACCGGAAATCTTGTAGGGTATGCGGTTTTGCATCAGCACTTTTTCGAACAGCCGCGACTGATGATTGCCGCGATAAAGAATGGCGTAATCACGGTACTGAGTCTTATTGACGAAGTGATGCGCGATCAGCTCGCCCACGACGCGTTCGGCTTCATGATCCTCGTTATTGGCGGTAATAATCTTTAGCTCGTTGCCGTACGCCAGCTCCGAATAGAGTCGTTTCTCGAAGACGTGCGGGTTGTTGGCGATCAGGATATTGGCCGCTTTCAGAATGCGTCCGGACGAACGGTAATTCTGCTCCAGTTTAATCACCTGCAACGCAGGGAAATCGTGCTGCAGCAGCTCCAGGTTCTGCGGACGCGCGCCGCGCCAGGAGTAAATCGACTGGTCGTCATCACCCACCACGGTAAAGCGCGCGCGGCGACCGACCAACTGTTTGACCAGTTCGTACTGGCTGGTGTTGGTGTCCTGATATTCGTCCACCAGCAGATAGCGCAGACGATGCTGCCAGCGCTCGCGAGCCTGTTCATCACGCCGGAACAACAGCGTGGGCAGCAGAATGAGATCGTCAAAGTCCAACACGTTGCAGGCGCGCAGATGTTCGCTGTAAAGCTGGTAACAGTGGGCGAACAAACGATCCCGTTCGGATCTCGCCTGCGCGGCGGCCTGAGCCGGTTCGATCAGATCGTTTTTCCAGTTGGAGATCGTCGAGATCAGCTGTTGCAACAGCTCTTTATCATTTTGCAGCCAGGTTTCCGTCAGTTCCTTTAGCAGCGCCAGCTGATCCTGATCGTCGAACAGGGAAAAATTGGATTTCATATTCAGCGCGGCATATTCGCGCTTGATGATCTCCAGTCCCAGCGTGTGAAAAGTCGCAATCATCAGGCCGCGACTCTCTTTCCGCCCCAGCGTCTGCGCCACACGCTCTTTCATCTCGCGAGCCGCCTTGTTGGTAAAGGTGACCGCCGCGATATTCCGCGCCTGATAGCCGCACTCCCGTATCAGGTGGGCTATCTTTTGCGTGATGACGCGCGTTTTGCCGGAACCGGCGCCGGCCAGGACCAGGCAGGGACCGCTCACGAACTCGACGGCGTGTTGTTGGCTGGGATTTAAACGCATGGATCTGTCTTGCTCTTTGTTCAAACGGAAGGCGATTGTAGCAAAACTCGCGCGGGGAAGAGTGGCAGAACCGATCGCCGACGAGACACGGCGCATTGCTATTGCTATTGGACGCGGGTTACAGTGCCTGCCAGCATCCCCCGATTAAAAAGGTATATACCATGGCAAAAACAGCCTCGGCGCTGCACATTCTGGTTGATACGGAACAGCAGGCCAACGACATCCTGGCCCAGTTAGAACAAGGCGCGGACTTCCAGCAGTTGGCCAAGAAGTTTTCCACCTGTCCGTCAAAACGCAACGGCGGCGACCTGGGCGAATTTCGCCAGGGCGATATGGTGCCGACGTTTGATAAAGCCGTGTTCTCCTGCGAGCTGCTCAAGCCGTGCGGACCGGTCAAAACCCAGTTCGGCTACCACATCATCAAAGTGCTCTATCGCCGTTAATCACGAGAGCCGGGCTGGCGGGTGATCCATCCGCCGCTCTCGCGCTGATTCCGTTGGAGATGGGCACGATCAAAAAGGGCGCAACTTTCGTTGCGCCCTTTGTTATTACCGGGATAACGTCTTAGCGATCTGCAGGATTATCCGGCAACCGCAATGCGTTTCATATCGGTCATGTAGCCACGCAGTTTCTTACCGACGACTTCGATAGGATGGTTGCGGATGGCTTCATTGACGTCACGCAGCTGCGCGTTGTCAACAGCGGTAGCGGCAACGGATTTACCGATATCGCCCGGCTGCAGGCTGCTCATGAATGTCTCTTTCAGCAGCGGCACCGCGGCGTTGGCGAACAGGTAGTTGCCGTATTCAGCGGTGTCGGAAATGACCACGTTCATTTCGTACAGACGCTTACGGGCGATAGTGTTCGCGATCAGCGGCAGTTCGTGCAGAGATTCGTAGTAAGCGGACTCTTCGATGATGCCAGAACTCACCATCGTTTCGAACGCCAGCTCAACCCCGGCTTTCACCATGGCGATCAGCAGCACGCCGTTGTCGAAGTATTCCTGCTCGCTGATCTTGCCTTCGAACTGCGGTGCGTTTTCGAACGCGGTTTTACCGGTCTCTTCACGCCAGGTCAGCAGCTTCACGTCGCCGTTGGCCCAGTCTTCCATCATGCCACGGGAAAACGCGCCGGAGATGATGTCGTCCATGTGTTTCTGGAACAGCGGCGCCATCAGGGTTTTCAGCTGTTCAGACAGCGCATAGGCACGCAGTTTCGCCGGGTTAGACAGGCGATCCATCATCAGGGAGATACCGCCCTGTTTCAGCGCTTCGGTGATGGTTTCCCAACCGTACTGAATCAGTTTTTCCGCATAGGCTGGTTCAACGCCGTCAGCGACCAGTTTGTCGAAGCTCAGCAGAGAACCCGCCTGCAGCATGCCGCACAGGATAGTCTGTTCGCCCATCAGGTCGGATTTAACTTCAGCCACGAAGGAGGATTCCAGAACGCCCGCACGATGACCGCCGGTCGCCGCAGCCCAGGCTTTGGCAATCGCCATACCTTCGCCTTTCGGATCGTTTTCCGGGTGAACCGCGATCAGGGTCGGCACGCCGAAACCCCGTTTGTACTCTTCACGCACTTCCGTACCTGGGCATTTCGGCGCAACCATCACGACGGTAATGTCTTTACGCACTTGCTCGCCCACTTCCACGATGTTGAAACCGTGAGAGTAACCCAACGCAGCGCCCTGTTTCATCAGCGGCTGTACGGCCTGTACCACGGAGGAGTGCTGTTTGTCCGGCGTCAGGTTGACCACCAGATCCGCCTGCGGGATCAGGTCTTCGTAAGTGCCGACGGTAAAGCCGTTTTCGGTCGCTTTGCGCCATGAAGCACGCTTCTCGGCAATCGCTTCTTTACGCAGGGCATAAGCGATATCCAGACCGGAATCGCGCATGTTCAGCCCCTGGTTTAGCCCCTGAGCGCCACATCCCACGATCACGACTTTTTTGCCCTTGAGGTAGTTAGCTTCATCAGCAAATTCGTCGCGGTTCATAAAGCGACATTTACCCAATTGCGCCAGCTTCTGACGCAGGTTCAAGGTATCAAAGTAGTTAGCCATGTGGAGATGCTCCATAATGATGTGTTGGTTGCCGTTGTTTCTTTGGGTTGCCGCCTCGGCGGCCCCGGAATAGACACATCATATGACAGGAATTGCATTGCTTAAATTGATATATTAACAACGCTGCATTGCATAATCTGCAACATAACAAACAAGGCCTGCATTCGATGGATTTACGCGATCTCAAATTATTCCTGCACCTGGTGGACAGTCACCATTTTGGTCACACCGCCAAGGCTATGCATATCAGCCCGTCAACCCTGTCGCGCCAGATACAGCGTATGGAGGAAGACATCGGGCAGGCGCTGTTTCTACGGGACAACCGCACGGTGCGATTGACCGAGGCCGGCGAGCATCTGAAAATTTTCGCCCAGCAAACGCTGTTGCAGTACCAGCAGATGCAGCTGGCGATGTCGCAGCACGGCCAGTCGCTCAGCGGCGAACTACGGGTATTTTGCTCTGTGACGGGTGCCTATAGTCATTTGCCCACGATTCTGGATCGCTTCCGCGCTCGCCACCCGCTGGTGGAAATCAAGCTGACGACGGGCGATGCCGCCGACGCCGTGGACAAGGTGCGCTCGAACGTCGCCGATCTCAGCATCGCCGGCCATCCCGAAACGCTGCCGCCCAGCATGGTTTTCATCCCCATCGGCAACATTCGCATCGCGCTGGTCATCCCCACGATGCCTTGTCCTGTCCAGGTGCAAATGCAGGATCCTGACCCTGACTGGGCTCAGGTTCCCTTCATTTTGCCGCAGTACGGACCGGTCAGAAAACTCACCGAACGCTGGTTCCGCCATCAGAAGATCGCCAATCCGCTCATCTATGCGACCGTCGCCGGACATGAAGCCATGGTATCGATGGTCGCGGTGGGGTGTGGCGTGGCGCTGGTCCCCGACGTCGTGCTGGAAAATAGCCCTGACCCCGTGCGTAAGCGTGTGTTCGTCTTGCAAGAACAAATTCTGGAGCCCATTCCGCTCGGGATCTGTATGCAGAAAAAGCGCCTGAGCGAACCACTGATTGCCGCCTTCTGGGAGACGCTACAGGAGACGCAATAGCGCGATCGATGCCGCCGTTGCGGCGGCAGAGACCGGTCGGACAAGGCGTCGAAAGCGCCTGCCTGCTCGGCCCATTTCGTCCCCTCAATGTCCATCAGATAGCGGAATAACAGATCCAGCCGGGTGAAGCCTTCGGCCTGCATCGTCACCAATTCGCCACGAAACAACGGTGACATGTCCTGACGGGAAGCCACGCCGCCAGCAATTTACGGTTTTACCCGTGCGCCAACGCGCGAAAAGGCACCAGGAGCGTGGCCTCATAGTCGGCTCGATGCGCCTCAAACCACTCTTTGGTGTTGTGTTGAAGCAGCGGCTGCAAAAAGGTGAGTCCCTGTTGCGAAATCCGATGAATCCTGGCGCCATGCCTCATGACCACCGTAAAAGTGAGGGGAAGCAGGCGACGGTCACCCGCTTTCTCCACAAATGATTACGCGCCCGCGGAAGAACCTCCAGCGGGCGCGCGACGGTCTACCGGTACGCGAAACTCAGCGTCGCCTTAGCCTTTCATAAAAAATCGAAAAGCCGGATTTTGGGTTTCTTCGTGACACTCATAACCCAGATCCTTCAAGTGGCGCTCAAACGAGGCATCGCGCTCGGCGAGTTCAAACGCGGCCAACACGCGACCATAGTCCATTCCGTGGCTACGATAATGGAACAGAGAAATATTCCAGTGCGTTCCCAGCGTAATGAGGAATTTCAGCAATGCACCCGGTGATTCAGGGAACTCAAAACTATAGAGTTTTTCCTGTAGCGGCTTGGACGGCCGCCCGCCCACCATGTAACGCACGTGCAGTTTCGCCATTTCATCATCAGACAGATCGACCACCTGATAGCCGCCCGCCTGTAGATCGGACAGGATTTCCTGCCGTTCTTCATGACCGCGCGTGAGGCGGACGCCCATGAAGATGCAAGCTTCGTCATCGCTGGAGTAGCGATAGTTGAATTCGGTGATGGCTCGACCGCCCAGCAGCTGACATAGCGTCAGGAAGCTGCCTTTCTGCTCGGGGATGGTAACCGCCATCAGCGCTTCCCGCTGTTCGCCCAGCTCGCAGCGTTCAGACACGTAGCGTAGCCCGTGGAAGTTGACGTTGGCGCCGGACAGCACGTGCGCCAGACGCTCGCCCTGAATGTTGTGCTGCTGAATATATTTCTTCATCCCGGCCAGCGCCAACGCGCCCGATGGCTCAGCAACCGCACGCACGTCTTCAAACAGGTCTTTGACCGCAGCGCAGATCGAGTCGCTATCGACCGTGATGACGTCATCCAGATACTCCCGGCACAGACGGAAAGTCTCGTTGCCGATACGTTTGACCGCCACGCCTTCGGCAAACAGACCGACGCGAGCTAAATCCACCGGCTCGCCCGCATCCAGCGCGGCGCGCAAGCAGGCAGAGTCTTCGGCTTCAACGCCGATGACTTGGATTTGCGGCATCAGCTGTTTAATCAATACTGCCACGCCCGCCGCCAGGCCGCCGCCGCCAACCGGGACGAATACTCGGTCAAGATGCGCATCCTGCTGCAAAAGTTCCATTGCCAGCGTGCCCTGCCCGGCAATCACGGCCGGGTGGTCGAACGGCGGAACGAAGGTCATTTTATCCCGTTCAGACAGTTCGATGGCCTTGGCTTTGGCCTCATCAAAGTTAGCGCCATGTAACAACACTTCACCGCCGAAGCCACGTACGGCATCGACTTTGATATCCGCCGTGGCGACCGGCATGACGATTAGGGCTTTAATGCCCAGACGATTGGCGGAGAGCGCCACGCCCTGAGCATGGTTGCCGGCCGAAGCCGTCACCACGCCATGGGATTTCTGTTCATCGCTCAGCCCG
Organism: Lonsdalea quercina; assembly: GCF_900107885.1. Taxonomy (NCBI): domain Bacteria; kingdom Pseudomonadati; phylum Pseudomonadota; class Gammaproteobacteria; order Enterobacterales; family Pectobacteriaceae; genus Lonsdalea; species Lonsdalea quercina. The sequence continues at coordinate 9,195 of NZ_FNQS01000015.1, read as the reverse complement.
GCCATCATGGCGTAGGCGCCACGCAGTTTGAAACTGTGAACAGCCTGGCGATCTTCCCGCTTCACCAGAATGTCATTGCCCAAACGGGCGGATAGCTTGTCCATCCGCTCCAGCGGCGTGACCTGCGCGACTTCATACACCGGCGAGCGGAGAACCGCCCGCAGATATTCCGCGCCGCAAGGGGCGTCGGAAAGGGGTTGTGAAACTGCCATCAGCTTTAGCCTCCCAGCTTGCTTTTATCCCGGACGGCACCTTTGTCAGCGCTGGTCGCCAGACTGGCGTAGGCACGTAATGCAAATGAGACCTGACGGTCGCGGTTTTTCGGCGTCCAGGCTGCGTCTCCACGCGCCAGCTGCGCTTCCCGGCGCTGGGCCAGCTCGCTCTCGGGGACATCCAAAACAATCCCTCGGTTTGGAATATCGATGGCGATGGTGTCGCCGTCTTCCACCAACCCAATCAGGCCGCCGTTGGCCGCTTCCGGTGAAGCATGACCGATGGACAGACCGGATGTTCCGCCCGAAAAACGGCCATCGGTAATCAGCGCGCAAGCCTTGCCCAGCCCCATCGACTTCAGGAAGCTGGTCGGATACAGCATTTCCTGCATCCCCGGACCGCCTTTCGGCCCTTCGTAACGGATGACCACGACGTCGCCAGCTTCTACCTTGCCGCCCAAAATGGCTTCTACCGCATCATCCTGGCTCTCATAGACCTTGGCCGGACCGGTGAACACCAGACTGTTTTTATCCACGCCTGCCGTTTTGACGATACAGCCATCTTCCGCCAGATTGCCATACAGTACGGCCAGACCACCGTCCTGACTGTAGGCGAATTCCCTGGTGCGGATACACCCTTCCTTTCGGTCGGTGTCCAGCGAATCCCAACGACAGTCCTGCGAAAAAGCCTGCGTGGTACGAATACCCGCCGGACCCGCCGCATACATTTTCTTCACGCTTTCATCTTCGGTCTGCATAACATCATAGGCCGCCAATGTTTCCGGCAACGACATGCCCAGAATATTGGTCACATCACGGTGCAACAGACCCGCGCGATCCAGCTCGCCTAAAATTCCCAGCACGCCGCCCGCGCGGTGAACATCTTCCATATGATATTTCTGCGTGCTCGGCGCGACTTTGCACAAGTGCGGAACTCGGCGCGACAGGCGATCGATATCCTCCATGGTGAAGTCGACCTCGCCTTCCTGCGCGGAAGCCAACAGATGGAGCACCGTGTTGGTGGAGCCGCCCATCGCGATGTCCAGCGTCATCGCATTTTCGAAAGCCTGTTTGTTGGCGATGTTACGCGGCAACGCGCTCTCATCATCCTGCTCGTAGTAACGTTTGGTCAGCTCGACGATGCGCTTACCGGCGTTGAGGAACAGCTGTTTACGGTCGGCATGCGTCGCCAACAGAGAACCGTTACCCGGCTGCGACAGGCCCAGCGCCTCGGTCAGACAGTTCATTGAGTTGGCGGTAAACATACCCGAGCAGGAGCCGCAGGTCGGACAGGCCGAACGCTCGATCTGCAGGCTGTCTTCATCGCTGACTTTAGGATTGGCGCCCTGAATCATGGCGTCGACCAGATCCAACTTGATTAACTGGTCGGACAGCTTGGTTTTACCGGCTTCCATCGGGCCGCCGGAAACGAAAATCACCGGAATGTTGAGGCGCAATGCCGCCATCATCATTCCCGGAGTGATCTTGTCACAGTTGGAAATGCAGACCATGGCGTCAGCGCAGTGTGCGTTCACCATGTACTCCACGGAATCCGCAATCAGTTCGCGGGAAGGCAGGGAGTAGAGCATACCGCCGTGGCCCATCGCAATGCCGTCATCGACCGCAATGGTATTGAACTCTTTGGCTACGCCGCCTGATGCTTCGATTTGTTCCGCGACCAGCTTGCCCAGATCGCGTAGATGGACGTGGCCGGGAACGAATTGCGTGAACGAGTTAACAACGGCAATGATAGGCTTGCCAAAATCGGCGTCGGTCATCCCTGTGGCGCGCCACAAGGCTCGCGCTCCAGCCATATTACGACCATGCGTGGTGGTGGCTGAACGGTACTTAGGCATACTCTGATTACTCCAGTTCAAAACAGATGACCGGCAGCAAAGCTGCGCTGCCGGTAAGAAAAGAAAGTCGGTGATGTGATTAACGGTTAACTGGATCCAGCCAGCCCCATTTATCTTCTGTTTCACCCGTGAACAGCCCGAAGAACGCCTGCTGAAGCTGCTTGGTGACAGGACCACATTTTCCGATGCCTACCTGAATACCGTCGACGCTGCGTACCGGCGTGATTTCCGCCGCAGTGCCGGACATGAAGACTTCGTCAGCCAGATAGAGTGACTCGCGAGACAACACCTGTTCGCGGACTTCGAATCCTTTTTGTTTCGCCAACGTGATAATGGCGTCGCGGGTGATCCCCGGCAGCGCGGAAGAGGTGAACGGCGGTGTGAAGATGATGCCGTTTTTCACTTCGAACAAGTTTTCGCCAGCACCTTCGGAGACGTAGCCATGAACATCCAGCGCGATCCCTTCCTGATAGCCATGACGACGTGCTTCGCTCCCCACCAACAGCGAGGACAGATAGTTACCGCCTGCTTTGGCCGCGGTCGGGATCGTGTTGGCCGCCGCGCGGTTCCATGAAGACACCATCGCATCAATGCCCTGATCCAGCGCTTCTTCGCCCAGATAAGCTCCCCACGGGAAGGCCGCAATGATGACATCTGTTTTATAACCATCCGGCGGGTTCACGCCCATGCCGACATCGCCGACGAACACCAACGGACGGATATAAGCGCTGGATAAGTTGTTTTTACGCAGCGTTTCTCGGCACGCTTCCATCAGTTCGTCGACGCTCTGAGATAGCGGCATACGGTAGATCTTGGCGGAGTCATGCAGACGCTGCATATGCTCGCGGTGGCGGAACACGACCGGCCCACGGTGAGAGTCATAACAACGGACGCCTTCGAAGACGGAAGTCCCGTAGTGCAAGGCGTGAGACATTACGTGAACCTTCGCGTCTGCCCAGGGAACCATTTCGCCGTTGAACCAGATATAGTCAGCTTTCTTTGTCATTATTAATTTCCTTCTCAGTGCCTCAGGCACGTATCTATTATGCTTTCAGTGACTGGATCTCGACGCGCGAGATGTCCAGTAGTTTGTTTAATTGAGTTGACAGTAAATCGACCGGCCGCTGGCTCGCAACGGTCAGCTCGATGTTTATCTGGCCGCCGTCATGCTGCGACGACATGTTCATGGCGGAGACTTGAAACCCGCGATGGCGAGTGACGCGCAACACACGCTCCAGCGTTTCTGGGCGAAAACGGGCCTGAATTAAAATCTGATGGCGTTTCATTCGTTCTCCTCCAACATAGATTCATTGCCGGCACCGGGCGGCACCAGCGGCCAGACGTTTTCATACGAATCGATGGATACATGCAATAGGTACGGCCCGTCGCTACTCAGCAGTGCGTTCAAGGCGGAATCAATCTGGTCTTTACGGGTAATGCTTTGGCCGGGGATACCGAATGCGCTGGCTAGCGTCAGGAAGTCAGGGTTATCGGAGAGCGTCGTTTCGCTGTAGCGTTCTTCGAAGAATAATTCCTGCCACTGCCTGACCATGCCTAATCGTTGGTTGTCCAACAGCACGATTTTCGTGGGCAGGTGCTTTCGTTTGATCGTGCCCAGCTCCTGGATGTTCATCATGAAGGAACCGTCACCGGAGATACAGATAACCGTATCATCCGGCCGGGCGACCTGAGCGCCAACTGCGGCGGGCACCCCAAAACCCATCGTGCCGAGACCGCTAGACGTAATGAAGTTTTCCGGACGACTAACCCGCATATGTTGGGCAGCCCACATCTGATGTTGTCCTACGTCGGTAGTAATGACGGTGTTAGCCGGCATCCGTTCAGACAATGTTTTCAGCAGGGCCGGCGCATAAATGGCTTCGCCCGGATGATCGTAGCGTGACGGATATTCGGCTTTCATCAACATCGCCTGCTGACGCCAGGCATCAATGTGCAGCGACTGTTTCAATGCGGCCAACAGTTGGTTTAAATCCCCTTGCAACGCCACATGAGCCTGACGCAGCTTGTTCAGTTCTGCCGGGTCGATATCCATGTGGATCACACTAGCATTAGGGGCAAACGTATTCAGTTTACCGGTCACGCGATCGTCAAAGCGCGCACCCACAGCAATGAGCAGATCACATTGCTGCACCATGAGGTTCGCCGCTTTTGTCCCGTGCATGCCAATCATGCCGAGGTAGTAGGGGTAATCCGTCTCTACGGCGCCAAGCCCTTTCAAGGTCACGACACAGGGGATCTGCGTCGTATCCAGAAACTCGCGCAAAGCGGGAACCGCACGCGCCATTCCCACGCCCCCGCCGATATACAGCATGGGCTGTTTGGCATGAGCCAGCAACGTATTGGCATCGGCCAGCGACTGCGTCGGCAGGCTGTCGGTCTTTACCGGAGGGAGAATGTAAGGGGTAAATTCGCCGCCTTCGGCCAGCTGTATATCTTTGGGGATATCGACCAGTACCGGTCCAGGACGTCCACTCTGGGCGATAGCAAAGGCTTCCGCCATGATTTCCGGTAAGGATTCGAGGGAGTCGACAAGAAAACTGTGTTTAGTGCACGCCAGCGAGAGGCCAAGAACATCGATTTCCTGGAAGGCGTCGGTCCCAATCAGTGAAGAGCCGACCTGACCGGTGATCGCCACAATCGGTACAGAATCTAACAGCGCATCAGCCAGGCCAGTGATCAGATTGGTTGCTCCTGGTCCGGAAGTGGCGATGCATACGCCGACTTTACCTGTCGCTCGAGCATAGCCGATAGCGGCCATCGCCGCGCCTTGTTCATGGCGACATAGCAGGTGATCGACGCCCCCATCATACAATGCATCATAAACCGGCATGATTGCGCCACCAGGATAGCCAAATACACTATCCACTCCCTGCGCTCGCAACGCTTGTACCACCCACTTAGCCCCATTCATAGTTATTTCCCCAAATTCTTTTGGGTATGACAGGATTTTATGCTATTGACCATTCTCTGCTCCCTTGTTACAAATTTCGATCCCATAAAAAAACCCCCGACCATTTGGTGCGGGGGTTTTTCTTGAATTCGGCCTTGATTTTTAAGCCATTCTTCGTCCAAGTGCTGCCCCGCACGGTAGGTTGATAATCACCACCACGCTAATGACGACTAGGCTAATCACGAGGGCAAACGCTTTCATTTTCGGTTTATTCATTAATCAGTGTCGAACGAATGACTACAGAGTTACCATAGTCAGGTGAGGACTGACAACATTTTTTTTCCGTTATTATTTGATGACTTCCGTCTTAAGAAAAATAAAATTCTTATTATTCAGTTATTAAATTTAATAAATGACTTCAATAGCCGATTCCAATTTTCGCTTGCCGCGAGCGGAATATCGTAGGGTGGAATTCTCCATACCTGAATGAGCGCGGCCGAATTATTTCCTCGCACCGCTTCGCAAAATCGCTCTGACGTTCTTTTACCACAAAAAACGGCGGTCATAATTCCCTGCAAAGGGAGGAAACACGATGACACTCGCCATAGCCTTTACACGGGCAACGATTGGAATGCAGGCTCCGGAGGTCTCGATCGAGGTACACATCAGCAATGGCCTGCCTGCACTCACGCTGGTCGGCCTGCCGGAAACCACGGTGAAGGAAGCCCGCGATCGGGTGCGGAGCGCCCTTCTTAACTGCGGTTTCACCTTTCCCGCCAAACGTATTACCGTCAATTTGGCTCCTGCTGATCTTCCTAAAGAAGGCGGGCGTTACGATCTGCCTATCGCTTTAGCGATTTTAGCGGCGTCTGAACAGGTTCCTGGTAATAAACTGCGTGAGTATGAATTCCTGGGGGAATTGGGCCTATCAGGCGCGCTGCGTGGCGTTAACGGCGCTATCTCGGCAGCGTTGGAAGCTCAGAAAGTGGGTAGGCAGTTGATCGTCCCCGAAGATAATCAACGGGAGATGGCGCTGATTCCTGAGGGTGAAGCGGTGCTGGCGAATCATTTGCTGCAGGTATGCGCTTTTTTACATGGCAAGGTAACACTGTCGAGCAATCGTCTGTTGCCACCTGAGCAGCATCATGTGGAATCCGAGCTAGATTTGCAGGATATCGTCGGCCAAGAGCAAGCCAAACGTGCGCTGGAAATTGCCGCCGCGGGGGGTCACAATCTGTTGTTTCTCGGACCTCCAGGTACGGGGAAAACCATGCTTGCGAGTCGGTTGGCAGGATTGATTCCGCCGCTGAATGATTCAGAGGCATTGGAAAGCGCGGCGATAAATGGTCTGGTGAGCTGCTATAACGGGCCGGATAAGTGGCGTAGCAGGCCGTTTCGGGCGCCTCATCACACATCGTCAATCGCAGCTCTGGTTGGCGGCGGCTCTCTACCTAAGCCTGGAGAAATATCCCTCGCCCATAATGGCATTCTCTTTCTGGATGAACTGCCGGAATTTGAGCGGCGCGTTCTCGATTCGCTTCGCGAACCGCTTGAGTCGGGCGAAATCGTTATCTCCCGCGCCCGTGCCAAGGTCTGCTATCCGGCACGATTTCAACTGGTCGCGGCGATGAACCCAAGCCCATCCGGGCACTATCAGGGCATCCACAACCGCATGCCGGCGCAGCAAATTCTACGCTATCTCACTCGGCTCTCGGGACCATTTCTAGATAGGTTTGATATCTCTATCGAAGTGCCGCTGTTGCCGCCGGGAATTCTGCGCAAACAGCGTAGTCAGGGGGAAAATAGCGCCACAGTGCGTGCGCGCGTGTCGGTTGCACGGCAACGGCAATTAGATCGCTCGGATAAGATCAACGCCTATTTAAGGCCCAGGGAAATAGAAATTCACTGTCATCTGACATCTAAAGACGCGCAATATCTCGAAGAGGTTATGAGTAAGCTCGGGCTTTCAGTACGCGCGTGGCATCGGATTCTAAGAGTTGCCCGCACCATTGCAGACTTGTCGGAGGAAGTCAGTATCAACCGAAACCATTTAGCGGAGGCGCTGAGCTACCGCTGTATGGATCGATTATTAATTCAACTGCATAAAAATTTGGCTTAAAGAGAAATAACCTTCAGCCAAAAGATAAAATGGGGACCTCGTCCCCATTTTATCAATCTTCACTTTCTGTGAATTCTTCAACTGTGTCCATCTGAGGTTTTCCACCCGATAAAGTGTGAAAACGTTTAGGACGGCGAACACGTGTCGTATATTTTATCCAGATTTTTTCCAATTCTGTTTCAGGTTTACGTTCACCGTGACAAACGGCTAAAAACTGAATTTCTTCATCCGTGCTCGGCTGACGTTTACCGATATCAAGCTCATGCATTGCATGGCCATGACGCTCCAGCAGTTGGGCTTCTTTAATCGTGAAGTCGCCGTGTCGAGAAAAACCACGCGGATAGAATTTGTTGTCAAAAAAACGACTGGTTGTTGAGAAGCTTTCTGCCATTTTACACGCTCCTAATGCTTTATGGTCGTGCCCTTTATGGCGCGGAGTATTAGATAGGCTTGACTTCCTGTAAAACAAAACATTTAAATCATCACGATAAATTTTTTTTGGAGAGCGCATGGACACCGACTTATTGAAAACCTTCCTGGAAGTGAGTAGAACCAGGCACTTTGGTCGTGCTGCGGAATCGCTCTATCTAACACAGTCGGCAGTTAGCTTCCGTATCCGTCAACTCGAGAACCAACTTGGCGCTAATCTGTTTACTCGACATCGTAATAATATTCGCCTGACGCCAGCAGGTGAGAGGCTGTTTCCCTATGCCGAGAATCTCATCAATACCTGGTCTATCGCGAAGAAAGAGGTTGCTCGTTCACAGCAACATAGCCTTCTTTCCATCGGCGCTACGGCTTCTCTCTGGGAGGCTTACTTGACGTCATGGCTCAATGAACTCTATTTGCAACGACCATTGCTCCAATTGGAAGCGAGAATCGCGCTACGCCAATCTCTGGTGCAGCAGTTGCTTGAGAGGCAGTTAGATCTCCTTATCACGACTGAACCTCCGAAAATGGAAGAACTTGCCAGCCAACTGCTCGGAAATTTCTCGTTGTCGCTTTTTACGCTTAAGGGGCAACAATCAAAAGAACATCTTCCCTATATCAGGCTCGAATGGGGAGTCGATTTTCGTCAACAGGAGAACCGATTATTCCCGAACGACCATATGCCGGTGATGACAACCACATCCGCCCAGCTAACGCGTCAGTTGATATCTACATTGGGGGGATGTGCATTCTTACCTAACCATTGGCAACAGCAATATGGAGAACTTCAAGTCGTCGATACCGCTCCTGTAGTTAACCGTTCTTTTTATGCCGTATGGCTGCAAAATAGCGATCACCAGGCGTTGATACTGCAGTTGCTGAAAGTCCCAATCTCATCGTTAGATACCATCACGACTCAGTGATGTAGAAGACAAAATGCAGTAAGGAAATACGTCTTTTGTGGTGTCCCGGTTACTCGGGGTTGAAAGGTAGAGCTCTATTGAAAACAAAAAGGAGAGTGCGCCGGATGTGTGATTCATCCATCGAATAGGATTTAAAAAAGGATAAAAAAAACCCTTCACAGAATGTGAAGGGTTATTTCCTGGCAGGGGCGGAGAGACTCGAACTCCCAACACCCGGTTTTGGAGACCGGTGCTCTACCAATTGAACTACGCCCCTAAATAGGGTGGCGGAACGGACGGGACTCGAACCCGCGACCCCCTGCGTGACAGGCAGGTATTCTAACCAACTGAACTACCGCTCCACCGATTCTGTATCGTTACCGGATAATCGTCTTCCAGTAACCGGTGCTGTGCACCTTAAATTAATGCCTGGCAGTTCCCTACTCTCACATGGGGAGACCCCACACTACCATCGGCGCTACGGCGTTTCACTGCTGAGTTCGGCATGGGGTCAGGTGGGACCACCGCGCTATCGCCGCCAGGCAAATTCTGTTTCATTCCAGCCGTTACACTCTCTTCCCGTGCAACCACCAGAACCAATCTTTGAACAAGCTGAATCTCGTCTCTCTAAAAACACCTTCGGTGTTGTAAGGTTAAGCCTCTCGGGTCATTAGTACTGGTTAGCTCAACGTATCGCTACGCTTACACATCCAGCCTATCTACGTCGTCGTCTTCAACGGCCCTTCAGGGGACTTAAAGTCCCAGG
>NZ_FNQS01000031.1:0-1269 GCF_900107885.1 Lonsdalea quercina | reverse complement strand
TTAACACTGAGGCGTGATGACGAGTCACTACGGTGATGAAGTGACCGATGCCAAGCTTCCAGGAAAAGCCTCTAAGCTCCAGGTAACACGAAATCGTACCCCAAACCGACACAGGTGGTCAGGTAGAGAATACCAAGGCGCTTGAGAGAACTCGGGTGAAGGAACTAGGCAAAATGGTGCCGTAACTTCGGGAGAAGGCACGCTGGCGTTGGTGAAGGGACTTGCTCCCGGAGCTGATACCAGTCGCAGATACCAGCTGGCTGCAACTGTTTAATAAAAACACAGCACTGTGCAAACACGAAAGTGGACGTATACGGTGTGACGCCTGCCCGGTGCCGGAAGGTTAATTGATGGGGTCAGCCGCAAGGCGAAGCTCTTGATCGAAGCCCCGGTAAACGGCGGCCGTAACTATAACGGTCCTAAGGTAGCGAAATTCCTTGTCGGGTAAGTTCCGACCTGCACGAATGGCGTAATGATGGCCAGGCTGTCTCCACCCGAGACTCAGTGAAATTGAACTCGCTGTGAAGATGCAGTGTACCCGCGGCAAGACGGAAAGACCCCGTGAACCTTTACTATAGCTTGACACTGAACCTTGAGCCTTGATGTGTAGGATAGGTGGGAGGCTTTGAAGTGTGGACGCCAGTCTGCATGGAGCCAACCTTGAAATACCACCCTTTAATGTTTGATGTTCTAACGTGGGCCCCTGACCGGGGTTGCGGACAGTGTCTGGTGGGTAGTTTGACTGGGGCGGTCTCCTCCCAAAGAGTAACGGAGGAGCACGAAGGTTAGCTAATCCTGGTCGGACATCAGGAGGTTAGTGCAAAGGCATAAGCTAGCTTGACTGCGAGAGTGACGGCTCGAGCAGGTGCGAAAGCAGGTCTTAGTGATCCGGTGGTTCTGAATGGAAGGGCCATCGCTCAACGGATAAAAGGTACTCCGGGGATAACAGGCTGATACCGCCCAAGAGTTCATATCGACGGCGGTGTTTGGCACCTCGATGTCGGCTCATCACATCCTGGGGCTGAAGTAGGTCCCAAGGGTACGGCTGTTCGCCGTTTAAAGTGGTACGCGAGCTGGGTTTAGAACGTCGTGAGACAGTTCGGTCCCTATCTGCCGTGGGCGTTGGAAGATTGAGGGGGGTTGCTCCTAGTACGAGAGGACCGGAGTGAACGCACCACTGGTGTTCGGGTTGTCATGCCAATGGCATTGCCCGGTAGCTAAGTGCGGAAGAGATAACCGCTGAAAGCATCTAAGCGGGAAACTTGCCCC
>NZ_FNQS01000016.1:0-32638 GCF_900107885.1 Lonsdalea quercina | reverse complement strand
GCCGTACCCGGTCTGGCCTATTCTTCGGCACTCATCTTCCGTTTATTCTGGGAAGTGAAATGGTGGAGTCAGTTTTTTCATAGGGAATACATTCTGTACGACGGCCTTATGAGGCCTGTTTACCCCCATCTTTCACCGGGCGCAGCCCGATCCGGATTGACATCACCTGCCCCTCGGAATGACGCGAAGACGTGTGGATCTAACCATCACAGAAAAGACTGCCGGGCATCAAGCCAGCGGCGGAAGAATAATTAATAGTCTATAGCGAAATATCATCGTCACCCTGGCTCCCTCCAGAGATAACACGGTTCTATCTCTCAGCTTTTTATAGAGATTTGGCTTATGGCTTCCTACTGAAGTGTATTTTATACAGCTACATTATCTGCAAAATGGCGTGACAGACACCTTCTTATGCATAAAAAGAATAAGCTCATACTGTTTTGAGTGAAAGATTTTCAACTGCATCTGTTCGCTATCGACATCAACTTGGAAAATAGCTATCTTTGGCTGTCTGGAAGTCTAAACGTATAAACGTATGCAGTGAGGTTATAAGGTTATGCCAATCCGAGTCCCCGATGAATTGCCCGCAGTGAACTTTTTGCGCAAAGAAAACGTGTTTGTGATGACATCGTCTCGTGCGAAAACTCAGGAAATTCGTCCGCTTAAGGTATTGGTACTTAATCTGATGCCAAAAAAAATCGAGACTGAGAATCAATTTCTTCGGTTGCTATCGAATTCTCCTCTGCAGATCGATATTCAACTGTTACGAATTGATAGTCGGGAGTCAAAGAATACGCCGACCGAGCATCTCAACAATTTCTACTGCAACTTTGAAGATATTGAAGATGAAAACTTTGATGGCCTGATTGTCACCGGGGCCCCATTGGGGTTAGTCGACTTCTGTGATGTGGTTTATTGGCCGCAAATTTCGCGGGTCGTCAGCTGGGCCAAAGAACACGTGACTTCAACATTATTTGTATGCTGGGCTGTGCAGGCGGCATTGAACGTCCTTTATGGCATTCCCAAACTGACGCGTGATGTGAAGCTGTCCGGTGTTTATGAGCACCATACCTTTCAGCCACATGCGCTGATGACGCGCGGTTTCGATGAAACCTTCCTGGCTCCTCACTCCCGCTATGCAGATTTTCCCATTGAGGTCATACGCGAACACACCGACCTGGATATTCTGGCGGGTTCAGACGAAGTCGGCGCTTATCTGTTCGCAAGCAAAGATAAGCGTCTGGCGTTCGTTACCGGTCATCCAGAATATGATGCGCTGACGCTGGGTAGTGAATATTTCCGCGATATTGAAGCAGGGTTAGATACCGTTGTCCCAGTGAACTACTTCCCGGAAAACGACCCAGAAAAAGCGCCCAAAGCAAGCTGGCGCAGTCACGGGCATCTCTTGTTTTCAAACTGGCTGAACTATTACGTCTATCAGATTACGCCGTTTGATTTAAGTAATATGAATCCTACGTTGGATTGATATTCTTCACAAAGGCACCTGTGGGTGCCTTTATATTGTCATTTATTCCCCTAATAGTGTACGTGGCGAATTTCTGGTGGGATGGATATGAAATGACGCCGTAGTGATATATGACGCGGATTATCCGTCTGTAGACTCAAGCTGAAGAAAGGGAGACTTTGCTACAGAGCTGGCGGATGAAACGGCTTTGAACTTGGGAGGAGGTGCCAAGTGTTGCTAAAGGTAGTTCGAGGAATAATGAGGTCAACACAAGCTGCTTTGCAATAAAAAAAGGGGCGCGAGGCCCCCGTCGGAATTGAATATCGCTCGTGATTAATACAGCCCTATCACCTTCCACCATAACAAGCCGGCAGACATGAAAATGGCCTGATTAATCAGACTGATAATAAACCCTGTTCGCCACCAGACGCCGGTAGGCACATAGCCCGCGCCAAACAGGATGGGGCCACGGGCATGCGTATACTGGGTGAGGGAACAGTACAGGCTGCTGGTAAACGCCAGCATCAGCGCCATCGGCACGGCGGGAATATTCAAGTTGATGCCCACGCCCAGGAATACAGCATAAAGGGCGGCAATTTGCGCATTTCCGCTGGCAAAGAAGTAATGAGTATAGAAGTAGGCGGCATTGAGTAGCAGCAGTACCAATACCCAACTGGTTCCCTGCATCATATGACCGATGCTGTTACCAATGAGATCGCCAAACCAGGTTGTGAAGCCCAGGTTCTTGAGCTGGTTCGCCATCATTAACAGTGCGGCAAACCAGATTAACGTATCCCAGGCGCCTTTCTCGCTTTTTATATCATCCCAACTCAAAACCCCGGTCAGCAGTAAGAAAGAAAGGCCGACGAAAGAAGCGGTTGTGGCATCAACGCCCAGTTTGTCGCCGAAAATCCACAGTACCAACAGAATCAGCACGGTGGCAGCCATCAGCCACTCCCCACGACTCATGCTTCCCATCTTTTTCAATTCGGCTACGGCGAGTTTAGGCGCGTCAGGCGTGTGGCGAATTTCCGGTTTCACCAGCCAGTATACGCACAGCGGAATAACCAGCAGGGAGATCAGACATGGCACCACCGCTGCGACAAACCAACTGCCCCAGGTGATCGTGACGCCGGCGTTGGCCGCCAGTTTTATCGCTAACAGATTGCCGGTGTAAGCCGTCATAAACATCGCTGCGGTGATGTCGTTGACGTTACCAATACAGGTGACCAGGAACGTACCGATTTTGCTGCGAGATGCATCATCTGGTTTGGAGTCGAAGCTGCGAGCCAGCGAGTCTGCGATAGGATAAATAACGCCGCCGCAGCGGGCCGTGTTGCTAGGCATCGCCGGAGACAGAACCAGATCGGCAAAAGCCAGCCCGTAAGCCAGACCCAGCGTGCGTTTACCAAGCAGACGAATCATCTGGAGCGCAATACGCCGTCCCAACCCGGTTTTGATGAACCCTCTGGCAATCATGAAGGCAACGACAATCAGCCAAATCAACGAACTGTTGAGATCGCTCAGCGCCGTCTGGATGGAGGCGCTAGGCGTCTTGTCGCCTGCCGCATAAGTCAGGGCAAACAGCGTAATACTGATGATCCCGATAGCTCCGATCGGCAATACGTTTGCCACGATACAGACAATGGTTGCGACAAAAATAACGGCAGAATGCCAGGCTGCGGGAGTCAGGCCGGTGGGAGGAGTTAGTTGCCAGAAGAAAGTTGCAATAATGACGATGACTACTAAAGGAAGCCAATTCAGGCCATAAGACGTTTTGGTCTTCATCCGTTTTCCTTACAAAGGTCTGAAGATATTGCGTGTGTAGCCCTATAATATCGGTTAGGGAGTGAACTAAGAATAACGCTAATAAATCACTGGGAAAGCGAAAATATGCGTCTCATTGACGTAAGGAGTTTTTAAAGTATTTATTTTAAAGCCTTCATTGACGAGACGGCAATGAAAGGAAGTAGACGATGGCCGGTATTAAGCGGCCGGCCATCATAAAAGATGAGAGTGTTATTCGAACAGATTATGGTGCAGCGTTTGTACGACCTGTTCGGCAGCGCTGGACGGTACCAGAAAGCACAGATTGTGGCTGCTGGCGCCATAACAGATTAAGCGAATATTAAAGGGTTCCAATACGCCAAATACCTCTTTGCCCACACCGCAAGCCTGTGACAGTTTATTGCCGATCAGGGCGACCAACGACATGTTTTCTTCCACTTCAACGCGGCACAGCGAAGACAGTTCTGTCAACATGGCGCTGGACAGCAGGCTGTCGCCGGTCGACGTCGAACCGGTCGTATCGAGCGTGAGCGCAACGTTCACTTCGGACGTGGTAATCAGGTCTACGGAAATATTATGACGCGCCAATATGCTGAAAACTTCCGCCAGAAAACCCCGAGCATGCAGCATGTTTAGACTGTGCAGCGTCAGCAGGGTTTGCTTGCGACGCAGAGCCAGAGCGCGAAACAGCGGGGGATGTTCTGTTCTGTTGCAGACCAGCGTTCCCCCTGCTGCGGGATCCTTGCTGGAACCAACGAAGACCGGTATATCGCTGCGTACGGCCGGTAACAGCGTGGCGGGATGCAGCACCTTGGCGCCGAAGGTCGCCATTTCCGCGGCTTCCTCAAACGTAATCTGATCGATGCGCTTGGCAGCTGGCACCACGCGCGGGTCGGTGGTGTAAATGCCGGGAACGTCCGTCCAGATATCAATCCTGCTGACGTTGAGGGCTTCGCCCAGCAACGCGGCCGTATAGTCGCTGCCGCCGCGCCCCAATGTGGTCGTACGCCCTTTGGACTCGCTACCGATAAAGCCTTGTGTAATGACGAGGCTATCGGCGAGGCGCGGCAACAGCTGCTCACGGGTCAATGCTCCCAATGCTTCGCAGTCAGGCTCGGCGCGACCAAAGCGGTCGTTGGTACGCATGATTTTACGTACGTCGAACCACTCCGCCTCGACGCTGCGTTCCCGTAGGATCTCGACGAACAGCAGCGTGGACATCAGTTCGCCGTGGCTGACCAGTTCGTCGGTCAGTGCGGTCGAGGTGGCTAACGCCGCCGCTTCCGATAGGCGGGCGATGTTATCCAGCATCCGGTTGATCTCTTCACGGATGACGTCTGGCTGCGTCAGACGATCGACAATGGCATATTGAATTTGGCGGATTCTATTCAGATGCAGGTCGCGTTGTTCTAACGGTACGCCTTCCGCCAGTGCGACGAGTAGATTGGTGATGCCGGCAGAAGCCGACAGCACAACGACGCGTACCTGAGGATTGGAAAGCACCACGTCGGCGCTATGGTTCATCGCGTCAAAATCGGCGACGCTGGTGCCGCCGAATTTAGCGATAATCAACGCGTTTTGTTGTTGAGCAGTCATTTCTAAAACCTCGTGTCAGGAGACGGCATCGCTAAAGCGTGGCGCCGTCCATCGTTAAGCCTGTGCACAAGGAAAGAGCGATAAGCAGGGAGCAGACGTAGGGATAAGCTACGATACACCCAGAAGCGCTCCACCTTGCTGAACATCCTGCGTGCAGAATGAGCCGGTGACAACCCAAGGGATTCAGCCCCTGTGGTCGATGAAATCAATGCCGTTGCTGATCTCACCTCGGCGACGCTCCCCCTCGGGTATCTTCTTCGGAAAACGGCTCCTCCGACACCTTACCTGGGCGACGCACCTCTTCTGGCTTGCGAACCAAATCGGCTCGTAAGTAGGCCAATACAAATAACGGGTTACGTGTCGGCTGTCAATGACTCGCCGGGTTCCCTGCGGGGCAATTCGCAAGAAAAGGGATCTCAAGCGGGGCGTTAAGGGATACAATCCCTTGATTACTGACCATTCATTCTTAGACAAAGAGTACCGTTATGAAAAATATCAATCCAACGCAGACGGCCGCCTGGCAAGCTCTGCAGCAGCATTTTGCCGTGATGAAGGACGTTCAAATCAGCGATCTGTTTGCTCAGGATGATGCCCGCTTCAAGCGGTTTTCCGCGACCTTTGACGACCTGATGCTGGTGGACTACTCAAAAAACCGTATCACGGATGAGACGCTGGAAAAATTGCAGGCACTGGCGCGCGAGACCGATTTGGCCGGCGCAATTTCGTCCATGTTCTCCGGTGAAAAGATTAACCGTACTGAAGACCGCGCTGTCCTGCATGTTGCCTTGCGTAACCGCAGCAATACCCCGATTGTGGTTGACGGTAAAGACGTGATGCCGGAAGTGAATGCCGTTCTGCAGAAAATGAAGCAGTTCAGCGAACGCGTTATCGGCGGCGACTGGAAAGGGTATACCGGCAAAACCATTACTGATGTGGTCAACATTGGCATCGGCGGTTCCGATCTGGGTCCGTTCATGGTGACGGAAGCGCTCAAGCCTTACAAAAATCATCTCAACATGCACTTCGTCTCCAACGTTGACGGCACTCACATTGCTGAAACGCTGAAAACGCTGAACCCGGAAACCACTTTGTTCCTCGTCGCGTCTAAAACGTTCACTACTCAGGAAACGATGACCAACGCTCACAGCGCGCGTGACTGGTTCCTGAAAGCGGCGGGTGACGAGAAATGTGTCGCTAAGCACTTTGCTGCGCTGTCCACCAATAGCAAGGCCGTGGGCGAGTTCGGGATTGATACCGATAACATGTTTGAATTCTGGGACTGGGTTGGTGGTCGTTACTCTCTGTGGTCCGCTATCGGCCTGTCTATCGTATTGTCCATCGGCTACGACAACTTCGAACAGCTGCTAAGCGGCGCTCACGCGATGGATAAGCATTTCGCATCCACGCCTGTCGAGCAGAACCTGCCGGTCTTGCTGGCGCTGATCGGCATCTGGTACAACAATTTCTTCGGTGCGGAAACCGAAGCGATTCTGCCGTACGACCAGTACATGCACCGTTTTGCCGCCTACTTCCAGCAGGGCAATATGGAGTCCAACGGTAAGTACGTTGATCGCAACGGCGCGCCGGTCGATTACCAGACGGGGCCGATCATCTGGGGCGAACCAGGCACCAACGGCCAGCATGCCTTTTATCAGCTGATTCATCAGGGAACCAAGCTGGTTCCTTGCGACTTCATCGCGCCTGCCGTCAGCCACAACCCGCTGAGCGACCATCACAGCAAACTGCTGTCCAACTTCTTCGCGCAAACGGAAGCGTTGGCGTTCGGGAAATCGCGTGAAACGGTCGACGCAGAGTTCGCCGCCGCCGGTAAAAAACCGCAGGATGTGGAACACGTTGCGCCGTTTAAAGTGTTTGAAGGCAACCGCCCGACCAACTCCATTCTGCTGCGTGAAATCACGCCGTATAGCCTGGGCGCGCTGATCGCGCTGTACGAACACAAGATCTTCACGCAAGGCGCGATCCTGAATATCTTCACGTTCGATCAGTGGGGTGTTGAATTGGGTAAACAGTTGGCCAACCGCATCCTGCCGGAACTGATGGATGATTCTGCGGTGAGCAGTCACGACAGCTCCACCAACGGTCTGATCAACAACTTCAAAAAATGGCGTCAGGCATAATTAGCCGGACGTGATCCATGCTGCTCGCGCGGCCCGCAGCTTTAGCCGGGCGAGCAGAAAGCGACAGACCGGCGGACGGTCTCTCTGGGCTCACCCTGAGTGTGGGAAAGAGAGCCGATACGCCCGTTATCGTGACATCGTGGTACCTGCTATCGAAACAATGACCGTCAGACTGCGATTTTAATCATCTCGGAGGGAACATGCGGATTCGTATTCTTATGGCAGCAGCCGGCGTTTTGCTGGCGGCCGGATGTAGCTCGACTCATTCGCTTAGCCCCGCAGGGCAGGCAGTGCGTTTTACGGATAGCTTGCCTGGCGCGGATTGTCAGCGGCTCGGCGTTGTGACCGGCACTCAATCCAACTGGTTGTCGGGCAACGGCGATGAAGGCAGTTCGATGCGGGGCGCGGCGAACGACCTGCGCAACAAGGCTGCTGAGATGGGAGGGAATGTTATTTTCGGCGCGACGTCGCCGAGTCAAACGTTCCTGTCCAGTTTCGCTCCGTTGGATAGCAAGATGCAGGGTGAGGTTTATAAGTGTCGTTAACGACCACGATGTAAAGTCAGGGGCCGACGAACGTTTTCGTCGGCCTTTGTTTTATCCAGAGACTGTTTTATCCAGCGACTGTTTTATCCGGCGACGTCATCCTGACTTTGCCGCATGCCAAGGTCCAGCGGCGTCTTGCTGGCTTCTCCGCCGATCTCCCGCGCCAATCGGGGGACCAGATAACCTGACACCAGCGTCATCAGCGTTTTAACGATGTCTCTCGCCTCATTATCCGGTACCAGAAAATGCGCAGCTCCCTGCACTTTATCCAGGACATGCAGGTAATAAGGTAAAATACCCGCGTTAAACAGCGCGTTGCTGAGCGTAGCGAGCGTCGTCGCATTATCGTTCACGCCGCGTAGCATTACGCTCTGATTCAGCAGCGTTACCCCCGCCAAGCGTAATCTCGCCATACTTTGTGCTACGTCAGTGTCGATTTCATTCGCGTGATTAATATGCGTGACAAGCACGACACGCAGTCTGGATTGCATAAAGCGTTGGCATAGCGCGTCCGTGATCCGGGCGGGGATCACCACCGGTAGCCGGCTATGAATGCGCAAACGCTGAAGATGGGGAATGCTTTCCAATTCGGCGATCAGCCAGTCCAGCTCGTGGTCTTTCGCCATCAGCGGATCGCCGCCGGAAAAAATGATCTCATCCAGTTCAGGATGCTGGCGGATGTAGTCCATTGCCTGCCGCCAGTTAGCCTTATTGCCCTGATGATCCTGGTAAGGGAAGTGGCGACGGAAGCAGTAGCGGCAATTGACGGCGCAGCCGCCTTTGACCAGCAGCAGCGCACGGTTATGATATTTGTGCAGCAGGCCGGGAACCACACTGTCCTGCTCTTCCAGCGGATCGTGGCTGAATCCTGGCGTCTCGACGAATTCCTGCGGCGCGGTGATCACCTGCAACAGCAGCGGATCGAGAGGATCGCCCGGTCGCATCCGCGCGGCGAATGCGCGCGGTACGCGCAGGGGGAAAAGTCTGCGGGCATCACGCCCTTTTGTCAGTTGAGGGTGCTCTTTGAGTGCGAGAAACTGGAGTAATTCGTCCGGGTCGGTAATAACGTCGGCGAGTTGCTGTAACCAATCTTCTCCAGACAGCGTATTTCGGGTTATAATGTGTGCCATTTTTTGGCTAAGTTACCAGTAATAAGAGGACCAACATGGCGTCTTATAGTACCAATGAATTCCGTTCCGGTCTTAAAATCATGCAGGACGGTGAGCCGTGTGCGATCGTTGAAAATGAATTTGTTAAGCCGGGCAAAGGCCAGGCGTTTAACCGTGTAAGAATCCGTAAGTTGATTTCCGGCAAAGTGCTGGAAAAAACCTTCAAATCCGGTGATTCCGTTGAAGCGGCAGACGTCATGGATATGAACCTGACTTACCTGTACAACGACGGCGAGTTCTGGCATTTCATGAACAATGAAACGTTTGAACAGCTGGCCGCCGACGCAAAAGCGGTGGGCGATAACGCCAAATGGCTGGTTGAACAGGCAGAGTGCGTACTGACCCTGTGGGACGGCGCTCCGATCGCCGTTACGCCGCCGAACTTTGTTGAGCTGGAAATCACCGATACCGATCCGGGCCTGAAAGGCGATACCGCGGGTACCGGCGGTAAACCTGCGACGCTGACGACGGGCGCTGTGGTTAAAGTGCCGCTGTTCGTCCAGATCGGCGAAGTGATTAAAGTGGATACTCGCTCCGGCGAATACGTGTCCCGCGTAAAATAATCTCTCCGCATCATACCGTTGCTTTCCTGCAGCGGTATGAATCATACCGTTGGGTCCCCGTCCAGAGTCCCGTCAATGCTTCGCCCCCGCAACATCCTCATCCGATTGATTAACCCAAATAAGTTGTTCCGTGTCAAAACCATAGCGTCTGGCGGTCGCCAGCAGTTCTTGTTTCACCGCGTCGTCCAGCGTGGGCGTGCGAGATAAGATCCACAGGTAGTTACGGTTAGGCCCGCAAATCATGGCGTAGCGATAAGCCTCGTCCAGCGCTATCACATTATAGCTACCGTAAAATGGCCCGAAAAAAGAGACCTTCAGCGATGCCGTCCCGGGATCGCCAGTCAAATAACCTTTGCCCGTACTCTCTTTCCAACGCTGCTGCTGCGAATGAAAGCCGCGATTGGTCACGGTAATGCCGCCGTCCTCGCGCGGGTGATAAGTCGCCGTCACGCGATCTAACCCGCGTTCGAAGCGGTGGTCGAGACGGGCAATTTCGTACCAGGTGCCGAGATAGCGGTGAATATCGAAGTTTTTTACGACATCGACGTTCTCCGGCGGCGTCGTACTGCAGGCGGAGGAGAACAAGGACGTCATTGCCGCCACCAGCGTTTTCCATTTTTTCATCGGTTTTTGTCCTCCACGGATAAACCATGGTTTGAGAGTGATGACGTTAAGGGTAGGAAGCGTTTGCCGGACTGGCAATGAAAAACGGCCTGCACAGGCAGACCGTTGCTTTGGGGGCGGGGTTTTAGAGCGTGACGAGCCCGATAACGGTGACCACCGTCAGAATGGCGGCCAGTCCGTAAAAGACCCATTTCCCTGCCGGCACGTGAATTTTGAGGTCGTGCATGGCGTGATGGATGCGGTGCAGGCCGCACCAGAGGGGCAGCACGATCATCAGCAGCAGGAACACCCGGCCAATGAGGCTATGGCTGAATGCCGCAATGCGGTCGTAGGACAGCGCGTCCGGGAACAGCCCCATTGGCAGCAGAATACCGACCAGCAGGACGATGACCGGCCCGAAAATGGCGCTCCACATGCCACCGGCGCCGAACAGCCCCCAGAAAGGCGGTTCATCCGAACGTTTTGGCGTTTGATTAATCACGTTATTCCTCCTGATCAGTACAGCAAGGCGATAGCCAGTATCGCCAGCGTGACTACCACGGTCACGATCCACAGCGCTTTAACGATCGGCTCCGGACCCATCTTTTCATCTTTGATCACAATAATGGTGGCTTTTGGCGCCAGATCGAACCAGGTTTTGGTCTGGAGAGCCGCCGCCAGCAGCGCGATGATGTTGATGAACAGCACCACGGGGTTTTGCAGGAAGCTGACGAAGCCCACCCAGCCTTCTACGCCGTGTTTCAGTGCGAAAACGCCGTACAACAGCACGATACTGAACCACACAGCCGGAATCGCGGTTCCTTCGCGCAACATATAGAAGCGGTAATATCCCAGCTTCTGCCACCAGGTCGGCGTCATGCCACGGACATACGCTTTACGTTTGGTTGTCATTGTTTGCCTCCCTCTCTTATTGTGGTTTCAGCATAGCGATCATGAAATCTTTGGCGCTTTCGACCTTGCCTTGCTGGATGGCAGCGGCGGGATCGACGTGCTTCGGACACACTTCGGAGCAGTAACCGACAAAAGTACAGGACCATACGCCGTTATCGCTGTTCAACTGTGGCATGCGTGCTTTCTTACCATGATCGCGATTGTCGAGATTGTAGCGGTGCGCCAGCGTAATGGCGGCGGGGCCGATGAACTCCGGGTTCAGACCAAACTGAGGGCAGGCGGCGTAGCATAACCCGCAGTTGATGCAGCCGGAGAACTGATGGTATTTCGCCATCTGCGCCGGTGTCTGATTGTTGGCGCCGTCTTCCGGTTTGCGATCATTGCCGAGAATATACGGCTTGATGGCTTCCAGACTCTCAATGAAGTGAGTCATATCCACCACCAAATCGCGCTCAATGGGGAAGTTACCTAGCGCTTCCACTTTCAGGCCGTCGGTATAGTCGCGCAGGAAGATCTTACAGGCCAGCTTCGGCACGTTGTTGACCATCATGCCGCAGGAGCCGCAGATCGCCATACGACAGGACCAACGGTAAGACAGATCCGGCGCCAGGTTGTCTTTGATATAACCCAGCGCATCAAGCAAGGAGGTCTGCTTGTTGTACGGCACTTCATACGTTTCGAAGTGCGGCGCACTGTCCTGCTCCGGGTTATAGCGCATGACTTCCATTTTCAGGGTTTGCATCTCAGCCATTCGCTTGCTCCTTCTTACTTTTCTCCTGAGCATCGGCTTCACCGCCGTAAACGCGTTTCGCTGGCGGCAGTTTGGTGATCTTCACGTCGCTATATTCAAGACGCGGAGCGCCGTCCTGGCTATGGAACGCCAGCGTATGCTTCAGGTAATTAACGTCGTCACGTTCGGTGCAACCCTCGTCAAGACGCTGGTGGGCGCCGCGGGACTCTTTGCGGTTAATCGCGGAGTGCGCCATACATTCCGCCACGTCCAGTCCATGGCCGAGTTCGATGGTGTAGAGCAGGTCGGTGTTAAACACGCTGGAGTGGTCGCTGATTTTGACGCGTTTAAAACGTTCTTTCAGTTCGGCCAGCTTATCGACGGTTTTTTGCATCAGGTCGGTGGTGCGATAGATACCGCAGCCTTCTTCCATCGTCATTCCCATCTCATCACGAATTTTCGACCAGCTTTCCGTACCTTCCTGATTCATCAAGTCATGCAGCTTCTTCTCCACGTCGCGTGCCTGCGCATCCAGCGCGCTGGTATTGGCGGGCGTCGCTTCCTGAGAGCGCCGTACTGCGTGTTCGCCCGCCAAACGGCCGAAGACCACTAGCTCTGCGAGGGAGTTGGAGCCTAGACGGTTGGCGCCGTGCAGGCCGACGGAGGAACATTCACCGGCGGCGAATAGGCCTTTGATACGCGTTTCACACTGCTGATCGGTTTCGATGCCGCCCATGGTGTAATGCGCGGTAGGGCGAATCGGGATAGGTTCTTTGACGGGATCGACGCCGACGTAGGCTTTGGCAAGCTCGCAGATGAAAGGCAGGCGCTCTTTCAGTTTCTTCTCGCCCAGGTGACGCAGGTCGAGGTAGACCACATCGCCCAGCGGGGTAGAGATGGTGCGCCCGGCGCGCCACTCATGCCAGAATGCCTGAGACACCTTATCGCGCGGCCCCAGCTCCATGTATTTGTTTTTCGGCTGACCCAGCGGCGTTTCCGGTCCCATGCCGTAATCCTGCAGATAGCGGTAGCCGTCTTTGTTGACCATGATGCCGCCTTCGCCGCGGCAGCCCTCGGTCATCAGGATGCCGGAGCCGGGCAGGCCGGTCGGGTGATACTGTACGAACTCCATATCGCGCAGCGGCACGCCGTGGCGGAACGCCATGCCCATGCCGTCGCCGGTGACGATGCCGCCGTTAGTGTTATAACGGTACACACGTCCGGCGCCGCCAGTCGCCATGATGACGGCGTTGGCGCGGATCTGCACCAGCTCGCCTTCCATCATGTTGATGGCGACTACGCCGCGCGCGTGACCCTCATCGACCAGAATATCCAGCACGAAGTGTTCGTCGAAACGCTGAATTTGCGGGTATTTCAGCGAAGTCTGGAACAAAGTGTGCAGCATATGGAAACCGGTTTTGTCCGCCGCGAACCAGGTTCGTTCAATCTTCATACCGCCGAAACGGCGTACGTTGATCGAACCATCCGGTTTACGACTCCACGGGCAACCCCACTGTTCCATCTGAATCATTTCACGTGGGCACTCGTGAACAAATTGGTCGACGACGTCCTGTTCGCAGAGCCAGTCGCCGCCGGCGACAGTATCCTGGAAATGGAAGTCAAAGCTATCGTGATCCTGAGTGACCGCAGCCGATCCTCCTTCTGCGGCCACGGTATGGCTCCGCATTGGATAGACTTTTGAGATCAGCGCAATCTTCAGTTGGGGATTAGCTTCGGCTGCAGCAATTGCTGCGCGTAAGCCAGCGCCCCCGGCCCCGATAATGGCCAAGTCGGCATTAAAGGTCTGCACTGCATTCCTCCAGTTACATAAGTTAAATAAGATAAAATAAGAAAATAATGCGTAATGTGAATATTGGATTTATTTCTGCCCAGTTTTTAGTGAGTTGGGAGGAGCAGAAAAAAAGTCTGTCGGCCGTGGATAGCCGTTAAATCACTCTTTTTTGTGTGGAAATGATTATAGCTATTTAAAGGTCGCTGAAATTTGATGTGATCCAGCATTTTGCTGTTTTTTAACCAGCGGAGAGGAATAGTTCGTAAAACGTGATCGAAAATGCAATTAAAGTAAAAACAGCACTTTTATTGCTTTAATAAATACCTACCCCTACTGATTAAAACATCTTCAACTGGATATGATTTGTTTGGCTGGACTGATGCGGGTAGACTTCACCCCCTCTTTGACTTTGGAGTAGACCACCATGAGCGAAACGGCAAGTTGGCAACCCAGCGCCCCAATTGCCAATCTGTTGAAGCGGGCGGAGATCATGAACGAAATTCGGCGCTTCTTCTCCGATCGCGGCGTGCTAGAGGTGGAAACCCCCGCCATGAGTCAGGCAACGGTCACAGACGTTCATCTGGTTCCCTTCGATACCCAATATGTCGGACCAGGCGCTGCGGACGGCTTGAAACTCTACCTGATGACCAGCCCGGAATATCATATGAAACGCCTACTGGCGGCGGGCAGCGGTCCTATCTATCAGCTGGGGCGCAGCTTCCGCAACGAAGAATCCGGCCGTCATCATAATCCTGAATTCACGATGCTTGAGTGGTATCGCCCGCATTATGATATGTACCGCCTGATGAATGAGGTGGACGATCTGCTGCAACAGGTGCTGGAGTGCGAAAGCGCTGAAATGCTCACCTATCAGCAGGCCTTCCAGCGCCATTTGGACGTCGATCCGCTCTCCGCCGACAAGGCTCAACTGCGTGAAGTCGCCGAGACGCTGGGCGTGGGTGACGTCGCTCATCAGGAAGAGGATCGCGATACGCTGCTGCAACTGCTGTTCGCGGTGGGTGTCGAGGTTAATATCGGCCGCGACAAACCGGCCTTCGTCTACCATTTCCCGGCCACACAGGCGTCTCTGGCTGAAATCAGCACGGAAGATCACCGGGTCGCTGAGCGGTTCGAGGTCTACTTCAAAGGTATTGAACTGGCAAACGGCTTCCGTGAGCTGACCGACAGCGCCGAGCAGCGTCAGCGTTTTGAACAGGACAATCGCAAACGCGCCGCGCGCGGCCTGCCGGTTCAACCCATTGACGAAAATCTGTTGGATGCGTTGACCGCGGGTATCCCGGATTGCGCGGGCGTCGCGCTCGGCGTCGACCGTCTGATCATGCTGGCGCTGAAAGCCGAGTCTATCAGCGAGGTGATGGCTTTTACCGTGGACCGATCCTGACGAACGGCCCGCGGCATGGGCGAAAAAAATCCGGTGTGGGCGTCGCCTCACCGGATTTTTTTATCAGTGTCGTTCAGCGCCGGAAAGCCTCAGCGGTCAGACGATTAGAGACCGCCCGGCGTGCGCGTGGCGGAACCGGCGTTGCGGCCGTCGATCTGTACGGAGTTCATCTGGACCTGGAACGGCGGGAACGGCATCACCAGATTGTGCTTACGGTAGCCGTCCAGAATTAGCTGATGAATCTCATGGCGCAGCGGCATCCGGTGTCCCATTTCGGCGGCGTAGATACGCAGTTCGAACAGCTGAATCCCCTGACGTAAATCAACGAGGAAAACCTCCGGCGGCGGGTTGTCCAGCACCAGCGAGCAGTGTTTGACGGCATCCAGCAGCATCTCGGTGACCTCTTCCGTATTGGCGTCTGCCGGGGCCGGAATGGTCAGTACAACACGTGTCACCGCATCGGACAGCGACCAGTTGATGAATTGCTCGGTGATAAAGGCCTTGTTGGGGACGATGATCTCCTTGCGGTCCCAGTCCGAGATGGTGGTGGCGCGGGTATTGATGCGCATAATGCTCCCGGTCAGATCGCGGATTGTCACCGTATCGCCAATGCGTATCGGTTTCTCGAACAGGATGATCAGGCCGGAGATAAAGTTGGCGAAAATCTCCTGCAATCCGAAGCCAAGTCCGACCCCCAGCGCAGCGACCAGCCACTGAAACTTGGACCACTCGATGCCGAGCATAGAGAAGCCGAACATCCCGCCGATCAACAGCAGCACATATTTGCTGACCGTGGTGATGGCGTAGCCGGAGCCGGGCGACAGCTCGACGTGCTGCAACAGCACCAGCTCCAACAGCGCGGGCAGGTTGCGCATCAACTGAGTCGTAATAAAGAAGATCAGGATGGCGATCAGCACGGCGCCCAGCGTAATCGGCTGGACCGTCTCCGTTCCGTTTATCGTGCTGGTGGCATCCCACAGGCTGATGTTCTCAAGGAAGGAGAATGCCGAGTGGATTTCCGACCACAGCGCCAGCACGGATACCAGTGCAATCAGCGTCAGCACTGAGCGCACCAACTGCAGGGATTTCGCGCTGATGGCGTCCAGATCGACGACCGGCTCTTCGACCACCACGTCTCCTCCGGCTTCATTGCTCTGTGGCGTCGATTCCTCTTCTCCACGCGCACGGACCGCCAGTATTTCGGCTCGGCGCTGCTTAGCTCGGTCAAATGCGATGCGTCGGCGTTGAATCAGCATCCAGCGGCGAATGATGTGGTAAATCACCAACAAGAAGAACCAAATGGCCACCGACTTTTCCAATCGCGCCAGCAGCGCCTGCGATGTGGCCAGATAGCCGAAGCAGGAAGCCAGTACTGCAATCAGCGGCATGCAGAGCAGCAGGTTCCACATGGCGCGGTTTACGGGGTTTTCTCCTGAACCTTCCTTATCCAGATACAGCGGTATGCCAGCGCGTTTCAGACTGGTGGTGACCAGACTGAGCGCCAGGCACAGCAGAATGAAGCAGAGACGTCCCAGCGTGCTGGAAAATTGCCGATCGTTGAGATTATCAAAGGTTATCAGCGCCATGATCAGGGGCACGATCAGACCGATGGAGAGCCGATAGTAGCGCATCGCTCGCTCCACCCGCTTGGGCGACCAGCCGAAATGCACGATGAACAGGCCTTGACGGTGCGCGAACGAGGCGCTGATCATCACGACCCACATCAACGGCACGGTGGCGGTGACGCTATCGCCTATGGCAACAGCGACCGGATAGGGCCACGCATTTTGCAGGCCATAGCCCAAGGCGGCCCACAGGATCGGCAGCGGAATGGCGACCATCACCGACCAGAATACGGTGCGCAGGGTTAGCATGAAGTGGTCGAGCGTAACTTTGCCCACGCGTCCGCTGGCGCGCTCCAGAAATGCATGATAGTGGCGGCGCGAACTGATGCTGAGCGCGACCAGCAGAAGGGCGCCAATCAACGGCAGCAGCGTACTCCAACTCGTCACCATCATCACCATGGCGCTGCTGAGCTGCGTCAGCGTGTCCAAAGACAGCAAGCGGGATAGATCCTGCACCAGTTGAAGCGGATAGGAGAGCGTCAGCGGGTCGACGTCCGCCACCCAGAACAGGTAGCGATGGGCGGCCTCGCGGATCTCTATCAAGGCGTCTTCGAGCTGATTGCTGGCGACCTTCAGCTTGGTCAGCTCAAGAATCTGCGTGTCACAGCCTGAAATCAATGAGGTCAGCAGTTCTCGTTGGGTACGTAGCTGATCGTTGAATATTTTTTGCTGTGAGGCAGTGAGCGGTGAGCCGTCATCCTGCTGCGCCTGCTCGCTTTTCGGCAGCTTGGATAACGTATCTTCGTACTGTAGACGCTGTACCCGTAGCTGGGTCATATCGCCATCCAGCAGTTGGGGCTTCGGCATTTCCGGCAGTCGAGCGACCTGAGCCCGCAGCGTTTCGCCAAGCGCGGTAGACGATCCAAGCCACTGGGCCTGTTCGCGTAGCGTACTCAGCGCCTGGCGCACTTGCAGCGTTTGCGACGCGGCCTGCCGCTGCTGCGAAGCGATTAAGTCCATGCGCTGAGCCTGCTGATTCAGAGCCAGGGACAAATCGCGGTTCACCTGCAGCTGGCTGGCGATGGCCGAAGGCAGGTTGCCGCTTTGCTCTGCTAACAGTTCGGTACGTTCCAGCGCCTGCTCGGCTTCGCGCTGGCGCATACCGTTAAGGGTACTGCGCAGGGTTTGTAACTGCTCATCCAGGCGGTCCCGCTGCTTTTTGAAGAGTTCCGCCCGCAGGCGGGAAAGCTCCTGGCGATTACTGGCGGACAGTTGCGCCAGTTCTAGCTCATCGACCCGGCTTTTGCTCAGCGCGGCTTCCGCCTGCAACGAAGCGAGCTGCGCTCGCGCCAGTGGCGTATTGGCGGTGCCCTGCATTTGGATCCGCCGTTCGACGTCGTTGAGCGCGCGACTGGCTTCCGACTGTTGCTGCGGCAACTGAGCCAGCGAGTCGCTGATTTCCCGTAAGCGATCCTGCTCCAGCTGCTGCTGGCGGGATTGTTCCAGCAGTTGGCTGCTGGTTTGAACAATCTGCTGTTCGAGTTCGTTAACGGAGAGGTTATGGACGGCGGGCGTCGATTTGGCGTCTTCCGCCGCCAGCTCCTGACGTAGCCCGCGCGTGAGACGGGGGAAGTCTTCGATCACGCGCTGATACTGATCCACCCGTTCAATAGCGTTTTTCCGCTCATCCAGCATGCGCAAAGCAGATTGCAGCTCTTTGACGATATCTGCCTGATTCGGCTGTGATTTATTAGCTTCCGCCTGCTGTAAGTCCTGGCGAAGCTGGGCTTCGCTAGGAAGCTGGGCGGTCAGCGCCGGCGCGGATAGCAGGCATCCCAGTAGAAAGATCAATATCAGACGCACGCTAACTTACCTCTATATTGTCGCGGTTTAAGGCGTATTTCCCGTTGTCGCAGGGACGATGGCGTTCTCGCTGATTGCTTCCGCAAGGGGTTCCCCCATTCGGGTGACGCTTTGGCTGGACAGATTGCTCATCAGTTGCATTTTGTTCGCAGCAAACAAATTAATCACGGTAGAACCCAGTTTAAACTGTCCCATCTCTGCGCCCTTATCCAGCGAGATCGCGCCCGTCTCTCCTGCGGCAGGGTAGGTCCAGCGCTTGATGACGCCTTCACGCGGCGGCGTCACTGTGCCAGCCCAAACGGTTTCAATGCTGCCAACGATGGTCGCACCCACCAGAATTTGGGCCATCGGACCCCATTCGGTATCGAACAGACAGATCACGCGTTCGTTACGGGCGAACAGATTCGGCACGTTAGCGGCGGTCAGCGGATTGACTGAAAACAGGTCGCCCGGCACGTAAATCATCTCGCGCAACGTACCGTCGCAAGGCATATGAACGCGGTGGTAATCCTTGGGCGACAGATAGGTGGTGACGAACAGGCCATGACGAAAATTATCCGCCATGATGTAGTTGCCCGCGAGCAAGGCTTCCAATGAATAGGTATGATTCTTTGCCTGCAACAGCGTGTCGTTTTCAATCGCCCCTAACTGAGAGATCGCGCCATCGGCGGGTTGGACCAGTCGGTGATCGTGCGGGTCTACCGGGCGAACGCCGGGACGCAGGGGACGGGTGAAGAAGTCGTTGAACGTCGGATAAGCCGCGGTGTCCGGCTGTTGGGCTTCCTGCATGTTGACGTGGTAAACGCGGACAAACAGGTCGATCGCCAGCTTGGTGAGAGCGCCTCCCCGTCGTTCGGCTCCCCAGCCTGCGAGCCGGGTCAGCCAGATTTTCGGCAACAGATGTTGTAAAGCAATCTTGATTCTATCCAGCACAGTGAGCCTCTTGGGTGTTGTGATGCGCCAATACCAAAAGCGGCGCATTGTAGCGAGGGTGACAATAAATGTCAGTTATCCGAGTCGGAAAAGGATTTACGCGTTTTTACCTGAGACAGGCTTTCGAGAATGCGATGGTAGTTATCAAAACGCTCCGGTGCGATTTCCCCGCGCTCCAGCGCGGCACGAATGGCGCAGCCGGGATCGGTGTCATGTTTGCAATCGCGGAATTTACAGCTGCCCAGATAGTCGCGGAACTCGATAAACCCCTGCGTCACCTGCTCGGGGTCGAGGTGCCATAGCCCAAATTCCCGCACGCCGGGAGAGTCGATCACGTCGCCGCCGTGCGGGAAGTGATACAGGCGGGCCGCAGTCGTTGTGTGTTGTCCCAGTCCGGAGTTATCGGACACATCGTTGACCAGGATCTTGCCTTCTTCAGGGTAGAGCAAGGCGTTAAGCAGGCTGGATTTACCGACGCCGGACTGACCGGCAAAGATGCTGACGCGGTGGGTCAACGCGGTTTCCAGATCCTTCATGCCGTCGCCGGTTTTGCTGGAGACCATCAGCACCCGGTAATGCAATGCGCGGTAAATCTCCATCACCTCGTCAACGAACTGGCGTGATTCTTCATCCAGCAAATCAATCTTGTTCAGGACGATGAGCGGTTCGACTTCCAGCGTTTCGCAGGCCACCAGATAACGGTCGATGATATTGATCGACAGCTCGGGGAGGATGGCGGAGACAATCACGATCTGATTGATGTTGGCGGCGATAGGTTTGACGCCGTCGTAGAAGTCCGGACGCGTGAGGACTGACTCACGAGGATGCACCGCTTCCACAATGCCGCTGATGCCCCCCAGCGTTTCATTACCGGGGCGCCAGACGACCTTGTCGCCGGTGACCAGCGATTTTATGGTACGACGAATGTTACAGCGACGTTGCGTACCGTCTGTGGCTTCCACGTCGACATGCATCCCGAAGCGGCTGATGATGGTCCCTTCCTGGGCGTCGCCCAGCTGGTTGTCCTCCCATACGATTTTACTGTCTGCATGCTTCAGGCGGCGCTGATGATTCGCGCTGACTCGACGTTGCTGACCTTTTGACAGTTTCTTTTTGCTCACTCAACCTCTCTAGATTCGTGGTTATCGCTCATGACATGAGATATGCCTATAATACACCCTATTTGACTTTAATTAACCGATGCCGAGCGTGTCTGCGAAGCCACGTCGACGGCGGGCCGAAAAGCCCTACAGGAATATCGATAACATGGTAAACGAAAACAATCTGATCTGGATCGATCTGGAAATGACGGGACTGGATCCGGAACGGGATCGCATCATTGAAATTGCGACGTTGGTGACCGACGCTCATCTAAACATACTGGCGGAAGGGCCTACGCTGGCGGTTCATCAGCCGGACAGCCAACTCGCGCTGATGGATGACTGGAATGTTCGTACGCATACCGGCAGCGGTCTGGTCGAACGCGTGAGGGCGAGCACCTATGACGAGAACGCCGCCGCGCAGGAGACGATCGCGTTTCTGCGCCAGTGGGTGCCGGAAGGCAAGTCGCCGATTTGCGGCAACAGCGTGGGTCAGGATCGCCGTTTTCTGTTCCGCTACATGCCGGAACTGGAATCCTACTTCCACTATCGCTATTTGGATGTCAGCACGTTGAAAGAACTGGCGCGCCGCTGGAAACCGGAGATTCTGACCGGTTTCAAAAAGCAGAACACGCATCAGGCGCTGGACGATATCCGTGAGTCCGTCGCCGAACTGGCCTACTACCGCGAGCATTTTATTCAACTGTAACGAGCGCCAGTGGAGAATATCGCGCGACGGAAACCGTCTGTCGCGGCGATATTTTCCTCATCTTGGCGTTTTTCTCCTCAGTTAGAAGAAAATTGCGTTTCAGGGGTTGCGCAACCAAACTTTCCTCGTATAATGCGCTCCCCGTACCGGCAAAGAAATTTCGGTACTGACAGCACCACCCAAGCGGGAATAGCTCAGTTGGTAGAGCACGACCTTGCCAAGGTCGGGGTCGCGAGTTCGAGTCTCGTTTCCCGCTCCAATTCTTCCTCTATAGACAGTCACCAAAGTCTGTAGCTCTCTGATTCAACTCATTAATTTATTTTTTAGCCTCCAGAAAAATCCACTAAGAATAAAACTCGCTCCAGCTACATCGACATTGCGCGTGAAAATCGGCAATGACGAAACCATCCAATGTGTTCAGAAAATGCATTTTTCAATGGATGGGAAATTTCCTTGAACGACTGCAACGTCAGTTGCAGATCTGCTGCTTGACGCATTGAGTCATCACTATGTCTCATCCGCCGTCCTCAAATGCCAACGCTCTCTGGAAACCTACCGAACAGATACCTCCGCTTACGCGGGACCGTGACGATACCTGATGGGCTTCGCTGGAAGATAATACGTCGCTCAGCGCTCCTGTGAGGCGCACCACATATCAATGGGAGACGAGATGCGGCAATGCCTGGGATTGGGCTGCGCCTTCCTCTTGGTATTTAACTTCCGTCATAATATGATCCTTATTGGGACGGCCCGCATCCGGGGATAGCTGAAAATAAGTCATCATGGGGTCTTATTTTTATCGTATATCAAGAAAAAAATAAGGTATTACTCCATTTCGCCGGCGTCTGATCGGCTTTTGAGCTTATTAGTATGCTAATGACATTATTGTGGCCATGTCGTCGTTTTCCCAGTACCAAAGGGAATACCGTTATTAAAACGGCGATAACACATAATAATCGTTGTGTTTTCCCCGGCAATAACGGTTTCGGCAGGTGGTTCTTCAATCCTATGTTAAGTTGTGAATAATTGGGCTGAAAAATAATCGTCTCAGAATAGATGTTGTGAGGCGCTACGGGGTATAAATACTGAGGGTAAATATTGTTAATCTGCTGTTGCATCGGCGTTGTTTATTAAATGTTCAGGGTGCCATGCAAACAACGACTGAACCATGATAACCGCCTTCAAAATAATCAGAATATTCGGGTGAGGAATTCTGAGTTATTTTATTCTCCCTTATTTTTACGTGGTAATGGCTTGATATTGATGTGGGCACTCTCTTTTCACTAGGGGGATGACCACAGAGCAGGAGCGCTTCTCTTAGCGTCGGATGGGCGGGCGCGATGGTATAGCGTCAAGAGGGGAACAACACTGCACGCATCAAGCAGTGATGTTAATTTTATCTTTTACTATCAATGAAGTGTCTTCTTTGTTGCGGGTGATACTCACCTGGAGTCGTATTTGAAATCCTACGTGCTATGCAAACGATATGCTCTGCATCTCGTCGAGATGAAAAATAGCGTTAACGACAGACTCGCGGAAGCGCCAGGATAAATAGCCTTTTTCCACCCATTCTCATCAGACATCCCGTTTATTTTATTCTCTAAGTCTGCCTCAGCGCTCTCATCTTTTTCTTATCGTATTTTCCTATTAAGCGTATCCTCTATAGGAAGGCTATTTTCATATTGACGCATTGTTTGCTTATTAATTTGTCATTATTCTTTATGTCGATTATGCATTGGTTGTCAATTTAAACAATAAATAAACATGGATGTTCATATGCCATATTTTATTTGTTTTTAAAACCCGAAAAATGCCGATGAGAACCCCATAACTCCATACTTTATGCTGTCTATTTTTATTTTTTTATTTTTTTATTCTTATTTTTGGTGCTCTCACTGCTGAATGTATGGATTTTCCCCTGAATTTAACAGGTTTTTGTTAAACCTCGCGATTTATTATTTTTAGAAAATACTCAAAGGGCAGGGGGAATTCTTCATTTGCAATAATTTCTTAGTCTTGCCGCTTCTGTCTTTATATAAAGTCACGTCTTCGACGTGCCTTTATATTCATGATGCAGAGGTTCCGGCGGGCGGGAAATATCCGTGTGTCTAAAAATCACACTCTTAGACTATTTACATAGCCTTTATATTGGTAATAAGGAATAGTGACTATGCGTAAAACTCTACTCGGCGCCTTAATTGGCGCGTCTATTCTGTCAGCCGGTTATGCCAGCGCTGCGACGACCGTTGCCGGTGGTACCGTACACTTTACAGGCCAGATCGTGAATGCGGCTTGTGCGGTCAGCTCAACCTCTTCTAACCAGACGGTTAACCTCGGACAGTATCGTACCGCGAACTTTACTGCGGTAGGGGCTTACTCCGGTAAGGTGCCTTTCACGATCAAACTTGAAGATTGCGATCCTACCGTTTCCACGACAGCCGCCGTCGCTTTTAGCGGATCTGCCGATGGTAACGACAACACCGTATTGTCCACCAGCAACATCAGCGGCGGCAGCTCCGGCGCGGCAGCTGGCGTAGGTATCGAAATTTCCGATAGCAAAGGCACCGTACTGTCCCCGACCGGCGCCGCTTTCTCTAGCCCGCAGACGCTGATCACCGGTAGCAACACCCTGAACTTCAACGCTCGCTATAAATCGACGCTGGCTACCGTAACCCCTGGCGAAGCGGATGCGGATGCCACCTTTACCATGCAGTACGAATAACTACATCACGCACGCAGGGATGCGTTATGGCCGCCAAGGAGGGCGCCATTTTTGACTTTTTGTGGAAACGACGTTGCGACAAACAAACGCCGGTTCCGCGTTTCTGTACCGACATCCGCCGTGTTAGCGGAGGCGGATTTAGCGTCTGACGTAATCCGACCTCGCGCGTAATGCTCAACCTGTAGCTGTCAATCAGTCATTTTCGTACATGGAGTTTAGCGTGCTTAATTCAACTTTTTTCCGCCGCGCTTTGGCCGGTATGGCGCTGTCCGTTTTAACCGTCATTCCGCTGGTGGCGCAGGCCGGGGGCGTGGCGCTGGGCGCGACGAGGGTGATCTATTCCGCCGGTGCGGCCCAAACCTCTTTGGGCGTGACCAATACGGATACCAAAAGTCCATTTCTTATTCAGTCTTGGGTCGAAGATACGACGGGCAAGAAAAGCGAGGCATTTGTGGTCACGCCGCCGCTGTTCGTCGCCAAACCATCGGGTGAAAACATTTTACGCATTATGTACGTCGGCGCGCCTTTGCCGACCGATCGCGAATCGGTGTTCTGGATGAACGTTAAGGCGATTCCGTCCGTCGATCGCAGAGATATTCAGGATAAAAACGTTCTGCAATTGGCGGTCCTCTCCCGCATCAAACTGTTCGTCCGCCCCGTCGGCCTGCCGGAAAGCCCGGCCGAAGCGCCCACGCATCTGCGATTTCATCGTCAGGGCAATAGCCTCATCATCACCAACCCAACGCCTTATTTCGTCACGTTAGTGAACTTCAACCTCGGTACCCGAAAACTGCCTAACACCATGGCGCCGCCTAAAGGAAATGTCTCCGTTGCGTTGCCTGCCGATGCAAGTGGCCAGGTGTTCTTCCAGTCAATCAATGATTATGGGGCCAACAGCGCACGCATTAACGGCGTCATGCAATAGCGCCGAACAGTGAACGGCAAATCCCGAACCGGGCATGAAAAAGGAGGGCGCATACCGTTCAAGTTGCTTTCCGTCACTTTTTTCAGGAGTTTTTCTTTCAGGAGTTTTTCATATGCGGCCATTATATCGGAAGCCCCATTTCAGACAGTCGCGCGCCACGCCGTTGTGGCGGTTGTCGCCGCTGTGCCGGGCGATCGCGTTATGCGTAGCATTACCTTCGGCCGGCGCTTATGCCGAACTGTTCTTTAACCCGGCGTTCTTATCCAGCGATCCTTCGGCGGTGGCGGATTTGTCGCGGTTCGAGCAGGGAAAAGGGCAGGTGCCGGGGGTCTATCACGTCGATGTCTATGTGAACGATGAATTCGTCGAAACGCGGAATATCCGGTTTGATGCGCGCAAACCGACAGCCGCTGGCGTAACGCCGCTCGAACACGAGTCGGACGATACGGGGCTGGTGCCCTGCATTACCCACTCGCAGGTTGAGTCGCTCAACGTCAACATGTCGGCATTCCCGGCCGCCGCTAGTAGCTCGGGGCAGGAGTGCGTGGCGCTGACGCGCATCATCCCCGACGCCCATATGGCGTTTGATTTCGAACTGCAACGCCTGAATATCAGCCTGCCTCAAGCTTCGCTCAATAACAGCGGCCGCGGCTACATTCCGCCGGAACAGTGGGATGACGGCATCTCCGCCGCGCTGCTGAACTATGACTTCACCGGTAGCAATAGCTCCGGCGACGACAGCAGCAACAACTACTTCCTCAATCTGAACAGCGGCCTTAACTGGAACGGATGGCGCCTGCGGGATTACTCCACCTGGAGCTACTACAGCTTTGAGGGGCGGCATACGCGCAACTGGCAGCATATTAATACGTATTTGCAGCACGCGATTATTCCGCTGAAAAGCGAACTTACCCTCGGCGATAGCAATACGCCGGGCGATGTGTTCGATACGTTGGGCTTTCGCGGCGCGCAGCTTGCGTCGGACGATAATATGCTGCCGGACAGCATGCGCGGATTCGCCCCCACCATCCGCGGCGTCGCGAAAAGCAACGCCCGAGTCACGATCCGGCAGAACGGCTTTATCATTTATCAGTCTTACGTCGCGCCGGGCGCATTCGCCATCACCGACCTTTATCCGACCTCCTCCAGCGGGGATATGGTGGTGACGGTGACGGAAAGCGACAACAGCTCCAGCACCTTCAGCGTGCCCTACTCGGCGGTGCCGGTATTACAGCGCGAAGGGCGCGTGAAATACGCGGTGACCGCAGGTAAATACCGCAGCAACTACACCGAGCAGGAAAAACCCGAGTTCGGGCAAGGCACGGTGATCTGGGGGCTGCCCGGCGGCTTCACGCTGTATGGCGGTACGCAGGTGGCGAAGAAATATCAGGCTGGTGCGATCGGCGCCGGTAAAAACCTCGGGGACTGGGGCGCGCTGTCGGCGGATGTCACCCAAGCATACAGTAAGCTGGCGGATGACAGCCGTCATCAAGGGCAGTCAATGCGCTTCCTGTACGCCAAGTCGTTGAACACCGTCGGCACCAACTTCCAGCTGCTGGGCTACCGCTACTCCACGCAGGGCTACTACACGCTCGATGAAACCAGCTATCGCCGCATGATCGGCACGAACTACGATACCGATGACGGACTGGTCGACCCAACGGTGGAGTACAACAATTACTACAACCTTAACTACAACCGTAAAGGGCGTATTCAGGTCAACATCACCCAGCAGCTCGGCGATTACGGCTCCGTTTTCCTGAGCGGCAGCCGCCAAACCTACTGGCGTACCAATGACACCAATTCATTGTGGCAGGTGGGGTACAGCGGCCACTTGAAGGGGGTGAGTTACAGCCTGTCCTTCAACTACAACAAAAGTCCCGGACTGGTGGAGCCAGACAAACGCGCCGCCTTCAATGTTTCCATTCCTATTGGACAATGGTTGTCCGGCGGCGGCAAAGAGTCGGATATTACCCGCTCGGGTAACACGGCCTATGCCACCTATGCGGCGAATACCGACTGGCACGGACAGACAACGCATCAGGCCGGCATTAACGGCACGTTGTTGGAAGATAACAACCTGAACTACAGCGTGCTGCAAGGCTACGGCAATCACGGCGTCGGCGGCAGCGGCTATGCCAGCCTGAACTATCAGGGACGGCAAGGTAACTCCAACGTCGGCTACAACTACGGCAAGGGATACCGGCAGGTCAACTACGGCCTGAGCGGCGGCATTGTGGCGCATGACAGCGGCCTCACGCTAAGCCAGCCGCTGGGGGCCACCAACGTATTGATTAAAGCGCCGGGCGCCAGCGACGTTAACGTAGAAAGCGTGACCGGTGTGAGCACCGACTGGCGCGGCTACGCCGTCATTCCTTACGCGATGACCTACCACCGCAACCGTATTGCTCTCGATACCACCACGCTGAAGGATAACGCCGATCTGGATGACGCCGTCGTGAACGTGGTGCCGACTCAAGGGGCGTTGGTGCGCGCCGAATTCAAAACGCACATCGGTTCACGCGCGCTGCTGACGCTGATCCGGTCTGACGGGCAGCCGATGCCGTTCGGGTCTGCGGTTTCAACCAATGACGGCCGCTCCGACAGCGTCGTCGGCGATAATGGCCAGGTCTATCTATCCGGTTTGCCGCCCACGGGCAAACTCAACGTGAAGTGGGGCGATGCGACGGCTGAACAGTGCGTTGTTCCTTATTCACTGCCGAAAGATAGTGCAACGAAAGCGATTAGTTATGCCAAAGTGAGGTGCCAGTAATGCGTCAATTAACAACATCGAAATCGCTTCGGGCGGCTAGAAGCGCTGGGTGGCCGAAACGGCTTTCTATCATGTTGCCCTTACTGGCGTTTCCCCTTATCGGTCAATGCGGCAGCGATCTGACGCTGACTTTCAGCGGGGCAATCAGCTATACCGGCCCGGCGGATGACGTGTCCGTCGGCCAGCAGATCGGCCCGGCTTGGTCGGCGAGCAACAAAAACGTCTATATGTGTAACAACTCAAGCAAGGCCACGGCCAAAGCTTATGTCTCCGCCGTGCGTCCCAGCACGGGATTAACGACGACCATCAGCGGCGTGAATTATATTATTTACGACTCGGGCACGCCGGGCATCGGCTTGGTGGTGGGCGTGAAGGATTCGAACGCCACGAACTATTCCGCGCTGATGACGACGCAAAACCAGTGGTATCCGGCCCCGGGCACCAACACCGTGCCGTATAACGGCATCGGCGGTTACGGTAAGGTCACTTTGGTTAAAACCACCGGTCACTTAAAGACCGGGACGACAACGCTGGCTGCGCAGAATATTGCGATCGTGCAATGTTATGGCTCCGACGGCTCTGCTACCGACTCCGCGTACATCAAAATCGCCCAGACCCAGATTACCGTTGCCGCGACCGGTTGTACCGTGCAGTCCGGCGCGAATCGCGTGATTGACATGGGGAATGTCTCCACCGGCAGCCTGCCCTCCGTGGGCAGCCAGTCGCCGGCGAAATCGACGTCTATCGGGTTGTCCTGCGATACGGGCATCCATGTGGCGGCGACGATCTCCGACCAGAGCAATACCGCGAATACCAGCAACATCATCGGGCTGACCAGCGGCTCAACGGCTAAAGGCATCGGCATTCAGGCGTTTTATAACGGCAGCTCCACGCCGGTGAGTCTGGGGCCGGACGACTCCAGTAAGGGGAACACCAACCAGTTCTCCATCGCCGATATTTCCACTCAGGGGCAGTCTGTGACGGTTCCGCTCGCGTTCAGATATGTACGAACCGGCGATATGACCGCGGGAACGGCCAACGGTCTGGTCGGTGTGACGTTCTCCTATCAGTGAGGCCATTATGACAA
This sequence comes from Lonsdalea quercina, assembly GCF_900107885.1. Classification (NCBI taxonomy): domain Bacteria; kingdom Pseudomonadati; phylum Pseudomonadota; class Gammaproteobacteria; order Enterobacterales; family Pectobacteriaceae; genus Lonsdalea; species Lonsdalea quercina. The sequence continues at coordinate 4,258 of NZ_FNQS01000016.1, read as the reverse complement.
TTTATCGAGTAATTCTGGGGAGCGTGGCGCTCAGTATCATGGCCGGTTCGCCGGTTGCCTCCGCCTATGACTCGTATATCCAGATCAATGGCAATCTGACGTCGAACACCTGTTCGGTCAGTACTGCTTCGCAGAACAAAACGGTCAATCTTGGCTCGGTGGCGACGAAACAATTCTTTGAAGGTGGCTCCCGAGCGCTGACGCCGGTGCGTTTCACCCTCGATCTGGAGAACTGCGGCGCGTCCGCCGCCGCCGTCTCCACCACCTTCACCGGCACGGCGAATAAAGATGATGCGACGCTGCTGGCGCTGAACAGCAGCAGCACCGCGACCAACGTCGGGATTGCGATTTTGGATAAAGATCGCAACCGCATCTCGCTTGGCAATGCCAGCGAGCAGTATGCGCTGACCGCCAACGCCAGCAGCGTGCAACTGGTGTTTTACGGCCAGTACGTGGCGACGCAGAGTAGCGTGACCGCAGGTACGGCCAACGGCGACGCGACTTTCACGCTGACCTATCAGTAACAGCATCTGAAAACGCATAGGGAAAAGACTCCGCCCATGATGTGCGAACGGCGGGACCATCGTTGTCTTTAGCCATAACGACATGCGCCGGCGCGGCGACTTCATGCTCTGAGCTCCCATAGGTCTGGGCATCGGCGGGACGGGAATAGCCATCCTGCTTTCTTGCCGGGAACGGCAATCACGCGATGCATCTTCCGCAGACTGATAGATAACGACGATAAGGACGAATATTGATGAACCTAACGATGGCGACACTCATCGAACGCCTAAAAAAACAGCTCGGATGGCTATGTTTGGCGGCGAGCGTTTTTTTTTCCCCGACAACCTTTGCCACGTTGTGTAATACGGCAACCGGCTCGCCAGTGAGTTATGACTTTGATTTCAATTTTTCCTCGCAGCAAAACTATGTCGGCTACACCACCGGCTGGAATCAGAAGTCGGACAGCGGCTCCTATGTGATCAGCGGGGGATGCAATAACAGAGACACCGTTTACTATACCGCTCAGGCCGGTTCAGCGCTGAGTTTCTCTTTCTCGGACGGCTCCGCCAACTGGTACGACATCACCGGCAATGATTATTTGCAGATTGCCTCGCGGATCTATGTCTACAACGCTTCCGGCGGCAGCACTTACCATAATGTTCCGTTTACCGACTTATCGAATAACTGTAATGGAAAGTGCGGCGGGACGGCGACGACGGGCAGTCGGGTACAGGTCAGTTTCCGTATCAAACGCAAGTTTGTCGGCATGACGACGCTGCCGGCGATCCCGATTTTTTCCTTATACGGCAATCAGGGCGGAACGGGACAGGGTACTGGCTCTCCGCTCGTAGTCGGATACCTGAGCGGCACGATGACGGTGCCGCAAAGCTGTGAATTGAATGCTGGGCAGGTGGTCGCCATCGACTTCGGCAACATCGCCACCGGCGCGTTTAAAACCGCGGGTGCCAAGCCTGACGGCGTCAGCGCCGTGACCCGCACGATCGCGATTGCCTGCAATGGCATTGAGGCCCAGTCCAATTTGTCGCTGCGCGTGCAGGCCGATACGGTGTCGGGCAATGCGATTGTCTCGAATAACAGCGACGTCGGTTTTGTGGTGACCAATAGCAGCGACAGTGCGCTGACGCCGAACGATATCTCCAGCGTACTGCCTTTCACGCTGGACGATAATGAAAACGCCAACGTCACGGTGAAAGCTTATCCGGTCAGCGTGACCGGCAATACGCCGCAGGCGGGCGTCGTCTCCGCGTTGGCCTACCTGCGCGTCGATTTTGATTGAGGGAGGGATAATATTCATGTTGCCGAATAATTTTCGCCGTCTCGCCACCGCCGCTTTCATCGTGCAGGCCGTTGGGCTGTGGGGATGTTTACCGTCCGCTCGCGCGGATCTGGGATCGACCAACCTCCAGCTCAGCGCGACGCTGGTGTCCAACAGCTGTTCAGTCAGCGTGGGGTCGCAGGAGCAAACTGTGAATATGGGCACGCTGGCGACCAAGCAGTTCGCCGTCAATAAGACAGGCGCGGCCCCGGTGCGATTCGTGGTGAACTTGGAAAGCTGCGGTTCGGCGGTATCTTCGGTCACCGCCACCTTCTCCGGCACGGCGGATGCGAACGATTCGACGCTGCTGGCGCTCAACTCGGGGAGCACCGCGACGCACGTGGGGATCGCCATTTTGGATAAGGATCGTCAACGCATCCCGATTGGCAACGCCAGCGAGCAATATCCGCTCACTGCCGGCGCCAGCAATGCGCAGCTGGTGTTTTATGGTCAATATATCGCGACGCAAAGCAGCGTCACCGCAGGCACCGCCAACGGCGATGTGACCTTTACCTTGAATTATCTGTAAGCGCGCGCGACCGGCGACGGCGTTGTGCCGCCGCCGGTCCGACCGTGACCGCTCTTCGTTCCCGCTTTTCTCTTCCCGCTCGTGTCCTGTCGCCGCCTGCCTGCAGGAGGCGTACGTGACGCCGAAGCGGCTCTGGTCTCCCCGACGTTAATGGCATAAGGTTTAAGACGTTTGCCGCTCTCAGAACGCGCAAGCGCTCCCATGCTTGTTGTCGTCTGGCCATCTTCCGATGGCGTGCGCCTCCTCACATGAACGAGGCGGCTTGTGACGCATGGCGTGCGATAGCCTACGGGCAACGACGCGTCCCCTCGACTTGATAAGGAATCTGATGATGACCTCTCTGTTGGTGCTGGACCCCCGTGCGGATGAAATCAAAGGCGCTCTGCGCGATGCGGCATCGGACATTGAAGTGGTGACCTCCGATGGCTCCGTCGCTCAGGCGGCGCAATATGACGTCTGGGTGGGAGAACCGAAACAGGTTGTCGGCCTGCTGGCGCAGGGTGTTCATCCGCAGTGGCTGCAATCTACGTGGGCTGGTTTTAAACCTTATCTTGCGGAAGGATTACCGCGCGGCTATCGCCTGAGCCGCGCGGTGGGGGTGTTCGGCCAGCCGATTGCCGAATATGTGCTGGCTTATCTACTCCGACATGAGTTGCATCTGGAGGAACGACGTGAGAATCAGCGCCAGTGTATCTGGCAGCCGCGCCTGCCGGGTTCGTTGGCTGGCCGACAGGCGCTGATTGTCGGCGCTGGAGACATCGGCGGCGAAGTGGCCGCCTTCCTGCAACCCTTTGGCGTCGAACTGTCCGGCATCGTCAATACGCCGCGGTCATTGCCCCATTTCAAGCGCGTTGCGGGGTTAGACGACTTGGCGCGCGAGGTAGCCGGGGCCGATTATGTGATTAATCTGCTGCCGGACACCGCCCGCACAACGGATATTTATCACGCTGAGCTGTTCGCGGCGATGAAGTCGTCGGCGCTGTTCATCAATGTCGGGCGCGGGACGGCGGTGGTGGAGGAAGATCTGCTGGCAGCGCTAGACCAAGGCCAGATTGCGGGCGCCGTGCTGGATGTGTACCGGCAAGAGCCGTTACCTGAGCGCCATCCTTTCTGGCGGACTCCCAACCTGACGCTGAGTCCGCACGTGGCTGGCCCGATGGTCACTGCGCTATTAGCGCGACTGCTGGTGGATAACCTGTCCCGTTTTCGGGCGGGAGAACCTTTGCGGGGGGAGGTGGCGTTTACTCAGGAGTACTGATCCTGCTATGGATGAAGGTTGCGGAGGGGAAAAGCGTTCCCACTGCGTCTGATTAAGGTTGATAAATAAGCAATTGCTGATTGTATAATGACCCATCGAAGAATAATTGCCAAATCTGCGCAACTTCTTGCGCACTTTCCAGCATAAATCACTTTTTGCGCAATGTTTGCAAACGATCTGCGCATCTTGCGCAATATTTTGCTCAGGTATTGGTTAGGGTAAAACGCGTATTTTAAATTCCGTTATAAAACAGTGAGATAAAACTTGGCATAGTCATTGCATTGTTAAGCGGGCGAAAGTAAAAACCGTTCAACAACTAGGAGCAAGACTATGCCAACCCCATGTTATATCAGCATTGAAGGGAAAACTCAGGGCAACATCACCGCCGGTGCCTTCACGTCCGACTCCGTCGGCAACATCTACGTGCAGGGCCACGAAGATGAAATGCTGGTGCAGGAATTCAAACACATCGTGACCGTCCCGACCGACCCGCAGTCCGGTCAGCCGTCCGGCCAGCGTGTGCACAAGCCGTTCAAATTCACCGTGGCGCTGAACAAAGCCGTTCCGCTGATGTACAACGCCCTGGCGTCCGGCGAAATGCTGCCGACCGTGACCCTGAAATGGTACCGCA
>NZ_FNQS01000014.1:0-96442 GCF_900107885.1 Lonsdalea quercina | reverse complement strand
GAATTTAAAATATACATTTCAGCCTATTCAAAATCTGCGCAAAAAGTTGCGCAGAATGCGCAGATCGTTTGCAAACATTGCGCAAAAAGTGATTTATGCTGGAAAGTGCGCAAGAAGTTGCGCAGATTTGGCAATTATTCTGCGCAAAGACACATGAACTGACAAACGCATAAAAAACGTACTGCACGCTGCCGAAACAGATCTTAATTTTGTCACGTCACTGGCACATCATTCCCTGTCTGTCGGGAGTGAAAATATAAGCTTTCAAGCACTTAGCAGGCGACAAAAAGAAACCCACGGAAAATATCGTTACAAATCATGTCACGTATTCTTCCTAAAAATCACCTGTTCAGCCCAGATGAAAAGCCCCGTTGATGCCGATGTCATGACGAAACCGATACGGCGATTCACCGACGAAATATGACGATATTCCGGCTAATTAGAAGCAATGTAGCGATTTTTTCTGCGCGAAAAGCGCACCGGGTCAACGCCCAAAACGCCGAGGATCGGTTGCAGAATGGACGCACATTTTGACGCTTACTCCTGAATTTTTTCCATGAATTTACTTAACCCTACCTTGATTGACAGACGCGTTAGTCCTAAGGTCGAAAAAAGCGTAGAGGAAGGGATACAGCAGCGCGAGTTACGCCGATCACCTCCATCCGCAATCGCCTGTACTTGGGAGTGCCGGATTTAACGTCCGTCTCATAATGGCAGTATTCATTTCGCGGACTTGGTTTGAGTCCGTCGTTTATCGATGAGAACTATGGCTAATCAATCTATTTCTCCGTCTGAGAATGACCCGCGTCATCAGGACGACAACCCGCAGAATCACACCCCAGACAGCGCTCCCACGGAACGCAAGACGCCCGGTAAGAAGCCACTGATTATTCTGGCCATCGTCGTTGTACTCATGCTAATCGTCGGCCTGTTTTTCTGGCTGGCCAACCGCAATATTGAAACCACCGATGATGCATTTACCGACTCCGATGCGGTCACCATCGCTCCCAAAGCCTCGGGCTACGTAACTGAGCTGCGGGTAAAAGATAACCAGCGTGTTAAGCAGGGCGACTTACTGGTCATCATCGATCCCCGTGATAATACCGCGCAGCGCGATCAGGCTCAGGCTCAGTTGGGACTGGCGATGGCGCAGCTGCATCAGGCGCAGGCCGCGTTAGATCTGGCGAAGGTTCAGTATCCCGCACAGAAAGATCAGGCGCTGGCAACGCTGGCGAAAGCGCAGGCCAACTACGTTAATGCGCTGGAAGATGACAAACGTCAGCGGGGCGTCGACCCGAGAGCCACCTCGCAGCGCAACATTGATGCGGCAGGCGCGCAGCTAAGAAGCGCCCGTGCGGAATTGGAAAGCGCCAAGGCGCAGGTCGAAGTCGCCTCGCAGGTCGCGTTGCAAATCCGCCAGCAGGCCACCAACGTCGAAGCGCGTCAACGGCAGGTTGAGCAGGCGCAAGCCCAGCTCAATACCGCCAACCTGAATCTCTCCTACACCGAAGTCCGCGCCCCGTACGACGGCTTCATCACTCGCCGCAACGTGCAGGTAGGCAGTCTGGTGCAGCCGGGTACGGCGTTGTTCTCGCTGGTGTCGCCGAATACCTGGATTACCGCCAACTTCAAGGAATCCCAGCTGGCGCGGATGCGGCCGGGCAATAAAGTGAATATCACCGTGGATGCGTGGCCCAACATGAAGCTCGAAGGCCACGTCGACAGCGTACAGATGGGCTCTGGCTCGCGCTTTTCCGCGTTCCCGGCGGAAAACGCGACCGGCAACTATGTAAAAATCGTGCAGCGCGTCCCGGTGAAAATCGTCATCGATAAAGGGCTGGATCCGGAAAGGCCGCTGCCGCTGGGCCTGTCGGTTGAGCCGAAGGTGACGGTGGAATGAGCCAGAACCAGACTTGGCAGCCGGCCGGGAATCCCTGGCTGGTCGCCATTACAGTCACGCTGGCGGTATTCATGGAGATCCTGGACACCACGATCGTCAACGTCGCGCTTCCGCATATGGCCGGCTCGCTGTCCTCCAGCTATGACGAGTCGACATGGGTGCTGACGTCTTATCTGGTGGCTAACGGCATTGTGCTGCCCATCTCAGCCTTCCTGAGCCGAGTCTTCGGCCGTAAGCTCTTCTTTCTGCTCTGCATTGTGATGTTTACCCTCTGCTCTTTACTCTGCGGCGTCGCCACGGAGCTGTGGCAGATCATTCTGTTCCGCATCTTGCAGGGCTTCTTTGGCGGCGGTCTTCAGCCCGTACAACAATCGGTGCTGCTGGATTACTTCAAGCCGGAGGATCGTGGTAAAGCTTTCGGCCTGTCCGCGATTGCGGTGATTGTCGCCCCCGTCATCGGGCCGACGCTCGGCGGATGGATCACCGACAACTACAGCTGGCGCTGGGTGTTCTTCATCAACATCCCCATCGGCATTTTGAGCGTGCTGGCCATCTACCATCTGCTGGAAGATCCGCCATGGGAGCGCAAATCGGAGAAAGGCACGCTCAGCATCGACTACATCGGCATCAGCCTGCTCACGCTGGGGCTGGGATGTCTGCAGGTCATGCTCGACCGCGGCGAGGACGACGACTGGTTCCACTCCAATTTCATTATTACCTTTGCCATATTGACGGCGATCGGCCTGGTGGGCGCAGTTTACTGGCTACTCTACGCCAAAAAGCCGGTGGTCGATCTCCACTGCCTGAAAGATCGTAACTTCGCGGTGTCTTGCTTGCTCATGGCTGGCATGGCGCTGGTGATGTACGCCAGTGCGGTGGTCATCCCGCAGCTGGCGCAGCAGGATTTGGGCTACACCGCGACCTGGTCTGGCATGATCCTCTCTCCGGGGGCGATTTTGGTGGTGCTGACGATCCCGGTCGCGCTGAAACTGATGCCGCTGGTGCAGACGCGCTGGATGATTGCGTTCGGATTCACCTCGCTGGCCGCCTCATTCCTGTATTCGTCAACGCTGGCGCCAAACGTGGATTTTTATACGCTGATACTGATGCGTAGCGCTCAGACCATCGGACTCGGTTTCCTGTTTGTGCCGCTGACCACCATCGCCTTTGTGTCGATTCCGCAACGGCTGAACGCGGATGCCTCCGCCCTGTTCACCATGTGCCGCAACGTGGCGGGGTCGATCGGCATTTCGCTGTCCACCGCGATGATTACCGAGCGGCAGCAGGCGCATAGCGCCAGCATGGTGCATAACATGACCCCGCTCAACGAGCCGTTCAATCTGGCGTTGGAACGTTTGACCCACGCGATTAAGAACTTCTCCACGATGGCGGGCGATCCGATGTCCATCGCAACCGGTCAACTGTATAAAGAGATGATTGCCCAGGCGCGTATCCTTGCCTATATAGACGTTTTCACGGGCCTCAGCGTTATCGCTCTGCTTCTCATTCCTCTTTGTTTGCTGCTTTCTCCCATCAAGAGCAAAGGCAGTGCTGGAGCACATTAACATGAAGGTTTCTCTACCCTACTCGTATTCCCCCATCGCTACGGTGATAGCGGTTGTGCTGGCGCTGTCGGCCTGTACCGTCGGGCCCGATTACCAGGCGCCGACCCCTGCCGCGCCGGGCGCGTTCAAGGACATGGCATCTGACGGCGCATCACCAACGCTGGCCGCGGAGATCAACCCCAGCTGGTGGAAAACGTTTAACGACCCACAGCTGGACAACCTGATCGACCGGTCGATCGCCGGCAACCTCACCCTGCAACAGGCGGTGTTGCGCATCGCCGGATCGCGCCAGCAGCTGAATCAGGCTCGCGGAGCCTGGCTGCCATCGGTCAACGCCAGCGCTTCAGCGCAGCGGCAGCAATTGGGTCTGAAGGGGCTGATGGAGTCTCATGACGTGTACGGTCAGGTGGATCAGGTCGATCCCAATCTGACGTCTTCGCTCGATAGCCTGACCCAGTCCGTCGGACTGTATCAGGGAAGTTTTGACGCGTCATGGGAGCTGGACTTGTGGGGCAAAGTGCGTCGTCAGGTGGAAGCCGCCGACGCTCAGCAGCAGCAGTCGATAGAGAGCCGCAATGATGCGCTGGTGTCGCTGGAAGCCGAGGTGGCAAGAACCTATTTGCAGCTGCGAGGCGCGCAGGCCGCCTATCAGACGCTGGAGAGCCAGATTGAGATTGCGCAACAGACGCTGACGCTGACCCAGAGCCAGCAGCGCAACGGCCTCTCGCCGCAGATGAACGTCGAGAACGCGCAAGCTCAGCTCAGTTCGCTGCGAGCGCAACTGCCGCAGTATCAGGCGCAAGTGCGGCAGGCGATGAACGGGCTGGCCGTGCTGACCGGGCAAGTGCCGGGCGCGCTGGATAATGAACTGGCGGCCACGAAAGCCATACCGACGTTGCCTAAAGCCGTGCCGGTCGGCGTACCGTCGACACTGGCCAGACGCCGCCCGGATGTCCGTCAGGCGGAAGCGCAACTGCACGCCGCCACCGCCAACATCGGCGTCTCGGTCGCACAGCTGTTCCCCGATCTGTCGCTCACCGGGCAGCTCGGCATGCGCAATACCGATTTTAGTTATATGGATAACTGGAGCAGTCACTTCTACCGCTTCGGCCCGTCGGTTTCCATTCCTATCTTCCAGGGCGGCCGTCTGGTCTCCGGCGTCAAACTGGCCCGAGCGGAACAGGCCAGCGCGGCGTTAGGCTATCGTCAGACGGTCCTCACCGCCTTGCAGGACGTGGAAAACGCGCTGATCAGCTACCGGACCGATCAGCAGCAAGTCGAAGAACTCGAACGCGCCGTCGAATCGCAGCAAAACGCGTTCGACCTGGCGAGTGACGGATACAGCAAAGGCCTGACGTCGTTTATCGAGGCGCTGGACGCACAGCGGCAGCTCGCACAGGCCAAACAACAGGCCATTATGGCGCGCGTGCAATGTCATCTGGATCTGGTCGCGCTGTATAAAGCCTTAGGCGGCGGTTGGGAACCTTACCAGCAGGTCAAACTGCCGGAGTTCTCAGTGTTCGGTCCGGCTGAAAGCTCATCCTGACGGTCGAAACACCCCGTTTTATCACGTCAATTCACGCACGTTCTTTACCGCCAGACGCCTCTCTCGCGCTGGCGGTTTTTCTCCTCCCTTCCCTGCCGCTCCGAGCGGCAGGTCATCACGGAAGGATTTCATTAGGAGCGGAGGACTTTGCGCCGCGCCTTCTGGAAAATCACGACGTCACCCCCAAAAGCCTGATCTGTGAAGGAGGAGCGCGCACGCCGGTTCGCCACGGCAGAACACGACACAATGCAGTACACTGAATGGGACAATATCCTCTCTTACAACTCTTTGCGTTCAGGTACGGGTAGAATCATGTTATTGAGTTTATTAGCGATAATAGTGGTATTCATTGTCATTCCCGTCGTTTACCTTTATCGGCCCGAGTTTGTCAAAATCAGCGTTCCTGAAGTGAAAGCACAGGACTCGGACCATTACCGGCAAGGCCAATTTCACAACGTCGAGCCGACTCCCGTGCTGACCGGGAGCGGGAGCTTTGCCAAGTTGATGCTGGAATTTTTGCTCCACGGCAACCCGCGCCGTCGCCCTAAACAGGCGCTCCCCACGGTCAAGACCTTACTGTTGGCGTTACCCGCTGACCGGGACGTCGTTATCTGGCTCGGCCACTCCTCTTTTTTTGTGCAGCTGGCGGGAAAACGCCTGCTGGTCGACCCCGTGCTCAGCCAAAACGCCGCGCCGGTCCCGTTCGGCAATCGCGTATTTCAGGGGACTAATCCCTACACGCCAGCCGATATGCCCAACATTGATTATTTACTGATGACGCACGATCACTGGGATCATCTGGATTACGCCACCCTGATTGCGCTCAAACCCAAAGTAAAGCAGGTGGTCTGCGGGCTTGGCGTGGGCCAATATTTTCGCGCGTGGGGATTTGCTCCAGAACGCGTTCATGAAGCCGACTGGTTTTCCGAACTGAATCTTGGGGATGGTATCGACATTTCAGTTTTACCCGCACGGCACTTTTCCGGTCGTTTATTTAAAAAGAACCAGACGTTGTGGGTGTCTTTCGCCCTGCAAACGGCTGCACGACGCCTGTACTTTAGCGGAGACTCGGGATACGGCGCGCATTTCAAGAAAATCGGCGAGCAGTTCGACGGTTTTGATTTCGTCGCACTCGACAGCGGCCAATATGACGAACGCTGGTCGCACATTCACATGCGGCCGGAAGAAGCGGCTCAGGCGGCGACGGACCTGAAGACAGGCGCCCTGCTGCCCGGGCATATCGGCAAATTCGCCTTGGCGCAGCATGACTGGAACGATCCGTTTATCCGTATCGTCAAAGCCAGCAAAAATCATGATTGGCGGCTATTGACGCCGCTCATCGGTCAACCGCTGTGGTTAGACGAGAGCGAAACGGCGTTTGAGCGCTGGTGGGAAACGGTCTCTCGCTGATCGCCCCCGACGCCTGAGGGAAAATAACTTGATTTAGCGAGGGAAAAACGCGCGAATAAAGGAACCCAGCGCCAGACTTAGGGCGTTGGGTTCCTTTATTCGCGCCTGAACGGCTCACTCATCTACATAATTTCTCACAATCACGTCTGACTGAGCACGTCGCCACTCCAGACATCGCCCCGATTGATCACATGAACATGATTATACGCCTCTGCCATGTTTTTATTTTTCAATGGACCCCAGGCATTATTCCACGGCATAAAAAACGTAGTCTTAGGGTAGGCCGAGAGAATCACATCCACCACGCTGCCATAATCTAATTGACCATCAAGGGTCATTGGCCCTATTTCCGGAAAGGCGAACGGTTTATTGAGGTTCAGCATCTCCTGATAACCGCACAGTGTCTGCGGATTATCCAGATACATATCCAACCCAGTAATATCCACATACGGATGGCCGGGATAATAGTCCGATTTATATCCGCGTAGAGCATCCGGCGAATAAACCCACAGCAGATTATTCAGCCCTTTGTGATAGGTAAAATAATTAAACATGTCCTGATAGAGCATTTTATACAGCTCCATGCGTACGGTATCGCTATTTTCATAGCCGGACGCCCCCCACCAAAACCACTCCCCATTCATTTCATGCAAAGGCCGATAAAACACCGTGATACCGCGACGGTTTAACGCCATCAGCCCCTCGGCGATCTTATCCAGCATTGCCAGCCAGCGCTGGCGCTCATCGGAACCCAACGCGAGAATCCGCGAATATTGTTCATTGCTGATCGGCTGCTTCAGCGCGCCCTGCCCTGTTCCCGGATTGTTCCCCGCATAAATGGGATTCGGCAGGTGATGGCTAATGGCGACTAATCCGCCGTTCTCCCAATGTGTTATCAGCTCGGCGTTACAGCCGTAGTCGATTAAATTCGCTTCCTCGCCCGGCTCGGTAATATCCCAACCGCGGGCGTAGTCCGCGCCGTAAATAGCGGGGTACTGCCCCGTGGCGGCGTGAATCGCCTCCGCCTGGCGCATTGAGAACGCATCCTCGCCGGTAATGTGGGTGTAACCGCCGAATGCGCCGGAGATGAGTTTTTTATTTGAACGTGCCGGTAACTCGGCGAGCCAGTGATAAACCTTAACCGCCGTATCATCCGCATTTTCATTTGCCGTGGTCAGTTCTGTTGTATTGTTCATGGTGATATTCCTCATTATTGAATGATGTCTTAATATGCATTTCCGCCATACTTAATCGCGGTCTAATGAGGTTATCACTGCAAATAACACAATAAATGACTAGCTGTTGTATAGGAAATAGCACAACACAAACTCATTGAATTATTTTTAGATAAATACACAGCGCACGAAATAAAGCCTTAAATCAATTAGTGGGAGAGGTTTAGTTTTATGGCTATTTATCGCGACAATGATTTTTCATGAAGGAAGAGTTCATTGGAATTACGAAAAAAATTAATCACCTGACGGTAATGGACGATATTCTGGTGTATAAATCACGTCATGCGTGAGGGGATAATATTGGGGGATATCACCTTTTTCACTGACTCGTCATCCCTATAAGCGATGGTGAATCGATGATAAGTGCACTGTGATTTCTCAGAGGATCATCGTTAAGGTTGTAAAAGCAGCAGGATCAAGGCGGTCACCCACAGTGCCGTCGTCGCTGCTAGCGCTCGGCGAAAGAGTCGCCTAACGCCCAGATAACGCTCGGCCAGTGTGCGTGTTTTTCCCCCAGGCTTTGGTGACCACATTACGTGGGTAGGATCAATTTCATCAACGCCACCTAACGCACTGAGCAGCAGCATAACCTCACAACGCGATCGGCAATACCGATCGAAATGAAAAATTGTTCTGTATAAACGTTTATAAAATAAACAGCTCTGATGTCATTATAAGCCTGCATACTAAAAACACATGCTGACAACCGGGAAAATTAAACCGCCGATTTTGGCGGTTTTTTCGTGGCCTATCGTTCATTTACATAATTATAAGTTGCGCATAGACTATTCGCGCTTCACAGGGATAGATCTGTTTACAGGGAATGAAACATGCTGATCACCAAGCGTCTGGATGAACTCACCCCAGATGAATTTACGCGTATCTTATCGCCCGAAAAAGGCAGTGCGCTGGACGCCCAAACCGTCGTATTAGGCTCGCAAGAGCACGCCTGTTGTTCATTAACGGCGGGCACCTTAGACATCAACGCCAACCGCGATTTCGCCAATACCGTCCGGAATGCCTATGACCGCGCCAGGGTGAATGCGCCGGCACAGAAAGCGGGCTGGGGATTTGCGCCCCGACCTGCCACGCCGCGAACCGAACCCGAGCCGACGCTCAAGGTCACCGAAGTGACCGACACCACCAGTGCGACGCGGATTGATCTCCCCATTTTGGTGTACGAGACCAAGCGAAAGCCGGGATTGAACGCCAATGGGACGCCGGCGGCGGATATGCTTTACGGTGATATGACCAAAGAAGAGATCACAGACATTCCCACCTATATGCATACGCACATGTTTGCAGTGGATGACTGGATGGTTGACTTCGATTCCCCTGATATTTTCTTTTATAAATTCAGAGAAATGGCAACCAGCCTTTTTTCTACGGGGAAGTTGGAAATGGTTATATTGGCAATGATCGCCAAATTCCAAAAGAAGGAAGGCGGAGAGTTCAGCCACCCAGATTTGACACGCGCGGTGCGCGCGCATCCAGATACTCAAGCGTTTGTCACTAGGTTACAGTCAGGTATCAACACGGTAATTCGATCTCAAGGTGGTGAAATAAATAATTCACCTCTGGAATTGTGGATGAGCGAATATGATCGGGATAATGACAAAAAATTACGGCCTCCAGCTTTTCATAATGTTTCAGATATCATTGGTGGATTAACCATGTCAATTAACGATGTCTGGGCAGCTAAAGCAGAACTGGTTAAGTATGACCGCGTAGGACGCTTTTATACCGGTAAGGTTCGCGTCACGTTCTACGACCATTTTGGGTTAGATATTCCAGACATCGGCCCCGATCCGACCAACGGCTCTATAAAAAAATATGGCATGCTTGCAGGGTTCCGAGGCTGGTTTATCCTGCAACATATGAAGCAGTTCGGGTATAAACCATTCATCACCGTTATGGAAATGGACTACCCCATAAAGGGAACGTTATGAATTTTACCTTTGCTTTTCTGGTTGTGAATTACCTCATCCTGGTCGTAGGACGACTTTATCAATTCGATGCAGACTCCTTTTTGTACATGCACTATTCCACGATGCTGCCGTTGATGTTAGTCCTGAGTCCTGTATGTACGCTTATCTTTCTACGCCGTCGATTTGCTCATAAATGGCGTTTCGTGGGATGGAATACATTTCTATATGCTTTTACATTGCTATGGATTAATTATATTGGCCCTGCTTCAGCCTATTTATCTTTTTCAAAACCGACAATGAGACTTGCTGAAAATAATGTTCATTACGTGATAAATAACCCGCCCAAAGGACAGCATGCGCTCATTGATTTGATCATGGATTATTTTGCACAGCATCCCTTTGATAAGAGCAGTGATGAATACTCTGCTGTTTTTTATGAGGAAAGTGTTGATTCTCCGCTAAGTGGTAAGAGGCCATTAGCTCACTGGTGGGATCAGTCCATGTTGAGCGAATATCAAAAATACCAAAATACCGAAGACCATCAATTAGCTTTTATGATTTATTTTAATAGAAGTAAGTTTAAAGGTTTTAATGGCCTTACACGGTTCTGGCTTTATAACGGTTATGCATTTAACTGTAATGGTGACCCGTCAGAAATGAATCTTTTCGATATCAAACCCGATGGTTCTCGCCGCTCTATCTGCGATTAACCCCACTAAGTAAAAAACAGCGCGACGCTGAGCACTTCTTTCAGCGCCGCTTACAGAAACCTTCCAGGCAATCAATACGATGTGTTTTCTTATGGTTAACCCACCAGCCCTCGCGTCACAACTGGATATGAATACGCGGACAGCCATATTGTATCCGGATTTCCGCTATCTCTCGGATGCGGTGGGTGAACGCCCGATCATCACGCCGAATTTCTTCTTCCAATTGTAAAAAGTAGCCTCACAAATTCCCATCTTTCTACAAATTTCCCCTAAGCGGGTGCCGGTTTCGGCTTGTTTCAGCGCAAACGCAATCTGTTCTTCGATATAACGGGTCTTTTTCATGGCAATGAGCCTCTCTGGGTGATAGAAGAAAGACCGGGTACTTCCGTTTAGACTGAAACTATTTTCTGGGGGGAAGGTCAATTGCACTATTTGTATATCAAGAGTGCCACTACAGGCACAGGCTTTCCTTTTCCTGATGCCTGATGTAAACAGCAACTCAATGGGGAAAAATCCGTATGCCGGAAGATCGTTAAAAGTGAATGCCCCCCTTATGCGGCATACTTTCAAAAAATTGACTTATAAAACGACCTTATTGGTTTTAATACGATAATTATAATCGCTGACGCTTGTCAGGTTGATATGCATACCTTTACTCAGCGCGCGATTGGGTAATGCACACAGCGCTTCGCCGGGAAGGATATACGCTTTTTTGAAAGTGATTTCTATTTTACTTTCATCGGCAACTATCGTCGGTGAGAAGCGAAAAACTTTCGCCGTCGGATTCAACAGACACAAACCTGAATCAGTAATGCTGTAGCGTATACGCTCCCAGATATCTTTTTGTGCCATATCTTTTCGCACATTGATCACGACGGGCAAATCGTGTCCGATAAGGATTTTTACCTTGCCATCGCTCACGTCTCCCGTAGGAGGAAGTCCTGAAAAAATCACCCGGGCAATATGCTCTTTGGTGTCGGGGGTGTTGGTCTGGTATATCACCCGGATGCTTTGAGTCTCACCGGGCGCCATCAAAACAGTCTGTGGATCAGTGATGATTGTGCCTTTAGCCAGATCATCGTCCGGGAGAAGATTAATCTTGCTGTAAAGTAAAACGCTCTCATCTCCGCTGTTTTTAATATCGATGGTCGTTTCCTCTTTACCTGCAGGAATTAATACCGCGGATGAGGAAGGATGAATTTCAGCAGAAACGTAATGCGTGGCTGCGAGTGAAATCAGCATGGCAATAAAAACATTACGCATTGACACTATTGAAAATGACATTTTTAATTTTTTCCTTTTTCTGAACGCTGCTGGGCAACAGTCTGTATTTAACGTTGATATTTGAAGGTGAAGACATCCCTTCCTTTTCTAATTTTTTTAGATCTCCCTCATCAATAATAAGAATGTCCTTGTCAATGAAACGGGCAAGCATTTTTCCATTGCTGTCGTAAAAGACGTCACTCTGACTAATTTTGGCGGGTTTATTCCTCCATTTTAAAAGCAGTAAACGGTTTCTATAGGCGTTGAAATTAAAGTGTGCCACCGAACCACGTTTGGCCGAAAATTCCCGGATATTATTCGCAATAACAACCCCTTGAGGTAACCCTTCCGGACTGACTCGGATGAAATCATTACCGCTGTCGGTTATTGGACTGATAATCGCTTTGCCGTCGTGATTGGTGACGGCGCCCCCCTGCAACGATGAGACCTTCAGATACTGACGGACGCCGGTATCAACAACCGCCCAGGTGTCGCTGACACGCGACGGAGAAAAGATAATGCCTTTCCGACTTGCGGCAATGGCTCCGGAAGCATAGACCGCCGTTGTCTGGGAAGACAGGCCACTTTGTTTATTCTGCGACAGCGAAATATCTGCGGTCGTATAAGGCGTGGTGACCGAATTATCCAGAGAAAACGCGTCACTTCGTTGCGCACCCGTCGTACGCATCTGGCTAGCGGTCAGCGTATAATTGTCGCTGACATGTGCACCCAGCGAGTTCATTAATCGCGACGTACCGGCATAATTGTAATATTGACTACGCCAGGTGGCCTGATGTTCACCAAAATTCAGGGGAACGCTAAGGAACAGATTCATGCTGACTTTATCTGCTTCTTTACGTCTCTGTATGGGCGACATATATGAGAGGTTTACCCCCACCGAAGCCCGTGGCAGAGCCAGGTTCAAACCGGTAGACACCGAGTTAAAACCTGGGGCGTCATAAAAGTTGTAATGGGTGAATGAAAAATTCCCGGTGATGCGGTCGTTCAGCCTAAGGCTTTGTGCAATACCGATACTGCTGCGTTGACTATTAACGCCCCCCAATAAAGCCTGATCGAGGTAACTGAAGTGCCGGCTATTTTGCATGTAACTCAGGCTTGAATTCATAAAGCTGACAGTGAGATTCAGGCTAGAACCCATTTCACGGTTTTCATTACGGACAGTAGTCAGCCAGAGGTTAGAGCGTAATCGTCCGATATCTGAATAGTTACTGAGCGCAATGCCGTGGTAACGGGAGGTGGAGACCATTGCTGCTGCGGGACGTAATTTGTCACTGAATCGGTGACTAAAGCCAGCACCGGTGACCGGACTACGGCTTCCACTGGTCGTACGTCCCGAAAAAGCGTAATACCCGGCGCTTCCGTCCTGAGCGGCATTAATTTGCCCGCGTACGATTAATCTGGAGTCAATAACCTGGTCATTTCGTTTAATTAACACAATGACATCGTCAGCGAAGCCTGACACCGGAATATTCTTCAGCTCGGCGTGGCCCTTCTGCACCGTCTGCTTCCATAGCAGCAGATTATTCTGCAAGAACTCAATGGTCAGAATTTCGGAAGCGTCATAGTCAAAATCGACAAAAGCCTGATTATTGCCAGTTGAAGAAGACACCATCGCGCCATCGATAAAGCCAGTGCCAAATCCACCGTCACTGACCATGGAGCGGCCGGCGCGGATCCTGATCTGTCCGATATCTCGCTCAGCGTAACCGTCGCGGATATGGTTATAACGAGCGTGAGTTTCATGGCTCCGGAAGGCGCTATAAGTGCCGTGCGCCCGGATAATCATATTATGGGTATTAATGCCCGCTTCGTAATCGGCATTCAGACTACTGAGCTGGCTTTCACCTCCGTTGAAACGGTATCCGTAGGCGTTGTAGTTGACGAACGCGCCGGTCCCCCCCGTAACGCGATTCATACCATCAGGATTGATGAGGAGTTTGGTTGAGACGACAAGCCTCAGAGTTGCATCAGAACGATCGTATTCCGTCCGTATCGAATGATTAAGACGGTGAAATTTGGCGTTATTAACGACTTTGGTTGACGTCCATGATTCAGAAGATATTCCTGCATTATTCTTTATATCTTCCGAGTAATAGATAATATTATTCTCCGAAAATATTGAACCAGTTGACACATACTTATTGTTCACATAAATGTCAACCACAGAAAAACCGGGGGGTGCAGTATTTCTATTAAGGGCATCATTTAGCTGCCCTGCGGTAATTCCATTAGCCTCAAGAAGGTTTCTGTCAAAATGCAG
The DNA here is from genome assembly GCF_900107885.1 of Lonsdalea quercina. NCBI lineage: Bacteria > Pseudomonadati > Pseudomonadota > Gammaproteobacteria > Enterobacterales > Pectobacteriaceae > Lonsdalea > Lonsdalea quercina. Next base: position 82,604 of record NZ_FNQS01000014.1, on the reverse strand, counting down.
TGTTTGTGCCGATGATATAAAAGCATATAACATCGCGAAAACAGCAAAAAGAATACGCAGATTTTTTATCATAATAAATAGGCATCTCAGCAAGCCAAGATGCCTGCCACAAATTAATGGAAGTTAGAGTCAGAAATAACGAACGTTAACCTGTGCCGTCCCCTGCCAGTCAACCTGTTCCGCATTAGTAATCATTTCACCATTGTTGAGCTGAGGCTCAATATCGAATACCCATGAGAATGATTTCCCCACTGCAGGTTTATTTGTGGTTTCATTCCACGGCGTGTAGTCTTCGGTCTTTTTATAGGCCCATGACTTAGTCAGAACTCTACCGAATGCGGTTCCATTATGAGCGCCACTGACCATATAACCAAAAGAGGTATCATTAGTAATACCATCAACCGTCGTTGATACGGGATTCAGGGTGAAATTACCGAGTTTATTCCCAGTCACAGGATCAAAACCAAGTCCGAATATACGGTTGACATCGGCATGACCAGTTCTGCCATCAATATTTTCCCCAACCAGAGCACTGTCCTGATTAGGGTCAGTTGCCCAGAATGCTACACTTTGGTCTGACGGACAATTGAACTGCAAGGTGACTTTTTTTGCAGGAAAGTTATTCAGCGATTTCTGCTTTAAACTCGCGTGCTGCGTGATACCCCAGTCCAGATTATCCCCACCCACGATAGTGGCAATACATGCATTGGGGGCGATGATGCCATGTACATTAATGTTCATGGCGGAATAGGCATTGCCACATAACAGTACACTACTGCTGATTGATAGAACTGCTGCAATTTTTTTTATAGGCATTTTGTCTTCCATTTATATTATCGAGTACGTGAATTACCGGCCATTCCGGCCAGAAAATATTACCTGGCCGTATCGAAAAACAAGGCATTAATATCTCTCTCAAGCTTTATAAATAAATAATATGCAGTAAATTCAACACATTAAGACCGTTCTCTTTGTTAATCTTGAATAATTCAAGAGATTTCACAGGTATTTACAGAGGTTGAGAGAAAAATTAATGCCCAGTGAAGATATAAATAGATAGATTGATGAGGTTATCAAATGAACATTCAGATAATCGAGGTGACATTCGACGTTTATTAGTAAGTGGGAGCGTATACTGATGAGGGAAAATTTGTTTTTTAATATTAGGTAGGCCGCTCCTGTACATCTCTTAACGTAAAAGACGTATAGGAGACGCTTCATTCATTTTTTTCGCTATCACCTAAAGTTCTATGGTTCTTTTTCACAGAGGTATTGAGGAACCACGCCTGAATAGATGAACCATCCTTGCTCGCCCACAGGCCTGATTTTCAGGACCATGACCTGTCCTTGATGGCTATAAAATCCAGGGAACCATTTTTTCTCAAGCTCGGGTGACATAACCATGAGGGGCGAATTAACAATAATATCGGACTTTAAAATATATATTTCACCATTTTTTTCGTATGTAAAACGGATGTTTTTACTGATATGCGCCGAGGTATCTTTTCCATCGTAAAGAACGCCCGATATCGTCATTACGCCTTTTCCAGAGCTAAGTGACAGCATAGTAATCATATCTAATTGTGTGTTTTTCTTAATCACGGTTAGTTCAGATTTACACGAGAGCACCGTTCCTTTCTTGTAATAAAAAACAATAGATACTGCTGCAAAAGTGATAAATAAAATAGCTAATACTGATTTCATGGTGTTATATGTGCTCAATGTAATAATAAGAGTTGCAGTTTGCTCGTTGATTCAAGCCAATAGCATTCTGGCAAAGAAGAATGGAACTACGTTCTGATTTTTTGTAGGTTGTCACATAAAGAAATTTTTTCTTTTTACAGTTGAGACGTGAGGATTCCATGATTTTTTCTAGCTTGGCATCGTCCATACTATTGTCGGCATTGGTGTAAGCGTGACACTCTCTGAACTTGAGTTTTATTGGACGATATAAAACCCTCTCATCAGCAGACTGCTGTCTTATCATTCCCCCCCCTACTAATACAGTAAGTAGAAAACAAACCGTACAGAAATAAAAGTTTTTTTTGAATAAACTAAGAACATAACGTCTCAAGAACCCGTCATCTTTAGCTGAGATCTTAGTCACCTCTTCATCAGGGCTTAATTTTTCTTCTATATTGACATTTATATCAGTGTCATCCGGCGTCTGATTGTCAGTGTCGACGGGTGGCTTGCGTTCATAGTGAATGTCGGTAAGGGGGGAAAGAATAAATCCGCGACGCGGCATAGTGCGTATTATTTCTTCTTTCAGCCCCGTGCTGTTTAGCGCTCGCCGAAGATTAGAGATATTCTGATACAACGACGTGGCTGTAGGCTCCATTCCAAAACGACGCCATGCAAAGTCATATAATTGTTGGTGAGTCACTAGTACGCCAAGGTTATCAATCAGCAGTTCCAGACACAGGGTTGCAGAAGCACTAAGCCGGATGGCGTTTTTTTTCCCGGAAATGATTTTTTTATCAGGCTCAAATGTCACTATCTTATTTATTGTTATTTTTCTGCTCAAGTATATCTCCCAAAAATGCTATTCAAACATGTAGGATTGAACCCTCTTATAAAGCATTCCTAGCATTGTGAATGATATTTATTTATGGAATTTCAAGCTTATTTAGGCTTTGTTGAACAAACCGAACCATTGGCCGTAATGAGGGTTAAATCACCACATGCCCCATCCTGTAACAGCATAGCGTGGCAACAATAAAAATCTCAGATTGAACAACTTAGAGTAAGACGCTCGAGGGTGTCGTCCGCGATTGCGCTATTCTGATGATTCGTTCATCCAGGCGGGGTATGCGGAGCCAACAACACCCTCGCGTGATCGCTCCACAGGACTGAAGGTTTCCGTATTGGCGAAGAGAAAGTGAAAATCGTAGGCAGGAAAAAGGTCACTGCCCCTGCCGGTGGACGCCGGTGATGGCGGGTGATATTGACGGTTCCCACTCAATAACGTGACTGATAGGAAGGTTATCCCGGGACTTATCCGTCGTGCCCACCGAAAACCGGACGGATTGCTGTTCGGAGTGCGTATTTAACGCTGTGTGATGATAATGCGCAGGTCGGGAAGCGATGACGATCAACCACAAGTAAAACCAAATGACACGTGCAGGCAGGCAGTCGTGGTCGGATGGATGAATAAGTTAGTATTGAGGAAAGACTACTTAAAACTCAATATCTAAAAGAGCATAACCTCGACTGAAAATAGGCTCGTGTATATCATCAAACTGAATTGCTCCTCAGACACACCTTTCCATGACGAGATTCAATGACAAAGTCATATTAACATCCAACACTATTTAGGCAGAAAATAAATATGACATTGAGTCATCGATTTCCGTGTAAGGAGAAAGTATCGTTCTCCGACAGTAATAACATAAGCGTCTTATGAATAATGATTACGGTGGTTAATCTATTATTCATCATCAGATCTGTAGCTGATATTTCGACTATTTACGCAAATAACCTGTTTAAGATACCAAGCCAAAATAATTAACGCGCTACAGGATTTCCCCAACGGTGTTAAAGAGTGCTTATTGAAAGTGGACACTGGTAAGTGTCCTATAAAGAGAGGCTGGCTTGTGGCATGGCTGGGTCGGTATTATCGCCCAAAAAAAGACGATACGCCCCGACCAACTATCAAATACATTTACCCGGATCGAGCGTTTGAGCGCTTTTTGCAGGGCAGATATCGTTTTTCTGATTCATATTCCCAAGCCCCAGACGTGTCCCCTCACAGCCCGTGAGCATCATGACCACGGTCAGTGCCCCGATAGGCAGTATCCATCTTTGTATATAACGATGCTTCATTACGCTGATCTCACAATTGGGGCTTAGACGACCCGGATTTCTCCGGTCGACGAAATAGTTCATCCGGACATCGAACGGACCATTCGCTTAGCAGGCTTATTTTTCGCAATATACGCGAGCTTCACGCGGCGTATAAATACCGAAGGTGATGACATTGAGGAAGCCATTCATGAAGGTGAGCTGCGTTTCGGTTCGGGAAACTTTATCGGCCCCGCCGCAGACAGCTGCTGCATCAATAGTTTTCTCCTGACCCAACCCAGAAATAAAGAAATGATGCGTTTCTACTTTTGTGGGACTGAGCGGCACATTCTGTTTGAAATCAAAGCCCTGTTTTGCACAACCGCTGAGCATGACCATTAAACTCACCATTAAAACTTTTTTCATAAAAGCCTCAGTTAAATCGAAAGGAGACAGATTATTTCATACTATTTCTTGGTGTGTCTAAACCGGGCTTAAATAGAAAGCACTTACATTATTCATTCAAAAAAATGATAAATAACTGCCATACAGCGCGCCTCGAAAAATTTTCTCTGTAAAGTTTGGTTCAGCCACCATCGGGTTAATCGCACCATAATTCGGTATCTGGCGCACCTGAAAAGCCGTTAATCCGCGTACCCCAGCCTTGTTTTAATTTAGTCATCACATGGCTTCGGTGAATGAATCGGATCTACATAACAGCGTCCCTAAGACCGACTGATTCTGTTAATCCGAATTCGCGCTGACCTGCCTGCACGTGTCATTTTTTGATCACAGGTCATCGCCGTAAATTGTCGACCTCAGCAAGAGAGATCAACAACAGACCTGGGGTGTTCAAATTATTCGTGGCGATTCATTCAGGCTCAATCTTCATGACCATCACCCCTTGGCTTTTACCTATTACCGGTGTTTTCCCGGCGCCTGGAATAATCGTCAAGACCGTATCACCTTGGTCTTCCGCTACATCTACCGAGGATGTGCTATTTGTCATGTCGATAGCCACTTGATTTCTAAATACACAATATCGTAATGAGTCATTATCTGTGCCGATGCAGGCGCCATCACTTTTACTGGTTGAAAGAGTCAAATTTACTTTTGTCGGAGTTTCTGTGCACTGCCATTTCACCGGCAGTTCTTTTTGTTTACTGAATAGTAAACTATCCCCCGCGCTTGATAGCTCAGCTATGGCGATATCACCAAGATCCACCAGCGCATCTGTGGATAATGAACACTGAGATTTATAGGGAACTTCCCCAGATAGATATAGATCCCAGTGGTTTTCACCGACACTGATTACTCTGGAAATTTTTATCGTTTTGCTATCAGCGCATTGGTTCGTCACTTTAAGGGATGACGTATCAATACTATTGATGGTTACTGCATCCATTGCTTTGCTGACCCCAGGGCCATCGAGATGGGCATTTGACAGAAAAAAGTCAGAACTAAATACGACTTTTTCATTATCAGCTGCTCCACCACGATGAACTTTATAGGTAATATCCGCTTCCAGGCTTCCTGAAAAGGCGATGCACTGCGAATCCACGTCATACTCATCAGGACTCTCGCTGACCCAAACGTTGCCTTGGCTAATAGAGGCGGAGCTTGTCTTCTGACTGGGAGGTGGCAAATTTAAAGTTGCTATTCCCGAACCATCATTTCCTTCACTCGTTCCATACCATGAAATATGACCACCTACACCACAATATCCTATGGGAGAAAGGAATATTGCCAAGCTAACAGCCAGATTAAGCGTTCTATTTTTTAGATTCATGAGATTTATATTTCCAAAGGGATGTTTCACCTTATCTTAATAAGGGGGGGTACTCTCTTTCATATAATATGTGTAACTTATTGATATTCGAATTTCATATTCATTATCGAACTAAATTTTCCCGCAGTGGCCGTATTTTGGGTTCCGACGTAGGCAACTTTATACGTTAATGTATTATCCTGAGAAGGGGTTAAAGTACTGGTTTCTGTCGTGCTCCCATCGGGTTTAAATTGCGTCGCGTTATCTGTCTCGTAGACATAAACTCCGACGCCTGTTGCCCCCCCTTCACTACTACTCGCGTTGTTCGCAAAAGCCATGACATCATTTTCATCTGCGGTGCCTGACGCCGTCACTTTGACGGCAGAGGCGGCGGCGCCGCATCCGGTGAGGATTATATTGAAACTTCTTTCCCCTGCCGTTTTACTTTTTTGGATATCTCTGTCAGAAATATCGGGCAGAGGGACTGTCTGATTTTTAGAATTATCGTCAATAGCACATGTGTTAGCTTTGACAGTGCCTGTTATAGTAATTGTCGCAGTGTCGTCGGCAGCATAGACATAACTAAACAGATTGTTGATAAGCAGTAACATTGCGGCAAAAACAGTAGTGATTGCATGTGTTTTTAACTTCACTTTCGAACCCACCTATTAATCTCATTTTGATACCAGTAAGTAACCCATCGCTGAATCAGTGATTGTTCAATGACATTCCATATTGATCCTCACTACGGACTGTTTTTCAGCATCCGCGGGCAAGGACCAAGGAGCGGAACACCGTCTGCCAGCTCCGTCGCCCCAATCCGCATTGACCGTCCCTTCCCGCGGCATCCCGGACAAAAACACCAGACCATCATCACCCACAATGCCCGACCGCTCACCGGCCGTCACCATCGCCCCGAAAGGCACCGGTTTGCCTCTATACATCAGCGTCATCAGTATTCGACTACCGGAATACCCCTTAAACCTAGCTCGCACAATAGCTCCACGGGTTGGCACCACACGGCTGACCGCGTAATCAATATCGGTATGGTCATCCAGCGATGCAGTGTCCAGCGCGATCCGATTTTCCCGGTAGATGGTGGCATAGGGCTTAATCGCATACCCGCGCCAGTCCGTGCGGACCCCGGCTTCGTTTTCTACCGCCACGCCGGATACCCCCGGCGCTGCAATCAAGACGCCGGTCTCACCTATTTGCTGTCCCAGGGTCAGACCGTTTGCATGCAGCAGCCCTCCCCCGCTGACGCCATAACTCACTTGCTTGTAGGTGCTGCTATAGCTGTAGCCCGCGTTACTACTTCCATACCCGCCCTGATAGCTCGCGCTTACGCTGCCACTGTCGCCACTGGTGCGCGAATATCCCTGGGATACGTTCCAGCCAAGGTTGTTCCCTTCAAGTGCTGTGCCGCTAAGGCCGGCTTGATGAGTAATATTCCCGGTAGTGTCCTGCCCTGCGCTGTAGGTGGCATATACAGGATGGTGACGGTTCTCCCTATCGCCCGACAAAAAGGCATCCAGCGGTACGGACAGGGATAGATACAGCGATTTATCCGCGCCACTCTGTCCGGTTTCCCGGCTGTAACTCCATGACAGGCTGTAGCTAACGCTTCCAACGGAACTGTTAAACCCAGCCTGCAGAGAATCAGCGGCGCCAGTGCGATTCCAATATGTCTGCCTGACCCCTGTGAGGTATACAGAGCCGATCTTTCCTACCCGCTGAGAGATACTTGCCTGAACTTTCGCCCGCCGGTTGTTATATAGATTGTAATAATCGGTATAGGGCCGCTTTACTGGTTTACCTTCAACGTCAACGGTATCTGTGTCATAACGCCAGCCCGTCATTCCTTTCAGGGCCGTTTCATCCAGTGAGTGGAAACCCTGAGTGGAATAACGATACCCCGTTAGCTGGAACGTCGTACCCAGCGAGTTAAGCGAACGAGCGTATAAGAACCTTAGTGACTGCCCCTGATGACGGGAGCCATCCACAAGGGTACTGTCTGCCTGAGTGATATCAGCAGAAAAGGCACCCAGCAGCCCCAGATTCAGCCCACCGCCGATCAGACCGGACAGATAGTTCTGCGAATACTGCATGCCACCGTAAACAGTGATGTTATGAGGCAGCCCCCATATCAGCGTCCCCTGGGCAAACTCCGGGCTGTTGTAGCTGTCACTTCCCGCCTGATACCGCCCCGCCGTCAAGGAATATTTAAGATGACCTTCACGCTGTAACACGGGTACGGACGAATAAGGCACGGTAAAAGTATGTGTGCTGCCATCCGCTTCAGTGACGGTAACCTCAAGGTCGCCACTGGAATACACCGGATAAAGGTCATTAATTGCAAACGCGCCGGGGGAAACAAAGGTCTGATAAACCCTATAGCCGTTCTGTTTAATGCTGACTTTCGCATTGGTAGTGGCCACGCCCCGAATAACGGGCGCGAATCCTCGGAGACTGTCTGGATACATGTTGTCATCCGTCGCCACTTGCATCCCTCTGAATCCGAGCGAATCAAATACATCACCACTGGTTGTGCTCTCGCCCATCACCAGTTCACTGCGCAGCGGAACAATCGCACGCTCAGCGTAGGTTTTTATGCGCTGCCATTTACGGTAACGGTAATAACGGCTTTCATATTCATTCCACGTACGGTAATCCCGCAGTCGCCATGGCCCCACGTTCAGTCCGCTATTCAGGTTTAGGTAATGGCTGCTACTGTTGCTGTAACGTCCGTGATTGATATTGCCGCTGAAGCTATAGTTCAACAGCGCTGCATTGATCCCCTCATCCCACTTTTTCGGCGAAATATAGCCCCGTGCGCGATTGTGCATGGCAGCCTGTGGAATACTGATATCGAGCCTCATTTTCTGAAAATCGAATGAGGTGGATGCTTGCGGAATGTATCTTCCGGGAGAAATGCACGCATCGTCCTTAATCGCGTTCAGAACGGGGAATGACGTCAGATTCACCCCAAACTCCTCAAGGTCCTGACGGGTCAGACAAGCCATCAATCCTGTCTTATCCAAGATGTCCGATGCGTCTTGCTTTTCCGCCCCCGAGGCCCCTGAACGGGGATCACCATGACCTACAGCCTCAGTGAACCGCAGGTTGCGACTTGCAACCTGTTGATGATTAACATAAATATCAACCTGATAATTTCCGGGCAGTTGAGCGCCCTCTTTCCCAAAACGGGACAGATCCGCCACCATCTGTGCATCCGAGGCAATAAGCTCCGCCGGGAAATAAAGTTCAGCGTGCGCGCACAACGGCAGCATCAGTGCTGCAGTAACCCAGGCCGCCACAGATGATATGGCGCAAAACCGCCTGTTCTCTGGTGCTGTCTTTCCCTTGTGTTGTTTGTTGTCATGTAAAATCTGCATTCAGCAAGCACCCAAATCAAACCTGAGTAAAAAAAAAGAACAGCATTACTTCAGCTCTGAGCGCATTTCCGGTGTCGCCGCACCATAATCGTTGATTGTCCGATACGTCACCGTTCCTCCCGGTGAAGCCGGAAGCGCTAGCGTGGCACTGCTACGCGGTGAAACCATGGTGTCAGGCAGCTTGCTCCCTCCGACCTTCATCTCGACCAAAGTGAGATAATAAGGCGTCGGATTATCAATTCGTATCTGGCCGCCGGCACGGTGAAAGGTCAGTTCAGTTGGCGCTTTATCTACGGTCGGCTTCAGTCCGGCAGGGCGCAGGAATAATTTGATGCGCGTTACCGCCGCCAGCAACAGCATGTTTTTGCCTTCCATCTTCTTCTTGTCGATTGAGGGAATAGCTTTAGTGTTGAAGTAGTAAAGGGTTTCCCGGTCAGGCGCTGCCGATGCGCCGACATACATCAGACGAAGGGTGTTCTCATTACCCGGCCCGCTAACATATAGTGGCGGGGTAACAACAAAATCCTGACTCTTTTTCTCATCTGCCTGTTCTACCCAAGACTGGACCAGGAAGCTGCTCTGTTCCGAGGTATTGCGCACGGACATAGGGACCTGCTTCTGGTTTGCCGGGTAAATAATGCGGGTCCCCCCCAGCATGATGCCTCCTGCATTTGCCAAGGAGGGCATCAGACATACTGTCGACATAAATACTGCTATTAAGGTGTTTCGTATTTTAAAACCGGGCACGATTGTTTCCCCTGATGATGATGAAACCGATGTCCGCGACACTCATGTCGCGGACACAGTGACTCTGCGATTATTCGTAGTTCACTTTGAAGTTAACGGAGGCATTTGCTGCGCCAGCGGTAACAGACGTACCAGTCGCCACATAGGTTGCAGTGAAAGGAATTTCATTTTCACCCGCAATGATGTTCTGTGATTTGGTGCTGGTGCTGCCATCAACCGTGACAGTCTGTCCAGCCTGCATAATCTGGATACCTACGTTTTTGGCCGGCGTAGAGCCAGCTCCATCAGCGGTCAACTGCAGGGTGGTGGAATCCACGGTAGACCCATTGAACGTAATGGACGCTTTGGTGTAGTTGCTCGTCCCGGTAGCCGCACCCGCCTGCGGTGACAAGTCACAACCCACCAACTTGATGGTGAATGGTACTGCGGAGCCGGTGGCGCCTTCTGTTGCCAACTGATTGGTGGCAATTTGCCCCAGAGTGACACTCTGACCATTCGAAGAGCTATCTACCGCACATGGCGCAGCAACAACGGAACCCGTAAAGTTGATTTTGCCACCATCAACACTAATCGCTTTAGGGGAAACCGTCGTTGGCTCATCACCGCCACCACCTTCGTCATCTGCGTGACAAGTGAACGACCCAGCCATTAATACCGGTAACAATGAAGCCAGAATGAGTTTTTTCATTTAAAAATCCTGCTATTTGATATTCATATATTTCATTAGACAGTCAAAAACACCACGTTCTTGATGTCATACTTCATTCGCATGTCATGCGAATACATTTGTCCACTCAGTAAATAGACAAATGTATTCCCTGGATTTCGCAAGACCATACTTCCACCTGACAAAATGAAGTGCTAAACAAATAAAAACATTTAAAGACAGTAATACCTCTTATTAAAGTAACCCCAGAAACTAATAAAACGCCTCATCAAATCAGAGAAAAACAGCCATAGTAAAAAAGACTTAGCTAACTAAAGTTATGTGGAAACAAATCCAAGTTAAGCAATATCGTTTGATTGAAATAAAAATAACGTTAGTTATCTTAAGTAATAAAACAGTTTTCACACTCACCAAAATATTAATTACACCGGCAACTTCCGCTCCTTCACTCCTGAGCGCCATAACCTACGAAGTGGGACTTATTTCACTATAACCGCTTCATCTACTCTGGTTTTATCCGATCCACAGCGATTTCGTTGACGTAAGAATGTGAGATTAATTAATTTTCACCACCCCCACACCTGAGGATTGATTCAAATCAAATTGGCATTATTTTATTTTCACCCCTCAAATTGACTTGGTGCATTATCCATAAACCAAACCGATCGTCAAAGGCGATCAATCAAGCAACTTTAATAGTTAATACAAATCAAATATTGGGTCACCGATCGCTGATTCCGATCATCAAAATAAACTCACACACAAGTAAAATCACTGTTATATATAAGGAAATTAACTTTCCCATCATGTATTCGCAAACACGTTATCAATCGTTAAAAGTGAGAAATAAACAAAATGGCAACAGATTTCATTATCTAAATTAACGCTAGCCGTTTAACTTCCATTTAATTTTATAATAAAGCACAATTTTGAATATATATTTTCGAGAAAAGAACAGATACAAATTGTAGTGATGTTGTTCGTCTTAAAATATCACCCATTCTGAAATGTTTAACACTGACTCACGCGATAGATGGAATTTGATGTATCAAGACACACCTTTTTAATTAAATTGACGCCACTCGTTTAACCCACGTTTAGCTTTTCAAAGAAGCTCGGTTAAATTACTTATTGTCTAAATAAAATCAGATTCGAGATGTCACCAGGTGATTCGTTTCTAAATATTATTTATTGTGTGGTTATTAACATTAACCCCACGCTATAAGTGGAGTAAGGTGTGTCAGACGAACACATCTGGCCGATTACATGCTGACAAATAAACTCGTAACACATTGTTAAATAAAGATATTTAATATTCGGCACAGGCCTGATGTCGCCGGTAGTGGTTGTGTGCCCCTCCTAAATGTGGTTTTGCAGTCCGATCCCTCCATGAAAAACCGTGCTTCCCCGTAGCTAACCGCTGCCAGAAAGTGCCAGACACAAAAACAAAAAAGCCCGCAGTTACGCGGGCTTAGAGGTGTTTTTACTGCTTATACGTGCAGGCTGTTGCCAGAAGCGAAATCATTCCAACAAGATTATCAACCAATCAATAAATTCATTATAAAACATAACATTCATATATTCCGGAATCGTAAGGCTATGAAAAATGCCATACAGAGTCAAAAAACTACCTAAGAGGACGGGTTAGCGCTGCTAATGGCAAAGCTAGCCGATAGCTACCGTTCAAAGACAGCCAGATCATCATCACGAGCACCCTTAGCCAACAACTCAGCCGTATAAGACGGATCGGCCTATAAAAGCTTAGCCATTGCCTCTTAATGGCTACTGTCTTTCATAAAGTTCGCCTAGCACTCAAGCTTCAAGAATAACCCGTTCAGACCACCACAAAACCGTCTGATTCTGGACGACTCCAACCGATTGCAGCAAGCGTCTGCCAACCAAAAGCGGCCAGTGGAAAAAGACTGCTCTAGACCCAATTCAGACGTTTAATGAGTCAAAATAATGACCGCTATGCATAGCGTTGTGGTCTTTCGCAGTCGAAGACAGCACTTACTCTGGGACATCAAGAGGTCGCTGCGACAGCAGCGCACAACGTCATCAACTATCTGAGGTGATGTGCTCATATCCTAAGTGTAACTGTTTTGACCACCGTAGTGGCACCAAAGCCTCGCTGGTTCGTCGCGGCCATATTCGCTTTTTGGTGAACTATCATTGCAGCGCAAAATCTACCTACCGCTCCTAACATCACTCGGATGCGCACTTCGCCAATTCCGTCATTTATCCCCATGATGGCAGTGAGTACTCGAATACTCACACCGTAGCATGGCTTTGCCAAAAGATCCTGATAGTCAACAAGTACTTCGCCATGGCTTTTGCAAGGAGGATTGCCGCCATCCAGGATGCTGCACGGTTGACTGAGCCGCTCTTTGCGCAATGCTCTGACTTGACCAAGAAGCGTTTTCGGACCCTTTGCTTTCTGACAAGCAGTTAAAAGACACTGACCCTGACCCTGACCCTGACCCTGACCCTGACCCTGACCCGAAATCTTGCTCCATTCAGAAACAAAATTCCGGCATGATAACCTCCCCCCTGAACGGAGGTGGTGCCGATGAAAAGATCACGATTCACTAAAGAGCTGGTTGTTTTTGCCCTTAAGTAGGCAAAGCTTGGAACCTCTGTGCCGGACATCTGACGCAAGTTCGGTATCTACGACGCCACTTTTTACGCCTGGCGTAAGAAATACGGCGGGATTTCGCCTTCAGAACTAAAACACATGCGGCAGTTGGAAGAAGATAATCTCAGGCAGAAGAAGCTGGTGGCCGACCAGAGCCTCGATAAGGCCATGCTACAGAACGAGCTGACAAAAATGTATGGTTCGCTACCGTTTTGCAAGCACACGATGATAAAAGCTGTTTGCGTTAATGTATCCGGCCTCTTGCAAGTCAGCTGCTTTTGGCAGCAAGGCCATGATGGAATAAGCGCGTCAAGTTCTCGATAAACTTCTTCGGCTGCTAAAGCCGCTTTTTTGTCCCAGGTTTACAAGACGCCATTGCACAGTTTTGTCATCACATACCCTGCACACTGGTAAGATTTTAAGCGATTTTAGACATCTCGTTGTTGTAAATAGAAAGTGCCCGGTCGAGTCATGACAGCCCAGATAATTCGGGCAATTTTGTTCGCCAGTGCAACAACAACCTTATTGCGGTGTACCCCACGCTCTTCCATAATTTGTATCCACTGTCCCAGCAGATTTGTTGTTCTGTTTAAATGCAGAACACAGGTTCGGGCACCATGGATAAGCAGTTTTCTAAGGTATGCATTACCACGTTTACTCATACCTAATAAACGTTGCTTGCCTCCTGTTGAGTATTCTCGGGGGACAAGGCCAAGCCAGGCTGCTAAATTGCGCCCTGATTTAAATTGTTGACCATTACCGACAAACGCCGTCATTGCTGTCGCTGTCAATTTTCCTACGCCGGGAATCGACGTTAGCCTTTTAGCTATTCCATCCGCATCAGCGATAGATTCAATACGGCGACGAATGTGCAAAAGCTTTTCTTCAAGGGCACGGTATTCCTGCCAGAGATCAGTGAGTATATCCCTCATTGATGGACTCAACTCGTTTTGCTCGTCTGCTAACAGTGAAGGCATACCATGTGTAAATTTCGCAATCCCACTATGAATAGTCAGCCCGTATTCCAGGAGAAATGCTCTGGTCTGATTAACCACCGCTGTTTTATGAGACACCATGCGTTCTCTGATCCGATGTAATGCCTGCAGATCGAGTTGTGCCGTTGTTTATGGTATCACTGTTCGCATAGTAGGGTGAGAGATAGCTTCAGCGATTGCTTCAGCACCAATCAGATCATTCTCGTTTGATTTAACGAAAGGTTTTACAAATTGGGCTAGGACAATGAAGGGCGTATATCCAAATGATTTAGCTTTTCTGGCCAGCCAATGGCAACCCCCATGCCGATTGTCATCTGGGGTACACGGGCCAGATACTCAATTAATTTATCGCGGGTAAAACATCGCCGAATCAGGATATTTGCTTTGTCGTCCATCCCGACTAAACGAAACCTATTTTTACCGATATCAATACCCATTCTGCTCAGGGACTGTGTCTTTATTCTCGACATAACACACATCCAATATAAAGGCTGACAACAAGTGAAATTTTAGCAAGCCGGGTGGGAGCGAACCATTCCATTAGCTTTAAAACCATCGATAAAGCGTGAGCTTGTCAGCCATCTGACGACGCAGTTTACGATGAGCATACGCCAGGCATGCAAGACGTTATCGCTGAGCAGGACGGTGTTTCGTTATCAACCGGATACACGGCGTGATGAACCGGTGATCCAGAGCCTGACTGAGGCGGCTGAACTCTATCCTCGCTACGGATTTAAGAAGCTATTTCAGGTTCTTCGCAGGCAGGGAAATACCTGAAATCATAAGCGTGTACACCGGATTTACTTCCTGCTGAAACTGAATTTTCGTCGCAAAGTAAAACAACGACTGCCCTTGCGTAATCCGGTTCCGCTGGCCACACCGGGAGCGCTGAACCAGAGTTGGTCCATCGATTTTATTCACGATGCGCTCGTCTGCGGCAGACGTATCAGAACCTTCAACGTGGTTGATAATTTAACCGTAAGGCGCTGGCGATAGAAATCGATCTGAATATCCCGGCTCAGCATGTCGTCCGGGTACTGGATAGGATAGTGGCACACCGCGGATATCCACTGAAGATACGGATGGACAATGGGCCGGAATTAGTCTCGCTGACTTTGGCACAGTGGGATGAGGATCATGGTGTGATGCTGGAGTTAATCAAGCCGGGTAAACCTGCGCAAAATGCTTTTATCGAACGCTTTAACCGGACATACTGGACAGAAATACTGGATTTTTACCTGTTCAGAACACTGAACGAGGCACGGGAAATCACAGAGCGCAGGCTGACGGAATACAACAGCGAGCGGCCTCATGAATCCCTGAATAACCTGACACCGGAAGAGTACCGGCTAATGGCTGAAAAACTGAAACTCTCAAAAAATGCGTGAAACTAAAACGGGTGTGCTTACACTTACACCATGAGTGGCAGTCGTTCCTAAATCACACGGTCTTGAAGGCAGCATGAGCGTCGTGGTAACTGTCACGATAACGCAGTTGCGGAAAGCTTTTTCCAGCTACTTAAACGCGATCGGATAAAGAAAAAGATTTAAGGAACGCGGGAAGAAGCCCGCATCAATATTTTTGATTACATCGAAATGTTTTATAACTGTAAGCGTCGGCATGGTTCAAGCAATCAGATTCCACCGGCAGAATACGAAAACTAATATTATCATCGACTCGAAAGTGTCTGGATTTTTCGTGGCGATTCACTTCGACAAGATGATGCTGCAGGATGTGCTGGCAAAAAACTGCCGCCGGCGTGCCCACTGCAGAGAAAGACAGCTATTACTTGTGCTGCGCGTGAGCCGCAATCCGCCGGTTGTCAGAATATGCAGCTAACTTTAAGTCGATTACTTTTGATTATCAGTGGATTAAAACTGTCATCAGTGGCAGTTTTACTAAATTTTTAGCTAGTATAAGGCCCCCAATTTGGGGGCGGTTTGAAAATCTGGTATTATAAATTTTTATGCTATCAATGATCTGAAGCTATGAGGTTTTTATTCCAAATAAATATTTTTACGCCTTCTACTTCGATTACTTTGTCGGGATTACCGAATTGCCTAACAACAGTTGCCTCAATATCATTGTTGTTAACGATGACAAAATTATTTCCTGAGTTATACCACTCATCTTTACTTAGCCATTTCATCTTTATCAGCTTCATACCATCATAATATATTGGTGCTACTTGTACATCACCATATACTGAAATAGATGAAGCATGCCAAAACTCAGCATAGCCTTTTTTTAGACCATTTTTTTTGATAATTTCAGAAACATTATGCATTTGATTGAGGGCTTTAGGAGTATTTAGCATGTTGTAAATACTGTAAATAGATACAACAAACATTACAAAAAATACAAGATACTTCAATCGTGTGTTGCTACATTCTCCATCATTTTTTCTACTAAGGAGTATTGTCGTAAAAATAAAAAATGGAATTATATATCTGATTGATGATACCCCAACATTTACGCTACTTACTACAAAAGCTATGGGCATAACAAAGGTTGCTGAACAAAGATAAACATCAAGGCTATCAAAGTCTTTTGCTTTTTTTAATTTTAAAAAAAGCATGATCATAATATAACTTAGACATGCAAAGGATAAACAAATAAATATAGTCTGGCGGTTGTGTGGATCTGCACCGAAAAAGAAAGAGTCTTGTAATCGTAAAAAACCTTCAACTAAAATATTTAGGTTACTATAAAAATCATCCAATGATACAAATGTTGGGGATGAATATCCTGGAACATTAAACCCGTATTTTTTGAATAGATTCCATATTAACAATGATGATCCATATGAAACTAAGGATATTAGTGTAAGTGCAGACCAGCGCTTACTTATCTTACCTTGTATAAACGTGACAAAAGAAACAGTTAAAAAAGGGACAAGTATTATAAATATAGAGATACTATCACTGAAAAAAACCATCGTTAGTATAAAATAATTGATGATGAGATGACAGTTCAAACCGCTTTTAACGTATTTCATAGTAAGTAATAGAGATGTCAGGCTAAAAATATATGCGCCGATATGAATTACGGGAACTAGTATGTTACTTGTCAAAAACAGGCCCGGTGTTCCCAGCAAGAAAAATGTAAGAAAAAAACCTATTTTTTTATTATCACAGCACATTATTATGAGGGTGCATAAAACCACTAGATATATTGCTGGTAGAGCATAGTTGTACATATAATTATATCCACCGATGAGGATCACCAGTGAATACCAAACTAATTCTGTAAAGTAAAATGGAACAGTTGATAGACTCCAGCCTTTAAGATATATATTACCTTTACTTAAATCGCTAGCGGCAAGGAACCCAGAAGCCATATCCGAATTTATGTTTATTCTTTGACTTATTTTATAGTAGATAAGTGACATAACTAAGGCTATGACTAAGTATAATCCATAGTGGATGAAGTTCCTTTTATTCATTTTTTAACCTGTGTTAGATAATGGAATTGTAGAAGCATATATTACCTTCAATCTCTTCTTACATCTATAGAAAAATACAACAATGACCCGACATCTCTTGGCTGCATATCCTTATTTTTACTGAATATTTGGACTGGATTCATGCCTTGATATTTTACCTTGATCATGATCCCAAATCTGATTTGGACATAATCATAAATAACCGGCTTCAGGTTGGTTGCATATTCTGGCAACCGGCAGATTTTTCGGCAAATTCAGCAGGGGTCGTTCATCCCAGCGCAGAATGGGGGCGGCTCTGATTATAGAGTATGCGCCAGGCCTTGATTTAGCACAGTGCATCCTCCTGAGACATAAATCCGTTTTATTCAGGCACCCCTGCCGCAGTCTGCCGTTAAAAGACTCCACCGTGGCATTATCTGTGGGTGTTCCAGGCCTCGAAAAGTCAATCCTTATACCTCGTGATCCTACCCAGCAATAGTGGACACGCGATTAAGTGAGTAAACTCTCAACCAGAGGCGACTCATGACAAAACCGACATCAACCAGCAAAAAGCCCCGTAAACAACACACACCTGAATTCCGCGATGAAACCCTGAAACTGGCTGAGCGCATCGTCGCTGCTGCTGCTGCCCGCCAGCTCATTATGAATCGCAGCTCTATACCTGGCGCAGTAAGCAACAGCAACAAATGACCTCTTCAGAACATGAAAGTGAACTGGCCGCAGAAAGTGCTCGGTTAAAGCGACAGCTGGCCGAGCGGGATGAGGAGCTGGCCATTCTCTTTAAAAGGCCGCGACATACTTCGCGAAGCGCCTGAAATGGAGTATGTCTTTATCGAAAAATATCAGTCTGAGTTCAGCATCAAGGCCATTGTCGCCCGCAGCGGCTGGTATGCCTGGCGTCTGCGCCGTTATCAGGTCAGCCCGCGTCAGCAGTTCCGCCTTAACTGCGATAATGCTGTTCGCAAGGCATTCAGTGCGGCAAAACAACGGTATGGTGCGCCGCGTCTTGCAGTCGAACTACCGGAATACAACGTGAAAACCATCGCCGCCAGCCTGCATCGTCAGGGGCTGAGAGCAAAAGCCAGCCGGAAGTTCAGTCCGGTCAGCTACCGTGCACACGGCCTGCCAGTATCGGAAAACCTGCTGAAGCAGGACTTTATCGCCAGCGGCCCGAACCAGAAGTGGGCGGGTGACATCACGTACTTACGAACAGATGAAGGGTTGGCTTTACCTTGCGGTCGTTATCGACCTGTGGTCCCGGTCAGTTATCGGTTGGTCGATGTCCTCGCGGATGACGTCACAGTTGGTTTGCGATGCGTTACAGATGGCGATGTGGCGTCGGAAGCGGCCGGAACAGGTTATTGTTCATACAGACAGAGGCGGTCAGTATTGTTCAGCGGATTACCAGACTTTACTGAAACGGCATAATCTGCGTGGCAGTATGAGTGCAAAAGGCTGCTGTTATGATAATGCCTGTGCAGAAAGCTACTTTCACTCACTGAAGGTGGAATGCATCCACGGTGAACACTTCGCCAGCCGTGAAATAATGCGAAGCACAGTGTTTAATTATATAGAGTGTGATTACAATCGCTGGCACCGGCACAGTGCCTGCAGCGGTCTCAGCCCGGAACAATTTGAAAACCAGAACCTCGCTTAGGGCGGTGTCCACATTACGTGGGTAGGATCACAAAAAACATCACCGTCCGTTTTGGACAACGCGTAAAATACTTTGCTTACAGGCCGGACTCTCCAAAGAGGCTTTCGCCGATAAGTGTGGTTTGGATCGCACCTATATTAGTGGTATTGAGCGAGGCGTTGGAAATCCGACGCTGGAAGTGATGGGGTGATTGCTGATGAGTTAGGGATTGATTTTAAGGCTTTGTATGATTTTTAAAATTCTCTAGCTGCAATTATTTACAAAATAAATAATCAGAGAAACCTTGAGAGATGATTGATAATATTTATTCTTAGCCAAGAAAATATTATAACTGTATGCATAATGTTATTAGCTCCACACATTATTTGCAATTTCCGAGTCTTGGCCATGTTCTAAATGCACTGAGGAGTTAGAGATCTTCGTCTTTTCGGAGAACCCAAATAATTCATACTCTCGTGCAGAATATTATAGAAGACTCCTGTTGTCTGTTATGAGCAAGGAGGAGACATTAACAATTTCCGCCAATCGTCACATTTTCGTTATCTTAATCGCCTATAAGATGTCTACCGAACACATGTCTCTTCGGTTTATATTCATTTTTAGTTGAAACGGTAGTGAAAAACACAACCGTTGCAGAATTGTTGCCACCTCGTCTGAAGAATAATTGAATACGCTGTTATAAACATTTTAGTTAGAAAATACCGATCCGCAACACGCAGTAATGCTATCAAATTTTTACATGCACATAGTAAGGAGCAGTAATTGTGAATGCTAATGAGTCTTCATTCTCAGCTGATAGTGACGAAACAGCTACCCCTCCGGCATCCCAAGATGAGAAGAAAACACCAAACATCAACATAATTAAAGTGCGCGATGACCACGTACCGTTACAGTTCATCGCTGATGAAAATCAGACTGCCAAATTTAAATTGACTGAAGGAATAGAGGTGTCTTGGCTAAGCTCTGATTCATTTGGGTCTAAAGATTTGCGCAACCACATCGAACCTTGGCTAACTTCACTGTTTCAGTCAGAGCACCTTTCTTTATTGGCTGGTTCCAGCTTAACACATGCGATTCACTATCTGGCTACCGGGAAAGGTGCTGCTGGTATGAATACTCTGCCTCTTAGCAACCACCGCACCGAAATTAATCAAGCCACAAAGAAAGCAGCCATCGCTGCTGGACGCAAAGAATGCAATCTCGAAGATCAACTGCGAGTTGCTAATGAGTTACTCCGCGGCTTTGAGATATTGCAAAAAAAACTGAGGCTGAAGCTATTTGTGCAGAACTAAAAAGCGGCATGCAAAATTTCGCATATTCAATTCTGAAGAGTGAAGAAGGTATCGCGATTGCTGCGGAACATACACGAGAGCAGGCGTTCAATACTCTGGTTACTTTTCTGATGAGTTTTGCCAGCCGTACCGGGGTGCGGGATCGACTAAATATTTTCACAACTAACTATGATCGGCTCATTGAAGCAGGTGCTGAATTGGCTGGATTGCATTTATTAGTTCGTTTATTGGGCAACCTTATGCCTATTTTCCGTTCCTCTCGGTTAGATTTAGATATGCACTACAATCCTCCCGGCATTCGTGGAGAACCGCGTTACTTGGAAGGTGTCGCGCGTTATACCAAGCTTCACGGTTCGGTTGACTGGGTGCAAACTAAGAAGGATATCCATCGCGTCGGCCTTCCCTTTGGTGCGGAAAGTACCGAACCATACTTAAAAGCACCGGGTCTTGCCGGGACTACTGCTCATCAATTGATGATTTATCCTAATCCCCCTCTGGCAGGATAGTTGACACCCCTTACTGAAAATCTCTATGGGGGCAACGGAGCCTGTTATGAAACGCTATTCACCGGAACGTAAAGCCGCCGTTTTGTCCAAATTACTGCCGCCCTACAACATGACCGTTACCGCACTTGCACAACAGGAAAGGATATCGGAAGCTACCCTTTATAATTGGCGAACCCAAGCCAAGCTGGTGGGAAAACCGGTGCCCGGAGCTAACAAAACCACCGACCTTTGGTCGACAGAAGCGCGCTTTGCGGTCATCGTCGAAACCGCCACACTCAGTGAAGCCGAACTGAGTGAATACTGCCGTCGCAAAGGACTTTATCCTGAACAAATCGCCCAGTGGAAACAGGCTTTTCTCCAGACGCCACAAGCTGATACCCGCCAGTCGCAAAAGCAGGCCCAAAAGAAAATCAAAGGGCTGGAGCGCGAATTGGCGCGCAAAGAAAAGGCCCTGGCCGAGGCGGCTGCGTTGCTGGTCTTGCGAAAAAAGCTGAATCACTATTACGGTGTGGAGGACGAGGACGACTGACCCCCGCTCACGAACGCACGCAATTTATCCAATGGATACGTGAAGCCATGCGCGCCGGCGCACGTCTGCTCTCTACTTGCCGGGAAGTGGGGTTAAGCCTGAGCACCTGGCGGCGCTGGAACGGCCAGGCTGAAGACCGTCGGCCCACGGCCGTGCGTCCGGTCCCGGCCAATAAACTGACAGCTGAAGAAGAGCATCAAATAGTCGCGGTATGTAACGAGCCGGAATATGCCAGCCTGCCGCCAGCACAGATCGTGCCATGTTTGGCGGACAAGGGTATCTACCTGGCCAGTGAGTCGACGTTTTACCGGGTGCTCCGGCGAGACGGCTAGGTACATCACCGTGGCCGTAGTCGGGCACCACAGAAAGTGAATAAACCGACCACTTATCAGGCTATTGAGCCATGCCAGGTGTGGACGTGGGACGTCACCTGGTTAGCCTCACGGGTTCGTGGTCGCTATTTTTATCTCTATTTAATAGAAGATATTTTAGCCGAAAAATCGTCGGTTACGAGGTTCATGAAGAGAAAAACGGCGAGCAGGCCGCCGCGCTCCTTACGTGAAGGGTGCTACCGACATCCGTTAGTGCTGCATGCCGACAATGGTGCGCCAATGAAATCCCAGACGTTGAAAGCGAAACTGGAAGAACTGAATATCACCGGCTCGCACAGTCGCCCATGAGTCAGCAACGATAATCCCTATGTGGAGTGGCTGTTCAGGACGCTAAAATATGTTCCGGCTTGGCCGTCATCAGGCTTCCTGGACCTGGATGAAGCGCGGCGTTGGGTCGAGGTGTTCAGGCAGTGATATAACGAAGAGCACCGGCATAGCGCCATCGGTTATGTGACGCCGGACCAACGGCATCGGGGGGAAGATATAAGCCTGCTGGCAAAACGAAAAACCTTATATGAGACGGCTCAAAAAGCCCGACCGGAACGATGGTCAACCTCATGCCGTCAATGGCAGCGGGTCGAGGTGGTGATGTTGAATCCGGAGAAGCCAGAAACTGGGCTGAAAACGGCAGCATAAAAACGAATAATGCTTCATACCTATGCTCTCAATACCGGCACCGTGACACTTTCCGGCATCAGCGTTGGTACGTAGTTCCGGCCATCAATCCAGGCTTCGACCATGTCGGACCACTCTTGCAGCATATGCCGACGCTGCTCCGCATACTCAGCCTTGTTGTAGATCGAGCGCGAGGAGCGACCTTCTTCATGCGCCAAGCATTTTTCAATCCAGTCCCGGTTGAACCCCACCTCGTTAAGCAATGTAGAGCCGGTGCGACGCAAATCGTGAACGGTAAACGGCTCCAATGGTAAACCGTTGGCCTGAGCACGCTGAACCACAAGCTGCGTGACCCGATTAAGCGTGGCGTGCGACATGCTGCGATGACCGTCATAACGTGAAGGCAGCACGAACCTTGAGCCGGAAGCACAGGTATGCAGCGCCACAAAAATATCCAGCATTTGTCGGGACAAATAAACGACGTGTGGGTTTCGTCGCTTCATCCGTTCTTTAGGGATGGTCCAGGTAGCGTTCTCGAAATCGATTTCATTCCAGGTAGCCTCCACCAGCTCGCTTTTGCGCACCAGGGTCAACAGAACCAGACGCAGAGCCAGACGGATGGTCGGGTAAGAAGCCACAGACTCAAGTTGATGGAACGCCAGGCGGATCTCGGTTGGCGAGAGCGCCCTTTCCTTCGGCGCGAAAGTGGCAATCGAGGCGGCTTTGACCTCATCGGCCGGGTTAGTGACCTTCTCCCCATGCAAAATGGCAAAACCATAAATCTGTTTAACGATATCGCGGATATGCACCGCCGTCGCCGGAGCGCCACGCGCCTTAACCTTGTTGCACAAGGCACGTAAATCATCTGGGCTGATTTCGGTGAGTAGCCGGTTACGGTAAACCGGCAGGATATCGCGCTCCATGATACTTTTGCGCATAGAGCGGGTGCTGTCGGCCATGCGCGCGTCCACCAGCCAGCGGGCCGCCATATCATCAAAATGTTTGGCAGCGGTCAAACGGCGTTTCTCACGTTGTTTTTCATGTGCCGGGGAACGCCCTTCACTAATTGCACGCTTGGCATCCAGCAGCTTTTCGCGGGCCAGCGCCAGAGAAATACCGGCGGGGCCGTAGCGGCCAATAGTGAGGGTTTCGCGCCGTCCGTTAAGACGGTAATCGTAGCGGAAGGTGACGGTACCGGCGATGGATACCATGACATACATGCCGTCCCGGTCGGAAACCTTGTACGGTCTGGCTTTGGGCTTGAGATTGCGTAGTGCGGTGTCGGTGAGCATCGCGTTTTCCTCCTGTTCAATGGCGGTTTTACCGTCAGGGGTCAGGAAGTCTGAAGATGCCCCGAAAGCCGCATCACGTCTAGCTTTTGGCGGGGATTTTTACCGTCATGACCGAAAAAGAATCAATCATCAACGGGAGGGTCATAATCCGGGTCTCTTGATTTACCGTCGCGTCTACCGCCAGCCTGTTCTGCTGGCCGGCGATAGTCACCGATAGTCGCCACAACCTATTTAATTATAAATCAAACTGTTATAGCGATTTTTCGATAGTTAGCGATAGTTCTTGAAGAACCTTGGATCATTCCCACTCAATCGTCGCAGGCGGTTTGCCGGAGACGTCGTAAACGACGCGGGAGATACCGTCCACTTCGTTGATAATGCGGTTGGAGACGCGGCCGAGGAACTCGTACGGCAGATGCGCCCAGTGCGCGGTCATGAAGTCCACGGTTTCCACCGCACGCAGAGAGACGACCCAGTCGTACTTACGGCCGTCGCCCATCACGCCCACGGAGCGCACCGGCAGGAAGACGGTGAACGCCTGGCTGACCTTCTGATACAGATCGGCCTTGTGCAGCTCTTCGATGAAGATGGCGTCGGCGCGACGCAGCAGATCGCAGTACTCTTTTTTCACTTCGCCCAGTACACGCACGCCCAGACCCGGTCCTGGGAACGGATGACGGAACAGCATGTCATGCGGTAAGCCCAGTTCCAGACCGATTCTGCGCACTTCGTCTTTGAACAGCTCTTTCAGCGGCTCGACGAGGCCAAGCTTCATCTCTTTCGGCAGGCCGCCCACGTTGTGGTGGGATTTGATGACGTGCGCTTTACCGGTGGCAGAGGCGGCGGATTCGATTACATCCGGGTAGATGGTGCCCTGCGCCAGCCATTTGACGTCCGTCAGCTTGCAGGCTTCTTCATCGAAGACCTCAACAAACACACGACCGATGGTTTTACGCTTGGCTTCCGGCTCGTCAATGCCCGCCAGCGCGCTCAGGAAACGCTCTTCAGCCGGGACATGAACAATGTTCAGACCGAACTGGTCGCCGAACATTTCCAGCACCTGATCGGCTTCGTTCAGTCGCAGCAAGCCGTTGTCCACAAAGACGCAGGTCAGACGGTCGCCGATGGCGCGGTGCAGCAGCATCGCAGTTACCGAGGAGTCTACGCCGCCAGACAAGCCAAGGATGACTTTGTCTTCACCGACCTGTTCACGAATGCGGGCGACGGCATCGTCGATGATTTTCGCCGGCGTCCACAGCGCTTCACAACGACAGATATCGAGGACGAAACGTTCCAGCATGCGCTGGCCCTGGCGAGTGTGCGTCACTTCAGGATGGAACTGTACGCCGTAAAAACGCTTTTCTTCATTCGCCATAATGGCAAACGGACAGGTATCGGTACTGGCTACGGTCTCAAAACCTTGCGGGATCGCGGTCACTTTATCGCCGTGGCTCATCCACACATCCAGCAACGGCTCGCCTGCTGCGCTGACGGTGTCCTGAATGTCGCGAACCAGCGCGCTGGCAGATTTCACTTCCACCTGCGCATAACCGAATTCACGCTGGTTGGAGCCTTCAACTTTTCCGCCCAGCTGCATCGCCATGGTTTGCATGCCGTAGCAAACGCCCAACACAGGTACACCAGCCTGGAATACATACTCAGGCGCGCGCGGGCTGTTGAACTCAGTGGTGCTTTCCGGGCCGCCGGAGAGAATAATGCCGTTCGGATTGAATTCACGAATCTGCGCTTCGGTGACGTCCCATGCCCAAAGTTCACAGTACACGCCCAACTCACGCACACGGCGAGCGACGAGTTGCGTATATTGCGAACCGAAATCCAGAATAAGAATGCGGTGTTGATGAATGTTTTCTGTCATGAGAGGCGTATTCCAATACGGATAGAAGCGAATGAAAAATAGAACCCGATAAATATTACCGGGTTCTGTTCGTTAAATCAGTCAACAAAAGCGCTTAACCCATGCGATAGTTAGGCGATTCTTTAGTAATGGTAACGTCGTGAACATGGCTTTCCTGAATGCCTGCGCCGCTGATGCGGACAAACTCAGCCTTGGTGCGCAACGCATCGATAGTCGGACAACCGGTCAGCCCCATGCAGGAACGCAGCCCCCCCATTTGCTGATGGACAATCGCCTTGAGGTAGCCTTTATAGGCGACACGGCCTTCGATACCTTCCGGCACCAGTTTGTCGGCCGCGTTGTCTGATTGGAAATACCGGTCTGAAGAGCCTTTGGACATTGCGCCCAGAGACCCCATGCCGCGGTACGACTTGAACGAGCGGCCCTGATAAAGTTCAATTTCGCCCGGAGATTCTTCCGTACCCGCCAGCATGGAGCCGACCATCACGCAGGCCGCGCCAGCGGCAATCGCTTTGGCGATGTCGCCGGAGAAGCGGATACCGCCGTCGGCAATCACCGGAATGCCCGTGCCATCCAATGCTGCCACCGCGTCTGAGATCGCCGTAATCTGCGGTACGCCCACGCCGGTCACGATACGCGTCGTACAGATAGAGCCAGGGCCGATGCCGACTTTCACCGCATTGACGCCCGCTTCGGCCAGAGCTAAGGCGCCCGCGCCGGTTGCCACGTTGCCGCCGATGATTTGAAGGTCAGGATATTTGGCGCGAGTGTCACGAATACGCTGCAATACGCCTTCGGAATGACCGTGGGAAGAGTCGATCAGCAGGACGTCGACACCGGCGGCGACCAGGGCGTCGATACGCTCTTCATTGCCTTCGCCCGCGCCAACGGCTGCGCCAACGCGCAGACGGCCGCGTTCGTCTTTACAGGCGTTCGGTTTACGCTCCGCTTTCTGGAAGTCTTTGACGGTGATCATGCCCTTCAGGCGAAACTGCTCGTCGACGACCAGCGCCTTCTCGATGCGGCGTTCATGCAATTTGTGCAGCACGACTTCACGTTCGCGCGCTTCACTCTCGCTGACCGTGACCAAACGCTCTTTCGGCGTCATCACGGCACTGACCGGCTTGTTCATATCGGTCACGAAACGCACGTCGCGGCCGGTGATAATACCGACCAGCTCGTTGCCTTCCGTCACCACCGGATAACCGGCAAAGCCGTTACGTTCGGTCAGGTCTTTCACCTGCTGGAGCGTCGTCGCCGGAGTGACGGTCTGCGGTTCAACCACCACGCCGCTTTCGTGACGCTTCACGCGGCCGACTTCTTCCGCCTGACGCTCAATAGTCATGTTCTTGTGAATGAAGCCGAGACCGCCTTCCTGAGCCAGCGCGATCGCCAGAGCAGATTCGGTTACCGTATCCATGGCGGCGGACAGCATAGGGATGTTCAGGCGAATGTTTTTGGTCAGTTGAGTGCCGAGTTCGGCCGTGTTGGGAAGAACGGTAGAATGTGCGGGAACGAGCAGGACATCATCAAACGTCAATGCTTCTTTTGCGATACGTAACATGGGCAATATCTCACCGAGGAGGGTTGGAAGATTAGATAAAATATTGCCGCGGCATTATACAGAGCATGTATGATTGCCTCCAGCGTTTTTTATAAAAAGCCTTGCGTGCAGCCCTTTGCCCGGTAGTATGAAAAGATTAACCCACTGCTTAGAAACGCGATCTCTCTCTCATGCCACAGACTCCTTCAAGCGCCATATTTACCGTCAGCCGCCTCAATCAGACGGTCAAACAACTGCTGGAAGGCGAGATGGGCCATATCTGGCTCAGCGGAGAAATCTCCAACTTTTCCCAACCGTCCTCCGGCCACTGGTACTTCACGCTGAAAGACGAGCGAGCGCAGGTGCGCTGCGCCATGTTCCGTGGCAGTAACCGTCGTGTGACGTTCCGACCCCAGAACGGTCAGCAGGTGCTCATCCGCGCCATGATTACGCTGTATGAACCACGAGGCGACTATCAGCTGCTGGCGGATAGCATGCAGCCTGCCGGCGACGGCCTGTTGCAACAGCAGTTTGAACAGTTGAAGCAGCGCTTGTCCGGCGAAGGATTGTTCGACCAGCAGTTCAAGCAGCCGCTGCCGAAACCGGCCAAACGCGTAGGGGTGATCACATCCGCAAGCGGCGCCGCATTACATGACATTTTGCAGGTGCTGCAACGACGCGATCCGTCGCTGCCGGTCATCATCTACCCGACTTCCGTTCAGGGAACCGATGCCCCGCCGCAAATCATCCGCGCCATCGAACTGGCTAACCTTCGCGATGAGTGCGATGTCCTGATCGTCGGCCGCGGCGGCGGTTCTTTGGAAGATCTGTGGAGCTTCAACGACGAACGCGTCGCCAGAGCGATTTTCGCCAGCCGCATTCCCATCGTTAGCGCCGTCGGTCATGAAACTGATGTCACCATCTCTGATTTCGTCGCGGATTTACGCGCCCCGACGCCCTCTGCCGCCGCAGAACTGGTCAGCCGCAATCAGCTGGAGCTGTTGCGTCAGGTGACAATCCAGCGCCAACGGCTGGAAATGGCGATGGATTACTATCTGGCGCAGCGTCAGAGCCTGTTCACGCGTCTGCACCACCGCCTGCAACAGCAACACCCTCAACTGAGGCTGGCGCGTCAGCAAAACCGGCTTATCCGGTTGCGTCGGCGACTGGACGATGCCGTACAACTCAGATTGCGCCAAAGCCTGCGCAGGCAAGAGCACCTCCAGCAACGGTTGATGCAACAGCCGCCGCAGCCGAGGATCCATCGCGCTCAGCAACACCTTCAGCAGTTGAACTATCGGCTGCAACACGCGCTCGACAAGCAGATCGCTCAGAACAAACAGCGCTTTGGCGAGGCCTGCTCCCACCTGCAAGCCGTCAGTCCGCTGGCCACGCTGGGCCGAGGCTACAGCGTCACCACGATCTCATCGGGCGAAGTGTTGAAAAAGGCGGGACAGATTACCCCCGGAGATACCCTCAGCACGCGGCTGCAAGAGGGATGGGTCGAAAGCCAGGTCACCGCCATTCATTCGGTCGACAAAGCCTGATCTCGGGCTTCGTCTGAAAATGAGTTCCTGAACTATACTTATCGCTCCTTTGCTGGTTATCTACGTTATGGACGTCCGCTCATACCGAGAGATATGCATCCATGTGGAGATGATGTATGAAAGCGATTCATAGCATAGTACCCCCGTATATCCTTCATCGCATCGTCAGCAACGGTTCTGACGAAGAGCGTCGACTCGCTCAGCAGACGCTGATGCACGTGCAGTCGCTGATGGTTTCCGCCCAAACGCCTCTCCCCGAGCACGACGCGCTTCCCGGCGGACAGGTCCACCGCCACATTCATGATGCGCAAAATCAGCAAACGCTGCCGGGAACGCTCGTTCGAGAAGAGGGCCAGGCCGCCACGGGCGATATCGCCACGGACGAAGCCTATGAGTATCTGGGCGCCACCTATGATTTCTTTTGGCAGATTTTCGGCCGTAACTCTCTGGACAACGCCGGGCTGCCGCTGCTTGGCTCCGTACACTACGGTCAGAATTATCAGAACGCCTTCTGGAACGGGCAGCAAATGGTCTTCGGCGACGGCGATGGAAAAATCTTCAACCGCTTCACCACCGCCATCGACATCATCGCCCACGAGCTGGCGCACGGCGTCACGGAGAGCGAGGCGAATCTTCTTTACACCCGCCAGTCCGGCGCACTGAACGAATCGTTGTCCGACGTCTTCGGCGCTATGGTGAAACAGTTCTATTTCAAGCAAACGGCGCAGGAGGCGGACTGGATTGTCGGCGCTGGCTTGCTGACTGAGGAGATCGACGGCAAGGGGTTAAGATCCCTGGCCCGGCCGGGAACAGCCTATGACGACCCGCTGCTCGGCACAGACCCGCAGCCAGCCCACATGCGTGATTACATCAATACCCGTGAGGATAACGGCGGCGTACACCTTAATTCCGGAATACCGAGCCGCGCCTTTTATCTGGCGGCGACCGATCTGGGCGGGTATGCCTGGGAGAAAGCGGGCGTCATCTGGTATGACGTTTTGTGCGACAAATCTCTACCGCAGAACGCCGACTTTACACTGTTTGCCCAATACACGGTGAATCATGCTGAACAGCGCTTCGGCATGGCGGTCGCCAATACCGTGCTACATGCCTGGCATCGAGTAGGTGTGGATACAGGACTCCCGAATGAGTATGAACGCACAGCCCCGCTTGACTGACGACGCCATTATCGAACTGGCGCGAGAAGGCGGCATCGCCTGGATACCTAAATTATCCGGCCCGAGATGGGTGGTCTTAGCCAAACTGCCTGCGGAAGAACGCCAACGGATCCGTGCGATATTGCACAGCGTGTTGCCTTCAGCACAGACCGACGATCCGGCCGATCGCCCCGGCCGGGGCGATCAATTTTACTACCGGATTCACATTTTCCATGGCGATTCAGGCGGCGGCGCGCCCCCTCAGGTGTGGCTGGTTCCCGAACGGGCTGCGCCGGAACTGGACGTCCTGTGGCAGAACGCACAGCCAGCACCCTGATGTCAGCAGCGGCAACTCAAACCATCGGCATCAGGGGAGCGCGTCAGGCAGAACCGGTTGGCAGCGAAACGTCACACGTTTTTTTGAAACCAACGCCTTCTCCTGCGGACAAAAATAATCGACCGCGCCGCAGGCTTTGAGCACCTGTAGCGGCTGCCCACAATCCGGACACAGAGGCTCACGCCGATAATCCTGTTGACACTCGGCACAGCGAAAACGCTCATCGCTGCGCTCTCTCATTTCATGCTGGCACCGTGGACATAAAAAGGTCATGCCACTCTCTTTTTCCATCGTGTTGTTCCCTCTCATCCGTCTTGTCGTCCTGAAATAAAAACGGGGCAGAAAATATTCTGCCCCGCAGGTCGGAGTTACCGTTCCAAGTTGGCTTATTTGCCTTTTTTGATGTGCTGCATCAACCGCTTACGTTTACGTAGCTGGTTTGGCGTCAACGTATTACGTTTGTTCGCGAACGGGTTTTCCCCTTCTTTGAACTGAATACGAATCGGCGTTCCCATCACTTCCAACGAACGACGGAAGTAGTTCATCAGGTAGCGTTTATAAGAGTCGGCCAGATCTTTCACCTGGTTGCCGTGGATCACGACGATAGGCGGGTTGTAGCCCCCAGCGTGCGCATATTTGAGTTTCACGCGGCGCCCACGCACCAGCGGCGGCTGATGGTCGTCAACGGCCATACGCATAATGCGCGTCAGAAGCGAAGTGCTGACCCGGCGAGTCGAGCAAGTGTAGGCCTCTGTAATCGACTCAAAGAGGTTACCTACGCCACTGCCGTGCAACGCGGAAATGAAGTGAATACGGGCGAAATCAATGAAGCCCAGACGCAGATCCAGCGTCTCCTTCACTTGCTCTCTTACATCCTGGGAAAGACCATCCCACTTGTTGACCACGATCACCAGCGAACGACCGCTGTTCAGGATAAAGCCCAACAGAGACAGATCCTGATCGGAGATCCCTTCGCGCGCATCGATCACCAGCAGTACCACATTGGCGTCTTCAATCGCCTGCAGTGTTTTGATGACGGAGAATTTTTCGACGGTTTCCGTGATCTTGCCGCGCTTACGCACCCCTGCGGTATCAATCAGAATATATTCGCGCTCGTCACGTTCCATAGGAATGTAAATGCTGTCGCGCGTCGTACCAGGCATGTCGTAAACCACGACCCGGTCTTCACCCAGGATACGGTTGGTCAAGGTCGACTTACCCACGTTAGGGCGACCGACGATAGCCAGCTTGATCGGCAAAGACTCCGGATCGAAGTTATCCTCGGCTTCGGCGTCCTCTTCGGCCTCCGTTTCGATGGCCAACTGCTCCGCCCAATAAGCGGCATTAGCTTCTTCTTCCGTCAGTTCCTGCGGCTCTTCGTCCTGGTCTTCCGCGAACGGAAGCAGCACTTTTTCCAGCAGGCTGGTCACGCCGCGGCCGTGCGATGCCGCAATCGGGTAGACTTCCCCGAGGCCCAGCGAATAGAAGTCCGCCGTGCCGGTATCCACATCAATACCGTCGATTTTGTTGGCGACCAGGAAGGTGGACTTTTGACGGTTGCGCAGATGCCGGGCGATGCCCAGATCCGCCGGCATCAATCCATCACGGGCGTCAACCATGAACAGAACGATATCCGCTTCTTCAATCGCCAGCAGAGACTGGTCCGCCATCCGCGTTTCCACGCCCTCTTCGCTACCGTCAATACCGCCCGTATCGATGATAATGAACTCGTTTCCTTCCACCTCGGCACGACCATACTTGCGGTCACGCGTCAGCCCAGGGAAATCCGCCACCAATGCGTCACGAGTACGCGTCAAGCGGTTAAACAGCGTGGATTTCCCCACATTCGGGCGCCCGACCAGCGCGACGACAGGTATCATTGTTACAACCTCATTGCTTATATTTCAATTCGTTACAGCGAGCTTAGCCGGCTGATCATCAAAGACGAAACGGCTCCTGATAGCGTCAGGAGCCGTTCGACGGGCGAAGGCCTTCTGGCGCCTTAGCCCGGAGTAAAACACGTGTACTAGCGAGTAAAGGCGTAAACCTCTCCGCCTTTAGCCTGGATCAGCAGCTTATCGCTGGCTACCACGGGATTGCTCAGGAATCCGGAGCTATCCACTTTCTGCTGAGAAACGAAACGGCCATCGGTCGTGTTGACCCAATGCATATAGCCTTCAGCATCCGCAACCACCAGATAACCATTATACAGCGCCGGTGCCGTCAGATTACGATGCAACAATTCGCTCTGACGCCAGATGCTCACGCCGCCGTTGGTACTCAAGGCCACGATACGATCGTCCTGATCGACCAGATAGATACGGTCGCCATCAACGATGAAGTCATTCACCGAACCCAGCTCACGTTTCCACAAAATCTGACCGGAGCGCAGGTCCAGCGCCGTCAGGTTGCCGTGGTAACCCAGCGCATAGACCACTTCGCCGACGATCACTGGCGTGGTATCGACGTCGTTCAGACGATCGATTTCAGTGGCGCCGCTCGGCTGGGAAATTCGCTGCTGCCAAATCAGTTGCCCCTGATTAATCAGTACGGCGCTCACGCGACCGTTGTCGCCGCCAACGATGGCTGCGCCAAAGGCAGTCGCAGGAGCAGATTCACCGCGTACCGACAATGACGGCATATCCAGGTTTACCGTCCACTTGACGGCACCGTCAGATTCGTTCAGCGCCTGCAGCATACCATTGCTGGTGTGCACCAGCACTACGCCATCACTGATAACCGGATGGGAAGTGACTTCGCCTGCGACCGGCGTTTCCCAGACCCGTGAACCGTCATCGGCATTCAGGGCGAACATCTTCGCTCTTTCGCTGCCGACGTAGACGTGATTACCGGCAACCGAGACGCCGCCGGACAGCAGCGCCGGACGATTCGCCGACAACAGCCCCGTCTTCTCAGACAGGTCAGCCTTCCATTTTTCTTCGCCGTTGCTCAAGTCCATCGCTTTGACCGTACCGCGTCGGTCAGCCGCATACACACGGCTGTCCTGCCAGGCCGGACGCAAATTGGAATAGAAATCACCGATACCGCTGCCGATTGAACGACTCCAGACTTTCGTCGGCGTGAACTGATTCTCTACCTGCGGCAGAGGGGACATTTTAACGACGTCCTCTTCACGGTCGAATAGCGAACAGCCGCTCAGCAGGGCAGTTGAAACCAGTCCTACCAAAAGTGTTTTACGCAATTGCATGGAATTCCTCTTAGCTGGACAGGTTGTTCAGTTTCATTCGTAACAGGGCCTGCAGCCCCTGAGGAGGCTGAGACTCAATGCCTTTTTCGTACGCACTGCGCGCGCCCTGGTTATCGCCTTTGCTGACCAGCACGTCGCCGCGAACGTCTGCAATCATCGCGGCCCAGCTTTCCGTCTTGATGGCATCCAGCGTTTTCAGCGCGTCGTCCGCTTTTTTCTGTGCAAGCTGGACCCGCGCCAGGCGCAGGTTGATCAGCGTTTGCAGATCGGCGTTGTTGCTCTGAGACAGCGCCTGAGTCAGCTGCTGCTCTGCTTTGGCGAAATCTTTCAATTCAGCGTAGTGAGCCGCCAGCTCCATCGAAGCAAGCGCGCCGTAGTTGTTTTTGTTGCCGGCAGCAAACGCTTCCACCGCCGTGGTGCCCTTACCTGCCGTCAGCGTTTCACTGGCTTGCTGATAAGCCGACGATATTTCCATCGCGCTATTGTCCTGATGGCTTTGCCAGAAACGCCAACCTACCAGCGCCCCGATACCCAGGACTACACCGACAGCCAACGCCTTGCCGTTTTCTCTCAAGAAACGTCGCAGCGCATCAACCTGTTCATTTTCTGTGGTATAGACTTCCACGGTGTCTTTCTCCTCAATCCAGTAGCGTCGTCAGCCGGGCTGCAACGTCAGCCTGCGCCAGAGTTTCTTGTTCGCCGCTGGACAAGTTTTTCACTACTGCCTGTCCTGCCGCGACTTCATTTTCGCCCAGCACCAGAGCGACGCGCGCCCCGCTTTTATCCGCACGGGCAAACTGCTTTTTAAAATTGCCGCCGCCAAAGTTGGTCATCAGCTTTAATCCGGGCAGCGCATCACGCAGCGATTCCGCCAGCAGCATCGCCGCGCTTTGGGTTCCCGCGCCGGAAGAAATGACGTAAACGTCCACAGCCGGCAGCGCTTTGAACTCCGGATTGACCGTTTGAACCAGCAGCACCAGGCGTTCTAAACCCATCGCGAAACCGACCGCAGGCGTACTGGAACCGCCCAGCTGTTCCACCATGCCGTCGTAGCGTCCGCCGCCGCACACAGTACCCTGTGAACCGAGGCTGGTCGTCACCCATTCGAACACAGTGCGGTTGTAATAATCCAGCCCACGGACCAGGCGCGGATTAACCTTATATGGGATGCTCGCCTGAGTTAAAAGTTCACACAGGCCGTTAAAATGCTCGCGCGACTCGTCATCGAGGTAATCGGTAAGCACCGGCGCGTCGTTCAACAGCGTCTGCACATCGCGATTTTTAGAATCCAGGACGCGCAGCGGGTTGGTGTACATACGACGTTTGCAGTCTTCATCCAGGACATCCTGATGCTGTTCCAGAAACGCAATCAGCGCCTCGCGATAACGCGCGCGCGCTTCCAGCGAACCGATAGAATTCAGTTCCAGCGAGACGTGTTCGGCGATGCCCAGTTCGCGCCACCAGCGCGCCGTCATCATGATCATTTCGGCATCGATATCCGGGCCTTTCAGGCCGAAGACTTCACAACCGAGCTGGTGGAACTGACGGTAGCGGCCTTTCTGAGGACGTTCGTGACGGAACATCGGGCCTGTGTACCACAGGCGCTGTTCCTGGTTGTAGAGGATACCGTGCTCGATGCCGGCGCGGACGCAGCTCGCCGTGTTCTCGGGACGCAGCGTCAGGCTGTCGCCGTTGCGGTCCTCAAACGTGTACATCTCTTTTTCTACGACGTCGGTCACTTCACCGATAGCGCGCTTGAACAGAGAAGTCTGCTCAACGATAGGCGTACGAATTTCGCCATAGCCATAGCTGGCGAGGATCTGTTTCAAGCTGGCTTCAATGCGGTGCCATAGAGCCGTATCGGCCGGCAGGTAATCGTTCATGCCTCGGATGGCTTGGATATTTTTTGCCACGTCAGTTCTCTAATCCGTTTTCTCGAAAATAGGCCCGATTATAGAGGGAGCGGCACTGCGGCATCAATGCGCGGCCGTCGCCGTCGGGTTGGGAAGCTGTCGACAGGGTGGCATCTCATGCGATGCCACCGCCGTCACTTATCGACCACGTTGATGGTGATGCGGTTACTTTCGTTCAGCATCGCCGCTTTGGCGCGGATTTTAGACTCCAATTGGTCGATCATCTGTTCATTGTCAAAACGTTCACGCTGGCGAACGCCGTCTTCATAAAAGCCGCTTTTCTTGTTGCCGCCGGTCACGCCCAGCGTCGACACCAGCGCTTCGCCCGGTCCGTTGACCACGCAACCGATAATCGAGACGTCCATCGGCGTAATGATATCTTCCAGTCGCTGCTCCAACGCGTTAACGGTGCCAATCACGTCAAACTCCTGACGCGAGCAGGTCGGGCAGGCGATAAAGTTGATGCCGCGCGCGCGAATGCGCAGTGACTTCAGAATATCGAAACCGACTTTCACTTCTTCCACCGGGTCGGCCGCCAGCGAGATACGCAGCGTGTCGCCAATCCCTTCGGAGAGCAGCAGCCCCAGACCGATGGCGGATTTAACCGCCCCGCTCCGCGCGCCGCCCGCTTCCGTGATACCAAGATGCAGCGGCTGATCGATGCGGGACGCCAGCAGACGGTAGGACTGAACAGCCAGGAAGACGTCCGACGCCTTCACACTGACTTTGAACTGGTCGAAG
Source organism: Lonsdalea quercina (assembly GCF_900107885.1). Classification (NCBI taxonomy): domain Bacteria; kingdom Pseudomonadati; phylum Pseudomonadota; class Gammaproteobacteria; order Enterobacterales; family Pectobacteriaceae; genus Lonsdalea; species Lonsdalea quercina. Next base: position 46,564 of record NZ_FNQS01000014.1, on the reverse strand, counting down.
TTGAGTCTGTCCAGAATATCGACGTGGCGCATGGCGGATTCGAGCAGCGCTTCCGGCGTAGGCTCGCCGTACTTTTCCTGCAGATCCTTTTCCAATGAGCCGGCGTTGACGCCGATACGGATCGGGATGTTGTTGTCCCGCGCGCAGTCCACGACAGCGCGGATACGCTCTTCGTTACCGATGTTGCCGGGGTTAATGCGCAGGCAATCCACGCCGTATTCAGCGACTTTCAACGCGATGCGATAGTCAAAATGGATATCCGCAACCAGCGGCACATTCACCTGTTGCTTGATCAACTTGAATGCCTCAGCGGCATCCATGGTGGGGACAGAGACTCGAACGATATCGACGCCCACGCGTTCCAACGCTTTAATTTGATTCACCGTCGCTTCAACATTCGTTGTGCGGGTGTTCGTCATCGACTGCACCGCTATCGGCGCGCCGTCACCGACGGGCACCTTACCAACGTAAATGCGCTTTGATTTGCGACGGGTTATGGGTGCGGGGTTATTCACAACTTCACCTCCAAAATGCCGCTACCGGCCGGAAAATTACTGGCCGGCCAGCGTTAAACGTGCAACCTGATTGCTTCTGACGTACTGACTCAAATCAACCGGTTTACCCTGATACTGAATCTGAACAGCAGCAGGGGCGCCGATTTTGAGCCGATAAGGAGGTTGTCCGCTCAGATTCAGCGAACCGCCGTTGCGTTGCATACCGCTGAACAGCTTTTTGCCGGTGCTATCCACCACCTCCAGCCAGCAGTCCGCAGAGAACGACATCGCTAATGCATTTGACGCAGGCACGGAAGGCGCCGGAGTCTCAACAGCCGGAGCCGCGGAGGATGGCGATGGCGCTGGAGAAGGTTGAGTCGGAGACACGCTCGGCGCAGGAGCCGGCGTGGCGGGAGCGACCGGCGCAGGCGAATTAGCCGTTGGCGCAGACGTTGTTGCAGAAGACGCATCGGCAGGCGGCGTTACTTCTCTAGCTGCGCCACTCGTGGCGCTATCGTCCGGTACGACCGGGTCCGGTTCGCCATTGCCCAAATCCAGCGACTGTCCATCCTGCGAAGTCTGCGTAGCGTTCGCATGATCGACCATGGAATTGATTTCCTGCTGCTGCGCCTGATGATTTTGCCACCACCAGGCGACCGTCAGCCCCAAAACGCCCAACAATATCAACCAAGTAAAGGTCATGAGCCAGCCGTCGCGCTTCTTGCGGCTTTTGCCTAGCGCGAGGTGCTGCATAGGGGAAACGTTGGAGGTGCGGCTCGGCACCACGTGTTTTTCCAGCATCGGCAGCAGTTCGTCTTCAGGCAGATGCACCAACTTGGCATAAGACCGGATATATCCACGCAGAAATGTCGGAGCAAGCCCGGCAGGCGTGTTGCCTTCTTCAATCTCACGAACGGTCGAGACTTTCAGGCACAACCTCTCCGCGACGACTTGCTGCGACAACCCTAAGCTTTCACGCGCCTGACGCAGTCGCTCCCCAGGAGTGGCTATGGGTGATGCTGTTCTATCTTGATTGGCTTCAGTATTCATTAGCTAAGAATTGCTGGTACTGTTTAGATTGTGGAAAACTTCGCGCCAGCATCGCACCGTAACGCATCGCGTCATCGGTATCCCCCGCCAGCGCGGCGAAACGAATCTGTAGCCATAAACTTTCGGCACTCGCCGGAAATTTCGGCTGATGTATATTCAAGAGCATCCGCGTTTGTTCCGGATGGCCGGTATGCATACGATGCTCGGCTTCCGCGAGTAAGCGTTGGCCTTTGCGCGGGTCGTGGTTCAAAGCCCGACTAAGCCATTGCTTCGCCTCATCAGGCTGCCCGGCGTCTAAAAAACAATAACCGGCATTTTCCAGAGCATCAGCAACCGGCGGATAATCCGCGAGCTGCGCTGCGCGGCTAAACTGTTGTTGCGCCGTTACATACTGCCCTAAACCACACAGAAACGCACCGTAATTATTCATTACGCTCCCATTGACGGGACTCTGTCGCAACAACTGGCGATAACGCTTTTCCGCCGCCGCATTTTCGCCGATTCGCTGTTCGTACAGCGCCATCCCCAGTTGAGTGCGATAGTCATTCGGGGACGCCCTCAAGGCGATGAGCAGGTTACTGTGGGCAACGTCTAACTGCCCGCGTTCAAGGTACGCCAACCCCAATTGCAAACGCGTCTGCGCCTGGGGCGAGAGCAAGACTGTTTCCGAGGTATTCACACACCCGCTTATCATCACGCATACGACGGCCAAAGCGCGCCGCCACCTTCCCTGCCACCGTGAATTCATTTCTGACTATCCTTAGCCATTGTCTCTCGCCGAAGGCAAGCGGTCTCAGCCCATGAGGCCGCCGTTACTACAGCATAGTATGATAAGCCTCTGAAATGTAATTATCATCTGTCTGCCCCTTTCAGGCTGACAGCGATCATACGCTTTTGACGGCTATTGTATCCTTGACCATTTTTTTCTTCATTGTCCGCTTGGTGCGGTCAACGACTTCCCCAGCCAACTGCCCACAAGCTGCATCAATGTCGTCACCGCGCGTTTTACGTACGATGGTGGTGAAACCGTATTCCATCAGTACCTTGGAGAAGCGGTCAACGCGGCTGTTGGAGCTGCGTCCATACGGCGCGCCAGGGAACGGGTTCCACGGGATCAGGTTGATCTTGCACGGCGTGTTTTTCAGGCATTCCGCCAATTCATGCGCGTGCTCCGTTCCGTCATTGATGTGATCCAACATGACGTATTCAATGGTGACACGCCCCTGATTGGCGTTCGATTTATCCAGGTAACGCCGTACTGCCGACAAAAAGGTTTCGATATTATATTTTTTGTTAATCGGCATGATTTCGTTACGGATTTCATCGTTCGGCGCGTGCAGCGAGATCGCCAATGCGACGTCGATCATGTCGCCCAGCTTATCCAGCGCAGGCACGACGCCGGAAGTCGACAGCGTCACGCGACGTTTAGACAGACCGAAACCGAAATCGTCCAGCATGATTTCCATCGCCGGCACCACGTTGGTCAGGTTCAGCAACGGTTCGCCCATGCCCATCATCACGACGTTAGTGATAGGACGCTGGCCGGTGACTTTGGCCGCACCGATAATTTTCGCCGCCCGCCATACCTGACCGATGATTTCAGAAACCCGCAGGTTGCGGTTGAACCCTTGCTGCGCCGTTGAGCAAAACTTACATTCCAACGCACAACCGACTTGAGAAGATACGCACAGCGTCGCGCGTTCATCTTCCGGGATGTAGACCGTTTCCACGCGCTGGCCGTCAACCAGGATGGCCCACTTGATCGTACCATCAGAGGATCGCTGCTCATCCACCACAACAGGGGCGCGAATTTCAGCGATCTCCTGCAATTTGGTGCGTAGCACCTTGTTGATGTCGGTCATCTCGTTGAAATCATCACAGCAGTAGTGATAGATCCATTTCATGACCTGATCGGCACGAAATGGCTTTTCTCCCATTGAGGCAAAAAAGGCGCGCATTTGCTGACGGTTAAGATCCAGCAGGTTGATTTTTTCAGTGCTTGTCGGCTTAACAGCGATAGCGTCAGACTCGTTGGAGATCGGGGATACGGTTTGCTCAGACATATTGACTCATGGCCTCGTTGTTACACGTTATGGCTCGAAAGAAGTGATAAAAGAAAAGCCCCGGCCGAGCGCCTGCTCGCTCCGGGGCGCGGCATTGTACAAAGTTTAATAGAGCGGTGCCAGAGCCACTCAGCTTTTAATTCTTGGTCTCAGCTTAGCGGGTGCGTGCGTGCAACTCATCCGCACTGAAGAAATAGGCGATTTCGCGTTCGGCGGATGCCTGAGAGTCCGAACCATGCACCGCATTTTCAGTCAGGCTATCTGCGTAGTCAGCGCGCAGCGTGCCCGCCAGCGCATTCTCAGGATTCGTCGCCCCCATCAGGTCACGGTGACGCTGCACGGCATCTTCACCTTCCAAAACCTGAACCATAATGGGACCGGAAGTCATGAACGTCACCAGACCGTCAAAGAAAGGTTTGCCCTTGTGCTCAGCATAAAAGCCTTCGGCCTGTTCGCGAGTCAGATGAAGCATTTTGGCAGCAACAATCTTGAAGCCTGCGCTTTCAAAGCGGTTGTAGATAGCGCCAATCAGATTCTTGGCGACCGCATTGGGCTTAATGATAGAAAAAGTACGTTCTACCGTCATAGTGACCTCATTTGATAACTGTCTGATAACTGCCGGTTAAAAATGATGACTCCGGCACCGTAAAGTGGCGCAGATTATAGGGTTGCTCTTCCATCTTGCCTACGGTCAAATAACATTTTTTTAAAATAACGTTATCTTATCGTCCTTTTCCTATCATTATAACGCTGAATCCTTGTCTGACACTCACTCTCTGCCCGACCTGCGGCACGGATAGCAAACAAACCACCGCTTTTCATCTGTTTCATCCGTGTGTCCCAATCACGCACGCATTCCTGAAATAGCGTGCGCCGAAACTGGCATGAGATACAGGTTTGCACTTGTCCGTTGCTAAAAAATCACTGACAATTCAATCCTCATCTTATCTCGGGCTATATCGACAGCCCGCACGGGAGGTCACATGTCTGTATCCAGCTCCGACATCTTTGTCACCGCCGCTTGGCTGAATTCTCATCTTAACGACGCGGATATCACACTGCTTGATGCGCGGATGCTTCCGCCTGGTGATACCTCGCGGGATATCCAGGCCGAATATGAAGCCGGACACCTGCCAGGAGCGGCTTTTTTCGATATCGAAACGCTATCGGATGCGGCTTCGCCTTTGCCACATATGATGCCGGATAGCACATCCTTCGCTCAGGCGATGGGGGATCTAGGCGTGAGCGAAGACCAACACTGCATCATTTACGATGAGGGTAACTTATTTTCAGCACCTCGCGCCTGGTGGATGCTGCGAACTTTCGGCGTGACCAAGGTTTCTATCTTGGCTGGCGGGCTGGCCGGATGGAAACAGGGGCAACGACCACTGGAGCGGGGAAATGTCTCCCATCAGACCCGGACATTCAACGCTCGGCTGGACGCCGGCGTGATCTGTCAGGCCGAGGTCGTGCTGGCAATCACCCATGATCATTCCGCGCAGATTGTCGACGCCCGTCCGGCACCACGCTTTGCTGGCGATGTCGATGAGCCTCGTCCAGGACTGCGCCGCGGGCATATTCCCGGCAGCTTTAACGTACCGTGGAATGAGCTGGTGGAAAACGGCGCGCTGAAAACGCCGGAGGAGCTGGCCGCCGTATTCAAACAGAAGGGGATTGATATTCAACGTCCCATCGTCGCAAGCTGTGGGTCCGGCGTGACGGCAGCGGTGATCGTATTAGCGCTGTATGTGCTGAATGCTCCTCAAGTCAAACTGTACGACGGCTCCTGGGGCGAATGGGGCGGCCGAGACGACCTGCCTATTGAAACTGGCGCGGATCGCTAAGGCCAATCCGCCCGAAATCGAAAATAGCCTCGTGAAAACGGCCACTCAACGTGGCCGTTACAGCGTGAGTGATAGCAGGTATCACACACTCAGCGGTAGATAAGGTTCTTGCCTGACGTGGCCGAACGGGCCGCTATCGTTATCGATCATGAGGCGCGTTCGCGCGCAGCGCCATAGATGCGTTTGGCTTTTGCAGCTATACGGTCAAGCGGTCAAGCGGTCAAGCGGTCAAGCGGTCAAGCGGTCAAGCGGTCAAGCGGTCAAGCGGTCAAGCGGTCAAGCAACATTATCCGCTCAGGCGTGGCCGCTGTTTTTAAAGTCGCGAAGAAAGCTGCCCCACTTACGCTCATAAAATGGCGTGGTGTGCTTGATCATATAATGACTGATGCCCGGCTCGTTGTCGGCAACGACGCAGAGGTCGATTGGGCGATCGTCCGGCAGCGTGTCGCTGGCAACGGTGCCTGCCGCCTGAATGATCGCTTCCACATCTTCATCCACGTCGATGCCAACCAACAGATGCGGTTGTTCTTCGTCCGGTTCCTTGATTTGCACCAGAAACGCACGGCGCACCCCGGGATATTTCGCAAACAGCTGGGTCAAAGAGTCGATCATCTGCGCGGGCATTTCTGCCGGCTGACCAATCAGGACTTGAGTGTCCTCCTCAATCACCTTTTTCGTCACGAGTCCGGTGCCTTCGCCAGCCAACAGGTGTTCAACCTCCTGCGGCAGAAACTCTTTCCCGTAAGGCAATTTCGGATTGAGGAATAACACGGCGCCCTGTGTCAGTTCGAACAGCGCTCGCGCCGGTAAGGCCAAAAAGGACTGTTCTTCGGTGATGGCTGACTGTAAAGCCTCAAGGGAAGAAAAAAATGGGATCGCCGAAGTGCCATCCGGCTTCTCCCAATGCTGAAGATGCACATGGCTTCCGGCCTGAAGCGTCTGCTCACCAAAAGTGGTATTACCGTCGCTGTTTCCCAGTACGTACACTGTAGCCGTCATCAGTTCGCTGAAAAATTCGGGCCGATGCGCAGGCTCCGTGGCAGCGCGTATCAGCGCCTCTTCCAGCGTGTTTTGTGGTGAAAATTCCATCAAACCCCTCAACACTTTCATGCCTGCGCTTCACGTTGAAGCCGCGCAGGCCTGTTGTTATGCTCGCGCGGTGTTACCGCACATTGTTTTGTAGCGGGTATTAACTTGCCCGCCGTCGCTTATTCAGCCTGCTTTACGCAGCAGGAAGTCCGCCAGCGTGCGCACCCCCAGCCCGGTCGCGCCAGCCGACCATTGATCGACAGCGCCCTTACGATAGGTCGCCGAACAGTCAATATGGAGCCACCCTTTCTGGTAGTTTTCCACGAAGTAGGACAGGAAAGCCGCCGCCGTGCTGGCGCCCGCAGAATGCGCCGGACTGGCGATATTATTCAGATCCGCGAAGTTGGATGGCAGATGCTGGCGGTGAAACTCTTCCAGCGGCAGACGCCAGAAGGGTTCGCCCTCGCGTCCTGCGCTGGTGAGTACATCCCCGACCAGCGCATCGTCAAAACTGAGCAGGGCATGGTAGTCGTTCCCCAATGCCATCTTCGCGGCACCGGTCAGCGTGGCGCAGTCGATAATCCACTGCGGCTTCTGTGCGGATGCGTCGATCAGTCCGTCGGCGAGCACCAGACGCCCTTCCGCATCCGTGTTCATCACCTCGACAGTCTTGCCATTGCGGTAGCTAATGATGTCGCCCAGACGGAATGCGTTGCCGCTCACCATGTTGTCGGCACAGCACAAATACAGTTTGACGCGCTGCTTGAGTCCACGCGCTGCCGCCATTGCCAATGCGCCAGTCACCAGCGCCGCGCCGCCCATATCGGACTTCATCGAATCCATAAAGCCGCTGGGCTTAAGGCTATAGCCACCGGTATCGAACGTGATGCCCTTACCGACCAGACACGCCATCACCGGCGCATCCGGGTTGCCAGTCGGATTGTAGTCGAGCGCCAGCAATACCGGCTGGCGGTCTGAGCCGCGCCCAACGGTATACAGGCCGGAATAGTTCTGCTTACGCAGGTCTTCGCCTTTGGTAATGCGGTACGACACCGCGTCGCAGTTGACGGAACACAGCAGATCTACCGCGCGGGTCGCCAGCTGTTCCGGCCCCAGCGATTCCGCTGGCAGGTTGATGGTATCGCGCACCCAATCGACGATTTTCAGGCGGCGGTCCAACTCCTGCTGCGCAACTTCATCCAGCGCTGCCCATTCAACGGTGCGCTGCCCCTTTGGTCCACGGTAGCCCTGCCAGAAAGCCCAGCTACTTTCGAGATCCCATCCTTCGCCTTCCAGCTTGACGCGTTTAATGCCCTGACCGTCGATTTTACGGCCAGCGCGCTGGATGGTGACCAGCGATTTTTCGCCTGTCAGATGGATGGTGAACCCCTGTTCGCCAGAGGTTAATGTTGCTTTTTCGCCCCAACGAGCATCAGCCGGCTGGTGGGAAAGGGTAATCGGCATAATTTCGGTTGTCATAATCACGTTCCCTATTGCGCATTTCTTTAATCAGGCTGGTCAGCCATGAAGAAGAGAATATCGGCCGCCTCGATGGCGCACCTGTCGTGCTGGTTATTCAGCTTTTATCCAACCAGAGAACCGCATCTCTTCCAACCTTTTCAGGTCACGGTAAGGTGGCCGATCGTTCAAATCATCCCTATGCTCATTCCATCATGCAGAGGGGTCACTCTTACGGGAATCGGTATGGCAATATTCGACCGCCGATCCTCGTATCAATCCGTCTCGCCCAGCAGGCAGACGGAGCATAAGCCAGTGCGTGTATCAATATAGTGTAATGTGACGTTTTTACGGCCCATACGTCATCTTTGCCCTCGGTGGTCACCGGACGTTCTCAAGTACCGCCCTCTTGTCATCGATACGCGCTCACGATGCCAGTACCAGGACAGGTTATTACCAATCCTGCCCCATTAGTCCTGCGACAAAAACCTGGGTCAAGATAGCATATCTACGCCCCGCCACTGGCGTAACTCGCCGGGAATCACGCTCAAAAACAGGAAAATCCCACGTTGTATCAGCACAAAGGACGTTTTAAAGCCAGTCAGGTGAGAGGGGATCCGGAGCGGTCGGCAGAAAGCCGTGAACAACTTGAAGCGTGGAGCGCGTGATTGAGCGTTTAACGCTCTCGACTCGAGCGTTAATTCAATCCCTTACCAGGTAATCAATCGATGACGAGGAGAGTTAACTGCAGCGTTGACCGAGCAGAATCGCCCGGTCAACAACACCTGTCGGGATGATGGCAACGCCTTAGGATTGAGGCGCCAAAGCAATGCTGGCGTTCTTCGCGTTCTGTTTAAACGCTTTCCAGTCTGGAGAGACGTTACGCAGCCGGTCGACGGCTTTATGTATCTGCCCAACGGCGTAATCTACTTCCTCTTCCGTGCTGAAACGCCCCAGCGAGAAGCGGATGGAGCTGAGCGCCAGCGTTTCGTTAACCCCCAGCGCCCGCAGCACATAAGAAGGCTCAAGGCTGGCGGAAGTACAGGCCGAGCCTGAAGAGACCGCCAGGTCTTTCAACGCCATGAGCAGCGATTCGCCCTCGACGTAGTTAAAGCTGACGTTAAGAAGGTTAGGGATGCTTTGAGACAGGTCGCCATTCAAATATATTTCTTCAATATTCCGAATGCCGTTCCATAGCCGATCGCGTAGGGTCCGCAAGCGCGAAAAATCTGTTTCCATTTCTTCCGCCGCGATGCGATAGGCTTCGCCCATGCCAACGATCTGATGCACCGGCAACGTCCCCGAACGCATTCCGCGCTCGTGGCCGCCGCCGTGCATCTGGGCTTCGATACGCACACGCGGATTGCGGCGAACAAACAGCGCGCCGATACCCTTCGGGCCATAAATCTTGTGACCGGAGAACGACATCAGATCGACATTGAGCTGGCCGAGATCGATCGGTAATTTACCGACGCTCTGCGTGGCATCGACATGGTAGAGAATGCCGCGACGATGACACAGATCGCCGATAGCGGCGATATCCTGCACCACGCCCACTTCGTTGTTGGCATGCATGATGGAAACCAGAATCGTGTCGTCGCGAAAAGCGGCTTCCAGCACATCTAAGTCGATGATGCCGTGGCTCATCGGCGTGAGATAGGTGACGTCGAACCCGTCACGCTCTAGCTGATGGCAGGGATCCAGCACGGCTTTGTGCTCAGTCACGCAGGTAATGATGTGCTTACCCTTTTCCTGATGAGCGGCGGCAGCGCCTTTGATCGCCAGATTATCCGCTTCCGTGGCGCCCGAGGTGAAGACGATTTCACGAGGATCCGCGCCAACCAGATCAGCAATCTGGTTGCGGGCGACGTCCACCGCTTCTTCTGCCTGCCAACCATAACGATGCGAACGGGACGCGGCATTACCGAACGTACCGTCCATCGTCAGGAACTTCATCATTTTTTCAGCCACACGCGGATCAACCGGCGTCGTGGCTGAATAATCCAGATAAATGGGTAACTTCATTGCTCATTAACTCCGTACTTCACACCAAAACGTACTCTGCGTTTTGTTTATAGTCGGGCGCTCCTGCCCGCACCCCTCAGGGCCAACGCCATACGTTGTCAGACGTCCCCGAACCTTTTTCAGGCGCGCAGGTTAACGTTGATCGTTTCCTGGGTGCGGCCGGTAGAGGTACGACGCGTGTCGGCATCCTGACGGTCGGCAACATCAAGAATATCTTTGTTGTTGACCAGCTCGCCCAGAGTGATGTTGTTGAGGAAATCGGTGATGCGGTCGCTCAGATCGCGCCACAGCGTATGCGTCAGGCAGCGATCGCCGCCCTGGCAACCTTCGCGCCCCTGGCAACGGGTCGCATCGACCGATTCGTCTACGGCGGAGATAACCGCACCGACGGCGATATCATTAGCGTCTCTACCCAGCAAATAGCCGCCGCCCGGTCCACGAACGCTGGAAACCAGGCCGTTTTTACGCAGGCGGGAGAAAAGCTGTTCAAGATACGAAAGCGAAATGCCCTGACGTTCAGAGATGTCGGCCAGAGGAACAGGGCCTTCCTGAGAATGCAGTGCTACATCCAGCATGGCGGTAACGGCATAACGGCCTTTAGAAGTCAGTCTCATATCAATGGTATCCGTAGAATGAACCCATGTTTTTTAAACACAGGAGGGGTCGAAATGTGACATTAGTCTGTCATTCCCGAGTATTTCAGTCAAGTATTTATCCGAGTAAAACACTCAACTATTACTCGCTACTCACCGGTCATTCTTATGGATAGAACTCAGGATGCCACGCAGAATATTAAGCTCCTGACTTTCCGGGCGCGCGCGGGTAAACAGTCTACGCAGCTTGCTCATGACCTGCCCCTGATGCGACTGACGGATGAAACCGGTCTCGTGCAACGTGGACTCCAGATGCTGATAAAAGCGCTCCAAATCGTCCACCAGCGGATACGGGGTTTCTTCATGATTGGGCGTATCCATCTGCTCATTATCCAGATGCGCGACGCGGATTTCGTAAGACAGAATCTGCACCGCCATCGCCAAGTTCAGCGAGCTGTACTCCGGGTTTGCCGGGATCGCCACATGATAATGGCATTTCTGCAGTTCATCATTGGTCAACCCGACCCGTTCACGGCCAAATACGATGGCGACAGGCGCATGTCGCGACTCTTGCGCGCTACGAACGCCACATTCGCGTGGCTCCAGCATTGGCCACGGCAGCGTACGCGAACGGGCGCTGGTCCCAATAACCAGACTGCAGCCTTCCAACGCCTGATCCAGATTTTCAACCAGCGTCGCATTCCCGATGACGTCGCTCGCGCCGGCGGAAAGCGCGATCGCCTGTGAATCAGGCTTAACCAACGGATTAACCAGATAAAGATTGCTCAACCCCATGGTTTTCATCGCCCTTGCGGCCGATCCCATGTTGCCGGTGTGGGACGTTTCCACCAGGACAATGCGTATATTTTCTAACATGCTGACTCAATAGTGCGAAAAAGGAAATGCGGACTATGTTAACACAATCTTCGCTATTTTCTCTTTTGCTGGTATACTGCGCGCCGATTTCTGTTCTTTAACATTCTTGTGGACGATACCATGCATCCGATGCTGAACATTGCCGTGCGCGCCGCGCGTAAAGGCGGTAATTTAATTGCCAAAAACTATGAAACGCCCGACGCCGTCGAGGCGAGCCAGAAAGGCAGTAACGATTTTGTCACCAATGTCGATCGGGATGCAGAGCGCCTGATTATTGAAATCATTCGCAAATCATACCCTCAGCACACCATCATCAGTGAAGAGTGCGGAGAACTGGTCGGAGAAGACCAGGATATTCAATGGATTATCGATCCCCTGGATGGCACTTCCAACTTTATTAAACGTCTGCCGCACTTCGCGGTTTCCATCGCTGTTCGCATCAAAGGCCGCACCGAAGTTGCGGCTGTGTACGATCCAATGCGTAATGAGCTGTTCACCGCCACTCGCGGTCAGGGCGCTCAGCTGAACGGCTATCGTTTACGCAGCAGCAACGCTCGCGACCTGGACGGCACCATCCTCGCCACCGGCTTCCCGTTCAAGCACAAACAGCATTCCGCCAGCTACTTCCGCATGATGGAAGGTCTGTTCGGTCTGTGCGCGGACTTCCGCCGCACCGGTTCCGCCGCGCTGGATCTGGCTTACGTTGCCGCGGGCCGCGTTGATGGTTTCTTCGAAATCGGCCTCAAGCCGTGGGACTTTGCTGGCGGTGAACTGCTGGTACGTGAAGCAGGCGGTATCGTGACCGACTTCGTCGGCGGCCACAATTACCTGACGACCGGCAACATCGTCGCAGGCAACCCGCGCGTGGTGAAATCCTTGTTGTCCAACGTCCGCGACAACCTGAGCGATGCATTGAAACGTTGAGTTTGTCCCGGTTAGTCGACTTCGGTCGGCTAACCGCCGTTTTCTTTTATTCCTGCCACGGCCCCCAAGCGTTTTCCCTTATACACTTCAGTAACGTCCCCCCTTCATCAAGCGCCACACTCGCCGGTACGTGCTCCCTATCTCAGCCTGCGGACCTCATTGACGCGCTGATGCCGAACTGGTGATCTCATCCATTCGTTTCGATTCATCATGACGATGCCGACAGACCAGGCGGAAACCAAAGGACTGTAACGAGGATTCCCTGTACACAATACCCCCAATGCATCAATGACCTTAGGTGGTTTCCGTCTTACGTGAATAACCTCGTCATTATCCAGCTTTGTCGCTTTTTTAAGATGAAAGGCGTGAATTTCCGCATATTGGCGACGTAAAGGTCGAACACCTCAACGCTCACTAACTTTTGTTTTTTAACTTTTTCGTTGGTTGAAAGCCCCCCCTTTCACATATGATAATAATTATTAAACTCATTTTAAGGACGGAGTGCCGTCTCGTTATGTTCATCCCCCTGTTTCGACATGTTTTGCTGGTCGCCGCACTTACGGCTTCCTTTATTAGCCATGCTACGCAGTATCCCGTCACGGTGACCGATCTCGACGGGCAGAACGTCACGCTCAAGCAGGAGCCACGGCGCATTGTCTTGCAGGACGGCCGAGACATCATGGCGCTGGCGCTGTTGGATCGCGAGGATCCATTTCAGCGGTTGGTGGCCTGGAATAACCTGCCCAGAACATCCGACACCGCGACATGGAACATGTTGAAAGGCAAATGGCCGCAGGCAGCGTCTATCCTGGAAATGGGATTCAGCGATAAAGGCGATATCGAGCTGGAAAGCGTACTGGCGCAGCGGCCCGACCTGATGATTGCGCAAATGCGCGCCAAACCCTCGCTGACCGATAACGGTATACTCAGCAAATTGCGCACGCTCGGCGTCCCCGTCATCTTCATCGATTTTGAAATCGCGCCGGTCAAAAACACGACCGCCAGCATAGCCCTGCTGGGACACGTGCTGAACCGCGAAGATAACGCCAAAGCCTATACGGATTTTTATCACCAGCATCTCGCCGCCATTCAGCAACGCACCGCCGCCATCACGCCGAAAGCCAATGTGTTCATCGAAGCGCTGGCCGGTCGTTCTGAAACTTGCTGCTTCAGTCATGCACATAACGGCTGGGGCGGGCTGGTCGAAGCCGTCGGCGCACGGAATATCGGCTCAACGCTGCTTCCGGGCGCCTATGGTTATGTGTCTTTGGAAAAGCTCATCAGCATGAAACCGGACGTTTACATCATGACCGGGTCGAAACGCGGCGACGGCGCCAGTCCGCTGTTGCAGCTGGGTTATGGCGCGGACAAGGCGAATCTCGATGGCAGAGGAAACCAGCTGCTCAGCCGGACCGGCGTGGCACAAATTCCAGCCGTGCAGAAAAAACAAGCATTCGGCCTATATCACCACTTCTATAATCACCCGTACAATGTCATTGGTATGGAATATCTGGCTAAGGCAATCTACCCTCAGCAGTTCAGCGATCTGAACCCGGACGCCTCCTACCACGACATTATTCGCCGCTTCACGACATTGCCCGATAGCGAATTTATTTTTTCCTGGAAACAGGCTGAGTAACTTTCATGAGTGTTACGACCGAATCGACTCACCATGGTAGCCCCGCTGCCAAACAACGCATTATGCATCGCTATCAGCATATCGTGCGACATCGCATGCTGATTATGGCCGTCCTGGTGATAGCGATCGTCGCCTCGCTGCTGCTGGACTTTGTCCTCGGCCCATCGGGCCTGCCGCTGGAAACGCTGTGGCAAACGCTGACCGACCCCGCGGCGGCAGATGCCGGTATCCGCGTGATTGTCTGGGATATCCGTCTGCCCTATGCGCTGATGGCGGTCGTCGTCGGCCTGGCGCTGGGGCTAGCAGGCGCGGAAATGCAGACGATCCTCAATAATCCGCTCGCCAGCCCGTTTACGTTGGGCGTCTCCTCAGCCGCCGCGTTTGGCGCGGCGCTGGCCATCGTGCTCGGTATTGGCCTTCCCGGCATTCCAGCCCAGTGGTTTATCTCCGCCAATGCGTTCCTGTTCGCTCTGTTGGCCGCGCTGCTGCTTGATGCCATCACCCGCTGGACACAGGTCGCCTCTTCAGGCGTGGTGCTCTTCGGCATCGCACTCGTGTTCACCTTTAACGCGCTGGTGTCCATGCTACAGTTCGTCGCCAACGAAGACACGCTGCAAGGGCTTGTCTTCTGGACAATGGGCAGTCTGGCCCGCGCATCGTGGGAAAAACTCGGCGTTCTGCTGCTGGTGCTGACGGTGGTCATGCCGCTCTCGATGATGAACGCGTGGAAGCTGACGGCGCTGCGTCTGGGCGAAGACCGGGCGATCAGCTTCGGCATCAACGTGCGCCGTCTGCGGCTGGCGACGCTGCTGCGCATTAGCATATTGTCCGCGCTGTCGGTCGCCTTCGTCGGTCCCATCGGCTTTATCGGCCTGGTGGCGCCGCATATCGCACGGCTGATCTTCGGCGAAGATCACCGCTTTTATCTGCCGGCCAGCGCGTTGACCGGCGCGCTGGTGCTGTCGCTGGCCTCCGTGGTGTCCAAGAACCTGCTGCCGGGCGTCATCATTCCCGTCGGCATTGTCACCTCACTGGTCGGCGTGCCTTTCTTCCTGAGTATTATTCTGCGGCATAGGGGGAACGTATGAATTCGTCACCGAAAGGGCTGACCCTGGCCCACTTCCACGCAGGCTATCCCAAGCGCCCGGTGATCGGGGACCTCAACGTGCCGAAGCTCCCAAGAGGCAAAATCACCGTGTTGCTGGGACCGAACGGCAGCGGGAAATCTACGTTGCTGCGAGCAATTGCCGGGCTGGGCAATGCGAAGGGGGACGTCTATCTGGACGACGTGAACCTGATGCAGCAGCCTTTCAGCAAGCGCGCCGAAAAGGTGGTTTACCTCCCTCAGTCGCTGCCGGCCGGGGTGCATCTGCACGTCCTGGAGTCGATTATCGTCGCCCAGCGCGCCAGCGGAGGTCTGTCCCTGCGCGACGATAAAGACGAGGTCATGACGCTACTCCAACAGCTGGGTATCGAGCATCTGGCTCTGAGCTATCTGGACCAGCTATCCGGGGGGCAAAAACAGCTGGTCGGGCTGGCTCAGTCGCTGATCCGTCAGCCGTCGCTGCTCCTGCTGGATGAACCGCTCAGCGCGCTCGATCTCAACTACCAGTTCCACGTAATGGATTTGGTGCGTCGAGAAACCCAGCGCCGGAACATCGTCACCGTTGTGGTGGTCCACGACATTAACATCGCACTTCGCCACGGCGATCACGTGTTGATGCTGCAAAATGGTCAGTTGATTGCCGACGGGGAGCCGGCGGAGGTTATTACCGCAGAGAGTCTGGCGCGCGTTTACGGCGTACGAGGGCGTATTGAGCGTTGTTCACAGGGCATACCGCAGGTGATGATCGACGGACTGGTCACGGAGCCGGTGCAGTAACCCTCCCCGCCCTGGGCTACACCAAGGCTTTGGACCGGCAGGCTTTCCAGCTCAGCGAAGCCGCGCCGCTCCATCCACAACTATCCCGCGAACGGGCGAATGCCGCCCATCATGGCTGGTTGGGCGCTGACATACAGCACCACGCCCACCACCATGAGTAATGCGCCGCCGCTCAGGGATAAGGCACACCAGAAAAGTTGCTGCCACCGAGGTGAAGCCCGTCCTGCGCCGAGGCGCGTCATCAGCCGTCGGCAGGTGCTGACCGCCGCCGCCAGCAGGGAGAGCGTAAAGGCGGTGCCCAATGCCATCGTCAACGCAGACAAAATTCCCCAGCCATACACGCCGAGGACTTTGGCGAACAACAGCACCAGTATCGCGCCCGAACAGGGACGTAATCCCATCGCCAGCACCACCATTAAGCGAGCACGCCACCCGCCGTCTTCGGCAAGCGCTTCCGGCGGCGGAACATGCTGATGCCCACAGCCGCATCCCGCATCATGCGCGCCAGAACCGCGGATATTCTCGACGCGCCTCACCGACGACGACGGCGCTGCCGTCAGCGGCGCAAGCCGCTGGATGCGGGGAGGACGGGACCCCGCTCGCGCCGCAAACAGCCGCCGCACAGCCCGTACGCACAGCCATACCCCGAGCAACATCACCAGCAGGTAACTGCCCTTCTCTATCCAAAAACTGCTGACGTGCAGCACCCGGCTGGAGAGCTGCAACACGGAGAGCACTATCGTCACCAGCATCACCGCGACCATGCCCTGCAACAGCGATGCGGCGAAGGTGAGCTGGAGGCTGCGCTTCAGGCGAGAGGGATGCGTAGCGAGATAGGTGGCGATCACCACCTTGCCGTGGCCCGGCCCAAGCGCATGCAAAATGCCGTAGGTCAGACTGAACGCAAGCAGGCTCCAACCGGCGCGATGCGGCTGCGTGCTGACCGCTTCCATCAGCTGCGACATTTGCTGGTGAAGCGATCGTTGCCAGATGACGCTTTGGCGCAGCATCTCCGGCCACCAGGCCCAGACTTCATAGAGTCCCCAGCCCAAGGCCAGCAGCAAGATCAACAGCGGCCACACAGCGCGGCGCGCGTGACCGCCGGAATGAGAAGAGAGATTTATTGGCATTGCAATGCGACCCGCTGTGCAAATTGTTGACCCAGCGCCATGTCTTCGTCCGGGCTGTCATTTTTATCTAACGAGAGCGCATAAGACTGCAACGAAGCATCCGGTTTCGGCGTCGTCAGCGTAGTATGGCAGCGAGACGACAATGCCGGATTAACGGCGATCGCATTGTCCCCTTTGTAGGACATGTCGACGAAGTAGGTCGGATCGTAGGTGGATATCAGCAAAGGTTTTCCCGCCAGAGGCTGAGGATGGGCCAGCGGGAGCACGAACTCTAGCACCGCCTGATTGCCGTGACGAGAAAGATGATATTCGCTTGGCACCGGCGCATATTTAACCGGCTCGCCATCGCGAAAGATATCGGTGAAATAGTGCTGACCCAGCACGTTGGCCATGACTTCCGCCGCCAGCTTCTTCCAGACTTCCGCCTCTTGGGACGCCGCGCCCGCATCGTAGAGCAGATCGGCGGAGGTCATAGGATCCATCGTCCACGTCATGCGCAGGCCGGTGATGAGA
Organism: Lonsdalea quercina; assembly: GCF_900107885.1. Classification (NCBI taxonomy): domain Bacteria; kingdom Pseudomonadati; phylum Pseudomonadota; class Gammaproteobacteria; order Enterobacterales; family Pectobacteriaceae; genus Lonsdalea; species Lonsdalea quercina. The sequence goes on along the minus strand of NZ_FNQS01000014.1, from coordinate 29,044 downwards.
TCGTTTTGCCCCTCCACGGTCATGCGCATGTCGATAAAACTGTGCGGGTGCGCTAACGCCTGCGAAGTCGCGCCACATCCCATAATCATCAGCGCCGCCGCCAACCGGCCAGGCCATCGCGATGTGATTGCACCGAATACCATCGTCACCTCTGATTAATGATTTTCTTTCAGGGAGGTCTTCGTCTTCGCCGTATCCGGCAACCGGAAAAACAGGACCGGAGCCGCCAACAATGCCATCACCCAGAATGTTTTGCCCTGCAGATGGCTGAATAGATAACCGGAAAAGAGCGTGACCAAAGCGATTCCGCCGCCCATCGCCAACGCGGAATACACCGCTTGCAGCTTCAACACGTCACTGCCCTGTCGCGTGGAGATAAAGCGCATGGCCGACAGATGGCATATCGTAAACGTCCCGCAGTGTAATAGCTGAATCACGATCAGCCACGGCAGCGACACGGTCGCTCCCATCAGCCCCCAGCGGATCACGCCGCATGCGGCAGAGAGCAACAGCAGTCCCTGCGCCGTCCAGCGCCGAAATAAACGATGACTGAGCGCAAAAATCACAATCTCTGCGACCACGCCCAGCGACCAAAGATACCCCGCGACCGACGCCGAGTAGCCCATATTCTGCCAGTAAATGACGCTGAAGCCGTAATACGCGGCATGCGCTCCCTGCAACAGGGTAACGCCAAGCATAAAGCGCCACACGGCGGTTTCACTCAATAACTGACGCCATGGGGTTGAGGCAAGATCGGTCGCCTTAGACGCCGCCGCCTGGGGCGCGGTTTCAGGCCGAAACAACATGCCTAACAACATGCACAGCAGCCCGGCGCAGAGAACCATCAGAATGGCCGGATGCCCCCAGACGGCAATCAGGTCGCCGGTGACCGCAGAACCAATAACAAACGCGATAGATCCCCACAGCCGCACCCGCCCGTAGTCCATCGTGAGCTGTTTCCGCCAGGTACTTGCCAGCGCATCGGTCAGCGGCACCAGCGGCGCGAAGAACAGGTTGAACCCAATCATGACCAGCAGAAGCCACAACCACGCATTGCCGAGCCAGAACCCGAAGGCCATGATCAGCGAGACCAGCGCCAGACCGCGCAGTGCGCCGATGAGCCGGGACGGATGCCCGACCCCGGCAGTAATCGCCAGACTCCCGCAACAGCGAGCGACCAAACCGGCGCCGAGCAATAGCCCAATGGTTTCATCCGATAAACCTTCTCCCTGCAGCCAACGCCCCCAAAAAGGCAAAAAGATGCCGTAGCAGAAAAAGTAGGTGAAATAGCTGAGAGCCAGCCAGCGAGTGGATCGTAAAACCATGGGTTCTCCTGTGTTCGGCTGGCTACTTTGGCAAAGATGTTTGACTGGCGCAACCACGTCCGACAGATAAAAAAACGCCAGCGTTGCGCTGGCGTTTATTCGTGGTGCGTGACGGAGCACGCATCGCAGGCTTAGGCGTAAACAGGGAAACGAGCGCAGAGTTCCAGCACTTTCTGCTTGGTGCGCTTAATCACCGCTTCGTCGTTGATGTTATCCAGCACGTCACAAATCCAGCCAGCCAGTTCGCGCACTTCAGCTTCTTTGAAGCCCCTGCGGGTCGCGGACGGCGTACCGATACGGATACCGGAGGTCACAAATGGGCTTTTAGGATCGTTCGGCACGCTGTTTTTGTTGACCGTAATATTCGCCCGGCCCAGCGCGGCATCGGCTTCCTTACCCGTGATATCTTTGCTGACCAGATCCAACAGGAACAGGTGGTTTTGCGTACCGCCGGACACCACGTTGAAACCCCGTGCCAGGAACACATCCACCATCTCTTTGGCGTTTTTTGCAACCTGCTGCTGGTAAACGGTAAATTCCGGTTCCATCGCTTCTTTCAGAGCGACGGCTTTACCGGCGATAACATGCATCAGCGGGCCGCCCTGACCACCCGGGAATACCGCGGAGTTCAGTTTCTTATACAGATCCTCATCACCGCCTTTCGCCAGGATCAGACCGCCTCGCGGACCCGCCAGGGTTTTATGCGTCGTGGTGGTGACGATGTGCGCATGAGGCACCGGCGTCGGATAAACGCCGGCTGCAACCAGACCCGCAACGTGAGCCATATCAACGAACAGGTAAGCGCCCACGCTATCAGCGATTTCACGCATTTTCGCCCAGTCGACCACGCCGGAATAAGCAGAGAAGCCGCCGACGATCATTTTCGGTTTGTGCGTACGCGCTAATTCGGCCATTTCGTCGTAGTCAATCTTGCCGCTTTCGTCAATGCCGTAGGGGACGACTTTGTACAGCTTACCGGACAGGTTGACCGGCGCGCCGTGAGTCAGGTGACCGCCGTGAGCCAGGTTCATACCCAGAATGGTATCGCCGGGCTGCAGCAGCGCAGTATAAACCGCAAAGTTGGCTTGCGAACCCGAGTGTGGCTGTACGTTGGCGTAGTCAGCGCCGAACAGCGCTTTCGCGCGGTCGATGGCCAGTTGCTCAACAATATCGACATATTCACAGCCGCCGTAATAGCGTTTGCCCGGGTATCCTTCCGCATATTTGTTGGTTAGCTGAGATCCCTGTGCCTGCATGACGCGTGGGCTGGTGTAGTTTTCTGAAGCAATCAGCTCAATATGTTCTTCCTGACGCACGACTTCCTGCTGCATGGCCTGCCACAGCTCGGCATCATAATCGGCAATGTTCATTTCACGCTTTAACATCCGGATCTCCTGACTCATAACGTGCATTTTTTACAACGCAATATAATCACCCCGAAAGGCACTGGCTTATAGTGTAAACCGATTCTCACCGGCGAAGATAGGCTTTGACGGAGGTTTTTGCGCAAACGATTAGCTCCAGTCTGCGCAAGGGTTTTGCCTTTCCTTTACCTCTCTGCGCAGGGCGACTTTTTCTCATCAGGCACCTGTATCTTTTTCATGTTGGGCTGCGTCCTCATTCGCTGGCGCCCCGTCCTTCCCCTCCTTGTTCCCGTTGAGATTTTCTCTTGATGGTCTCTAAGACCATTCTGATACTAAGTATTTTTTATATTACCTTTTGACCAAGAATAATTATTACCAATAACGATATTGAACCTAACTATATGGATTGCTAATTTCCTCGCCTTGAACGGATTTCAACCACCCGCCCTTCATTCTCACACCAGGGAAACGTAGGCGAGCTACGTGGGCAAAATAAGGAGAAAACCTCATGAGTCGTCTTATACCTCGCACTGGATCAAGCCATCCCGGCCGATTGACCTCGTCCCCCTTCTTGCTGAAAACGTCGGCGAGTTTACTGTTTGTCAGCGTTGCAACGGCACTGATGTCTTCCAGCGCAATCGCTGGTTCTGTGCTGACGCAGGAAGCCCTGACCACCGCACCGGCCGTCGGTTGGGCATCACAAAACGGTTCCACCACCGGTGGTTCCGCCGCAGCGGAAGAGAACATCTACAGCGTCGCGACGATCGACGAGTTCAAAACGGCGCTGGCGGCTGGCAGCGCCAGCAAAATCATCCAGATTACGGCGCCTATCGACATCAGCGGCGGCACCGCCTATACGAGCTTTGACGATCAAAAAGCACGCAGCCAGCTCCAGGTCCCTTCCAACACCACAATCATCGGTATTGGCGACCAGGGTAAACTCACCAACGGTTCGCTGATCGTCAAAGAAGTCAGCAACGTGATCTTGCGGAATCTCTATATTGAAACGCCGGTTGACGTTGAGCCGCATTTCGAGTCGGGGGATGGCTGGAATGCGGAATGGGATGCGATGAATGTTCAGACCGCCGACCATGTATGGATCGATCATGTGACTATCAGCGACGGCAGTTTTACGGACGACAAGTACACGACCAAGGATGGCGAAACGTATGTACAGCACGACGGTGCGCTAGATATCAAACGCGGTTCCGACTATGTCACCGTTTCTAATAGTCGCTTTGAGCTGCATGATAAAACCGTCCTGATCGGGCATAGCGACAGCAATACCGCCCAGGACAAAGGCAAACTGCACGTCACTTTCTTCAACAACCTGTTTAACCGGGTACGTGAACGTGCGCCGAGAATTCGTTTCGGCAACGTACATGCCTTCAACAATGTCTATATCGGGGACGTAAAAGACACGGCTTATCCTTACTTGTACAGTTTTGGCATCGGCACCAGCAGCAGCCTATTGTCCGAAGGCAATGGTTTTACCATTAGCAACCTCAGCAATAGCTGCAAAGTGCTGAAAGCTTATAACGGCAAAATCTTCTCGGATAAAGGCTCCATGCTGAACGGCAGCGAGATCGATTTATCTACCTGCGGTTTTACGGCATACGCCGACACCATCCCGTACAGCTATACCGTACAACCGATGACGACCAGCTTGTCTGACGAAATCGCCGGGAATGCCGGCTTCGGTAAACTCTAAATAAAAAACGGCAATCGTACAAAGGTTATTAATCCGCGGTTGCCGCTTTACTCTATTTTTATTGAACTGAAATTAAATCAACTAACAAGTCAATAAGAAAAGACCAATAACAATGCAGCAAATCTCTTTCAGTAATACCTATAAAAAATGATAGGAATAATACGAATTTCAACAACACCTCTCTATTTATCAATGTATATAATCACGCCACGCAATATTCATTTCGTCTCAACCTTCCACAAAGCAATACCTTTTTTATTTAATTTTAACTTTCTCTCAGAAAAACGATTTCGATCAAAAAACCAAGCTTACAGTTCTGAATAATACGAGCCTATTACTTAATACCTTTATATCACCTCGATTAATTAAGAATTTTATTAATCATTTTTTATAACAAAGAAGGAACTTGTCGATGAACGTCACTCATTTATCTAAAGGGACAACCCCAGTGTTTTCTGGATCACTTTCACGTATTTTCTCTTATGCCAAACCTCTGCTGATTGCCAGCATCACTGCCGCGTTGATGATCTCCAACGCCTCGGCCGCCAGTCTGCTAAGCGCTCAAGGCCGTACTGCGGCTACGGTAGGGTGGGCGACTCAGAACGGAACGACCAGCGGGGGCAAAGCCGCCGCCGCCGCCAATATCTACACGGCGAAAAACATCACTGAGTTTAAAGCAGCGTTAGCCGCCAAAAGCACGGCGAAGATCATTCAAATTACGGGAACCATCGATATAAGCGGGGGTAAAGCCTACTCTTCCTACAACGACCAGAAGGCACGCAGCCAGCTTCTCATTCCGTCGAACACCACCATTATCGGCATCGGGACTTCGGGTAAATTTACCAAGGGTTCGCTGGTGATTAGCAGCGCCAGCAACGTTATTATCCGTAACGTTTATATCGAAACCCCCGTCGACGTCGCACCGCATTATGAATCGGGCGATGGCTGGAATGCTGAATGGGACTCCATCAATGTGATTACGTCTCACCACGTCTGGATCGACCATGTCACCTTTAGCGACGGTAGCTTTACCGACAACAAATACACCACGAAAAACGGTGCAACCTATGTGCAGCATGACGGCGCGTTAGATATCAAGCGGGGGTCCGACTATATCACCGTCTCCAATAACCGTTTTGAACAGCACGACAAAACCATCTTGATTGGCCATTCCGATAGCAATGGCTCACAGGATGCGGGCAAACTGCGCGTGACCTTCTACAACAACCTGTTCAACCAGGTCCGTGAACGTGCTCCGCGCGTGCGTTTCGGCAATGTTCATGCATTCAATAACGTATTTGTCGGTAATGTGAATGCCTCCGTCTACGCCTATCTCTATAGCTTCGGTATCGGCACCAGCAGCAGCTTGTTGTCGGAGAGCAATGCGTTCAACATCGCCAACCTAAAGAGCAAGTGTGGTGTCGTGAAGGCGTTTAACGGCAAAGTCTTTACCGATAAAAATTCACTTATCAACAATAGCGCCGCTGGCTTATCAAGCTGTGGTTTCACAAACTATACCGCTAAGATACCTTACTCCTATAAAGTGCAGACCATGAACACCAGCTTAATCAAAACCATCATGGCTGGCGCGGGTTACGGAAAAATCTAATCCGGAACATCTACAACGCGCGAAAGTCAAACGTGGTAAGTCACGGCCGGTCTATATTGGTAAAATAACAGTTTGGTCGGCCAACATAATAAAGCAGCGCAAATACAACCCTATTTGCGCTGTTTTAATGTTAAATATTCAAGCATAGATAGTTTTATCATGGATAAAGCGCCGTCACCTCATCGTTAATATTCAAAAAAAGCAAAACACTTTTTTTATATCTTGAAAAACATAATTTCTGCTTAAAGAATATTGGCGACCGGATTGATATAAAAAATGACAACAATCGACAAGAACTGTATTCATTCCATTTACCACCTTAGGATTTAGGCCTATCACCTAAGCTGTCCTTTATTATTAATTCATCGGTATCACACTCACGTCCTTGTCATCACTACAGACATTTCGATATTTCTACAGAAAGCTGACGCAGCCCTAATAGGGTATCTAACACGCGCTTGCATTATCTTCATAAATAAAACCGGAATGATTGCGTGAACCTCACGATGTTATCCCTATGATTTCTACTGATGCCATCGCCGATTTTTTTGCCTGCGTTTTCTGCGCGTCAATGCCATAGGGCCAATAGAACCTTTCTGCCTAAATCTGGCGACAGCCTGAGAATCCCTTGAGTATCCGCCCTCTTCCCAGCGGCTTCAACAGCGTGTTGAGACTCGTCATCCCGGCGTAGACAGCAGAAACAGAAGAGGTGGAATAATCTCACGCCAATACATAACCAAGCTTGGGATCAGGGAACAGCGAGTAGCCTGGAGGCAGTTGGGCAGTTGGGCAGTTGGGCAGTTGGGCAGTTGGGCAGTTGGGCAGTTGGGCAGTTGGGCAGTTGGGCAGTTGGCAGTTGGCAGTTGGCAGTTGGCAGTTGGCAGTTGGCAGTTGGCAGTTGGCAGTTGGCAGTTGGCAGTTGGCAGTTGGCAGTTGGCAGTTGGCAGTTGGCAGTTGGCAGTTGGCAGGGTAAAGAAATGGTAGGGACGAATATACCTGAATCAACGCCGACGTGATGATGCGGCCGACATTGATTCAGCAGCGTTTTCAGTAGTCTAAGAAAACGTCAAAAACCCAATAATCCCGTCGAAGAGAGGCACTTAAAGTGCGGCTTCATCTTCTTCCCCCGTACGAATACGCACGACCTGGCTGACGTCATAAACGAAAATTTTACCGTCGCCGATTTTACCCGTTTGAGCCGTCCGCATAATGGTTTCGACACAGGTATCAACAATATCGTCAGCAATAACGATTTCAATTTTCACCTTGGGCAAGAAATCCACCATGTATTCCGCACCGCGGTACAGTTCGGTATGGCCTTTCTGGCGACCGAACCCTTTGACCTCAGTCACCGTCATGCCGGTAATCCCTACTTCCGCCAACGCTTCACGAACGTCGTCCAGTTTGAAGGGCTTGATAATCGCATCAATTTTTTTCATCAAGAAATCCTAATCGTCACTTTGTCACGGCCGTAGCCTGGCATCGTTTATGCGATGGGCCGCGCGTCAACTCGCGCCCGCTATCAGCACGTTACTTACCCATAGCTAGTCTTTAAAATCATTGGCGTCCAGCTCATGGCGCGCCAGCAGTTTATAAAATTCAGTCCGGTTGCGTCCCGCCATACGAGCCGCCTGGGTGACATTGCCCTTGGCGATCTGGAGCAGTTTACGCAGATAGTTCAGCTCGAACTGGTGGCGAGCATCCGCGAAGGTTGGCAGAGCCGTATTTTCGCCTTCCAGCGCCTGTTCGACCAACGCCTCGCTAATGACCGGCGCGCTGGTCAGCGCCACACATTGTTCGATCACGTTGACCAGCTGGCGCACGTTACCCGGCCAGCTCGCCGTCATCAAGCGTTTCATGGCATCCGTGGAGAAACTGCGCACAAATGGTTTATGGCGCGCAGCGGCCTCCCGTAGCAGATGATTGACGAGCAAGGGAATATCCTCCGAACGTTCGTTCAGCGCCGGAATTTTCATATTTACGACGTTGAGGCGGTAAAACAGATCTTCCCGAAACTCGCCTTTCTCCATCGCTTTGGGCAAATGGCGATGGGTCGCAGAGATAATACGCACATCAATATTCAGATCGTGATTGCTACCCAACGGCCTGACTTTGCGCTCCTGCAACACTCGCAGCAGCTTAACCTGCAGCGATAACGGCATATCGCCGATTTCATCCAGGAACAGTGTTCCGCCGTCCGCCGCGGTAAATAGACCATCACGATTGCTCACCGCGCCCGTGAACGCGCCGCGGGCGTGGCCGAACAGCTCAGACTCAAGCAGCGGCTCCGGCAACGCGCCACAGTTGATCGCCACAAAGGGTTTATCGGCGCGCGGGCTGGCCGCATGAATCGCCCGCGCCAGTACTTCCTTTCCGGTACCACTCTGACCATTGATCAACACGCTGACATCCGACTGGGCCACCATTTTAGCCTGCTCCAGCAGACGCAGCATCAGCGGGCTGCGGGTGATGATTGTCTCTCTCCAGCTATCATCCCGAGCAGGCGCCGCCACCGACAATGCCTCGTCGATGGCCTGATAGAGCGCATCGCGATCGACAGGCTTGGTCAGGAAGCTGAATACCCCTTTTTGCGTCGCCGCCACCGCATCCGGAATAGAGCCATGCGCGGTCAGAATAATGACCGGCATCCCCGGCTGTTGCTTCTGGATCTCCGCGAACAGCGCAAGGCCGTCCATTTCATCCATCCGCAGATCGCTAATCACCAAATCGATTTTTTCGCGCACCAGCAAACGCAACGCGTCCTGACCGCTGGCGGCGGTCGTTACGTTGAATCCTTCGCTGGTCAAACGCATCCCCAGCAGCTTCAGCAGGCTGGGATCGTCGTCGACCAAAAGCAGGCTGGCGGATTGCCGTGTCGTCATGGATTACTGACTCCCGTTTTCAAACTGGGCTGTACCGGTGAGATCTCCGCATTCTGAGGCTTGGCACTCGTTTCCGACGACGAGTGTCCTGAGGAGGAGCCGTGCCGCTCCTCTCCGTCAGAGAAATCAGCGGGCACCGCTTTGCGCGCCGACAACTGCCGCTCGATATCCGTCAGATTTTTCAGCTTGCGCGTCGTGGCGTCCAACTGCTCACGCAGCTGATTTTGCTGTTCCCGAAGATCAGCCAGCGTTTTTTCGTGATCGTCCTGCAACCGCTGCATTCGCCCCCGCTCTTCGTCCTGAAACGCGGCCAGTTGCTGCTTGTCCATCCACAGTTGCAGCAAGGGAATAAGGCCCGTCGGCACGTCTTCGCTCTCCTGCGCCAGCCGGGCAATCCGCTGACGCTGCTCCGCGGGAACGGTCCCCGCCCGCTCGCGCAGCAGACTTTGTTTCCAGAGCCCAGCCCAGTCTGAAGACATCGGTGTCTGATTGGCCTTCGTCAGCGCCTGCGATGGGGACAGCTGAGTCGCGCAGTCCATCGCCCTCAGCCAGTACAAGGCATTCGTCATCGCTTCGCGGCTGTTCGCCAGCCAGATGGCGCGGCACTCCACGCTGCGATAATCGGCCAACTGCTGATCGGGTGCGCGATTGGCTTCAACAAACATCGCGGTCCCGCCGCCCACATGCGGTGCGCAGCCAGCTAAAAGGGGTGAAGAGAACAGCAAAGTTCGTAACACACGGCCCCACGGGATTGATGCTGTCACAGCTCGCCAGCGGGGGGATAAAATACGAAACAACCGTGCACTCATGCTTCATTCTCGGAGGTTAGTGGCAATTCAATACGGAAACAGACGTCGGCGTAGTCTACCGAGACCAAAGTCAGCTCGCCGCGCATTCGCCGAATGCAGTCCTGCGCGATGCTTAGCCCCAGCCCACTGCCCTTGACTGCGCCCTTGCGCTGACGTGCGCCCTGATAAAAAGGTTCAAAAATCATGCTGTGGTCGGCTTCCGGGATGGGCGCGCCTGTATTGGCGACCTCAATCTGAAGGTGCGAACCGTCGCTGCGGCTACGCACCCAAATGTTACCGGATTCCTGCCCATAGTGCACCGCGTTGGAATAGAGATTATCGAGCACTCTCATTAAAAGCGTAGTTTCCGCACGGCACGTTTTGACGTCCAGTTCAACTAACGTCTTCATCGATTTTCCCCGCGCCGACAGGCTATGATCGGCCACGACGGCGTCAACGATCGCCGCCAGATCGACCTGCTCAAGCTCGGTCGGCGCATCGGCTAGCTGGCGATTGTAGTCAAGCAGCTGCTCTATCAGCTGTAGTAGATGACGGCTGCTGCTATCCAGAATTGTGACGACCTGCCGCTGGTCTTCCGTCAGTGGTCCGGCGACCTCATCCGCAAGCAGCGACGTGCCTTCGCGCAGGCTCGCCAGCGGCGTTTTGAGTTCATGCGAAATGTGCCTGAGAAACTCATGCCGCTGCGCTTCCAGCCAGGAAAGACGTTCGCTCAGCCAAATGATACGTTGCCCCAGCGAACGAATTTCCCGGGGGCCTCTGAACGTGGGCGTATGACCCAACGGCAGCCCTTCCCCCAAGCGGTTAATCATCCGCTCTACGCCTTTCACCGGACCGATAATCATGCGGGTAAACAGTACGACCAGCAGCACGCTGACCAGAAACAACAACAGCGCCTGCCAGCCGAAGAATTGGCCGCGTTCCGCGATCGTCCGTTGAAGCTGCTGCCCGCGGGAGAAGATCACTTCTCGCGTCACCTGTACCATCTGCGTATTGGCTTGCGAGAAACTATCCAGCAGCGCCGCGGCTTCACCGCTCGGCGCGCTATTCTGACAATGCATCTCCGCCAGTTGCGTCAAATACTGCCGCAGGCGCTGCGGTGATTGGGGGTCGGGCAAAACCGGGGCGTGAACGTCCAGCATCTGAGCATATTGCCTGCGCTGATTTTGATACAGCTGAGACAGCGTGCGATCGTCCAGCACGCAATATTGACGATAGCTGCGTTCCAACGCCAATGCCAAGCCGGCCATCGCCTCACTGCGTCGGGCATCCGTCAGCGTAGTGCGGTTGATGATGGCGGCCTGCTCGCTGAGGGCGTTCAGGCTGCCATACGCCTGATAGGCCAGCACCAGCAACGGCAGCAGCACCAGCAAAAACGCCATGACGACCAGCTGCCGCAAAGATCGGGGGAACAAACGCCATCGTTTCAATGAGATCATCTCGTTACCTGTTCATTTGCTCGATGCTAGCCCACTCCGGCGAAAGTGCAATGTTTTCGCCCGCGAGCTGCGAAGCGTATGTCAGCTCATCGCGAAATTCGGTCGGGTTGCCGGAAAGAATGCGAAACGCCTCGCAGAAATAGCACGTTTCACAGCATGGCGGCGCTAAAAAGCAAAACCCGGTCAAACGAGAAGTTTGACCGGGTCTTTAAAGAGGGGGTGCCTCACTCAACGTGTCGTCCGAGGGATGATAAAGTTCGTTTGCACGCACAGTTATCGTTGATGTTGGACGATAGGCACCATTTCTTATGGCATCATTCCGGGTGTTATGGGCAAAAGCGATGATTCTGCTTCGCTGTCATAACCAGTTGAATGAGCAGCTGCATAAGCTATAGCATCTACCGTGCCATCAATCCACGTAATATCATAACTAATTGATGTTTAATCGAAATTAAATTTCATTTTTCTTCTTATTTCGCTCATCCCCTGCGAATAAGCCGCTGTCGCCTCGCGCGTCTCCATTTTTTGTCGCTAAAAACCGACACCCCCATAGCTAAAAAATAAAATTCATGCTTATCAACAAAATAGATGTCTCCTTTAAGAGACAGTCAAAAATAATATTGTCGTGCCTTTGAGACAGCCCGTTCGAAGCGCCCTTTTTTAGCATGGGTTGGACTCCGCAGTATGGCAGCAACAAGGGGATATTCTTTCAGCCTTACTCACGCCGCTTTCCTGCGCCGGTCGCAAAGCCCCTGCGGGAAAAATAGCGCGCGAAACCGAAATATCCAAATGTTCACCGCAGCCTGGTGTCACGGTTTGCGTCCCTAAAAAAGCCGGCCACCCAAGGTGGCCGGCTCCGGGACATCGTCCCCTCTTCTTGCAGTGCTTTAGCTGAGCTGAATGTCCCTTAGCCGAGCTGCTTACGCGCATTGCGGAACATGCGCATCCACGGGCTGTCCTCCCCCCAGGAATCCGGGTGCCAGGAGTTGCTGACGGTGCGGAATACACGTTCAGGATGCGGCATCATGATCGTGGCGCGCCCGCCAACGCTGGTCACCGCGGTAATCCCCCGCGGCGAACCGTTCGGGTTAGCCGGATAGTTTTCCGCAACCTGACCGTAGTTATTGACGAAGCGCAACGTCACCAACTGCTGTTGCTCCAAGGCGGCCAGCTGCGCGGCATCCCGCACTTCCACCAACCCTTCGCCATGCGATACGACGATCGGCATCCGTGAACCGGCCATATCCTGCATAAACAAAGACGGGCTATGAGCCACTTCCACCAGGCTAAAGCGTGCTTCGAAGCGATCTGATTTGTTGCGGACGAAGCGCGGCCAGTTCTCCGCGCCGGGGATCAGTTCACGCAGCGTCGACATCATCTGACAACCGTTGCACACGCCCAGCGCCAGCGTCTGCGGACGCGCAAAGAACGCCGAGAATTCATCGCGGACGCGGCTGTTGAAGAGAATCGACTTCGCCCAACCTTCGCCTGCGCCTAACACATCGCCGTAGGAGAAGCCGCCGCAGGCGACCAGCGCCTGGAAGTCCTTCAGGCCGCGCCGACCCGCCAGCAGGTCGCTCATGTGGACATCGATAGCCTCAAATCCGGCTCGATCGAACGCCGCGGCCATTTCCACATGCGAGTTGACGCCCTGTTCACGCAGCACGGCCACTTTCGGACGCGCCTGCGTATTGATGAACGGCGCGGTAATATCCTCCTGCGGATCGAAGCTCAGTGAAACGTTCAGACCCGGATCGCTATCGTCTTCTTTCGCCAGATGCTCTTCATCCGCGCACTGCGGATTATCGCGCAGACGCTGCATCTGCCAGGTTGTTTCCGCCCACCAGCTGCGCAGCGTGGAGCGTTTCTCACGATAAATAACTTCTTTACCCAACGAGATGACGAACTGATTGCCGGCTTCCGCGCGGCCCAGATAGTGCACGCACTCTGCCAGACCAAACTCCGCCAACACCTGCTCAACTTCCGCGCGTCGTGCGGCTTCAACCTGAATGACCGCGCCCAGCTCTTCGTTAAACAGAATGGCCAGACCATCTTCGCCCATGCTGCCGATGTCGGCTGACAGGCTGCAATGACCGGCAAAGGCCATTTCCGCCAGCGTCACCATCAGACCGCCATCGGAACGGTCGTGGTAGGCCAGCAGCGCCTTGTCGGCCACCAGTTTCTGCATGGCATTAAAGAAACCGGCCAGCTGTTCCGGGCTACGCACGTCCGCCGTTTTACGTCCCAACTGACGATAAACCTGCGCCAACGCCGTCGCGCCCAGCGCATGATGGCCGACGCCAAGATCGATCAACAGCAGCGCATTGTCTTTGTCGGTGCGCAATTGCGGCGTGACGGTATTCCGCACGTCTTCGACGCGACCAAACGCGGTGATGACCAGCGACAGCGGCGACGTGACGGCGTGATCCTCCCCGTTTTCCTGCCAACGGGTTTTCATGGACATCGAATCTTTGCCTACGGGGATTGTCAGCCCCAGTGCCGGGCACAGCTCTTCGCCGACGGCCTTGACGGCTTCATACAGCCCCGCGTCCTCGCCTGGATGCCCGGCGGCGGACATCCAGTTGGCGGAGAGCTTGATGCGTTTGATATCGCCAATATGCGTAGCGGCGATGTTAGTCAGCGCTTCCCCCACGGCCAGACGGGCCGACGCCGCGAAGTTCCGCAGCGCCACCGGCGCGCGCTCCCCGATAGACATCGCCTCGCCGTAGTAGCTATCCAGACTGGCCGTCGTCACGGCGCAGTCAGCGACCGGCACCTGCCACGGCCCGACCATCTGATCCCGTGCGACCATGCCCGTCACGCTACGGTCGCCGATGGTGATCAGAAAGGTTTTTTCGGCAACGGCCGGTAAATGCAGCACACGCTCGATGGCATCAGCCAGATAGATATTGTCAAAATTGAGCGGCTTGCCTTCGTTATGCAGTCGGGTCACATCACGCTGCATTTTCGGCGCTTTACCCAGCAGCACTTCCAGCGGCATGTCGATTGGTTGATTGTTGAAGTGGCGATCGTTCAGTGTCAGATGCTGTTCTTCGGTCGCTTCGCCGATCACGGCATACGGCGCTCGCTCGCGGCGGCAAATGGCGTCGAATGTCGCCAGCTGTTCTGGGGCGACCGCCAGCACATAACGTTCCTGCGACTCGTTACACCAGACTTCCAGCGGGCTCATGCCCGGTTCGTCGTTCAAAATGTCGCGCAGTTCGAAACGACCGCCGCGGCCGCCATCGCTGACTAGCTCCGGCATGGCGTTTGACAGCCCGCCCGCGCCCACATCGTGAATGAACAGGATCGGGTTTTCGTCACCGAGCTGCCAGCAGACGTCGATCACTTCCTGACAGCGACGTTCCATCTCCGGGTTATCGCGCTGTACAGAAGCGAAGTCCAGATCGGCATCGGACTGTCCGGAAGTCATGGAAGAGGCCGCGCCGCCGCCCAGACCGATATTCATTGCCGGTCCGCCCAGCACGATCAGCTTCGCGCCGACGGAGATCTCGCCTTTTTGCACGTGATCCGCACGAATGTTGCCGATCCCGCCCGCCAGCATGATGGGTTTGTGGTAACCGCGCACTTCCGTACCGTTGTGGCTGTCGACCGACTCCTCATAGGTGCGGAAGTAACCGGTCAGGGCCGGACGGCCGAATTCATTGTTGAACGCCGCCCCGCCCAGCGGGCCTTCCAGCATGATATCCAGCGCGTTGACGATGCGATCCGGCTTACCGAAGTCCTGCTCCCACGGCTGAATGAAGTCAGGAATACGCAGGTTGGAGACGGAAAAACCGACCAGTCCGGCTTTCGGCTTGGCGCCGCGTCCGGTCGCGCCTTCATCACGAATTTCGCCGCCGGAGCCGGTTGCGGCCCCCGGCCACGGCGAGATGGCGGTGGGATGGTTATGAGTTTCCACTTTCATCAGAATATGCGCGTCTTCCTGATGATATTCATAGCGGCCCTGCGGGTTGGGGAAAAAACGTCCCACGGCGGAGCCTGTCATGACGGCGGCATTGTCTTTATAGGCGGACAACACGAAATCCGGCGTCTGTTCATAGGTGTTTTTAATCATTTTGAACAGAGATTTGGGCTGCTTTACGCCGTCGATAACCCAGTCTGCGTTGAAGATTTTGTGTCGGCAGTGTTCCGAGTTGGCCTGCGCGAACATATAAAGTTCGATGTCGGTCGGATTTCGGTTCAGACGGGTAAACGCGTCGATCAAATAGTCGATTTCGTCTTCCGCCAGCGCCAGTCCGAGACGCAGGTTGGCGGCTTCGAGCGCCTGACGCCCTTCCGTTATCACGTCCACCCGCTGAAGCGGCGCAGGTTCGTGCTGCGCAAATAGACGCTCCGCCTGCTGTAGCTCGCTAAACACCGCCTCCATCATACGGTCGTGCAACAGTTCACTCAGCGACCGCCACTGCGCTTCATTCAGTGTCGGCGCGTGAATATAGAAGGCCAGTCCGCGTTCCAGACGGCGAACGGTGTTCAGACCGCAGTTGTGCGCGATGTCCGTGGCTTTGGAAGACCAGGGAGAGAGGGTGCCGGGACGAGGCGTGACCAATAGCAGGTGACCTGAGGGATCGTGTTCGGGGAGTGAAGGACCGTATTTCAGCAGGCGGGCCAGCTGCGTTTTTTCATCGGTGCTTAACGGTGCGGTCACGTCGGCAAAATGCACATATTCGGCGTAAATATCGCTGACGGGAAGAAGATTGTCTTTGCAACGCGCCAATAGTTTGTTGATACGAAAAGCCGATAAAGCCGGGGAACCACGCAGTATTTCCATCATTTCACATTCTCTCGTCTTCGATGCACCGATAGCGGGGCACCATGGCGCTACAGGAGGGGGGAACGCGGCACATTATAGAGAATACCGACGCGCGACGAAACCGTTTGCGCGGCAATAGTCGAACATCTTTGTTGTTAGGTGACCAATTCGTTACCGGGGCAATAAAAGTTGCACCCTGGCGGTTTGTTACGCAAAATGCCCCGACTCTGGGACACTCAGTATAAGAAACTGCCTAATAGACAGACAGGCCTTCAGGCCGCCGAGAGACATCAAATTCTTTGAAGCGTTTAACGATAAATTATTTTTTCATCGGGGTGATTGCACTGTTATTGGCATTGGCGCTATGGCCAAATATTCCTTGGCGCAGCAGCCAGGACGACCAACTCAGGCAAATCCTTTCACGTGGTGAGCTACGTGTCAGTACGGTTGTTTCTCCACTGACCTACTCCCTACACCGTGGCTCCCCGTCAGGACTCGACTATGAACTGGCTAAACGATTCGCCGATTACCTCGGCGTCAAGCTGGTCGTTTCCACACGTCGGAACATTGATGAATTATTCACCGATCTCGACAACGGCGACGCCGATATGTTGGCGGCGGGTCTGATTTACAGCGATGATCGAACGCAGTCGTTCCGTGCCGGCCCCTCTTACTATTCCGTCTCACAGCAGCTGGTGTATCGATTAGGCTCACCGCGTCCCACGTCGCTTGGCAAGCTCAAAGGCCGACTTGCGGTATTGTCCGGCTCTGCGCAAATATCCACGTTGCGCGAGCAGCGGTCCAAACAGTTTCCGAACCTGACCTGGGAAACCAGCACCAACGTCTCCGAGCTGGATCTGCTTAAGCAGGTGGTCGATGGACGGCTCGATTACACGATTGCCGACTCTATCAGCGTCGGATTGTTGCAACGTATCTACCCGCAATTGGCCGTCGCATTTGATCTCAGCGATGAAGAGCCGGTGAACTGGTATATGCGCCAGACCCACGACGATAGCCTGTCCGCCGCCATGCTGGACTTCTTCAGCCGGATTGCTGAAGACGGCTCGCTGGCGCGTCTGGAAGAGAAATATCTGGGTCACGTCGGGGAGTTCGACTACGTGGACACCACTACGTTTCTGAATGCGATCGACAACACTCTGCCGGGGCTGCGGTCGCTGTTTGAGCGCTATGCCACGGAGATGGACTGGAAGCTGCTGGCCGCCATCTCTTATCAGGAGTCGCACTGGAATCCGCTGGC
Source organism: Lonsdalea quercina (assembly GCF_900107885.1). NCBI lineage: Bacteria > Pseudomonadati > Pseudomonadota > Gammaproteobacteria > Enterobacterales > Pectobacteriaceae > Lonsdalea > Lonsdalea quercina. The sequence continues at coordinate 11,876 of NZ_FNQS01000014.1, read as the reverse complement.
GACCTCGCCTACCGGCGTACGCGGTCTGATGATGTTAACGAGGACCACGGCGGAAAGCCTGGCAGTGGTCGACCGGCTGAATCCCGAGGAGAGCATTCGCGGCGGCGCAAAGTACCTGTCGCTGATGATGCAACGTATGCCGAACTCCATTCCGGACGACGAGAAAATCTGGTTTGCGCTGGCGGCTTACAATATGGGTTACGCCCATTTGATGGATGCGCGCAAGTTAACGGAGAAGCAGAAAGGCGATCCAAACAGTTGGGCGGACGTTAAAATGCGGCTGCCGATGCTAAGCCAGAAACGCTATTATCAGCAAACCGCCAACGGCTACGCGCGTGGTCACGAAGCTTACAACTATGTGGAAAATATCCGTCGTTATATGATCAGCCTGGTCGGCTACCTGACGGAAAAAGAAAATAAGGCCCAGCACGTTAAGCAGGCGGGTGAAGGCTATCCCGCAGTCTCTCCGGCGCTGGTGCAGTCCGGAATGTCTTCATCAGGGAAGTGATGCTCCTTTGGCCGCCGCACGGCGTGCCTTTTGCTCTTTCCGACGTTGCCGGAAAAAGTCGCTCAACTGCGTTGAACAGGCTCCCGCCAGCACGCCCGAGGTAATTTCAATCTGATGATTCATGCCCGGGTGACGCAAAATATCCACCAGCGATCCGGCCGCGCCCGTCTTGGCGTCGGCGGCGCCGTAAACCAAACGCCCGATGCGACTGTGCACCATCGCTCCCGCACACATCACGCACGGCTCCAGCGTGATATACAGCGTGCTGTTCAGCAGACGATAGTTTTGCGCCACGCTTCCACCTTGCCGCAACGCCATGATCTCGGCGTGCGCGGTGGGATCGTGCTGACCGATAGAGCGGTTCCAGCCTTCGCCAATGACCTGGTTGTCCAGCACCAGCACCGCGCCAACGGGAACTTCGCCTTCATCCCAGGCTCGTTGCGCCAGCGTCAGCGCATGCTGCATCCAGAATTCATCATCATTTACGCGGTTCATCGTGCCTCTTTTACCCGTCAATTCCCCTAAGCGGCGGGCATTATACTCGAAATAAGTCGAGTTGCAGGATGGCGGCAAAACGGCGAACACCGATACGCTTACGCCCGTCAGTGATTCAGGCGATCGATCGCCGCCAACGCACCTGCAACGAAAAGTATGACAAGTCTGTATACGCCATTCCGCGTGGAGGCATTACTCCAGCTGTTGCAAACTCCCCTGCGGCGTTACCCGCCAGCGGTGTTCGCAGAAATAGAGCAGCGGGTTATCCTGTTTGCTGTCGCTGTAACCGCTGTAGAGCTTCAGCGGAGCGCCCAGTTGGCGTTCCATCTGCACGACTTTTTCCCGGCCCAGACAGCGTAACGTGAGTACCCACCCGCCATAGCGGCGGGAGATTTGACTGCCCATCAGCCGTACACCCGGCAGAAAGGGGGCGTCGCGGTAAACCGCTTCCACCAGCCGTTGCGGAGAACCGGTGACCAGCCACACCTCTGCATCGCTGGCGCTCAGATAAGTGGTCAGCCGTTGCTGTACCTCAGGAAACGGCGTCACCTGCTGACGAAAACTATCCACGAACGCTTTTTCCAGCTGTTCGAGCTTCGCCTCGCCGCGGCCCACCGTGATGGCCCACAACAAACAGCTCATCGGCCAGCGAGCCGCCCTGCCCCTGCACAGCAGCGAGAGCATGACGACCGGCAGCACGGGGATAACCACCAGTAGATTCAACGGCAAACGCCGGATCAGAAAACGCAGAAAACTGCCAAACATATCCTGCTGATGCAGTGTGCCGTCCAAATCAAAAAATACGATGCGCAAATGTTGCTTATCGTTCAAAACCGGCTCCTTAAGTAGGACGGGAGCATCCCGCCTCGTTTTGCTGTCATGGGTTGTGAAAAGCGGATTGCGCTATTCCTGTATGGCGTCTCGCAGGTATCCCTGATGCCGCGCCAGTTTTTCCTGCGCCTGAGCGGCGTCGCAACCGGTCAGAAGCATCACGATAGCCGGTTTGACCTCATACCCCGTCTGTTCCAGCGCCCGCCGCGCGATGTCGCGCTCCACGCCGGAGGCTTCAACAACAATACGACAGGCGCGATCCACCAGCTTGGCATTGGTCGCTTTCACATCCACCATCAGATTTTGGTACACCTTGCCCAATCTCACCATCGCACCAGTGGAAATCATATTCAGCACCAGCTTCTGGGCGGTACCGGATTTCAGCCGGGTCGACCCCGTCAACACTTCCGGACCGACGACTGGAGAGATGGCGATCTCCGCCAACCTGGCGATCGGCGACGCAGGGTTGCAGGAAATGGCCGCGGTATGGCAGCCGATGCGGTGCGCATACTCCAGACCGCCAATCACATAGGGCGTTCTGCCGGACGCCGCCAGCCCAATCACCATGTCCTGAGCAGTCAGCGACAGCGCCGCCAGATCGGCCTCGCCCCCCGCAGGGTCATCTTCCGCGCCTTCCACCGCCTGTAACAATGCGCCGGGACCGCCCGCGATCAGGCCGATCACCCGCCCCGGCGCGAGGCCGAAGGTCGGAGGACATTCGGAAGCATCCAATACGCCCAAACGTCCGCTGGTCCCCGCGCCGAGATAAATCAAACGGCCGCCCGCCTTCATACACGCGGCAGTGAGGTCCACCGCTTGGGCAATCGCCGGCAGCACCTGCCGGATAGCTTCCGGCACCTGTCGGTCCTCTTCATTGATGAGGGCCATCATCTCCAGCGTCGCCATACGATCTAAATCCATCGTCGCCGGGTGACGCCTCTCGGATACCAATGCCCCTAAATCCATACGCTTCCTCGCTTATAAGTCCGAAGCTGATACGTATCAGCTTCGTGATAAATCAATCGTACCTGCTATCGTTATCACATGGCACTTTTCAGCCGTTCAAAGTAAGCTATGCGGCAGCGGTCTACAACGCCTGTTTATTCAGGCGTCGATTTCAGACCACAGAGTCCGGATTCACCGGTGGGTAACAGAGACGTCACGTTGAAATTTCATGCGCAGCGCCAGTCATTAGTTCATGTTCTATTACACTTCATCATCGGCAGCCTACTGCTGGTGGCGGGTACGCTCTATGCGGACTGGAATTTCTCCGCCATCAACTCAATTACCGATCAGCGTTATGGTCAGGCCACGCCGGAAGCACGCCAGCGGATAACCGCCTGGCAAGCGTTGATGCAGGCGCAGCTAACGGCCACAGAGAGCCAGAAACTGGAGTCGGTCAACCGCTTTTTCAATGACAAAATAGCTTACCGGGAAGATATTGATGTCTGGCGGCAGGAAGATTACTGGGCCACGCCGATCGAAATGTTGCGAAAAGGGATGGGCGACTGCGAAGACTATGCGATCGCCAAATATCTGACGCTCATTCACCTTGGCGTCGAACGTGAAAAGCTGCGTATCACCTACGTTAAAGCGCTAAGCCTAAACCGTGCGCATATGGTGCTCAGCTATTACCCTTCACCAAACGCTATCCCGTTGATCCTGGACAGTTTGATCACCGAGATCCGTCCCGCTACCCAGCGAAAAGACTTGCTGCCGGTCTATTCCTTTAATGGCGACGGACTCTGGCTACCCAGCACGGGCGGCAATCGACGCGCTGGCGACAGCAAACGACTGTCTCGCTGGCAGGACTTACTAATTTAAATGCGCGCAGAAGGATTTTCTCTTGATGAGTAGGATGGGGCTATGTCGCTATTTAAACAATTACTGATAGCCATCTGTTTGTTTATGCTGTTCATTTTCAGCGGTAGTTTTATCGCCAACCTGGAAAGTTCACGCGATCAATATAACAACCAGTTGCACTCGCACGCTCAGGATGCCGCCACGGCTTTGGGCGTGGCGCTCACGCCGAATATCGACGATCCCGCGATGGTCGAACTGCTGGTCAGTTCTATTTTCGATAGCGGTTATTTCTCCAGTATTCGCGTTATCGATCTGGAAACCCACAAGGTGACGATGGAGCGAGCTACATCGCCGGAAGTCTCGAACGTTCCCGTCTGGTTTGTCCGACTGGTGGACTTGCAACCGGGTAATGGTCAGGCCATCGTGATGCGCGGCTGGGAGCAGGCGGCACGGGTCGAAGTCGTCAGCCACCCAATGTTTGCCATCGCCAGACTGTGGCAAGGTACCTCCGCTTCGCTGATCTGGATGCTGTCGTGCGGCGCGATCGGTCTGGTGCTAGGCGCCTGGTTCCTGCGTCGTCAGCTGCGTGCGCTGGATGATATGGTCATACAGTCGCTCGCGATTTGTCGTCGCGAGTTCCTGAGCATCCCCAAACTGCCCAAGACGCCGGAGCTGCGCCGGGTCGTTCAGGCCATGAACCTCATGGTCACTAAACTTCAGACCTTATTCGAAGAGGAAGCCCAGCGAAGCGAGCGCTTGCGTAAGGAAGCTTATCAGGATCCGCAAACCGGGCTGGCCAACCGCCGCGCGATGGATATCCAGTTGGAAACGCGCCTTAGCGATGAGGAAGCCTCCACCGGTTATCTAATTATGCTGCGTCTACAGGATCTGGCGGGTATGAACCAGCGTCTGGGCGCAGCGAAAACCGATGCCTTGCTAGCCTCCGTCGCGCAAAACATTCTGAAATGCAGAAAACGTTATGTCGAAGCTGATAGCCTCGCCGCGCGCATTCGCGGCGGAGAGTTCGCCATTTTCTGTCCCGGCCTGGTACAGAAAGAGGCGCAGGCACTGGCCGACGAACTGTCGAACCGGATCGAGGCGCTATTTCTGACCGGCGAGACGGACGTGTCCCCCGTGGCCCGCTTGGCGCTGGTGTCATTCCAGCATGGAGATTCTCCTGCGTCGCTGTTCATCAGAGGCGATCGCCTGTTGATGAAAGCAGAACGCAATTCGGATATCCATGCGGAAGAAGAGGAAGACGGTAAGGAGTCTCAATGGGTGGCTGACCGCCATCACTGGTTCACCCTGCTGGATCCGTTGCTGGCGCAGGAGAATGTCCAACTGTTCCTGCAGCCGGTGATGGACTGCGCCGAGAATGGTCGGATTCTTCATCACAAAGTACTGGCCCGCATCCTTGATCAGGAAGGCAATACCATCAACGCCGGACAATTCTTGCCATGGGTACAACGCTTTGGATGGAACACCCGTCTTGATCAGGTGATGATGAAGCATGCCCTCGCCTATTTGCAGCGTTACGACGGCACGCTGGCCTTAAGCCTATCCGGCAGCACCGTGCTGGATCTGCAACTGATGGCAGAATGGCTGGCACCGTTGAAAGCGTATCCGCAGCAGGCCGCGCGTCTGATTCTGGAACTGGACGAAAACCAATTGCCCGACGCGCAGCAGCTCGACCTGCTGGTGAAACTGCTTAACGAATTTGGCTGCAAACTGGGACTGCAGCACTTTGGCGGCCGCTTTACCATTATCGGCAATTTGTCGAAATGGGGCCTCGCCTACCTGAAAATCGACGGCAGCTATATACGCGGTATCGATGAGGCGGAGGATAAGAAGGTGTTTATCACGGCACTGCAACGCGCGATGAATAGTATTGATTTGCCGCTGATTGCGGAACGAGTGGAAACGAAAGGCGAGCTGGAAGAACTGCGAGCGCTCGGCATCAAAGGCGCGATGGGCCGACTATTGGGAGAACCGTTCCCCGTATCGCTGTCCTGACCTGAGTCTTGGCGACTGACTTGCCGGCAACGGCAAGTCAGTTCGTATCAGGACCAAGATTCAAAACATCCCCTCTTCGTCATCGCGAATCAGCGCATCCAATCCCCCTAACACTTCACGCGCCTGTGCACGCTGAATCAATTTCAGCTGCGCCGCCTGCGGGAAATCCGTGATATTCAGCAACCCTTTTTGGGTCAGTACCTGAATCAGGTCCTCCAGCACACGCACCATTTCCAGGTCGCTGTTGCGCAGCTGTTCCAGACTAGAAAGAATCGACTGTTGATTATTCATCCACGCCTGTGCCTCCACCGAGTCCTGTAGCAGCTCGCCGTTCATCCCTTCGAAGGGGACAGGCTCCACCCGAACCAAGTTACCGTCGTTATCTCGTAATATATAAAACATAGGCTGTCCTTTTACATACTGCCAATAAGGAAACCGGACGCATAACGTCCGGTTTCCTTGGTGTTGCCTATTGCGAGTTGAGTATTGATGGCTAAGCGCTATGTTCCGGCTTCGCAATCAGGCTTTCCAGAGACGGCATCGCCCCGTTGTAATGTTCCAACGTGATGGACGTATCCGGCGTTGCGCCCCCCTGCTCCGTGAATTGGCCTTGAGTACTCACCTCAATCGTCGGCGAACCTTGGTTATCCACAATGCGGATATAGTGGCTGATATCCGTTCCCGCTTCCAGCTCGCCGACCAAATCACTCAGGTCGATGCGATCACCTTCCGCCGGATTGAAGTCCTTGATCGTGTCATAACCGGTATCGCCCGCCTTCCAGACGAAGGTATCCGCGCCGCTGCCACCGATGAGCGTATCGTTGCCGACCCCGCCTCTCAGCACATCATCGCCGCTTCCGCCATACAGGATATCGTCACCCAAACCACCATCCAGGGTGTCGTTACCGCCCTGTCCGTACAGGAGATCGTTACCCGAACCGCCGCTAATCGTATCATTACCGCCTTGCGAGGAAGCAATATCGAATTCGGCGCTATGTCCGGCGATATACTCATGTACCTGTTGGACGGATGCGGTGGTATCCGACCCCAGATGCAGTTGGTTGCCGACGTACTGCTGCAAAGCCGGCAGACCGTTGCCGTCGATGCCGTCGAACGAGATAGAGTCGCCGAACAGGATATCGTCGCCGTTACCGCCCAGCAGCGTATCGTGCCCACCGGTCAGAGACTGGTTCGATCCCAGAATCGCTTCTGACAGCTGGCCCGGGTCGATGTGATCCAACACCACGCCGTCGCTATCGTAGTTTTTCAGGCTCGATGCATTTAACGAATCCCCAACCCCGATGGCCTCCACGTTCGATACCTCATGCAGCAAGGCATAGCCTTCAGAGGAGTTCGACATCGTCGCCGAGTTGGCGTTGTAACCCGTGCCCGCCAGATGAGAGATCTCGTAAGTCCCGTCGCCCTCGGCGTGAACCTGGCCAATCACCGTACGCGTCACGCCGCCACGACCCGAGTTAGAGTAGTAGTAGACGTCGCCGGTACTGCTGATCACCTCACGGCTTACTCCGGAGATGTTCATATAGTAAGCCTGGCCCGGTTGGTAATCAAACGAGTCGATATCCAGCGTCGTACGGCTGCTGACCCTCACCGTATCCGTTTCACCCGTCTGATAATAGGTCGGTTCACCATCGGTAATGAAGTAGGTCAGATTGGTGCCGGGATTGCTTTCCACGGTATCGCTTTGGAACCAGTTAGCCGCCGTTTTGAACACATCCTCGTAGTTCGTACCGCCGCCGGACGTCATTGTCTGCAGCGCCGCGACCAGTTTGGACAAGGCGTTGGAATCCGACAGGTTGACGGAGATGGTCTGGCCGACTTTCGTATCGAAGTCCGCCAGGAACACATTCACCGACCCCGAATGAACGTCCGACGTGCTCTTGATCAGGTTGTTGAAGACCGTGGTCAACGAAGCTACCGTCTTGCTGATGCTGTCATTCGACATACTGCCGGAGGAGTCCACCAGGAAGGCAATGTTGTAGTTTTGCCCTTCCATGATCTGCAGACCGGAGACGTCACCCACGATCAGATCGTTACTGTTCGTCCCCGTCAGCGTATCGTCGCCGGTGGTGCCCATCGTCGCGCCGAACTGTTCGACTTCCTGCGAAGAATAGCCGGTCGACGAATCATAGTTCGCCACTTCGGTCGCCGTCGCTTGCGCAATGATGTCGAACTTACCGGCATCGACAGGCGTCTGAATGGTGATGGTTCCGGCCAGCGTATCCAAATGCTGAGCATTGGTAATCAGGTACACGCCGTCCGCGCCGACGGTGACCGTCACGTTATTGATGTGATCGGTCAACACGGAGCCTTCCGGAATCCCCGTCAGCGTAATGCCCGACAGCTGCTCGCTGCCGTCAAGGTCGGTCAGCGCGGCAGACACGGTCAATTCATGCTGCTGATAACCCGCCTGTTCCGCCACAGACTCTTCCTTGAAGTCCTGCTTATCCGCCGCGATATAGCTGCCGTCGCCGTAGATAATGCCGTCCAGATGGTTAGCGCCGCTGATCAACGTATTGCCCTGATACGTAATAGTCACAGAGTCATACGTGTTCACATTGGTGGCGGCATTATTGTTCGGACCGACGTAGGTGGTGTAGCCATCAGCCGTCGTACCTTCAACAAAGATATAGTCAGGACGCGTACCTGAAGCTTCCGTCCCGCTATTGCCGGTCACCGCGTTCAGCGAGCGCCAGCTGCCATCCTGATAGTAGCCGCTGCCGTCATGGACGACGAACAGGTCGGTGTACTGGCTGCTGGTGCCATTCGTGTTCCCCTGACCGTAGTAAGCGACCACGCCGTTACCCACAATTTCAGGCACCGTATCGCCTTCGGACAGCCAGATGCGCACGTTGTCGCCGATACGCACAATTTTACCGTCCTGAACGTCGAATCCGCCGTTTTCACTACCGCCGTTGACCTTGATGTAAGACGGGGTCGTCGGTACGGTTTCACCGCTGGAGATATCCAACGATACGACTGGCGCATCCGCCACCGGCGTTACATTGATGGACACTTCGCCCTGAGAGCCGGTGTTGCCCGCGGCATCGACCGGCTGCCAGCTCAGCTCCGCCAGTCCGTTACCAGACACGTTGGCCGCAGGAACAAAGCGCAACGCGGTATCGCCCGCCGTGAACGCCTGACCAACGGTCACCTGATGCCATTCGCCGCTCTGGCTGTAATAGAATGTACCCGCGCTGGCGTCTGGCAGCGAAGAGATTACGATGCTGCTGGTGTCGGAGGATACCCCCAGATCGCTCCAGGAGATGGCCAATGCCGTATCTTCTGCGACGGTCAGCGTATGGCTACCGCCGTCCGGAGCGACCGTATCCACGCCATAGCCATGATCGTCTGTCGCCGTGGTCGGGTTGCCGGCCACATCCAGCGTCGTGACTGAGGCGTGAATCTGCGAGTCACCCGCTAGCACGCTACCGGGAACCTCTACGCTCCAGACATAGCTGCCGTCCGCGGCGGCGACCACGTTCGTCTGATAGGTCTGTCCCCCCACGCTGACGGTGACGATATCGCCGACATGCACATCGTTGCCGACACGGCCGGTGATAGTCTGGGTCTGACCCGATTCCGCCAGGTTGATGGTGTTATCCGCCGTGACCGCATCAATCGTAATGCTGGCTTCCGGCGCGGACGTATCCACCGCGTAACCGTGATCGGCCGACGCCGTTGCCGAATTACCGACGACATCCGTAGTGGTGACTTCCGCGTGGATCTGCGCGTTACCGGCCAGCACGTCGCCCGGCACATTCACACTCCAGACAGCGTCTCCTTCGTCATTAACGGTGACTTCGGTCTGGTAACTATATTCGCCCACTTTGACCGTGACGATATCGCCTGCCTGCACGTCGTTACCCACGTGACCGGAGATCGTCTGCGTTTGTCCAGACTCAGCGATGTTGATGATATTGTCGCTGGTCACATCATCGATGGTGATGCTGGCATCCGGCAGCACCGTATCGACCGTGTAAGTGTGGTCGGCCGTCGCCGTCGTCGCGTTCCCCGCCTCATCAGTGGTGGTGACCGCTGCGTGCACCACGGTATCCAGAGCTAGCACGCTGCCCAGAATAACGACACTCCAGACCTTAGCCCCGTCCGCACCGGCCGTCACGCTGGTCTGATAAGACTGACCCGCGACGTTGACCGTCACCGTATCGCCGACGCGCACGTCGTTGCCGACACGGCCGGAGATGGTCTGCGGCTGATTGCTTTCGGCCAGATTGATTGAATCATCGTCGGTGATCGTATCGATGGTGATCGACGCTTCCGGCGCGGCAGTATCAACGGCATAGCTGTGGTCAGCACCGGCAGTCGTGGCGTTGCCTGCACCATCGGCGGTGGTCACTTCCGCGTGGATCTGGCTGTTACCGGCCAATACCTCACCCGGCACGCTCACGCTCCACACATTGCCGCTATCGGAGGCGGTCACCGTAGTCTGGTATGTCTGATCGCCGATGGTCACGGTCACCGTATCGCCGACCTGCACGTCGTTGCCGACGCGGCCGGTCACATTCTGATTCTGACCGGCTTCGGCGATATTGACGGTGTTGTCGGCCGTCACATCGTCGATAGTGATCGACGCTTCCGGCGCGGCGGTATCGACCGCGTAGCCATGATCGGCAGATGCCGTGGTCGGGTTACCGGCCGCATCCGTGGTGGTCACTTCCGCGTGGATCTGCGCGTTACCGGCCAGCACCTCGCCCGGCACGCTGACACTCCACACGTTGCCGTTATCGGAGGCGGTCACCGTAGTCTGATAGGCCTGATCGCCAATCGTCACGGTCACCGTATCGCCCACCTGCACGTCGTTGCCCACACGGCCAGTCACGTTCTGGTTCTGACCCGCTTCGGCAATGTTCACCGTGTTGTCAGCGGTCACATCGTCAATGGTGATGGACGCTTCCGGCGCGGCGGTATCGACCGCGTAGCCATGATCGGCAGATGCCGTGGTCGGGTTACCCGCCGCATCCGTGGTAGTGACTTCGGCATGGATCTGCGAATTACCGGCCAGCACATCGCCCGGTACGCTGACACTCCACACGTTGCCGCTATCAGACGCTGTCACGGTGGTCTGGTAAGCCTGGTCGCCGATGGTCACGGTCACCGTGTCGCCCACCTGCACGTCGTTGCCGACGCGACCGGTCACGTTCTGATTCTGACCCGCTTCGGCGATATTGACGGTGTTGTCGGCCGTCACATCGTCGATGGTGATGGAGGCTTCCGGCGCGGCGGTATCGACCACGTAGCCGTGATCGGCAGATGCCGTGGTCGGGTTACCGGCCGCATCCGTGGTAGTCACTTCGGCATGAATTTCATTGTTACCGGCCAGTACCTCTCCCGGTACGCTGACGCTCCACACATTGCCGTTATCGGAGGCGGTGACGGTGGTCTGGTACGACTGATCGCCGATGGTCACGGTGACCGTATCGCCCACCTGCACGTCGTTGCCGACGCGACCGGTCACGTTCTGGTTCTGACCCGCTTCGGCAATGTTCACCGTGTTGTCGGCCGTCACATCATCGATGGTGATGGACGCTTCCGGCGCCGCCGTATCGACCGCGTAGCTGTGGTCAGCACCAGCAGTCGTGGCGTTGCCTGCACCATCGGTAGTGGTCACTTCCGCATGGATCTGGCTGTTACCGGCCAGCACCTCACCCGGTACAGAGACGCTCCATACGTTGCCGTTATCCGACGCGGTGACGGTAGTCTGGTATGCCTGATCGCCGATGGTCACGGTCACCGTATCGCCCACCTGCACGTCATTGCCGACGCGGCCGGTGATGGCCTGCGGCTGTCCCGCTTCCGCGATATTCACCGTGTTGTCTGCCGTCACATCGTCGATGGTGATGGAGGCTTCCGGCGCCGCCGTATCGACCGCATAACCGTGGTCTGCCGCGGCAGTGGCCGGGTTACCCGCCGCATCCGTGGTGGTGACTTCCGCGTGGATCTGGCTGTTACCGGCCAGCACCTCGCCCGGCACGCTCACGCTCCACACATTGCCGCTATCGGAGGCGGTCACCGTAGTCTGGTATGCCTGATCGCCGATGGTCACGGTCACCGTATCGCCCACCTGCACGTCGTTGCCCACACGGCCAGTCACGTTCTGGTTCTGACCCGCTTCCGCGATATTCACGGTGTTGTCACCGGTGACGTTATCGATGGTGATCGACGCTTCCGGCGCGGCGGTATCGACCGC
>NZ_FNQS01000013.1:0-100925 GCF_900107885.1 Lonsdalea quercina | reverse complement strand
GCCTGGCGGCGATAGCGCGGTGGTCCCACCTGACCCCATGCCGAACTCAGCAGTGAAACGCCGTAGCGCCGATGGTAGTGTGGGGTCTCCCCATGCGAGAGTAGGGAACTGCCAGGCATCAAATAAACGGAAAGCCTCTGGATAATACCAGAGGCTTTTTCGTATCTGAATACCTCAAATCACCCATAATTTTAACTTATTTGACCATCGTAATTAACGATAAATCATTAAGTGTATACATTATTCTTTGCCTGCAAACAGGATCCTGTTTTACTGTATATATGTTGGATAGTTATGTCCTACGAACAGGAGAGAAAAAAACGTATGACGGGAAATATAAATTTAAAAACATTAACGCCCGGAGAAAATGATTCTCGACAGAGGATCAAGGCAATTGTGGGAGCATCATCGGGAAACTTGGTAGAGTGGTTTGATTTCTACGTATATTCGTTCTGCTCTTTATATTTTGCTCACATCTTTTTCCCTTCTGAAAATCCGACTACACAGCTTCTACATACCGCGGGTGTATTCGCTGCGGGCTTCCTGATGCGTCCAATCGGGGGATGGTTGTTTGGATTCATAGCCGACAAGTACGGACGCAAAACGTCAATGCTTATCTCCGTCTGCATGATGTGCTTCGGGTCTTTGGTTATCGCCTGTCTGCCCGGTTATGACACTATCGGCACCTGGGCACCTATACTGCTCCTGTTTGCTCGTCTCTTTCAGGGATTGTCTGTTGGCGGGGAATATGGCACTAGCGCCACCTATATGAGCGAAGTTGCAATTGAAGGACGGAAGGGGTTTTTCGCGTCGTTCCAATACGTCACGTTGATCGGCGGTCAGCTACTGGCCCTGTTAGTGGTTGTCATATTGCAACACACAATGCCTTCTGAGAGCTTGTATGCTTGGGGATGGCGTATTCCATTCTTCATTGGTGCAATTCTGGCTGTTGTTGCCTTATTTTTACGCCGCTCGCTTAATGAAACCTCGGATAAAGCGTCGCGCTCACATAAGGACGCAGGCTCTTTGCGTGGACTATGGAATAATCGCAAAGCGTTCTTGATGGTCTTGGGATTTACGGCGGGCGGGTCTCTGGGGTTCTATACATTTACCACCTACATGCAGAAGTATCTCGTCAATACTTCTGGTATGGCACCTGAACTGGCGAGCGGTCTGATGACGGTGGCGCTTTTTGTATTCATGCTGTTGCAGCCTCTGTTCGGACATTTGTCCGACAAGATTGGACGTCGCAACTCCATGCTGTGCTTTGGTGCATTAATGGCGTTGTTGACGGTGCCTATTCTGACCCTTCTGCAGAGCGTGACCAACCCGATAATTGCCTTTGTGTTAGTTCTTCTTTCGCTGATTATCGTCAGTTTTTATACGGCAATCAGCGGGATTTTGAAGGCAGAAATGTTTCCTCCAGAAGTCAGAGCAATGGGCGTAGGGTTGTCCTATGCGGTAGCTAACGCACTGTTTGGAGGTTCCGCTGAATATGTGGCGCTTTCACTGAAATCATTGGGATCGGAAAACGCCTTTTTCTGGTATGTTTCGGCCATGGGCGCGATCTCATTCCTGGTCTCTCTGGGACTGCATCGCAAAGGGCAAGGCAAGACACTTTAACGCAGCGCGAGCCAAATGCGTCATAAGGCCTATAAACGAACATATAGGCCCTGTGTCCTGCGTCTTTCGGGCGCGGGACTTACCTACTCCTATTCAAGGTAGATAGATCTGCGAGCGATATCCTTGTCGATTTTAGGTGACAGGCATACCTATATTTGGGGCGCTGTAGCTGAATACTCTCTATTTATAAGGTAGCTAGCTGCGAAATAATAAAGCAGACGTTTCCTGAAAACAGGATTAATTAATGGGTTGCGTCAAAGTTTGTTAGCCGAGTTAATACATTCACATTACTCCGCTTGGAAACTTTGGCGCAACGGCTAAAAGTAAAGTACTTAATCAGATCAGTGAGAGAGATGAATAAAATTGATCGCTCATCGGCTGTCATCGAATATTTCATAAAAGACATCACAGAATACGGCTAATGAGCTTATCTATTCTCACCCTGCGTACACGGCGAATGAGCTTGCGAACTTTGACCGGATATTGTGCGATACTTTCCAGCTGCTGATAGCTGCTCAAAATATGTGTGTTTTCACGAATACAAGTCAGTTCTTTAATTCGCTGTTCCAACAACTGTTTTTGAGGATCGTGGATCAAAATAGCATTCTCGAGATCCAGTCGCCAGGCGCGAGGATTAAGATTATTGCCGGTCAATAGCTGCCATTTATTGTCTACCCACAGTCCTTTTAAGTGGAAACTATTATCGCCATCTTTCCATAGACGTACGACTAATTGCCCATTGTCGATATATTTTTGCAATCGACTGAGGAAACGGCGGAGGTTGATTTCATACAGGTAGGGAAGCGCGCCTATAATTTTGAATGGCTCTGTTTCCGGGATATAAAAATCATTAGCTGTCTTATCGCCAATAATAATTTCGATCTTTTTTCCATTACGCAGTAGGCTGACAACGTTTCTGACCAGCGGTGCAGGTAGATTAAAATAAGGTGTGCACATCACCAAATGTTGTTCAGTACAGCACATCAAATGATGAATGGTTTTATTTAATGGACTCTGTTTCCCTAATCCCACCAACGGCGTTATGGCTAGCTGATTATTATTACTTGGTACGTTTGGTAGGCGATAATTGAGGGTGCGTAGCATCTGACGGAATCGACGAATCGCATTTTTGATTTCAGCGGTCTTAGGTCTGTCTTTCATATCAAGACGCTGTATCGCCGATGCCGCCAGTAGCCTCTGTATGTAACCCGCCATCGAATCTGCCAGCGTCTTATTATCAATCAGCTGATATCGGTCATAACGGTATTTATCGTGTTGCTGTAAATAGACGTCATTCAGGCTGGCGCCGCTGTACAAGACGACATCATCGATAATAAAGCCTTTCAGATGGAGTACGCCCAGGGCTTCGCGTGTATTAACCGGAACCCCATAAACGGGAAACTCGATACCTTCACAACGCTCCTTCATTGCGTGATACCAGTCTGCATTGGTATTCGCTGCCGCAGCGCCAATACGACCGCGCTGTGCGCGGTGCCAGTCCACTAATACGCGAATATCCAACTCAGGGCGCTGGCGTTTCGCTTGGTAAAGTGCGGATAAAATCGTCTCACCGCCGTCATCGTGCTCTAGATACAGAGATACGATATAGATGCGTTGTTCTGCCTGGAGAATCCGTTCGACAAGCGTGCGACGGAATTCCTCTGGGCGATGGAGTGTTTGCACGGCGTCGGCTGACTGAGGAATTTTGGGCAGTTGTGCAAGGTGTTGTTGGTATTTAGTTCGCTTTAGTTTTGACAACATCACAGTGCGATTCTTCTCTTATCATGGTATGACCGGGCTGGTCATGGTGAACGTTAAATATGGCCGAATCGGGCAATAATAACATCACTTTCCCGCTGTTGTGAGCAGGTTTTGTCTTTTAGTCAGGACTCTTGACCTTAACGATGACTCGATTCGACATGGTACTCAAAAGGCTATTCGGTTCATATAATGTCTTTCCCCCGCCATACTGTCTAAGACATATTGGCTTAAAACGGATGCCGTTCTGCCTCGCCCGTGAATAAGTTCACGTCTGTTGCCTTAACCACTGAACACGTGAAAAATCAGCCTATTCCGATGCAAAAACATGTGACGTGTATATCCAAAGTGAGGGGATTAACGTGTGTTTTCGCTTCTGTCTGCTGGATGGTGAGGTTTTCCCGCGAGGTAACTTTTTCTGAAGTGTTCAAAGTGATGATTCAATGTTTGCGCCGCCACGTTATCCCCAGCCTGCTCCAAGAGCGCCACGGCGATCTCGGCAGTACACTGCTGACCCGCTAAACTCGCTTCACGCAATTGATAGCGAGATAAGGCCTCAATACTAAGCGACAAAATGGGCAGGCTATCCAGGTAGGGGCTTTTACGGAACATCTTGCGGGCTTCTGGCCAAGTGCCATCCAGCATAATAAAAAGTGGAGTTTTACCCGTATCAGGCAACTGGTGAAACACCTTTCGTTCCTTTTTTTCTTCTTCGGCCAGAAAAACCACATAAGGTTGATAGTGCGATGATTGAATAGCCGCTAAAAGCGCTGGATTGGGCATTGTGCGTGACCATTGAAAAGCTAATGTGTTCGGCAGAATATCCGCGATGAGGCGACCCGTATTGCTGGGTTTCATGGGTTCCGTATCGAACATGATCAGGCAAAAGCGGCTTCGTGCTTGCTGTGGAACGATGGTGTGACACAAGCAACGAATGGTGGGAAGCAGGCATCGTTGACACCGAACAACGCGACTTCCTCGAGCGTTAAACGGGCGAGTGGCGAGCGCTAAGCGCTGTTCGCGCAATTGAAGGACGGCGTTTTGTGTCATAGTGCCCCGCAAAAAGACGCCATTCTAATCGAGCCACGGCGGGACCAGAAGCCCCGCATAGTGAAATTGTCCTGCAAGCGGCGTCAGAGTGACTCTTCCAGCCAGCTTTCGAAAGGCGCTTTCGGCATGGCGCCATTGAGCATATCAACCATCTGCCCATTCTTGAAAATCATAATCGTCGGGATGGTGCGAATACGAAAACGCTCGCTCAGTTCGGGTTCGGCTTCTGTATTCACTTTCACAAAGCGAATTTTGCCGCCGTTTTCTTCTGCTACGCTGCTATAAACGGGCGCGAAATTAACGCACGGACCACACCATGGCGCCCAAAAATCAATGACGACGGGAAGATCGTCTTGAAGTATTTTATCGAGGGTTTTTGTCGTGGCGTTAATCACTTCTCCTTTGAATAGCGTCTCCCCGCAGCGTCCGCAGGTGGCGTTATCTTCAATGCGCGTTTCCGCTAGGCGGTTGGTAGTGTGGCATGATGCACAAACCGTATTCATAACAAGGCCTCAATAATCAAAGGACTAACATGGGTCAGTGAGATGTTGAAGGACACCGCCGCGAGTGCAACTGAAGACCAGCAAGCGGCGATTGTGAGTGTGACTTAAGTATCGTGACCGGAACCTTAAGGAACAACGTGGTTTACTCAATGGCTACAATAGTTCCTGACTTTTATGTGCCGGTCGGTAGCTAAGCGAGGGGACATAAGGTACTCTTCGCGGCGAGCGCGTAGGTGGAGAAAAAGATGAGCGATTCATTCAGTGGGAAAGGCGGCAAGGTCCGCGTTATGTACGTCCGCAGTAACGATGAGGACGATAAAAAGGATAAGAATTCACGTCCGTCGGACTCGCGACGCAATAATAGCAGCGACAATCGCGATAAAAAACCGCGCGATAAACGCGGCCCCGCGTCGCGGGATGGCGGCGGTCGTGACGAGGGTTCTAAGTGGCGTGGAGAGAAGCGTCAGGAAGAGCGCCCCGCTCGTCGAGAAACGACAGGTGATTACGACTCGCCCTGGAAAACGGTTTCACGTAGCCCAGATGCCGTTCCCGACCATGGCGGTATTGTCGGTAAAAGTCAGTTAGATCCTGCGCAGCTGCGCCGTCAGCGAGCTGAAGAAACTCGCGTATATGGTGAAAACGCCTGTCAGGCTCTCTTCAAGAGCCGTCCCGAATCGATCGTACGAGCCTGGTTTCTGCAAGAAGTCACTCCGCGTTTTCGCGATGCGCTGCGTTGGATGGCGGCAAACCGTAAGGCATACCACGTTGTCGATGATGAAGAGCTGACCAAAGCGTCCGGTACCGATCATCATGGCGGTGTCTGCTTCCTGATCAAGAAGCGCCGTGGCACCGAGGTAAAAGATTACCTGAGTGAAGCTGGCGAGAAAGACTGTGTTTTGGCGTTGGAAGAAGTGGGTAACCCGCATAACCTTGGTGGGATCATCCGTAGCTGCGCGCATTTCGGCGTGCGTGGCGTTCTAGTCCGTGACGCAGCGATACTGGAATCCGGCGCGGCAGTGCGTACGGCAGAAGGTGGCGCGGAACACGTAAAAGCCATCAGTACCGACCTGTTGACCGATGCGTTGGATGAGTTTCGACGTGCCGGCTACACCATCGTGACCACGTCCAGTCATAAAGGGACACCGCTTTCTGGCGCTAAATTACCTGCGAAATCGGTCATCGTTTTAGGTGAAGAGGGCGATGGTTTGACTGACGGAGCCTGGGAAAAAGGCGGCATGAAAGTTTCTATCGACGGGACTGGAAAGGTCGAAAGCCTGAATATTTCCGTAGCGACCGGTATTCTGCTGGCAGAATGGTGGCGCCAGAATCAAGGCTGACCGGTGACATCCGGTTTTTAAGCGTGATATAGTAAAGGCCAGTCAGTGTCAGCTGACTGGCCTTCTTCATTTGGCACCCTCGCCGGGCATGGCTAGGTGCCGGTCAACATTGAAGTGCTGAGTATGGCCCACATGAGTGGGTCATTCTTTACAGCGTTTTCACATCCAGTTCCGGCGGAATGTAGCCGTAATCCAGTTCTTCAACCACAAAGCTACGAGAACCAACGAATTTGATCTTCACGGTCGGCGCTTCAGTCCCACCGATACGGTACTCCATACCTGTTGTTTCAACGTCAGTAGGAATGCTATCGATGAAGGACGTTACCAGGCCGTTAGGCATGACATAGTGCGAGTATGTCTGGTAAGGCTGGCTGGACGGGTTACCTAACACCAGACCAGAACTGTTCATCGGCTGATATTGGCCGAACAGCTCGTTGCCCACAAAACCGTAAACACCATCCGGACCGGTCAAACCATCAGCATAGGTATACGTGTGGCTGATCGTCATCAGGTAGTACTTGTCGTCCTGGAATACGAAGTGAGGACGTTCAGTTTGATCGTTGACGCCAACAGCAGTAACCAGCGGCGGTAACAGTTCCCATTGATCGCCATCTTCATCCAGCGCAACAGCAATACCGATACAACCGGTCTGGTAGCGTGCGCCACCCACTTCTTCGTAACCTGGCGGTACATCGCCCAGTTCGTCATCACCGACGACATGAGAACCTCGTACACCCGCAACGTTACCTTCGAACAGCATGTACAGCTTGCCGTTTTTCGGGTCACGGAACGGCCATGGATCACGGAAGGCCCAGTACTGGTTTTGTTCTTCAGTCTGGTAAATCGCGCCATCGGCGTCGAACAGGCTGAACACTTTGTTGAAACCGACCATTTCTACACCGGTAGACGTCGTCACAACGCGGCCACGTACTTTGGAGACGGTCGAACCAGGGGTTACCGCAGTGTAGTAGAATGCGATATCGCCTTGTTCATTCAGCAGGATGGGCGAGCCGGCCCATTCGCGAGTGGTAGGTGAAACGCCTTCAGCCATCATGCGGCCACCGAAGGTCCAATCTTTGCTATTGCGAGAGAACCAGTAGCAGATCTTTGCACGACCATGACGGTCATTCCAGTCTAGAGTAATGTTGTAGTTGCCGTTTTCATCCAGGTAATCCGGGTTGTCTTCCTGACGATCCGCGGTAAGGGTGAAAATGACTGACCAACCATCGACTGACACAGTGTGACCGTTAATATCACGCAGCGGCATGGTATCCCAGATGAATACGTCTTCGCTCATGGTTTTAAAGTCGGCACTGACCACAGGCTGAGTCGTTGTGGGATCGTCAAACGTGACTTTCAACGCATCGGCACGAGTCCAGATTGTCGGTTTGTAAGCGGGGGTGGCTTTCAGCTCTTTACGAATGGCCATGAATGTATCTCCTATGAAAGTGATTTATTTAACTGTACATCTGTACAGTGCTGATACTATATACAGTATATTTATAGCATTCAATGGTGATTTGATAATTTTAACTAATTCGGGGTTATTGTTTTAATGTGGCAATTTTGTGGTTTATTATTTCAATTGTTGGTTTAAAAATGCGTTTTATTGTGGTTTTGTTCTGATGGTGTTTCGTTTTTGCGCATTTTGAAGTTTTAAGCCACGAAGGCGCGAAGTTGTTATAAAGAAGAAAATGCCGTAGGTGAAGGACATCTGAATGATGGCGTGACGTCAGAATTGAGGGTGAAAGCGTTCAGTAAAACCTGATGGAGAGCCTAGAACCGTATCCCCTTCGTCCATAGACAAAAAAGCCGTCCTCAAAGAGGACGGCACGGTGATAAGACGTCGCGGTGATTTAGTGGGCGCCGCCTCCGCTTCCAGAACTGGCAAAGGGCGGTCGAGCGAACCACACCAAAACAATCAGCGCTATAAATATTGCCGCCGCCGCCCAAAAAATTTCATTTGCAGCAATGATCAGCCCTTGCCCGGTGATCTGCTGGGCGAGATAAGAAGATACTTGCTGCTGGGTAAGCCCCAAGGCCTCCATTTGCTGATAGAACTGCTGTGCAATAGGGTTATAAGGTGAGATAGATTCCGTCAACTGTGCGTGATGCAGCGCTTCGCGTCGTTCCCAAAGCGTGGTTGTCAGCGATGTGCCTATGGAGCCAGCAAGGGTACGCGAGAAGTTGAACAAACTGGATGCCGCAGCCAGCCTCTCTGGTCCGAGTCCCGAAAGAGTAATCGTCGTCAGAGGCATGAAGAAGCATGCGACGGCAAATCCCTGCACGAACTGCGGCCACGCAGAGGCGGCGAAGTCCATTGAGGGTTCGAAGGTATAGGTCCGCCAATAGAAGCAGACGGCGTACATCACAAAACTGAAGCTGACCAGATAGCGCATGTCCAGGCGCGGCGCGAAGCGCCCAATAATAGGCGAAAGCAGCACTGGCATCAGTCCTACGGGGGCTGATGCCAATCCTGCCCAGGTGGCGGTGTAACCATAGACTTCCTGCAACAGCTGCGGCATAAGAACGATGGCGCCGAAATAGAACATAAACGCCAGGCTGGTGCACAGGCAGCCAATGGTGAAGTTGCGGGATTTGAATAAGGATAGGTCGACTACCGGATTATCGTCCGTCAGCTCCCATACGACCAGGAACACGAGTGCTATCACCGCGACGACGCAAAGCGTGATGATCTCTGTCGAGTTAAACCAGTCCAACTCCTTCCCGCGGTCGAGCATCATTTGCAGGCAACCCACTCCCAAGACCAGCAATACAAGTCCGATGGTATCGATTGGCCTGATCGTAACCGCAGTCTCACGTCCGCGCAGCAGCTGCAATGTCAGCAGGACCACCAGAGCGCCCAGCGGAATGTTGATGAAGAAAATCCATCCCCAATGATAGTTGTCGCTGATCCAGCCGCCGAGTATCGGACCGAAAATCGGTGCGACGACGACGGTCATCGACCATAGCGACAGTGCGATACTGCGTTTCGCTGGAGGATAGTTGTTCAACAGAAGGCTTTGCGAAAGCGGGATGATAGGGCCCGCGACCAGCCCTTGCAGGACGCGGAAGAAGATCAACATTTCAAGACTGTTGGAGATCCCGCACAGCCAGGACATAAGTGCAAACAGTCCCGTAGCCCAGACGAAAAGGCGCACTTCTCCAAAGCGTTTCGCCAGCCAGCCGGTAATTGGAATGGAAATGGCGTTCGCTACCCCGAAAGAGGTGATCACCCAGGTGCCCTGAGAGTTGGATGAACCCAGATTGCCGGCAATCGTCGGGATCGCCACATTGGCGATGGTGGAGTCCAGTACCTGCATGAAGGTGGCCAGCGCGAGCGCGATGGTCAACAAAGCCAGCTGTATTCCCTCTAGCGGTTTCTTCTGCACGTGTTTATCCCCCATAATCAGCCTGCGTTAGCATGGATAATCTCGTCGATGAGCTGATTGACCGGCGCCATGTCCAGTTCCAGCGCATTGCTTTGGTAGGCGGGTTCGCTACGCGGTATGTCAGATAAAACCTTGCCGTCCGCTTTGGCGGTATCGACATTGACCAGCATTGACAGACCGATGCGCAGGGGATGATCCGCCAATTCTTGCGGATCGAGCTCAATGCGAACGGGAAGGCGCTGGACGACTTTAATCCAGTTGCCGGTGGCATTCTGAGCGGGTAGGAGGGAAAAAGCGCTGCCGGTTCCCATATCAAGACCGACGACCTTGCCTTTATACACCACATCGTCTCCGTACAGATCGCTGACGATGGTGGCAGGCTGACCGATACGCATATTGGCCAGCTGCGTTTCCTTGAAATTGGCGTCTACCCACAGGCCTTTCGCGGGCACGACCACCATCAGAGCCGATGTCGAAGCAATACGGGCGCCGACTTGCACGCTGCGGCGCGACACATAACCGTCTACCGGGCTTACGATGTGCGTACGCTGCAAGGCCAGCCAGGCGTCACGTAAGTCGGCGGCACTCTGCTGTATCGCCGGCTGCTTTTCCAGAGGCGTGTTGAGAATGAGCGCCTGATTGGCGGCGAATTGCTGTTTAGCGGCGTCGAGCGACGCCTGAGCGCTGGCAACGGCATCGCGTGCGTGCTGCACGTCTTCGCGTCCGATGGCATTGACTTTGCCCAGAGCTTCTCGGCGGTTCAGATCGCTAACCGCCTGGTTTAGCGCCGTCTGCTGGAGTGCGATATTCGCCTGATACTGACGACCATTGATAATTAACTGATGAACCTGACGCACGCTATTCGCCAGCGCGGTTTGCGCGCGCTCGTAAGCCTGTTGGGCATCGGTCGGGTCGAGTTCGACCAGTACATCGCCTTTCCTGACGAAGTCCGTGCTGTCGACATTGACGCTGGTCACACTGCCGGCGACCTGCGACATAATCTGGATCTGATTACCCGCAACGTAAGCATCATCGGTCTCCTGATGATGACGTAAAACCAGGAACCAATAGGCGAGCCACAGGCAGCCTAGGAATAAAAAGAAAATAGTTAATAGCGTTAAGATGCGTTTCCTACGGGTTTTGTTTTTTTTGGCAGGTTGCGGTGCAGATGTTTCCACAGTGGAGCTCATGGTTTCCCCTAATGTACTTCTCATTATTGAATGGGTAATTGCCATACGGCGATGTAAGGATGGTGTCGCTAACGCTCTGGCTGCGATAAACAGACAGCTCGTGCCGGAGCCACACTGAGAACAACCCGTCATTCCTGGCACATAGGGGTGTGCAAGTCACAACAATGTCCGCCTGGTGTCGGTAAACGTCAGTGTGGTGCGGCATGGAGCTGACTGATGATGGTGAAACGCTATGACGTCATGTCTTTCTCAATTTCGTCAAGGCGGCCTAATAGCTTACGCATCAGTGTTTCCAACTCGAGCTGTTCTTCGTCATCCAAGACAGAGCATAGCCGATGCAGGCTGTAATGTTGCGGAGGAAGTAGCTCATTCAAAAAAGCCTTCCCTTTTTCTGTCATAAACAAATGCAGACACCGCCGGTCGCTTTCACTCTCTCTGCGCTCAATCCAGCCGCGTTTTTCGAGTTCATCCGCAATACGCGTGGCGTTGGTGCGTGATGAACCGAGCGCGGCGCTGAGCTCAGAAGGCTGAATGCTGTAAGACTCTTGAGATTCAAGCGTCAGCAATGCCATGAACAGCGTCTCATTGATGTTCTGCTCCTTCAGCATTCGGTTACGGTGTTCAAGTATTTTTGTCTGTAAATGTAGAAACAGACGGAGCATCGTCACTTCCTTATAAGGGAAGTCTGGATGACGAGTTGCGCGCATGCGCAGCATACTTTCAATTGGTGCAAACGAACTTTCCATTTATGTCAACCTCATTAATCACTTTCTGTATAGTAACGCAGGTTATTACTTAGGTAAATGACGGAAAGTACTAAAAGAGGAAAAAAACTGAGGCATGAAAGCACATAACTTAATATTTTGTTGATTTTTATGTGTTTTATTTTATTTCTCCCTGTTTTGTTTTGATAAAAAAAACAAAATTTCCGGAAGAAGAGATTTGAGGAAATCCTCTTTCGGGTCAAATGATTCGAAAGAGGGGGCTTGGAATTAGGAAACGTCGTTTCTATTGCACCACCAAACGACCAGGGCCGAGAGGCTGATTAGAAAACCCGCAATGGAAACGCCCAGCCAGCCAAAGTACTGAAACATCATGGCGGAGACCATCGAGCCTAGCGCCCCGCCGATGAAATAGGCGGTCATATATCCCGAAGTGATACGGTTGCGGGCTTCAGGCATATCGCGATAAATAATACTCTGATTCGTGACATGAACGCCCTGAACCGTGAGATCCAGCGCCAGAATCCCCAGCAGCAGCAGCAGGATCGAATGCATGCCAGCCGCGATAGGCAGCCACGACAGCGCTAGTACGATAAGGCCGGCGGTCGTGACCGTTTTAGCATGGCCGCGGTCCGCCAGGCGTCCAGCACGCGTGGCCGCCAGCGCGCCTGCCGCGCCGGCTAACCCAAACAGGCCGATAACCCCCTCGGAGTAACGATAGGGCGGTGAGGAGAGCAGAAACGCCATGGAGGTCCACAGGATGCTGAAGTTCGCGAACGTCAGCCCACCCAAAATGGAACGTATACGCAGCGGCTTGTACGTCATCATCAGATGGAAAATCGATGCCAGAAGCTGCGGATAGTTTAGCTGATTGTCTTGTTTGTAACGCGGCAGCGCCCGCCACAGCAGCAGGGACAGGACGATCATCAGAACGCTCGCGACCCAGAAAACCAGCCGCCATCCGCCCAGCGACGCCAGCGCGCCCGCCAGCGTTCGCGCCAGCAATATTCCCAGCAGCAGACCGCTCATGACGGTGCCTAGCACTTTACCGCGGGTTTCCGGCGAGGCCAGCGTCGCGGCCAGCGGCACCAGTACCTGTGCGGCGACGGAGAACATCCCGGTCAATGCGGTGCCGAATATCATCATCCACAGCGACGATGACGACGCGGTGATCAGCATGCCGGCGGCGGACAGCAGGCTCATGACCACAATCAGTCCTCGGCGCTCCAGCATATCTCCCAGTGGGACCAGCAAGAGCAGGCCCACGGCATAGCTGAGCTGGGCTGTGGTGACGATAAAGCCCGCCTGATTGGGAGAGAGCATGAACGCATTGGCGATGGCGTCCAGCAGGGGTTGTGCGTAGTAATTGCTGGCGACCATCAGGCCGGTTGCGGCCGACATTAAAAGGGTGAGCGCCGGGCTTAACGTTTGGGGGCGTGGTATGGCGGTATTCATGGCAGGGTTAACTATCTGTTAAGGCTACAGATAAATAGTATCGGACAGATCCCTCATTGATACCACCTTTTGAGTCAATTCAATGCGTCATAATTCCAGACTGAATTATCGTCGTCACTGTGACGTCAAGGGAAAGCAAGATAAGAGGGGCCAGTCAAAAGGATGGGGCGTCGTCGCGAAAAAGCGGGTAGGCGTATGGCGGAGGAAAGAGCGCCTGATGGCCAG
Source organism: Lonsdalea quercina (assembly GCF_900107885.1). Lineage (NCBI taxonomy): Bacteria > Pseudomonadati > Pseudomonadota > Gammaproteobacteria > Enterobacterales > Pectobacteriaceae > Lonsdalea > Lonsdalea quercina. The sequence goes on along the minus strand of NZ_FNQS01000013.1, from coordinate 87,670 downwards.
GCGCTCCAAATAACGATTTACTTAGCCGCGTCGCGCGCGCTGTTGACCCATGCGTCAAACTGCTGCTGGTGGGCCTTAATCCAGCCGTCAACGTGACGTTCGATCGCGTCTTCAGACGACTCGCCTGCATGCATGCGCTGGTTCTGCGCATTCACATCGGCAACCGGCAGCCACATGCTGGAGAACAGTTTGGCTGCCGCCGGGTTTTTCTCTGCCCATGCCTTGTTGGCGGCGATACGAACGTTGTTCACCGGGAAACCATAGTCGGCGCCGTTAGGCAGCTTGGTGCTGACGCCTTTCATATCCCCAGGCTGGGAAGAGAAAGGAACCTGCAGCCAGACGACATCGCGTCCTGGCACCAGGACGTTGCTGACCCAGTATGGCGTCCAGGTGTAGTACAGGATCGGCTTGCCTTCGTGGAAACGAGTAATGGTATCGGCGATCATCGCCGCGTAGTTACCCTGATTATGCTCCACCGTCGGGGTCAGGCCGTAGGCTTTCATATGGTTGTTGATGGCCGCTTCGCAGCCCCAACCCGGGTTACAACCGGTCAGATCGGCTTTGCCGTCATCGTTGGTATCAAACAACTTGGCGATTTTAGGATCTTTCAACTGGGCGATGTTGGTGATCTTGTATTGTTCCGCTGTTTTCTTATCGATCAGGTAACCCTGTGCCGCACCCGAGATGTAGATGCCTTGACGAAAGAATTTAGCGTCGCCGCCTGCGGATTTATACTGGTCGTTCTGCAGCGGATCCCAGTTGACCGCCATGAAGGTCGCGTCGCCGGCTGCGATAGAGGTATAAGCGACGTTGTAGTCCACTTCACGTGTCGGTTGTACGGTGTAGCCCAGTTTTTCCAACGCTTTGTTCACCAGCTCCGTCTGGAACGTTTCTTCCGTCAGCGTACTCTGAATCGGCTGTACGGTAATGCCTTTGCCCGGAAGTTCGGCAGCCGCGAGAGAGGTACTAAGTACGGCGGTCAGGGCAAACGAAATTATGCCTGTTTTACGCATAACAATTCCTCTTGTTGATATCGGGGACACGTTGCTTCCCCTGTCATTATGATGATTTATCTTGATGTGACCGGCCGGAGCCGGTCACGAGAGTCAGGACTTGATGAAAGGACGGGCCAGTAGACCGATAGGACCGCTGTTGAACCAGCGCTGATTGTTACGGCTGCGTTTGTCGCGGCCCAGAGACTGAGTCAGTCGGTCAAGAATGATGGCCAGAATGACGATCCCGACCCCACCGATCGCAGCCTGTCCCATATCGAGCCGGCCGATGCCGCGCAGCACCATTTGTCCCAGACCACCGACGGCGATCATAGAGGCGATGACCACCATCGACAGAGCCAGCATCAGCGTTTGGTTGACCCCGGCCATAATGGTCGGCATCGCCAGCGGCAGCTGAACTTTGAACAGCAGCTGACGCGGGCTGGCACCGAAGGACTCTGCGGCTTCCAGCAGGTCGTCAGGGACCTGACGTATGCCCAGTATGGTCAGACGGACCATTGGCGGCAGCGCAAAGATAATGGTCACCACTACGCCCGGCACGTTGCCGATCCCGAACAGCATAACGATCGGCACCAGGTAGACGAACGCAGGCGTCGTTTGCATAGCATCCAGCAGGGGGCGGATAATCTTTGCAGCCCGCTCGCTGCGCGCCAGCCAAATTCCCATGGGGAGGCCGATGAGGACACAGAAGAACAAGGCGGTCAGCACCAGAGACAGCGTGACCATCGCCTGAGACCATGCGCCGATAGCGCCGATCACGATTAAGGAGATAAACGCCGCCATCCCCATGCCGAAGCTGGAGACCTGCCAGGCCAGCAGGGAGAACACGATGATGGCCACCGGTGCCGGCATTCCCATCAGCAGTTGCTGAAAGGCATTCAGGATAATATCGACCGGCACGCGCACGCCTTGGAATACTGGGCGGAAGTGCATGACTAGCCAGTCGATGCCGCGGGTCACCCAGCTATCCAGCGGGATTAGCGTATGTTTGAACGGATCGAGCAGGCTAAAATGCTCGGGTTCCGGCGCTGGCGCGCTGCTCAGCCAGTCGGTGCTCCCGGCGGGAACATCGGTGCCGCCGGCGGGTGGAGCGGCGTTGCCCCAGGCATCAGCTCCGCCGCCATCGGTCGGGGCGGGAGCTGCGCTCCAGGGATCGGCCTGCGGCGCGGCGGTCGGTTGCTGGGCGGCTTGTTCAGCGGTCGTGGTTGACTCCCACGGGTTAGTCGCATCAGTCATTCAGAGAGCCCTCTTTATCCAGTGCCTGCAGCAGCATCCCTTTGGAGATGATGCCCATGTACTCGTTGTTTTCGCCGACGACAGGTATAGCGCAGGGAGCCTGCGCCACGAGGGAAATCAGCTCGTTGAGCGGCATGTCGGCGGGAACCGGAGATGGTTCGGACAGTAACGCTTGGTCTAGCGGCAGTTGCGCCTTGTGGGCCGCTTTCAGTGATTCAATCGATACGATACCGATGAATTTCTGGCCTCGTTCCAGCACATAGCCGAACTCTCGGTCCTCTTCCTGCAAAATAGCCAGCGCGGAACGCGGGCCCACGCCGGCTGTTTTGCGGATGATGGCGACCGGACGGCGGCGCGCGATATCTTTGGCGCTGAACACCTGACTGATGTCGACGCCGCGGAAGAAGGTGCGCACATAGTCGTTGGCCGGGTTGTTCAGAATCTCATCCGGCGTTCCGACCTGAATGACTTCGCCGCTGCGCATGATAGCGATACGGTCGCCGATACGCATGGCCTCGTCGAGGTCATGGGAAATGAACACAATGGTACGCTGTTGACGAGATTGCAGCTTGACCAGCTCATCTTGCATTTCAGTACGAATAAGGGGGTCGAGCGCCGAAAACGCTTCATCCATCAGAAGGATGTCTGGGTCGTTCGCCAGTGCGCGAGCCAGGCCCACGCGCTGACGCATCCCGCCGGACAGCTCGTCAGGGTAGGATGCCGCGTAGGCTTCCAGCCCAACCTGTTGCAGGGCGTCGCGCGCTTTCTGCTCTCGTTCCGCTCTGGGGATGCCCGCCAGATCCATACCGAATGCGGTGTTGTCCAGGATGTTCAGATGGGGCATCAGCGCGAATGACTGAAACACCATACTGATTTTTTTGCGGCGAACTTCGCGCAGGGCGCTATCTGAGATTCGGGCGATATCCTCGCCGTCGATCAGCACCTGACCGCGCGTGGGTTCTATCAGACGATTGAGAAGGCGTACTAGCGTGGATTTTCCCGAGCCGGATAATCCCATGATGACAAATATCTCGCCTTCTTCAATGGCCAGATTGGCGTTTTCCACACCGACCGTAAGTCCGGTCTTTTCAAACACCTGATCTTTATTTAAGCCCTTGTCCATCAGCTTGAATGCACGGTCAGGATGTTCGCCGAATATTTTGTAGAGATTTTTTACTTCAAGTTTAATTGCCATGAAATTGGTTAGTTCCTATAGTGACGATATTGCTTTGATGTTATGCGCTATAGATCTGCCCTGTTAACTATAAAACAGCCGTACACCCTACCATAATAATCATTTGAGACAACCCCTAAAGCCGGATTGAGTAATTTCTCTCCCTTCTTATTTTCGGTTTTTTTACGTGTTTCTATACCTCAAATTTACAGGGCTAAATATCTAAATTCGAAAACCATTAATAATATTAAACAAATATAAAATGCATTAAAATCATTGTCTTGTGTTGTTTTTGGTCGTTTCTGTGTTGATTAATCGAAATATGTTTTCACTTCCCTGATTTTGTGGTTTTGCAATATTTAGATCGGCATGAATAAATAGGGTATTGGCAAGCAGCTTTCGGTGAAAAAAAAGGCCGGTCGCTGAAGGTGTTAGCCTAGTTTTGCTAAAATAACAACAGCGTATGGGTGGTTTTTCGCACGGGACGTTACCGGAACTCAGCGAACAGTAAATGTCGTTATCTTTCCGCGATGGATAATATCCCTTCGATACAACGGATATATTCCGCGTCCTTTACCGAATACAAGGCATTATTTTGCTCAGCGCCACACCTCCACACGTGAGGTCATCATCAAAAAGCGGACCTCATGAGCAGCGGATTCAGCGTTTTGCGAGAGGCGCGATGTTACCTCCGGTCTTCCAATCCGTGTTGACGCCCACTGTCGACTCGCGGCTTGTCCGTTGTGATGGGATTGAGCGGCGACGCCTCTTTGGAAAGAACGAACAAATAGGTGATTTTCGGCGTGCGGGAATGCGTTCTGCGTTGTGAATGCCCCCTCTGCCGCCAGTAACCGCATTTCGCCCAATATCCCCACTCCGTCGTGCTATGGCGGAGATATATCCCCCATCTTTGTCATCCTCCTCGCTGTTTTGTGCGACCTGACCTGTTGCGTGTCTGCAATATCGATACCCAGGCCGATATATCAAAACGAAAAAAAGTACTGAATTGAATATAAAGGAATTATGCACTCGAAGTGCGAAAAATAAATTAAATGCACTCAATTAAATTTACCTGAAAATAAAAATAAATTATGGATAACACTAAAAGTTTCAAATTTTATTGAATGCAAATTTAAAAACTTAAATAGAAATTACTTGGTGGGTATTTATTAATAAATAAAGTGATGTATGCATATTTTCATAATGCTACTCTCGGTCTTGCTTTTAATTTAAGCGAGGAAATATAAGTATTATGTATGGAAGTAACTCATTGGATATTAGAGGAAAAGGATATGACCATGTTGAAACTAACATCGCTTATGGCTATGAGCCTGAGTATTATTATTTCAAACGGCGTTGAGCCAGCGAAAGCCGAGAGTGCTCCAGCACCAGCTTCAATACAGCAATCCAATGATTATCCTTCATGGTGGAAGGAAGCTATTTTCTATCAGATATATCCACGTTCCTTTAAGGACACGAATGGAGATGGTATTGGGGATATCCCAGGTATTATTGAGAAACTGGACTATCTAAAAGGATTGGGTATCAATGCTATTTGGATGACGCCACATTATGATTCGCCGAATACCGATAGCGGTTATGACATTCGTGATTATAGAAAAATCATGAGTGAATATGGAACGATGGACGATTTTAACCGTTTGATGGCTGAAATGAAAAAACGCGACATGCGTTTGATGATTGACGTGGTGATTAACCACACCAGCGATCAAAATGAGTGGTTCAAGGAAAGTCGGTCGTCAAAAAGTAATCCTTATCGAGACTTTTATTTCTGGCAGGAAGGCAAGAATGGGGGGCCGCCAAACAACTATCACTCGTTCTTTGGCGGTTCAGCCTGGGAAAAAGATGCCAAGACCGGTCAATATTATCTCCATTACTTCAGCAAACATCAGCCGGACCTGAACTGGGACAACCCGAAAGTCCGGCACGATCTCTATGATATCGTCCGTTTCTGGCTCGACAAAGGGGTCTCCGGTCTACGCTTCGACACGGTCGGCACCTACTCCAAGTTCCCCGGTTTTCCCGATCTGACGCCTGAGGAACTCACCAACTATGCAGTAACCTACACGCAGGGGCCGAACCTGCATAAGTACATCCATGAGATCTACACTCAGGTCTTGTCTCAGTACCCCAACATCGTGACGGCGGGTGAAGTCTTCGGCGTACCGTTCAAACAGGTTCCTCTGTACGTCGATCAGCGTCGGGAAGAGCTGGATATGGTCTTCACATTCGATCTGATCCTGCTGTATCGCCACATGACTGAAAAATGGCACTACCGCGACTGGACGCTGAGCGAGTTCAAACAGGTGGTGCAGAAGATGAATGATGTCGTGGGAGATTATGGCTGGAACGCGTTCTTCCTAGGAAATCATGATAATCCACGCGCGGTTTCGGCTTTCGGCGACGATCGCGAGGAGTGGCGAAGCCTGTCCGCTCGGGCGTTGGCGACGCTTCAGATGACGCAGCGTGCGACGCCCTTCATCTATCAAGGGGAAGAGCTGGGCATGACCAACTATCCCTTCAAATCTATCTCGGAGTTTGATGACCTCGAAACCAAGGGCTCCTGGCAAGACGTGGTGGAGACCGGCAAGGTCAAGGCCACCTGGTTCTTGGAAAACGCTAAAAAAACGACCCGAGATAATGCTCGCACGCCGTTCCAATGGGATGCGCAGAAAAATGGCGGCTTCACCACGGGTACGCCGTGGATCAACGTGAATCCAAACTACAAAGTGATCAACGCCGCGAATGAGGTCGCACATGATGATTCCATTTACCACTACTACCGACAGCTGATCGCGCTGCGCCATCGAACGCCTGCGCTCACTTACGGTAAATACACCGATCTGGCGCCGAAGAGTGAGGACATCTATGCCTACACCCGGACCACCCAAGACGCTAAATATCTGGTCGTGATCAACTTCAAAGAAAAGGTGGTCAATTACTCGTTGCCGCAGGCGCTCACGATTGATAAAGCGCTCATCGAAAGCGGCGCGAAAGCCGCCCCGGCGCATAATGCGTCTTCGCTTACTCTCCAGCCCTGGCAGTCTGGCATCTACCAGTTGAACTGATTTGTTGATACAGGAGTACTGAACGCGTCTTCGCCACGGGCACAGCCTTTCGCTCACGTCGAGCCGGGCTGTGCCGCGTGGCGAAACGTATGGACGCATTGACGCAGTTGTCCCTCATGAAGCCGTTTATTCAGGCAGTTCCACCCGCCGTGTTTCTTTATATTCATTTCTTTCTGACGTCGCTCAGGTCATTAACTTATTGGAAGTGAGGAATAAGTTTTTTTGTTTAAATATGGTGGTGTGAATTATCGGTAAATAAGTGTAACGAAATGAATGGCTTTTCAACGCGTTATTCGCTTTGAGGCGCTGATGGCGAATAAATAAGATTAACGGAATGCGCTTTTTGTCGGTGATATTACAATGTTATTTGAAAAATAAAACATCTCGTTATCGATATGAATTTGTGAAAATCGAGGATGAAATAATTTTGGGCGTTATCCAATGGTGGTGATGAAGTTGCCGTGATGAGGTCAGGTTCTCTCAGTGTCGACGCTTTCAAAACGGGAGTGGTGGTTCTATTTGTTGATTTTTATTGGTTTTTGTCCCCCTCCGCCAAATGTGAATTCTCAATAATCACGCGAAGAGACGTTTTATTATCCAATCATAATAAGCTCAATGATTTTTAATGGTGAATATAAAAAAGAGGCTATTACTCTTCCAGTAATGTTTTTTTAGGTATTCTTTGTGTTTTTACTAATTCATGGGTATAGGGTTTTAAGGTATTAATTCAATATTAAAGTGATGTGTGCTTATTTTCATGGTGCTATTCTCGACCTCGCTGTATTTACATGCCTTCGCCATAACATCAGAAATAAAAACTGTATTTTTCTTATTGTTTCAAACAAGGAAAAAAAGGATATGAATAAACTGAGATTGGCATCGCTGATTGCGATAAGTCTAGGTATTGCCCTGTGCGGGAATGTCCCTCAGGTTCAGGCGGAGCCTGGGGAAGCCGCTTCTCCTCATGGCGCCGTTATTCAGCGTTCTGACGACTACCCGACCTGGTGGAAGCAGGCCGTCTTCTATGAGGTTTATCTCCGCTCCTTCAAGGATGGTAACGGAGATGGTATTGGTGATTTGAACGGCTTAATTGAGAAGCTGGATTATTTACATAATCTGGGCATCGACGCCATCTGGATCACGCCGCACTACGATTCCCCAAATCAGGACAGCGGATACGATGTGCGTGATTATAAAAAGGTCATGAAAGACTTCGGCACAATGGAAGATTTCAATCGGCTCGTCTCTGAAATGAAAAAACGCAATATGCGTCTGATGATCGACATCGTGTTTAACCACACGAGTGATCAACACCCGTGGTTTCTGAAAAGCAAAGAGTCTACCGATAACCCTTACCGCAGCTACTACTTTTGGCGTGATGGCAAAAACGGCGGCGAGCCTAACAACTATCCGTCCATCTTCAGCGGTCCGGCGTGGGAGAAAGATGCCAAGACCGATCAATACTATCTTCACTACTTCAGCGTACATCAGCCGGATCTCGATTGGGGAAACCCGAAAGTCAGAGCCGCGCTCTACGACATCATGGAGTTCTGGCTGTCTAAAGGGGTATCCGGCCTGCGATTCGACTCCATCAATACCATCTCCAAGCAGCCGGGATTCCCGGATCTGAATCAGCAGCAATTGGGACACGCCGCGGCCACTTATGGCACCGGTCCAGACGTGCACCGCTATATCAACGATATGAATCAGCACGTGATGTCACATCACAAGGATATGGCGTTTGCCGCTGAAGCCTTCGGTGTGCCGCAAGAGTCGCTGAAAGATTATGTCGACCAGCGTCGTCATGAAATGGACATGGCCTTTACCTTCGAGTCGGTGCTGTTCTACCGCTATCCGGGCGAAAAGTGGCATTACAAAGGCTGGGTGCTGCCGCAGTTGAAAGAGGTGGTGCAACACGCGAACGAATCCGGCGGCGAATATGGCTGGCTTGCGTTCTTCCTCGGCAATCACGATAACCCGCGCGTGGTCTCCACCCTCGGCGACGACCGCCCGGAATGGCGTGAACGCTCCGCGAAAGCGCTGGGCACGCTGCTGCTGACGCAGCACGCCACGCCGTTCATCTACCAGGGCGACGAACTGGGGATGGTCAATGCGCCGTTCAAGTCCATCGACGACTACAACGATATTCAAACCAAAGCGTTCTATAAAAACCTGGTGCTCAGCGGCAAAGTGAAGGAGGACGACTTCCTGAACAACATTCGCATCACCTCGCGCGAGCAGAGCAGAACGCCGCTGCAGTGGAACGCTGAAAAAAATGCGGGCTTCACCACCGGTACGCCTTGGTACACGGTCAACCCGACCTACAAAGAGATCAATGCGGCGAGCGAAGTGTCCAATCCGAATTCCGTCTACAACTACTATCGTGAACTGATCGCCCTGCGTCACCGCATCCCGGCGCTGGTTTACGGTAAATATGCCGATCTGGACGCGCAAAACCCCGACGTTTTCGCCTATACCCGCAGCTTGAAGGGCGAACGCTACCTGATGGTGATCAACTTCAAGGAAAAAGCGATCGACTACACGCTGCCGGATCATCTGGCGATAGGCGAAACGCTGCTGGAAAGCGGTGAAAAGGCAAAACCTGAAGCTAATGCGACGGTGCTTAATCTGCAACCGTGGCAGGCGGGGATCTACAAACTGAAATAACGCGCTACACGGGCATGGCCTTCATGCCCTGTATGACGTCGCCCTTACATCCCGGCTCAGGCCGGGATGTTTTTGTAGAGCGGGCGCGGTATTTCGGGTTACCCGGCAGCAAAACGTCTATTCCACACCGGACATAGACAGGCGGCGAAGCCGATAGCCTGGGCTGCGTTCATGGCGGGCCAGAAAGCGATAACCGCCCGCGCCCAGCGCCGCGCCGATAAACCAGTTGAAATTGGCGATCGCATGCCACGACGGCATAAAGCCGATAAAGAGACAAATGCCGACGGCGGGGAGCAGCGCCAGAACGGCGTTGGGATTAAAACCGCGGCGATACCAGTAACGCCCCTGTGGCGTCGCGTTAAACAGATCGTCGACGCACACGCGTCCGCCTTTGATCAGATAAAAGTCGGTCAGCAGGATCCCGAAGAGCGGGCCAATGAAAGCGGCCAGCACGTCCAGCGTGTAGTGGATCAGTTCGGGCGACTGGAAGAGGTTCCAAGGGGTTAGCAGGATCGACCCCACGGCGGCGATCATTCCGCCCGCGCGAAAACTGATCCGCTGTGGCGAACAGTTGGAGAAGTCGAAGGCCGGCGACACAAAGTTCGCCACGATATTGATGCCGATGGTCGCGATGATCATGGTCAGCAGGCCCAGCGCGACGGCAACGCCGCTGCCGATGTGACTCACGGTTTCGATCGGATCGGTGATCATCTTGCCGAACAGCGACTGCGTACCGGAAACGATCACCACCGTTACGATGGAGAACAGCAGGAAGTTGACCGGCAGCCCCCAGAAATTGCCGCGGCGCACGTCGCGCATCGTCTTGCCGTACCGGGAAAAGTCGCCGAAGTTCAGCAACGGCCCGGAGAAATAGGACACCACCAGCGCGATGGCGGTGATCATCTGCCACAACTGCTCGCCCGCGCTCAGGGAGTGACTGGACAGCGTGAAGGAGATGCCCTCCCAGCCGGTCTGGTAAACAATCCAACCGGCCAGCCCCAGCATCACTATATAGACCGCCGGACCGGCGAAATCGATAAAACGTTTGATGGCCGCCATGCCGTGCCAGAACACCATAGCCTGTAGCAGCCAGAGTATGCCGAAGCATATCCAGCCCAGCGCGGACAGGCCCAGCCAGTGAGGCTCGGTCAGCGGGATCAGTGAGGGGTAGAACTTCAGCAGCGCCAGCATCAGCGCGTTGGCGGCCAGATAGGTTTGTATGCCGTACCAGGCGAAGGCGATCAATCCGCGGATCACCGCCGGGATATTGGCGCCGAAAACCCCGAAGGCCTGACGACAAATCACGGCATAGGGAACGCCGCTCATCTGGCTGGGTCTGGCGATCAGATTGGCGCACAGTTGAACGATGCCAATACCGGCCAGCAGACAGACCAGCACCTGCCAGCTGGCCAGCCCCAGCGTAAAGAAACTGGCCGCGACGACGTAGCCGCCCATACTGTGCACGTCGGACATCCAGAAAGAAAAAATGTTATACCAGGACCAGTTCTGCGACCGCACCGGCGCGAGGTCCTCATTGCATAACCTGGGGCTGTAGTCTGTCCGCATGGCGCGGTTCGATGAGGTATTTTCTGGCATGGAATCTGCTCCTTTGGATAACCGAACGTCTTCTTCATACGATGGTGTATACAAAGGGTGTTTTGCAGGATTCGGGCCATAATCTATTTTTTGTATACAAAGCTTGAGGTTTGAAGTGTACGATTTAGCCATGAAATGGTGATGGAATAACGTGATGAACTATACCTATGGTCTTGAAGACGAAACGCTTTCTCAGCAAAAGGACGAAGTGATTTATCACGCTTTGCTGAATGCGATTGTGGAACACCAGCTGCTGCCGGGCACCAAATTGCCGGAAGAGGCGCTGGCGGAGGTCTTTGGCGTGAGCCGAACCGGCATCCGCAAAGTGCTGCAGCGTCTTGCCGCAGTGCAAATGATCAACCTGGCGCCCAAGCGTGGTGCACAGGTCGCCACCCCCTCGGTGGATGAAGCGCGGCAGATCTTTCATACCCGCAGTCTGTTGGAGTGCGCCAACCTCCCTCAGGTGGTGGCGCATTGCCGGGCAAGCCACTGTCAGGCGCTGGAAAAAGTGGTGCAGGCGGAAGACAACGCCCATCAGGATCAGAATGGCGCAGAGGCGATTCGCCTGTCCGCCGCGTTTCACATTCAACTGCAGGCCATCTCCGGTAATGCCGTATTGACCGGCATGGTGTCTCAGCTCACGCTGCGTTCTTCGCTGGTGATTGCCGCCTATGGCGCACCGTGGCCACAGGGGTGTCGTTATCACGATCATCAGCGGTTGGTCGCCCTGCTGAGAGACAAAAAGACGGCGGCGCTCACGTCGGAAATGCAGCGGCATTTCGACGACATCACCGCCCATCTGCGATTTGATCGCGACGACAGCGTCGCGCCGGATTTCTCCCGCCTGTTCGGTCATCTCAACAGGGAAGTGAAGGCATGAGCGGCTGTGTGATTCAGGTCATCAACCCGAACACCAGTCGGGAAATGACGGAGACCATCGGCTCCGCCGCCCGGCGAGCGGCCCACGCGGGCACCGAAATACGCGCCGTGTGCGCCTCTCACGGCGCGCCGTCGATAGAAGGGCACGTCGATGAGGCCATCGCCGCCCTCGGCGTGCTGGAGCAAATCCGGCAGGGCAAGGCGCAGGGCGTGCACGGTCACGTTATCGCCTGCTTCGGCGATCCGGGTCTGCTGGCCGCGCGGGAGCTGGCGGCCGCGCCGGTCGTCGGCATCGCCGAAGCCGCGATGCATATGGCGACGCTGGTGGCGACGCGTTTTTCTATCGTCACCACGTTGCCGCGCACGCTGGTCATCGCGCGGCACCTATTGCATCAGTATGGCTTTGAGCGCCACTGCGCCGCGCTGCACGCCATCGACCTACCGGTGCTGGCGCTGGAAGACGGGCAGGGAGTGGCGCAACAGAAAGTGCGCGAACAGTGTATACAAGCAAAACAACAGGATGGATCCGGCGCTATCGTGCTGGGCTGCGGCGGCATGGCGGATCTGGCCGGCGAGCTGACGCGGGAGCTGGAGATCCCGGTGATCGACGGCGTCAGCGCTGCGGTCAAACTGGTTGAATCCTTGGTCGGGATGGGGTTGACCACCAGCAAGCACGGCGACCTCGACTATCCGCTGCCCAAACCGCTGACCGGTCCGTTCAGCCAACTGCGCTGACATCGGTTTTATCTCCTCAGCCACAGAAAAGAGAACACAGCATGAAGACAGTGACGCAGGCGTTGCGGGAAGGGCGGGACTACCCGCGCGATCTGATGGGTTATGCGGGCCAGCCGCCGCACGCCCGTTGGCCGGGAGGCGCGCGCATCGCGGTGCAGTTTGTCCTCAACTATGAGGAAGGCGCGGAAAATAACGTGCTGCACGGCGACGCGGGCTCCGAGCAGTTTCTGTCCGACATCATCGGCGCGGCCAGTTACCCGGACCGCCATATGTCGATGGACTCGTTGTATGAGTACGGGGCTCGCGCGGGTTTCTGGCGCATTCACGCGGAGTTTCAGCGTCGCGGTCTGCCGCTGACGGTGTTCGGCGTGGCGATGGCGTTGGCGCGCAATCCCGCCGTCGTGGCGGCGATCCAGGCGGCGGACTACGACGTGGTCTGCCACGGCTGGCGCTGGATCCACTACCAGGACACGCCTGTGGCGGTTGAACGCCAGCATATGGCCCAGGCCGTGGAGACGATGACGGAGCTGTTCGGCCGCCCGCCGCTGGGCTGGTACACCGGCCGCGATAGCCCAAACACGCGTCGGCTGGTGGTGGAACACGGCGGCTTCCAGTATGACAGCGACTATTATGGCGACGATCTGCCGTTCTGGATGCCTGTGGCGGGGAATGACGGCGCGGCGCGGCCCCACCTCATCATTCCTTATACGCTGGAGGCCAACGACATGCGTTTCGCCTCGCCGCAGGGGTTCAACTGCGGGGAGCAGTTCCTGACTTACCTGAAGGACAGCTTCGATGTGCTGTATGCCGAAGGGGAAACCGCGCCGAAGATGATGTCTGTCGGCATGCACTGTCGGCTGCTGGGGCGGCCGGGTCGCTTCCGCGCGCTACAGTGTTTCCTCGACTACATTCAGCAGCATGATCGGGTGTGGATTTGCCGTCGGCAGGATATCGCCGACCACTGGCGTCAGCACCATCCTTATCGCGGTTGATACCGCCCTCGCCATGAAGTCAAAAAGGCCGCGCAGATCATCGCGGCCTGTCGTCATCACGCGGCTGCCCGGCGCGTTTACGTCATCAGGCTGACGTGGGCGGCCACAATGCGCCACCCCTGCTCGGTGCGGATCCAGGTTTGCATCTGGCGACCCACCTTCTCTGAATGCGCCCGACGAAACTCGGTGCTGGCGACGGCCATATCCCGGCCGTAGCTGGTGATCACCGTATTGTGCAACTGACGGTCGAGTCCGGCTGAGGAACGGGCGGCGCGAAACGCCCGGATTTGCTCAATCCCGTAGAGGTTCTCGGAAGCGCCATAGCGCACGGTGCGCGCATCGTGCCAGAACAGGGCGTCGAGTTCATCGACGTCGTTGCCGGTCAGCGCTTTTTCGTAGCGGGAGAAGGCGGCGGTGACCTCTTCCAGCACGTCGGGCAGGTTGATGTCGTTGAGCTGCAACATGTCGGTTTCCTTGCGTTTCAGGGCTGTAAGGGGATGACGGAATGCGTGATGCCTTGCTGCTCCAGACGACGGGCCGCGCGCAGCGCAATGTCCTCGCGCCACGGCGCGGCAATCAGCTGAACGCCGATGGGCAGCCCGCAGTCGGTGAGCAGCGGCACGGTGACCACCGGCAAACCGACGAACGAAATCGGCTGAGTCAGCATGCCCATGCTGGCGCGAATGGGCAGATCCGCCCCGTTAATGCTCATGGTTTCCTGACCGATCGGCGTCGCCGAGCAGGGCGTCGCCGGGGCGATCAACAAATCGGTGTGTTCGAACAGCGACAGGACTTTCCGCCGGAAGTGGTCGCGAAAGCGCTGTGCCTGAACGTACCACGTCGCCGGGATCATCGCGCCGGCCAGCAGACGTTCGCGTGAATGCGGTTCGATCTGTTCCGGCACGCTTCGCAGCGCGGGCAGGTACTGATTCCCGCCTTCGCTGGCGGAGATCAGGAACGCGGCCGTACGAGCCAGCGCGGCATCGTCGAACACCACGTTATCATCGGCCCCCAGCGCCCGGGCGACCCGCAGCACGGCGGTTTTCGCGTGTTCGTCGCACCAGTCGGCGAAATAGCCCGCCAGAATTCTGGCGCGTATTGGCTGCGCGTCATCGTCCAGCGTGGCCGAGCAGTCCAGCGACGCATGCGGCGTTTGAAAACGATCGTGGGCGTCGACGCCTTGCAGCAGATCGAATACCTGCGCCAGATCCTCCGTGTTACGCGCCATCGGGCCGATGTGATCGAGGCTGGCGACGAAGGGCTGCGTGCCGCGGCGGGACAGACGGCCAAAGGTCGGCTTAAGGCCGAAAATGCCGCATAGCGACGAAGGGACGCGAATGGAGCCGTTGGTGTCGCTGCCGAGCGCGAAAGTCACCAGCCCGGCCGCGACCGCCGCCGCCGAACCGCCAGAGGAGCCGCCCGCGATGCGCGTCAGGTCATGCGGGTTGCGGGTCGCGCCATAGTGGGTATTCTCCGTCGTGAAGCCATAGGCGTAGGCGTCCATGTTTAACAGCCCCGACAGCAGCGCGCCCTGAGCGCTCAGCCGACAGACGGCGTAGGCATCCTGCGTGGCGGGGGGACGCTGGCTGAACAGTTTGGCTCCCGCCAGCGTGGTTTCTCCCGCCACGTCGAACAGGTTTTTGACCGCATACGGCACGCCGGTCAGCACGGGCAGCGCGCAGCCGTCGCGGCGTTGTCGGTCGAGTTGCGCGGCCTCTGCCAGCATGCGCGTCTCGGTGACGCGGGTGTAAGCATTGAGCTGAGGATTGCGCTCGGCAATGTGCGCGAGCGTCTGTCGGGCGATATCCTGCGCGGACAACTCGCCGCGCTCTTGCAGCGCATGAAGCTCATCAATGGAATAGCTGCCGGGGTGGCGTGTCGCACTCATAACTGATAAACCCCCGCAATTTCTTCACGTTCGTCCAGCGGAAAGGCCATCAGCGGCAGCGCCATATCGGCGATGCGGCTGAACTGTCGCTGTAATTCCTGGCGGCGGGCCGGATCTAACTCCAGCGCCAGCAATGTTTCCATTTGCCGCAGATAGTCGGCCAGTGCGGCGTCATCAATTTTCATCTCACTCATGGTTCCCTCTGTGATCATCGTTGTTGTCGCGATCTTGCAGATTTAAAAGCCGAGGGCGCTGCCGTTGCTGCGTGGGTCGAACGCCCCTTCGAGCATACCGTTAGTATGGCGTACGATAGCCCCGGCGTGTCCGACGCTCTCGCTGAAATCGGGCAGCATCTCCACCTCATGGCCCAGCGTGCGCAGCGTATCGACGGTGGCGGCCGTGAAGCGGTCCTCCAGCTTGAGACTGTCGGAGGTTTGTCCCCAGGTGCGGCCCAGCAGCCAGCGGGGCGCGGCGATGGCCTGTTGAAGCGGCAGTCCCTGCACCACGTGGCGGATAAACAGCGCCGCCTGCGTTTGCGGCTGGCCGTCGCCGCCCATCGATCCATAGACCATCGTCCGTCCGTCGGACAGCCGTGCGGCGGCGGGATTCAGGGTGTGAAACGGCTGTTTGCCCGGTTCCAGCGCCAGCAGATGCTGCGGATCGAGGCTGAACGAGGCTCCCCGGTTCTGCCAGACGATGCCGGTCTTCGGCAGCACCACACCGCTGCCGAATTCGTGATAAATGCTCTGAATAAACGAAACCGACAGCCCGTCGCTGTCGCACACGCCCATCCACACGGTGTCGCCGGGGCCTTTGCCTTCCCCCCACGGCGCGGCGGCGTCAATATTCACGCGGGTGCTCAACGCCTCCAGCGCCTCGGCGCTGAGCAGGGCCGGGATATCTTGCGTGACGAGCCTGGGATCGGTGATGTAGGCATCGCGCAGTTCGAATGCCAGCTTGGTGGCTTCGACAACGCGGTGGATCGTTTGTGCCTCGTTGAGATCGGCCATGTCGAGCCGGTCGGCGATCCCGAGGATCGCTAACGACACCAGCCCTTGCGTCGGCGGCGCCAGGTTGAAGATCTCGCCCTGACTGTGGGCCAGCCTCAAGGGCGCGACGCGTTTGGCGCGATAGTTCGCCAGATCATTCCGGGTCACCGGCATACCCACCTGCGTCATGGCCGCCGCCAAGGTATCGGCCAGCGGGCCGCGATAAAAACTGTCGAGACCGTCTTGCGCCAGTTGCGTTAGCGTGCGGGCGAGATCGGGCTGAGTGAAGCGGCTGCCGGGGAGAGGGGGTGTACCGTCTGGCAAGAAGACGCGGCGAAATTCGGCATGGGCGCTGAGTGCCTCACCCTGTTGCGTCAGCGCGTCCGACTGCGAAGACGTGACGGGCATACCGTGTTCGGCGTAGCGGATCGCGTCGGCCAGCAGCCGCTTCAGCGGCAGCGATGTTCCGCGCAGTTCGGCGGCATAGCGCAGCGCTTCCTGCCATCCGCCGACGGTGCCTGCCACAGTGATGGCGGCTTTAGGGCCGCGATGCGGAATGCGGTCCAGACCGTCGTATATCGCGCGGTTGGCCAGCGAGCCTGCCGGTCCGCTCGCGTCGATGGCGATGGGATCGCCCTGCGGCGGCACGATAAGCCAGAAACCGTCTCCGCCCAGACTGTTCATGTGCGGATAGACGACGGCGATGGTGGATGCGGCGGCGACCATCGCTTCAATCGCATTCCCGCCCTCCCGCAACACCGCCTGAGCGGAGGCGCTGGCCAGGTGATGGGGCGTCACCACCATGCCGGCGGGCGCACTATTACTGTACATCATAAAAAAGATTCCCAACGCTAGGGGACAAGGCTCCGGCGCTCAACGCTGGCGAGCGATAAATCGGAGGTCATACGTCGCGCCGTGAGGGTGCCCATGGATAATCGACTCAAGACAAAAGCAAGAAGCATTCCACTCTTTTTCCTCTTACTGTCCCCGACGAGAGGTGTGCTAAGGTGCAGCGATACCGTGAAGGGATGAAACGAAAGTTACAGAGGCAGGCATGAAGCAGATTGATGAACGGCTACGCAGCCACTTTAATGCGCTCTCCCCCCAGGAGCGGCGAGTCGCGGAGTTTATTTTCGATCACCTCAACGACCTGATCAGCTACAACAGCGCGGAGCTGTCGCGACTGTGCGGCGTCTCCAAAGCGACCGTCAGCCGGTTGTTCCGCCGTCTCGGCTATCCCAGCTACCGGGAAATGCGCGACGAGCTGCGCACGCTGCGTCAAAGCGGCATGCCGCTGGCCGACAACCGCGACGCGGTGCAGGGCAATACGCTGCTGGCGCGACACTATAAGCAGGAGATGGCGAATCTGACCCAGTGGGTCAATCAGATCGACCCGGTGCAGTTCGGCGCGGTGATCGCCGCGCTACGGCAGGCCCGGCGCGTCTGCCTGATTGGGCTGCGCAACAGTTATCCGGTGGCGCTGCATCTGCGCCAGCAGCTATTGCAGGTGCGGCCGCAGGTCTGCCTTTTGGCGCAGCCGGGGCAGACGTTGGCGGAAGAGCTGGCCGACCTGAATCCGCAGGATGTCGTGATCGTAGCCGCGTTTCGCCGTCGTCCTCGACTGATCCCGTCTCTGCTCGCCCAACTGAAGGAGAAACAGGTCCCGGTGCTGTTGCTGTGCGAGCCGCAGGCCCACACTCTGCAACCGCTGGCGACCTGGACGCTGAGCGCGCCGCTGGACAGCGTCTCCGCCTTCGACAGCTACGCCTCTGCGATGGGGCTGGTCAACCTGCTGAGCAACGCGTTGCTGCATGAAATGTTGCAGGACGGGCGTCAGCGCATCCACCACATTGCCGATCTGTACCAACAGCTGGATGAGCTGGAGCAGCGTTAGGCGGAGTTTCGCCCGGCGTGTGAGCGCCGCATGACTGGCTCGACATCATGGGCAACCTACGTCGAAATGTCAGGTACTCGGTCCACAGGCGTCATTCCGCATGCCTATCGCCATAACGTCCCCTGACGTCAATGCCCTGGAACTTCGGTGATGCGTTGAATAACCCATGATGGCGGCCATGCCGTCATGCCAAAGGACGTGTCGATAGCGCTCAGCGATAAGCCGGTTTTCAGCACCAGAAGAGTGCCATTGCTCTTTTATGGTGCGTTATTTCAGGGCGAGCGTCGTCGTCTTTTCTTCGCCGTCCCCGCAATGCTACTTCCCGCTCACTCTGACAGAAAGCTTATCTACAGGAAGGCCTGCGCTTTTTTTTGCTGTTCATCTCACCCCGCCGACAACCTCATTATTGGCATATATCTTGCTCACTAGTTTGTAACGATAGTTTCATCATTGTTTATTGAGAATCTTTTGTTTCACATTGGCGAACCAGGAGCAGAGCGATGGATATCAGAAAAGGTTTCTTGGCCGTGGTCAGCGCGGCGCTGTTTTTTGTACAGTCTGGGCATGCTCTGGCAGATCAGCTGCAAGACATTGAAAAGCGCGGCGTACTGCGCGTCGCCGTGCCGCAGGACTTCCCGCCGTTCGGCTCGGTCGGCACGGACCTGCAGCCGCAGGGCTACGATATCGACATGGCCCGTTATCTGGCGAGTGAGATGAAACTAAAGTTGCAGCTGGTGCCCGTCACCAGCGCCAACCGGGTGCCTTACCTGCAAACCAACAAGGTGGATCTGGTGATCTCCAGCCTGGGTAAAAACGCCGAGCGCGAAAAGGTGATCGACTTTAGCCGCGCCTACGCGCCGTTCTTCCTGGGCGTGTTCGGACCGAAAGACGGCGATCTCGCCAATCCTCAAGCGCTGGCGGGCAAAAGCGTGGGCGTCACCCGCGGCGCGGTAGAGGATATGGTTCTGACCGACATCGCGCCGAAAGAGGCGCAGTTGAAGCGCTATGAGGACAACAACACGACGCTGTCCGCCTACTTGTCCGGACAGGTGCAGTACATCGCGACCGGCAACCTGGTGGTCGCGGCCATCGCCGCCCAGAACCCCACGAAAGCGCCGGTGGCGAAATTCATGCTGAAGGATTCGCCGTGCTTTATCGGCCTGAAAAAAGACGAGCCCGCTCTGAAGGCGAAGGTCGATGCGCTGATCGACAAGGCGGTGCAGGACAACACGCTGAACGGCCTGTCGCAGAAGTGGCTCAAGGCGCCGCTACCCGCCAATCTGGGCGCGTGACATGACCTATCAGCTTGATTTCGCGGCGCTGTGGCCTTACTGGCCTGAGATGCTGGCCGGTCTGTGGGTCACCCTGCAACTGACGGTGCTGGCCACGGTCGGCGGCATTGCCATCGGCATCGGCGGCGCCGCGCTGCGCAGCGGAAAGCCGAACGTGTTGAGCGGATTGTGGGGCGTTTACGTGGAGGTTATACGCAACACCCCCTTCGTCGTGCAGCTGTTCTTTATCGTGTTCGGACTGCCGAGTCTGGGGCTGAAGTTGACCGCGGGGGAGGCGGCGCTGATCGCCATGCTGGTGAACCTCGGGGCCTACAGCACCGAGATCATCCGCGCGGGCATTCAGGTGACGCCGAAAGGCCAATGGGAGGCCTGCCGGGTGCTGGGGCTGACGCGTACGCAGACGTTTCTGCGGGTGATCCTGCCGCCGGCGCTACAGCGAATTTATCCGGCGCTGGTCAGCCAGTGCATCATCGTGATGCTCGGCTCCTCGGTGGTGTCGCAGGTGTCGTACGAAGAGCTGACCTTCGCCGCCAATCTGATCCAATCGCGCACCTTCCTGAGCTTTGAGGTGTATCTGGTCACCACGCTTCTGTATCTGGCGTTGTCGCTGCTCATGCGCCAACTGCTGATGATGTTGGGGCGACGTTTTCTGGGAACGCAGGGCGCATGATGAACTTTACCGACTGGGATATCGTACGCAACCTGCTGCTGGCGGGACGCTGGACGGTGCTGCTGTCGCTGACCGCGTTCTTCGGCGGCGCGCTGGTGACGCTGCCTTTGCTGCTGCTGCGTTTGACCCGCCGTCCCTGGCCGCTGCGCCTGACCCGCGCTTACGCCAACCTGTTTCAGGGCACGCCGCTGCTGATGCAGCTGTTCCTCGCCTTCTTTGGTCTGGGCCTGTTCGGCATCGACGTCAGTCCGTGGGTGGCCGCCGCGCTGGCGCTGACGCTCTTCACCAGCGCGTTTCTGGTGGATATCTGGCACGGCAGCGTACTGGCGCTGCCGCGCGGTCAGTGGGAAGCCTCGCGCTGTCTGGGGCTGAGCTTCTGGCAGACCTTGAGCCGAGTCGTCGCGCCGCAGGCGATGCGCATCGCCATCGCCCCGACGGTGGGCTTCTCCGTGCAGGTGATCAAAGGCACGGCGCTGGCGTCCATCATCGGCTTCGTCGAACTGACCAAGGCCGGAACCATGCTGAACAATGTCACCTATCAGCCTTTCAAGGTGTTCGGGCTGGTGGCGCTCGGCTACTTCCTGCTGTGTTATCCGCTGTCTTACTACAGCCGCTATTTGGAGAAGAAATTCAATGCCGCTCATCACCCTTAATCAGGTGCATAAGTTTTACGGTCAAAACCACGTGTTAAAGGGCGTGGACCTGGACGTCGAGATGGGCGAGGTGATCTCCATCATCGGACGCAGCGGTTCGGGTAAAAGTACGCTGCTGCGTTGCATCAACGGACTGGAAGGCTATCAGGAAGGTAGCATCAAGCTGGGCGGAATCACCATCACCGACCGGGAGTCTCAGGCGCGTGAAATCAGCCGTTCCGTCGGGATGATCTTCCAAAATTTCAATTTGTTCCCGCATATGACCGCGCTGGAAAACGTGATGCTGGCGCCCCGGTTGGTGCTGGGCAAAAGCGCGACGGAGTGTCGCCGTCTCGGCGAACAGATGCTGGACAAAGTCGGGCTGGGCGAACGGCGGGACTACTATCCCGCCAATCTCTCCGGCGGACAGCAGCAGCGTGTGGCTATCGCCCGCGCATTGGCGATGAATCCGAAGGTGCTGTTGTGCGACGAAATCACCTCGGCGCTGGATCCGGAGCTGGTGGGTGAGGTGCTCAAAGTGCTGGAACAGCTGGCGGCGGAGGGCATGACGCTGATTCT
Source organism: Lonsdalea quercina (assembly GCF_900107885.1). Taxonomy (NCBI): domain Bacteria; kingdom Pseudomonadati; phylum Pseudomonadota; class Gammaproteobacteria; order Enterobacterales; family Pectobacteriaceae; genus Lonsdalea; species Lonsdalea quercina. Next base: position 66,345 of record NZ_FNQS01000013.1, on the reverse strand, counting down.
GGTCACCCACGAAATGAATTTTGCCCGCGAGGTCGGCGACCGCGTGGTGTTTATGCATCAGGGCACCGTGTGGGAGCAGGGCGAAGGGAGCCGCCTGTTCGCCCAGCCGCAGACCCCGGAACTGAAACAGTTTATCGCCTCCGTGCGCGGGCTGACCGAAGCCTGACACGCGGCGCAACCGGTACGCCTTTCTGCGTCCGGCGCGGCTACGCACACCATGAATTAAGGACATCAGGAGTTCACCACTATGCAAAGCGAACTGTTCGCTCAAATTAATCCGCCTCATCGTCTGCTGATGGGGCCAGGTCCCATTAACGCCGATCCGCGCGTTCTCCGGGCGATGTCCAGTCAGTTGATTGGCCAGTACGACCCGGTGATGACCGGCTACATGAATCAGGTCATGGCGCTGTATCGCCAGCTGTTTCGTACCGAAAACCGTTGGACGATGCTGGTGGACGGCACCTCGCGATCGGGCATCGAAGCCGTGCTGGTTTCGGCCATCCGTCCCGGCGATCGGGTGCTGGTGCCGGTTTTTGGCCGCTTCGGCCATTTGTTGTGTGAGATTGCCCGTCGCTGCCGCGCCGAGGTGCATACGATTGAAGCGCCGTGGGGCGAAGTCTTTACGCCCGACCGCATTGAGGACGCCGTGAAACGCGTCAAACCGCGTCTGCTGCTGACTGTTCAGGGCGACACGTCGACGACGATGCTGCAACCGCTGGACCAGCTTGGCGACATCTGCCGCCGTCACGGCGCGCTGTTGTACACCGACGCCACCGCGTCCTTTGGCGGGAACCCGCTGGAAACCGATGCCTGGGGGCTGGATGCCGTATCCGCCGGTTTGCAGAAGTGCCTTGGCGGGCCGTCCGGCAGTTCGCCGGTGACGATCAGCGAACGGATGGCTGCGACGATCCGCCGGCGCCAATGCGTGGAGCAGGGGATCCGCACCGACGATCATCAGGATGGCGACGAGGAGAGGGTGTATTCCAACTACTTCGATCTGGGCATGATCATGGACTACTGGGGACCGGAGCGGCTAAACCACCACACCGAAGCGACCAGTATGCTGTTCGCCGCCCGCGAGTGCGCCCGCATTATTCTGGAAGAGGGGCTGGACGCCTGCATCGCCCGCCATGCGTTGCACGGGCAGGCGCTGTTGGCCGGGATCGAAGGTATGGGCCTACAGGCTTATGGCGATCCGGCGCATCGCATGAACAACGTTTTAGGCGTGACGATCCCCGAGGGGATCCACGGGGAAGCCGTACGTAAGCTGCTGCTGGACGATTTCGCCATCGAGATCGGCACCTCTTTCGGCCCGTTGCAGGGCAAGATCTGGCGGATCGGCACGATGGGCTACAACGCGCGCAAAGACTGCGTCATGCAGACGCTGACCGCGTTGGAAGCCGTACTGAATCGGCTGGGCTTCCGCTCGGTGCAGGGCGCGGCGTTGCAGGCCGCGTGGGATGTCTACGCCAGTCAGCAGGCATCGGCATGAGCAACGTGGCGATGACGGCTGCCGAGGCGCTCGACGCCGCGCGGCAGGTCATGGATCGCTGCGATGCGCTGGCGCAGATTTCCGAAAGCGCAGGCCAACTGACGCGGGTCTACCTGTCACAAGAACATCTGCGCGCCAATCAGGTGGTCGGCGAGTGGATGCGTGCGGCGGGGATGCGCGTCTGGCAGGACAGCGTGGGCAATATCTGCGGCCGCTATGAGGGCGAAACGGCCCATGCCCCGGCGCTGCTACTCGGTTCGCATCTGGACACGGTGCGTAACGCCGGTCGTTACGACGGCATGTTGGGCGTACTTTGCGCGCTGGAAACCGTCCGCTACCTGCATCAGCGTCACATTCGGCTGCCGGTGGCGCTGGAGATCGTGGGTTTCGGCGATGAGGAGGGCACGCGGTTCGGCATCACCCTGCTGGGCAGCCGCGGACTGACCGGCACCTGGCCGGCGGAGTGGCTGGCGTGCCGGGATGCCGACGGCGTTTCCGTGGCGCAGGCGCTGACGCAGGCCAAATTGTCTAGCGACGCCATCGGGGAGGCGGCGCGCGCGCCGAGCGAGATTCTGGCCTATCTGGAACTGCATATCGAACAGGGGCCGTGTCTGGAGCAGGCCGGGCTGGCGCTGGGCGTGGTGACGGCGATCAACGGCGCACGGCGGTTGAACTGCGCTTTTTTGGGCCACGCCGGCCACGCGGGCACGGTGCCGATGGGCCAGCGACAGGATGCGCTGGCGGCGGCGGCGTCCTGGATGACGCAGATGGAAGCGCTGACGCAATCGGGCGATCCGCATCGGGTCGCGACCGTGGGAGCGTTGCAGTGTTTGCCGGGGGCGGCCAACGTTATCCCCGGCGAAGTCAGGCTGACGCTGGATATCCGCGGACCGGAAGACGCGGCGCTGGAGGCCTTGCTAAGCCAGTTGCTGCATGCGGCGGAGGAGACAGCGGCGCGGCGCGGATGTCACTTCAGCGCGGAGGAGTATTATCGGATTCCCGCCACGCGCTGCGACGCCAGGCTGCAGGCGATGTTGTCCGACGCCGTGACGACGGTGCAGGGAACGGGCCTGTCGCTGCCGAGCGGCGCGGGGCATGACGCGATAGCCATCGCCGAACGTTGGCCGGTAGGGATGCTGTTCGTGCGCTGTCGCGGCGGCATTAGCCATCATCCCGATGAGTCAGTGCTGACTAACGACGTGGCGCAGGCGGTGCAGGCGTTGCTGCTGACGGTGCAAAGCGTCGCACGCAACGGTCTGAGGTGAGTGTGGAGAATCTCGGGCGCGCCCGTGCGGTTGCGACAAAGGGGGCGAAATAGGGCAGGCTGTATCACCGTCGCTGGAACGATAAGGTGTAAATCGGTTCTGATTGTGGCGCGTGAGGTTTTCGTGAATGGCGGCTCGCGCCACACCGTCTATCCCACCGTCTCTTTATGGACGAAAGAGCATGGCGCATTCGACGCCACGCCTGATAGCCGAAAAGTTAGCGCTGACTCACTTTGTCGGGAACAAGGCGAGAGGCGCGTGCTACAGGTCGAACTTGTCCGCGTCGCGCCAGGCCGGGAAAGCTTCCCGATAGGCCTGTAACGCTTCCAGCGACAGCTCCGCATCCAGACGCGCGGGCTGATTTTCCGGGGCGCTGGCCAGCGTCTGACCCCGCGGGTCGAGGATCACGCTGTCACCCTGATAACGGTGGCCGTTGGCATCGGTGCCGACGCGGTTGCAGCCCGCCACATAGCTCTGATTTTCAATCGCACGGGCCGTGAGCAGCGTCTTCCAGTGATGCGCGCGCGGCGTCGGCCAGTTAGCGACGTACAGCAACAGGTCGTAATCTTGCTGGTTGCGCGCCCAGACTGGGAAGCGCAGGTCGTAGCAGATCAGCGGCATAATGCGCCAACCGCGCCACTCCACCACCAGCTTTTTCTCCCCCGCCTGATAAAACTGATGTTCGTCCGCCATGCGGAACAGATGCCGCTTGTCGTAGCGATACAGCGCGCCGTGCGGATCGGCGAACAGAAAACGGTTCGCCGCGCCTTTCGGCGTTTGCACCGCCACGCTGCCCCCGATGAGCGCGTTAGCGCGCTGCGCCCACTGGCAAAGCCATGCTTCCACCACCGACTGTTCCAGACTGTGTTCGGCGGCTTCCATCGCGAATCCGGTGGTGAACATTTCCGGCAGCAGAATCAGATCGCGCCCCGTGATGTTCTCCAGCAACGCGTCGAAGTGACTCAGGTTGGCTGGGCCATCCATCCATGCCAGGGGTTGCTGCAATAGGGTGATTTTCAAAGTCGACATAGGCGCTCCGCAGCGGCATCCAACGTGGATTCCTGTTTAGCAAAACATAACCGAATCAAAGTATGGGGGAAAGGGTCTGCGCAGAAAACCGACAGCGGAATGGCGGCGACGCCGACGTGTTCGGTCATCCAGCGGCAGAAACTCACGTCATCCTGCGTCGAAATCGCTTTGTAGTCCGCCAGCAGGAAGTAGGTGCCCTGACACGGCAGCAGTTCGAAGCGGCTGGCGGACAGGGCTTTGACGAAGCGGTCTCGCCGCGCTTGGTAAAAGTCAGGCAGTTCGCGCCAGTGTTCCGGATGTTCCCGCAGCATATCGGCAATCGCCAGCTGTGCGGGCGTGTTGACGGCGAACGTCAGGTACTGGTGGATTTTGCGCAGTTCGGCGCTGATAGGCGCGGGCGCCACGCAGTAACCTACTTTCCAGCCGGTCATATGAAACGTTTTGCCGAAGGACGAGACGGCGACCGCCCGCTGACGAAGCTCGGGATGCGCCAGGACGCTGGCATGGCCTTGCGGGTCGAAGCAGATATGCTCGTACACTTCATCGCTCAGCACGTAAATTTCGCGTTCTGCAATCGCCTGCCAAAGGGCATTAAAATCCGACGTTTGCCAGACGGTGGCGGATGGGTTGTGCGGCGTATTGAGGATCACCAGACGGGTTCTATCGCTCAGCAGTTCGGCGAACTTCGCCCAGTCCACCTGGAAGGCGGGCGGCTGTAGCGCCAGACGCTTCACCACGCCGCCGGCCAATTCGATGGCTGGCGCATAGCAGTCATAGCTGGGGTCGAAGCAAATCACCTCGTCGCCCTGGCGCACCAGCGCGCTAATGGCGGCGAACAGGGCTTCCGTCGCGCCAGCCGTGACCGTGATTTCATGATCGACATCCGGTTCCCAGCCATACAGCTGCCCGGTTTTTTCAGCGATGGCCTGTCTCAGCGGCGCGACGCCGGTCATCGGCGCGTATTGATTGGCTCCCTGACTGACGTGAAAGGCCAGACGTTCTTGCAGATAGGAGGGACCATCGAAATCAGGAAAGCCCTGCGACAGATTGATCGCCTGATGTTTCTGCGCCAGCGCGCTCATCTGACTGAAGATCGTCGTGCCGAGGGAAGGAAGTTTACTTTGGGGGATTAGCGCCGCGCTCATGACTGAAAACAACTCCTGCAAACTTGTATAGCTAGCCAATATATCACGCTGTCAACAATTGGCAATCAAGACGCTTGAACGTCTATATGGCTAAACAAATTGCCGCTTGAAAACAGCAAAGCAGACTTATCGTATTGATATGTGGCGCTAATACTGTTTGAAATCGTTTTTAAACTAGTGAGCGATAAAGGAGGGCAGCAACCAGGCATAAACAATCCTGAGGAACAGGAACGCCAGTGCGAACGCTGGCTATTTGGAAGTTAAACCACATAAGGACATATTTGTTTATGAATACCGTAATGAAGAATGTAGATACGATCGATTTTGGCAAGCGTCAATCCATTCGAAATCTCGACGTGTTATCTGGCCCATTGGTGCCGTATGGACCGGCCATTTTCAGGGTGAAACGATTACCCGAATATTTATTGGCTCATCTCCCTCTCCCTTTTGATTCGACGTCCTGTCGGGCCGTCAACGATTTATCTTCAGCGCTACAGGCGGGTCTGCGCGCGATGCTGGCCGCGACTCTTCCGCGCAATTTTCTCCAGTCCGTGTTGCCGATGACGGCGCAGGGGTATGGAACCTCGACGACGGAACCGACCACCTGCGCCTGCGGTCGTGATATTACGCTGGGCGAGCTGCGTAAAATCGCGCCAAAGGCCGATGAAGACAAACTGATGACCTACCTGAAGGCCTTCAATGATGGCTTCGCCAAATATGGGATGACGACATGCAGGGAGAAAGCGCATTTTCTCGCACAGTGTTGCCACGAAAGCCTTGGGTTGGTGTACACCTCGGAGATTAACGGGAGCCAAAAAAGTTATGCGCCGTGGTACGGACGCGGACTGATTCAATTGACCTTTGAAAAGAACTATCGCGCTTACGGCAGCGCCGTGGGGGAGGATGTTTATTCTAATGAAGACAACCGGAATAAACTGACCGTCTATCCGCACTGTGTGCAATCGGCTTTTTGGTTTTATATGGATTATGGCAACCAGAATCTGAATAGTTACGCCAAAAAAGATGATTTCAATATGATCACGGCTCGAATCAACGGCGGTTTCAATGGTTATGACGACCGCTTGCGCTATTTCGATAAGGCCACTGAAGTGCTGAAGTGTGCGCATCTCAACCAATTAAGAAAGTCGAACGGATTCACTTTCGAGGAGAGCGGCATTTATAACAACAAGGTGTATGCGTACAGCTGGGCGCGTTATCACGATCCTCTGAGTAAGGAACAGGGAACGCGTAAAGACAAGGCCGAAGCGCTGGTGGCTTATAAAAGGGCGTTGGCGTTATACCAGGCCGCGAAGGACGCCACCAAGGTCAGCGCGATTCAAACGCGAATAGATAATTTGAGTTAACAGGCAGGGGCTGATTCAGCCCCTTTTTTTATGCCCGGCTCTTCCGAACGCAACAGGCGAATACCGTGACGTCTGCGATGTTGTCAGGAAGCGCGACGGGTTATTTCGCCAGCCTGGAGAGATTATTGATGTCTTCACCAAACGAGCAGAGTTGGTCGGGCATTCGATTTTTATCGGAAGAGTAAGAGAAAAACTGACCGGCAGGTTCAGCTTGAGTCGCGAGATTCTTGAACGAACCCATGCTGTATTCGACACCGTTGATATGGAAGCTGACCACATTGTATTCGGGCGATCTTTCGATGTTTCGACGATAGGTTTGGCTAATTTCCTGCACGGTTTCATCCGCAACATGGCTTTCCCCGTTGAGGATTAATACCAATTTCCCTGCCTGATTTTCCAGCGAGATGCGATCGCCCTTGTCCGTCGGACAATAAAACAGCAGCGTGTCGTCAGGCGACGGCGCGGACTGAGCGGGCGGACAGAAAACGATAAAACAGCACAAAGAAAGAGGGATTTTAACCATCCTTTTCACGGTTTTCTCCTTGGCGGGAAGGGCTGATGATCTTCTTGAGATCCCCGTTTTCTCCGGGTAATCTCTCGCTTTAACGTCCTGCCTGTCATCAGGCGAAGGCGCAGCGGTCAGAGGGCCGACACGGTGAACGTGAAGGGCCGCGAGGCAGACACATCACTGATGTACCAGTGTAGACGCTGTCGGGCGCGGACCTCAACACCGGCCGAACGCCTCCTCATCGAACCCGCGGATTTCTCGCTGCCGGTCAGGCGTGCGGCGCGAGCCAGGCACTTCGCCGTCAGCGCTAAAAGCCTACATCAGCGCTTGAGTCAGAGGTTGTCGTCGCGGGCAGGGTGAGACCGGCACGTTGACCTGTATTCTCTCTGATCTTTATAAAAAATCATGCTCACTGAGCGGCAATAACAACACTGAACGCCGACGGTTGCGTCGGAACGTTTGGGGATTCACCTGCACTGGGAATAGACAATGAGCGATAACGTATATTTGGCCGACCTGCTGGCGGCCTGCCACTGGATCGGCGAAAAAGGCTGGTGTCCCGCCACCGGCGGCAATATGTCCGTCCGTCTTGATGGGGCGCGCAGCCTGATCACGGCATCGGGCAAAGACAAGGGCAACCTGAAACCTGAAGACTTTTTGCAGGTCGACATTGCCACCAACCATGTTCCCTGCGGCCGCACGCCGTCTGCGGAAACCGGTTTGCACACCCTGCTGTATCGTCTCGACGCGCGCATCGGCGCCGTGCTGCATACGCACTCGGTAAACGCCACGGTGTTGTCCCGTGCGGAGAAAAACGACGCCCTGTTGCTGGAAGGCTACGAGATGCAGAAGTCGCTGGCCGGCCAGCGTTCGCATCTGGACCGCGTCACCATCCCCATTTTCGATAACGATCAGGACATTCCTGCGCTGGCCGAACGTGTCGCGGCTCGCCATCGGTCTTCGCCGCTGCGCTATGGTTTTCTGGTGCGGGGCCACGGCCTTTACTGTTGGGGGGAGAGCGTACAAGAGGCGCGCCGCCATCTCGAAGGGCTGGAGTTTCTGTTCCAGTGCGAACTGCAACGACGTGTGCTGGAGGCGCAATGATCAAGGCCATCGTGACTGATATTGAAGGCACCACCAGCGACATTCGCTTTGTCCACAACGTGCTGTTTCCCTATGCCCGCGCTCGACTGGCGCAGGTGGTGGCTCAGGCGGAAGAACGGCCGGATGTCGCCGAGGCGCTGGACGCGCTGCGTATCGAATTAGGGCAGCCAAAAGCCAGCCAAACTGAGCTGGTGGACGCATTGGCGCAATTTATGGATCAGGATCGCAAGTCGACGGCGCTGAAAGCATTACAGGGCATTATCTGGCGCACGGGCTATCAGCAGGGCGATTTTCACGGCCATATTTACGACGACGTGACGCCGCAGCTGCATGCGTGGTTAGAGCAGGGCATTAAGCTGTATGTCTACTCTTCCGGCTCGGTCGAGGCGCAGCAGTTGCTCTTCGGCTACAGCGAGGTGGGCGATTTACGGCCGCTGTTCAGCGGGTATTTCGACACGCGCGTCGGCGCCAAGCGTGAAGTCACGTCCTACCGGAATATCGCCGACGCTATCGCGTTGCCGGCGGCGGAGATCCTGTTCCTCTCCGATATTCATCAGGAGCTGGACGCGGCGCGAAGCGCCGGATGGCAGACCTGTCAGCTGGTGCGCGCCGAGGCAGACCCCCACAGCGATCACCCGCAGGTGAGCCGCTTCGATCACATCGACGTACAGGAGATTTCCTTATGAGCGCACTCACTATTTTCAGCGATCAAGACGCATCCCAGCCGGTCTGGGAGAGCCGGGACGCGGAGGCCATCCGTCAGCGTCTGAACGCCATCGGCGTTCGCTTCGAGCGCTGGCAGGCGGACCGTGCATTAAGCGCCGAGCCTGATGCGGAAGAAGTGCTGGCGGCCTATCAGCACGAAATCGACAAGCTGGTGGCGGAAAAAGGCTATCAGAGTTGGGATGTGATCAGCATGCGCGCCGACAATCCGCAGAAGGAGGCGTTGCGCGGTAAGTTTCTGTCTGAGCATACCCACGGGGAAGATGAAGTGCGTTTCTTCGTAGAGGGCGCAGGGCTGTTCTGCCTGCATGTCGAGGGGCAGATTTTCCAGATCCTGTGTGAGAAGAACGATTTGCTGTCCGTACCGGCGGGAACGCCGCACTGGTTCGATATGGGATCGTCACCGAACTTCACGGCGATCCGGCTGTTCGACAACCCGGAAGGGTGGATCGCGCACTTCACCGGCGACGACATTGCCACGGCCTATCCGAAGCTGGCCTGATTGACTGACTTCAAGCGTCTCCCCACCCGAGCGGCGGGGAGGCGTCTCCTACCGCATTAACGCGACAGCGTCTGCTGAAAAATGCCTTCCCGTACCTGCTCGGGCGTCACCACACCACAATCCAGCACCCAACCGCTAATCAAGGCGGCCGGGGTGACATCAAAGGCCGGGTTATACACCGGCGCATCCTGCGGCGCCCACTGAGTGTGGCCGAAGCTTCCTGACACGCCGGTGACCTCGGCGGTGGCGCGCTGTTCGATGGGGATCGCGCGGCCCTCCGGACAGTGGGGATCGAGCGTGGTGTGAGGCGCGGCGACGTAGAAAGGAATGCGGTGATAATGCGCCAGCACCGCCAGGCTATAGGTGCCGATCTTGTTGGCGACATCGCCGTTGGCGGCGATGCGGTCCGCGCCGACCCACACGGCATCGACTTGGCCCTGCGCCATCAGCGACGCCGCCATCGAGTCGCAAATCAGGCGATAGGGAATACCCAATTCGCCCAGTTCCCAGGCGGTAAGGCGTCCGCCTTGCAGCAACGGCCGGGTTTCATCCACCCATACGTTTTCAATCTTGCCCTGCTGATGAGCGCGCAGCAGTATCCCGATCGCCGTGCCCACGCCCGCCGTCGCCAGTCCGCCGGTGTTGCAGTGTGTCAGCAGCCGGCTGCCGGAGGTGACCAGCGTGGCGCCGTAATCCGCGATGCGATCGCACAGGGCGCGATCTTCCTCAATCAACCGCAGGGCTTCCCGCCCCAGCGCCGGGATCCACTCCGGCGCCGCCAGCGCCTGCTTCATGCGATCAAGATTGTTCATCAGGTTGACGGCGGTCGGGCGTGCCGCGCGCAGCGTCTCAAGCGCGACCGTCAGCGCCTGTCGCGACAGGCCGCCTTCCGCCAGCAGTGCCAGCAGCAAACTCGCCGATAATCCGATGACCGGCGCGCCCCGCACGCGCAGCGCTTTGATGTGTTCTACCAACGCAGGGACGTCCGGGCAGGGATGCCAGACCATCTCCTGCGGCAGCGCCTGCTGGTCCAGGATCCAGAGCTGGTTATCGATAATCTTCAGACTTGTCGTGTTAATGTTTTGCATTCAGGGTTAAATCCGTGTTGCGCTATTGCATCAATTTTTTTATTCTGCCAGTATGCTTTACGGATGTATAGACGTCCAAACGCTTTTATGTCTAAAACAACAATAAAACGACCAACAGCACCACATACCAGGGGATTCGCAATGTCGCAATACCGTACTTTTCACGCAGACGATGCTGTAGCATACGCCCGCCAATACGGCGGCGTGGCAGAGGCACATACGTTGGTCGCCGCCGAGGAGATTGGTGACGGCAACCTGAATCTGGTCTTCAAAATCCGCGATACGCAGGGCGTCAGCCGTGTGATTGTCAAGCAGGCGCTGCCCTATGTGCGCTGTGTCGGCGAGTCGTGGCCGCTGACGTTGGACAGATCGCGCATCGAAGCGGAAACTTTGCTGACCCATGCGCAGTTTTGCCCGCAGCATACCGTCGCGGTGTTGCATTACGATCCCAAACTGGCGGTGATGGTGCAGGAAGATCTGTCCGATCACCGCATCTGGCGTAACGAACTGGTGGCGGGGCGCCATTACCCGCAGGCGGCCTCTCAGCTAGGCGAGTATCTGGCGCAGACGCTGTTTCATACCTCCGACTTCTATCAGCCGCCGCACGATAAGAAAGCGGCCGTCAGCCGTTTCACTAACCCGGAGCTGTGTCAGATTACCGAGGATCTGTTCTTTACCGACCCTTATATCGACCATGAACGTAATCAGTTCGAGCCGGAGCTACTGCCGGACGTACTGGCGCTGCGGGAAGATCGCGCCCTGAAGCGCGCGGTGGCGGCATTGAAACACGGTTTTCTCGCCAAGGCGGAAGCGTTGTTGCACGGGGATGTGCACAGCGGATCGATTTTCGTGGCCGAAGGCAAGCTCAAGGTGATTGATGCCGAGTTCGGTTTCTACGGTCCCATCGGCTTCGATGTGGGGTCGGCGCTGGGGAACCTGCTGTTGAATTACTGCGGCGTGACGGGATTGTTAGAAGCAGAATCGGCAAAGATCGCCCGATCTCAGCGTCTCGAGGAGTGCGCCACGCTATGGCGGACTTTTGCTGAGCGCTTTACGGTGCTGTGCGCAGAGCAAGGTCGTGAGCCTGCGCTGGCGGCTGACGGCTATGCAGAACTGTTTTTGCGTCAGGTGTGGCGAGACGCCGTCGGGTACTGCGGCAGCGAATTGATTCGTCGCACCATCGGCCTGGCTCACGTCGCGGATCTGGACGGTATTGGGGATCCCCAGGCGCGTTTGACCGCGAAAAGACATGCGCTGGCGCTGGGCAGAGCGCTGATCGTCGAAGCGCCGGTTGTCGGCGACATCGACGTGCTTTTGACGCGGATCCGTCAGTTCGACGTCTGATCCACTCCGTATCGCAGTCGGTGCGGCCAGGCCGCCGTCACGACAGGAAAATAGCATTCGTGGCGGTGGTCGACGCATCGAATATTGCGCTCATCGGTCATGGCGGCGCGCCAGCGCTTCAACGCTTGGCGACGTCAGGCGCACAATTCCACTCCTCGTTGTTTCTTCGTGTTCCTTCCCCACATATCGCTGAAGTAAGGGTTCTTTCAGGCAAGAACCACTTGAATGTGTCGCTGTTTTCGAATGAGGGCTTTGCGATATTGGCGCTATGTGGGCGTTGTTCATCTGTTCATAAAACACCGAAGGTTAAAGTCGGTGAGTTGTGGCTATTTTCACCTATCATTTTCATGAGCAGGATTGCATTAACCACCATGAACGCTTGGATTACGGCATCAATGCGCTGATAGAGGGTAGAAGATGAAAAAACGCGCTTGTCATCGACACGATGGCAGCCTGTTACCGTCGGCGGGTATCGCTTACGCGGCCAGTGCTGACCCGTATATTGAACGTGACACGCAGGCTTTGTTAACTGCGCTGAGCCGCGGGGATGGCCCGCCGATTGAGCAACGCTCTCCGGCAGAGGCGCGAAAGGTACTGGCCGATCTGCAGGCGAGCGTCGAAGTAGATCTGTCCGGCACCATCATCTCGCATAAAACGATTCAGGTGGACGGGCATCCGCTGGCGTTGACCATCGTGCGGCCTGACAACGTCGGGGACATGCCGCCCGCGTTCATGTTTTTTCATGGCGGTGGCTGGGTGCTGGGTGATTTTATGGCCCACCAGCGTATGGTCAGGGATTTGGTGCTGTCTTCTCATGCGGCGGCGGTCTTTGTGGACTACACCCTCAGCCCTGAAGCGCATTATCCCGTGGCAATTCATCAGGCCTATGCCGCGACCCAATGGGTGTCTGAGCACGGCGCTGAAATCAACGTCGACGGACAGCGTCTGGCCGTAGTTGGCAATAGCGCTGGCGGTAACATGGCGACGGTGGTCAGCTTGATGGCGAAAGAAAAGGGCACGCCGACGCTTCGTTATCAGGTGCTTTTCTGCCCGGTTACGAATGCCAAATTTGATACGGAATCTTACCAACTTTTTGCGGAAGGCCGTTTTCTGACTCGCGCTATGATGACCTGGTTTTGGGATCACTACACAATTAGCGACGCGCAGCGCGCCGAGATTTACGCATCGCCGCTGAGGGCGAGCGAAGCGCAGTTGAAAGGGTTACCGCCAGCCCTGATCCAAACCGCAGAAAACGATGTATTGCGAGACGAAGGAGAAGCCTATGCGCGTCATCTGAACGCGGCGGGCGTTGATGTCGTGCAGGTGCGTTACAACGGCATGATCCACGACTTTGGTTTTCACAACGCGTTAGTGAACGTGCCGGAAGTTCAGGCCGCGCTAGATCAAGCTGGCAGCTTGCTGAGAAAGCATCTGCAGTAATCACCGCGTGTCGAGAGGCATGTTTTAATGTCTTATACTGCCGATACGTCGGCGGTTTTTTTTCATTCCAGCCGTGCCTTGCAACGTGGTTCTATGTGATGGACGGTGGAAACTGTGCGTTAAATAATCTCCCCTACGTGACCTCCGCCGCGAATCATATCAATCGTTAATTGTCCGCTTCTCCGGGTTTGGGCGATCCGTTACACTGCATGGCAGACCATCGTGATATCACCTAATGAGAGGGTTCCATGTATCAGGACTTAATCCGTAAAGAGCTAACAGAAGCGGCGGATACGCTGAATACCTTTTTGAGCGACAATGCCAATATTCAGTCGATTCAGGATGCGGCGGTACTGCTGGCGGACGCGTTCAAAGCGGGCGGAAAGGTAATCTCCTGTGGGAACGGCGGTTCTCATTGTGATGCCATGCATTTCGCTGAAGAGCTGACCGGCCGTTACCGTGAAAACCGTCCGGGACTGCCGGCGATCGCGATCTCCGATCCGAGCCATATCTCTTGCGTCGGCAATGACTTTGGCTACGACTTTGTGTTCTCGCGCTACATAGAATCGCTTGGACGTGAAGGCGATGTGCTGTTGGGGATCTCCACCTCGGGCAATTCCGGCAATATCATCCGGGCCATTGCGGCCGCGCGCGCCAAGCGGATGAAAGTCATCACGCTGACCGGCAAAGACGGCGGCAAAATGGCGGGATCGGCGGACGTCGAAATCCGCGTGCCGCATTTTGGCTACGCCGACCGTATTCAGGAAATCCATATCAAAGCGATTCATATCCTGATCCAGCTGATTGAAAAGGAAATGGCGGAGAGCTAATCCCGCTGCGCCTACGGTGCATCAGGCAGCATCCCGCACCGGTGCAAAGGCTGTCGTTGCCGCGAAATCGCTTCATCAAGGCGCGGACGGGCGCTCCGCAGAAGATGGGGATGTCACGTTGGCCCTAAGGAGCAGAGCTGCGCTGTTTTTTAGGGCCATTCACACCGCACGGATCTCGCCTGAAGACGCAGGCTAATCACCGCCAGCGGCTCTGACGTTTTCATCGCGGGTCACAGAGGTAAGGAATCCACCATGTGTGAACTGCTTGGGATGAGCGCTAATGTCCCAACTGATATCTGTTTTAGTTTTTCCGGGCTGATGCAACGCGGCGGCCGTACCGGGCCGCATCGTGACGGCTGGGGCATCACCTTTTACGAGGGCAATGGTTGCCGTACGTTCAAAGATCCGCTGCCTAGCGCCACGTCGCCCATTGCACAGCTGGTACAGAAGTATCCCATCAAGTCCTGCGCCGTGGTGTCTCATATCCGCCAGGCCAACCGCGGTGCGGTGGCGCTGGAAAACACCCATCCGTTTACCCGCGAGCTGTGGGGGAGAAACTGGACGTTCGCCCACAACGGTCAGTTAAAAGGCTATCGCAGCCTGAAAACCGGAACCTACCGCCCGGTAGGGCAGACAGACAGCGAATACGCCTTCTGCTGGCTGCTTCACCATCTCTCGTTACGCTATCCCCGTACGCCATCTCACTGGCCTTCGGTCTTTCGCTATATCGCATCGCTGGCGGAAACGCTGAGCAAAAAGGGCGTGTTCAACATGCTGTTGTCCGATGGACATTTCGTGATGGGGTATTGTTCCACGCGGCTATGCTGGATTACGCGCCGTGCGCCATTCGGCAGGGCGACGCTGCTGGATGATGATGTGGAGATCGATTTTCAACAGCAGACCACGCCGGATGACGTGGTCACCGTGCTGGCGACGCAGCCGCTGACGGGGAATGAAACCTGGCATCAGATCGAGCCAGGCGAGTTCGTGTTATTCCACTTTGGTGAGCGCATAGTTTGAAAACGGGTTCTTGTTCGGCGTCGCCTGATTCACCATATACTGGCCGTTAAACACCGCAACGGCCGGGGGCTGGTGGTGCTGGTTGAAGTAGGCGTAGCCCGGCTGCAACTGCTGCCAGAAATTGGCGTAGGTAGAATTGCGATGCCGCTGCAGGTTTTTGTCCGTCATGCGGAACGGGTAAATCGCCAGTTCGACTTTCGCCTGCCCGTTCAATAGCGCCCGCTCGACGTAGGTGTAGATCTCATCGATGTACTGATTGGTCATCGCATAACAGCCGACCGATACGCACTCGCCGTGAATCATGAGATAGCGTCCGGAATAGCCCTGGGCACGGTCATATTCGTTGGGAAAACCGACGTTGATGGCGCGGTGAAATCGGCTATCCGGTTTAAGCTGATGCAAATCGACCTGATAAAATCCTTCCGGACTTTTCATATCGCCTTCCACACGTTTGGGACCGAGACCGCCCGAGTATTTGCAGATGGGATAGCTTTGCACCAGACGATAGTCGGTGCCGATTTTGGCATACAGCTCCAAAAGCCGCTCTTCTTTGAAGATTTGAATATAAACCGGCGAGCCTAACGCCTGCTGCTTGAAAGAGGTCGTGACCGGAATGACTTCGCTCGCATAGCTGGTAACAAATACGGAAGGCAAAAAAAACAGCGTCGCAAATGACAGTGCGATTTTTTGCATTGATGGATCCTGATAACTGAAGCTGTGTGACATACGGTATTTTTGTGGTGTCGTCCCGTATTCCTGTGCCTAAGGCGGTGTAGCGCTGTCACATTAGCACTGCGTTTATTTTATTCAAGTGGGAAATTATGTCAGACGCAAACAGCGGTGAAAGAGAGGTCGGACCGGGGGCGTCATCGTGGCCGGAATGACGGCTCCGCGCCCAGCCGATAAGGCGCGAGAAGGTCAGGGCAAAGCACCGGTAACACGACGATTTTATTAAGAAACTTATTGGCATCAACCCGTCTGAGGCAGAAAAGGGAAACCCTCCCTGAGACAGGAAGCGAGCGCGAGCCATTTTTCTTTTAGCGTATTTTCCACGAAAATCGGGCGGATGAGCGCGCCGTCAGGGCCTTTGACTTTCGCGGTTCACTGGCGCGACGTGGCTCCGGTGGTGGAGCTGCTTGCATCATTCCATATTGGTACTGTATTTTTATACAGATACCGGAGGGGATATGCGCAAGATTATTCATGTCGATATGGATTGCTTTTACGCCGCCATTGAAATGCGGGACAACCCGCGCCTGCGCGATATTCCCCTTGCCATCGGCGGCAGCGCGCTGCGCCGCGGGGTGATCAGCACCGCCAATTATCCCGCTCGCCGTTACGGCGTACACAGCGCAATGGCGACCGCGACCGCTTTGCGACTCTGTCCGCATCTGACTTTGCTGCCGGGACGTATGGAGGTGTACAAAGCCACCTCCCTCCAGATCCGTCAGATCTTTGCCCGCTATACCGAACTGATCGAACCTTTATCGCTCGACGAAGCGTATCTCGATGTCACCGACAGTCTTCACTGCAACGGCTCCGCCACGCTGATGGCGCAGGAAATACGTCAGACCATTTTCGATGAGCTGAATCTGACTGCCTCCGCGGGCGTCGCGCCCATCAAGTTCCTGGCGAAAGTGGCCTCGGAGCAGAACAAACCCAACGGGCAGTTCGTCATTACGCCCGCTGAGGTGGATGACTTCATTCTGGCGCTGCCGTTGGCGAAGATCCCCGGCGTCGGTAAAGTGACGGCCAGCCGGTTGTCCGAGCGGGGGCTGCATACCTGCGCCGACGTGCGGCGTTATGATTTGTCCGCGCTATTGAAGTCGTTCGGCAAGTTCGGGCGTGTGCTGTGGGAGCGCTGTCATGGTATTGATGAACGCCAAGTGTTGCCTGACCGGCTGCGTAAATCCGTCGGCGTCGAGAAAACGCTGGCGGAGGATATTCACGACTGGCCTCAATGCGAAGCGCTGATCGAAACGCTGTATGACGAGCTGGAGGTGCGGCTGCGTCGGGTGAAGCCGGATCTGCATATCGCGCGTCAGGGCGTGAAGCTGAAATTCGACGATTTTCGGCAGACCACGCAGGAGCACGTCTGGCCGGTGCTGAACAAACAGGATCTCATCCAGTTGGCGAGGCAGACCTGGGAGCAGCGGCGGGAGGCGCGCGGCGTTCGGCTGGTGGGATTACACGTGACGCTACTGGACCCGCAGCTGGAGCGACAGCTGGTATTTAACTGGGAGCGTTAATCGAGGGCGCTTGGCGCCGCATCCGGCGAGGTTTCCAGCCGGATGCGGGAAGGGCAGGCGATGAACGCCTTAGCGTTTCTCTGGGATGGCTTTCAGAACCGCAGTCAGCAGTTGCCAATAGAGGCCGACGCTGACGATATTTACCCGCTCATCCGGCGAGTGCGGTCCGGTGATGGTCGGGCCGATAGAAACCATATCCATCTCCGGATAAGGCTTCTTAAACAGCCCGCATTCCAAACCGGCGTGTATCACCTGAACGCTCGGCGTTTTATCGAACAGCTGCTGGTAGGTTTCCCGCACCAGTTGCATGACCGGCGATTGCGCGTCCGGCTGCCAGCCCGGATAGCCGCCTTTGGGACGCGTTTCCGCGCCGGCCAGCTGTCCCAGCGACGTCAGCATGCTCACCACATAGTCCTTGCCGCTGTCGATCAGCGAACGGATCAGGCAGTGCACTTCCGCCTGTGTCTCCGTCATGGTGATCACGCCGACGTTAAGCGAGGTTTCCACCACGCCTTTCACCTCGTCGCTCATGCGGATGACACCGTTAGGGATCGCGTTGAGCAGGGCCACTAGCCGATCGCGGCTATCTGTGGTCAGGGCTGCGGCGGCGTCCGACGTCGGTTCGACCAGAATAGTGATGTTTTTTTCCACCGCGGCCAGTTCGTGTTTCAGTACGGCCACATAGTCCTGCGCTGCCGCTTTCAGCGCAGCGATTTTATCTTCTGCGATGGCCAGCGTGACCGCGCTTTCGCGCGGGATGGCATTGCGCAGCGTGCCGCCGTTCAGGTCGAGAAGACGCAGGTCCAGCGTTTTCGCCTGCTCCGCCAGGAAACGGCCCAGCAGTTTATTGGCGTTGCCCAGCCCCAGGTGAATATCGCAGCCGGAATGACCGCCTTTCAACCCTTTAATCACCAGCTTCATCACCTGATAGCCCGCGGGCACCGCTTCCCGCTGCAGCGGCAGACGCGTCAGGAAATCGATCCCGCCCGCGCAGCCCATGTAGACTTCGCCTTCCTCTTCCGAGTCGGTGTTGATCAGAATCTCTCCCTGCAGCCAGTTCGGTTGCAGGCCGAAAGCGCCGTCCATGCCGGACTCTTCCGTCATGGTGAGTAGCACTTCGAGCGGACCGTGTTCGACGCTGTCGTCGGACAGGACGGCCAGCGTAGACGCCATGCCGATACCGTTGTCAGCGCCCAGCGTGGTGCCGCGCGCTTTCACCCACTCCCCGTCGATATATGGCTGAATCGGATCTTTCGTGAAATCATGCGCCGTATCGTTGTTTTTCTGCGGCACCATATCCAGATGCGCTTGCAGCACGACCGGCTTGCGGTTTTCCATGCCCGGCGTCGCCGGTTTGCGCAGCAGAATGTTGCCGACGCGATCGCGCTCTGAATGAATGCCGCGCGCCTGCGCCCATGACAGAATGTGCGCCGCCAGCGCCTCTTCATGATAGGAGGGATGCGGAATGGAACAGATCGTGGCAAAAATATCCCACAAGGGCTGTGGGGAAAGCTGAGACAATTCAGACACTATTCACGTCTCCTTTTCAGCAGCCTAAGTCCGCGTCTGGCGCGTGAGGCGCTACAGGTTAAAAAAATGATCGCGCTTGAGCGCGGCGATCGGGCATCATGAAACAGAGTATCACTTTCCCGCCGCCGGGGAGAGTCTGTCAATCCTGGTGGCGAAGAATCGGCTGAGGTGGCTGGCAGCGGGCGGATTGCTAACGATGGCGGCGGGGATTTTGTCGCCACCCACAAAACTCAATCGGATAAAGGCTGGTTTTTATGAGGTTGCCTATCTATAATCTCGCGCAACCTTTTTCCCCCTCCGACTATGATAAAGCCGACTCCACCGTTGGCCGGGATATATTATATGAGTGAAAAATACGTCGTAACCTGGGATATGTTGCAGATTCATGCCCGCAAACTGGCCGAGCGTTTACTGCCGGCGGACCAATGGAAAGGCATTATCGCCGTCAGCCGCGGCGGTCTGGTTCCTGGTTCTCTGCTGGCCCGCGAACTGGGCATCCGTCATGTGGATACCGTATGCATTTCCAGCTACGACCATGACAATCAGCGTGAGCTGAAGGTGCTGAAACGTGCCGAAGGCGATGGCGAAGGCTTCATCGTGGTGGACGATTTGGTCGATACCGGCGGTACCGCCAAAGCGATTCGCGATATGTATCCGAAAGCGCACTTCATCACCATTTTTGCGAAACCCGCAGGGAAACCGTTGGTGGACGATTATCAGGTTGATATCCCGCAGGATACCTGGATTGAGCAGCCTTGGGACATGGGCGTGGTGTTCGTGCCGCCGCTGTCCGACCGCTAATCGCTCCCTGATTTGCCGTCTATCACGCCCGGTTTTGCCGGGCGTTGTCATTTCCGACTCTTTTCCCTCTCCCGTACTGCATTTCCATGTAGTGTTGAGTACACTTTAGCGAAACGCTCTCTCTGCTGCTTGACCTTTATGGAGGCTGCTGTGGTTCAGGCCAACCTGTCCGAAAAGCTGTTCAAACCGTCCTTCAAACATCCGGAAACCTCGACCCTGATCCCGCGCGCGCATCACTCCACCAGTGCGATGCACTCCGCCCTGGAAGGCAGCGACAACAGCGCCTGGTATCGGATGATCAACCGCCTGATGTGGATTTGGCGCGGCGTAGCGCCGCTGGACATCGAGGAGGTACTGTCGCGCATTGCCGCCAGTACAGCCCAGCGCAGCGACGACGCGCTGTTGGATACGGTCATCGGTTACCGCGGCGGAAACTGGATTTACGAATGGGTCGTACAGGGAATGCGCTGGCAGCAGCAGGCGACGGAAAGCGAACACGATGAAGAGAGCAAAGGGCAGTGCTGGCTGAAGGCCGCCGCGCTGTACAGCATCGCCGCCTATCCGCACCTGAAGGGCGATGAGCTTGCCGAGCAGGCGCAGACGATGGCGAATCGCGCCTATGAAGAGGCTGCCGGCCTCCTGAGCTATGAACTAAAAACGCTGTCTATTCCCATCGACGGCGGCGGAACGCTGACCGGTTTTTTGCATATGCCCTCTCAGGGCAGCGCGCCGTTCCCCACCGTACTGGTGTGCGGCAGCCTGGACCTGCTTCAAAGCGACTATTACCGCTTGTTCCATGACTATCTGGCGCCGGCGGGGATGGCGATGCTGACGATTGATATGCCATCAGTCGGTTTTTCGTCGCGCTGGAAGTTGGACCAAGACTCCAGTTTCCTGCATCAGCAGGTATTGAAAGCCTTGCCGGACGTGCCGTGGGTGGACCATACCCGAGTAGGGGCATTTGGTTTTCGCTTCGGCGCGAATATCGCCGTCCGGCTCGCGTATCTGGAATCGCCGCGTCTGAAGGGCGTTGCCTGCCTGGGGCCGGTGGTGCATTCGCTGCTGGCTGGCGCCGTGCGTCAGCAGGACGTGCCGGATATGTATATGGATATCCTCGCCAGCCGGCTCGGTATGCCGTCTTCCACCTACGCCGCATTGAAGGCTGAGATGGGGCGTTATTCTCTAAAAACGCAGGGACTGTTGGGTCGACGTTGCCCAACGCCGATGCTCTCCGCTTACTGGAAGGACGACGTACTTAGCCCGAAAGAGGAATCCGAACTGATCGTCAACTCATCGCTCCAGGGCAAGCTACTGGAGGTCAAAGCTTCACCGGTCTATGAAAGTTTCCATCTCTGTTTACAGCAAATCAGCCATTGGTTAGGGCGTCAGCTTCAGTAGCGATGTCTTTATCTGCCGCATGATCGTCCCCTTTATCGTCCCATTACCTTGAATGGGATGGTGATAACGTATTCATTAGCTATGCTATTTGAAAAACAAAATAGCTTCGAAGGTAAGCCGCCGCGCGTATGGCTTCGCAGCGCGCGCAAAAAACATTCCTTCCTAATTGGATGATAAGCAGCTGGATAACGTTATTATGGAGAGAAGGTGGATCTTACTTGTTCTGATATTTTCGATGTTACCCCTTATGTTGTTAGCCAGGGCCGATGCGTCCAATCTTAAAACAGAGATGAATCAGGTTTCGGCTGCCGACCTACGCCGTACCGTATCCGGTATCGTCAGCTACACTCGATGGCCATCCGCCCAAATGGTTCCCACGCTTTGCGTATTCTCTTCAGCGCATTTCGCTGCCGTGCTCACCGATATGCGTAATGAACAAGATACCCCTTTATTCAATGCAATCTTGGTAGAAGATGTCGATGATTTTTCGTCCTCGCACTGCGATGCGGTATACTTCGGCAGGGAATCCATTCAAGAGCAGGTCGGAATTTCAAGCCTGGACCCGGCGCATCCACTCCTGACTATTTCGGAGCAAAACCCCGAATGTGTTGATGGCAGCGCGTTTTGTCTTATCTTCGCGGATAAAAAGGTCAGTTTCTCTGTCAATTTGGACTCGTTGTTTCGTACCGGGGTGAAAGTTAGTCCCGAAGTCTTAATGCTTGGTCGTCCGCGGAATGCTAAACATGGATAAGCCAGCCTCTACGTCCAGTACAGTCACCGGCAGAATCACTTTCAGGAATGCCCTGGCGCGTATCAGTACCTTGAGTATCGTCATCACCATGACGGTGTCATGGATGTTGATCACCACGGCGTCGCTGATTTCATTCAAACAGTATTCTGAGAAGAATCTGCAACTGCTCACCAGTACCCTGAGCCAAAGCATCGAGGCCGCTGTCGTGTTCCGCGACGGCGTGGCGGCCCGTGAAACGCTGAGCACTCTCGGCCAGCAAGGTCAGTTCAGTCAGGCTATAGTCACTGATGCGAACGGACGTAAAATCACATTCTGGCAAGCCGCGGGCAGCGAGCACGCCGACCCGATGAGCCGTATGATCGCCAAATGGCTTTTTCCCAGTTCGGTACTGCAGCCCATCTATCACCGTGGCAATCTCGTGGGCCATATCGAGATTTCGGGCAGCGACGCCCCGGTTAAAAGCTTTGTTTACTTTTCCCTGCTGGTGCTCACGCTTTGCCTGGTCTTCGCCTCGATATTGTCCGTCATCATCACCCGTCATCTGCACCACGGCTTAATTATGGCGCTGCAGAATATTGCCGAGGTGGTGCACGATATTCGTGAAAATCGTAATTTCGCCCGGCGTGTACCGTCGGCAAAGATTGTTGAACTGGATGTCTTTAGCCAGGATTTCAACAGCCTGCTCGAAGAGATCGAAAGCTGGCAGGAGCAGATTCTGAAAGAGAATGATTCCTTGCTGAAACGTTCTCTGCACGATGCATTAACGGGCCTGGCCAACCGCACGGCATTCTGCAGCGCGCTCGAAAACGTGCTGGAAGATGAAGACAGCCACAGCCATACGGCCGTGTTGTTTATGGATGGCAACCAGTTTAAATACATCAATGATACCTATGGCCATGCTGCTGGCGACAAGGTGTTGATAACCATCGCTAAACGATTGAAATACTGCGCAGGAAAAAAAGACCTTCCGGCGCGATTGGGCGGCGATGAGTTCGCTTTAATCCTGTCTGACGTCCAGGATATGGATGACGTTATGCCCATCGTGAACAAGATCCGCCGTCGCGTGAGTCAGCCGATCGAACTTCAAAATGGCGCGGAAGTTGTGATGTCGCTAAGCATTGGCGTAGCGATTGCCGATCAGTACTCCACTATAGAGGACCTCCTGGAGCAGGCTGACAAAAACATGTACCTGGAAAAGCAAAAATACCGGCGACATGCGTTAACGAGGTAAGTGGTTGTATGAAGTTCACTCTGCAGTTCGTGTTGATTGCCGCGCTGGCTCTAGGGCTGACGGCCTGCCAGTCGCACAAAGATCCGTTTACTCCTGAGCAGGTTGCCGCATTGCAATCGACTGGATTCAAGCCGAGCGAAGAGGGGTGGACTCTGGGGCTGACGGAAAAGGTGTTGTTCGGTGTCGATCAATCCACGCTGACCCCCCAAAGCCGGGCGGCGATAAAAAGAGTTGCCAATACGTTGTCCGCCGTAGGACTGAGCCATGCACGCATGGATGGTCATTCGGATAATACGGGTGAAGATCGCTATAACAAGGCGCTTTCCTTACGCCGTGCGGAAGTCGTCGCGGATGTTTATGCCGTCAGCGCCAACATTCCGCGTAGCCATATCCAGACGCGTGGCTTAGGTAAGGATTATCCCATTGCGAGCAATGCGACGGCGCAGGGTAGAGCGCAAAATCGCCGTGTCGCGATCGTGATCACCGCCCCGTAAATTCTCCCCGCTGGCGTCAGGCCTCGATAAGCACGCCTGTCGTCAAGCCTTATTTATCCCGCAATTTGGTTGAAAAATGCGGCATCTCTGCTAATAACTTAAGGGTAAAACTTGGAGAATGCCGAATGACATTATCGTGTGGACATACGCGACACCGTTTGATTAAAAACTTTACCTCTTTGGGACCCTATTTGCGGGAAGGCCAGTGCCATGATTTCTACTTCTTCTTTGACTGCCTGGCGATGTGCGTCGATGTCAAAGCGGATCCGGAAAAACGCGAGTTTTGGGGCTGGTGGTTAGATTTGGAAGCGCAGGGACAAAGTATGACTTACTCGTATCGTTATGGCCTGTTCGATGAAGCTGGCAACTGGTCTGAAATTAAGTTCAAAGACAAAGCCATCACCGAAAAAGTGCACACTACGCGTCAAAGTTTCCACAAGCGACTGGAAGTCCTGGTACAGCAGCTAGCCCCCCCCTATTCCTTAACGGAAAGACCCTAACGCCTCTTCAGGTCACGCGCCGGTGCCGGTTTTTTTTCGCGTTGTGCCTGTTGGCATAACGCGTCTCTCCTGTTACAACGTTTTCTTCATCATCCTCTTTTTTTATACAAAGCAATGGCAGAAAAATTATGAATGGCAGCCAAACAGTGGTTGTAAAGCTGGGCACCAGCGTGCTGACAGGCGGGTCTTCTCGCCTCAACCGGGCCCATATCGTAGAACTTGTACGTCAGTGCGCGCAGCTGCATGCCGCAGGGCATCGCATCGTGATTGTAACTTCAGGCGCTATCGCCGCAGGCCGTGAGCATCTCGGCTATCCCGACCTCCCCGCAAATGTCGCCACCAAGCAGCTTTTAGCCGCTGTCGGACAGAGTCGACTCATCCAACTATGGGAACAGCTGTTTTCGATTTACGGCATCCACATCGGTCAGATGTTACTGACCCGTGCGGATATGGAAGATCGAGAACGGTTTCTCAATGCGCGCGACACCATGCGCGCACTGCTGGATAATCGCGTCGTCCCGGTGATCAATGAGAACGACGCGGTCGCGACGTTGGAAATCAAGGTGGGCGACAACGACAACCTGTCGGCGCTGGTCGCCATTATGGCGGACGCCGACAAGCTGCTTCTTCTCACCGATCAGAAGGGCCTTTTCACCGCCGATCCGCGCGATAATCCCGAGGCGAAGCTGATTAGCGACGTGTCGACCATCACCGATGAGCTGCGTCACATCGCCGGCGGCAGCGTATCAGGCCTGGGCACCGGCGGTATGTCGACCAAAATCCAGGCGGCCGAAGTGGCCTGCCGCGCCGGTATCGACGTGATCATTGCCGAAGGATGCCGACTCGGCGTCATCGGCGATGTGATGAATAATGTGTCGGTCGGGACTCACTTTCATGCCGTCGACGAGCCGCTCGAAAAACGCAAACGTTGGATTTTCGGCGCGCCTCCGGCTGGTGAGATCATTGTCGATGACGGCGCTCTGTCCGCCATCCAGGAGCGCGGCAGTTCTCTCCTGCCAAAAGGCATTCGGGAGGTGACGGGGATTTTCTCGCGTGGCGAAGTCATCTGCGTACGCAGCCTTTCCGGTCGTGATTTGGCACATGCGGTCACTCGCTACAACAGTGATGCATTGCGCATGATTGCGGGTCACCACTCCCAGGAGATTGAAGATATTCTTGGATACGAATACGGTCCGGTGGCGGTTCATCGGGACGACATGATTATTAATTAAGGAGTACGCGGTGCTTGAACAAATGGGCAAAGCGGCAAAACAGGCCTCTTATCAACTAGCGGCCTTGAGCACCAGTCAGAAAAATCAGGCCCTTCTCGCGATAGCCGATCTGCTGGAAGCGGAGAGCGCCTCTATTCTGTCCGCCAACGAACAGGACGTTGCCGCCGCTCGTGAAGAAGGACTGAGCGAAGCGATGCTGGACCGTCTGCAACTGACCCCAGCGCGTTTGTCGGCGATCGCCAGCGACGTGCGTCAGGTCTGCCGCCTCAACGATCCGGTCGGCGAAGTCATCGATGGACGGATCCTGGACAACGGTCTCAAGCTGGAACGTCGACGCGTACCACTGGGCGTGGTCGGGGTTATCTACGAAGCGCGTCCCAATGTGACGGTCGACGTAGCGAGTCTGTGCCTGAAAACCGGCAATGCGGCCATTCTGCGCGGCGGGAAAGAGACTTATCGCACCAACGTGGCCACGGTCAGCGTGATCCAACGGGCGTTGACGCAGTGCGGCTTGCCGGCGGCGGCGATCCAGGCGATTGAAAAGCCGGACCGCGAACTTGTTAACCAATTGCTGAAGCTCGACCGCTACGTGGATATGCTGATCCCGCGCGGCGGCGCGGGTCTCCACAAGCTGTGCCGAGAACAGTCCACGATCCCGGTTATCACCGGCGGCATTGGCGTCTGCCATATTTACGTTGATGAGTCGATGGAGTTCGATCCCGCGTTGCGCATCATCGTGAACGCGAAAACTCAGCGTCCCAGCACGTGCAACACGCTGGAAACGCTGCTGGTGCATCAGCGTATCGCTCAGGATTTCCTGCCGCAGCTGAGCGCCGCGATGCATAAAAGCGGCGTCACGCTCCACGCCTGCCCGCGTTCTCTGCCGCTGCTAAGCGGGGGACCGGCGCAAGTCACGGCCGTTGAAGCCGCCGACTTTGACGATGAGTGGCTGTCTCTGGACCTGAATGTCGCGCTGGTGGACGATCTTGACGATGCCGTCTCCCACATCCGTGAGCACGGTACGCAGCACTCAGATTCGATTCTGACCCGTTCGCTGAGCCGTGCGGAACAGTTTATCCGTGAAGTCGACTCCTCCGCTGTCTACGTGAATGCCAGCACCCGTTTCACCGACGGCGGACAATTCGGACTGGGCGCCGAAGTCGCCGTCAGCACGCAGAAACTGCACGCCCGCGGCCCGATGGGACTGGAAGCGCTCACCACCTACAAGTGGATTGGCTACGGCGACGATCTCGTCCGCGCTTAATCGCCCGTGTTATAGCGATTTAGTTCGTTATAACAGGCTGCTATAACAGGAAAAAAGCGCTCGTTGGCCCGATTATAAAATCGGCAGACGAGCGCCAGATGCTTGACTTGCTGGCATGATTTCACTAGTTTGTCACCCCGTAACACAACGTCAGGCATTCGCCGGGCGACCTAAAAAGCCGATATAGCTCAGTTGGTAGAGCAGCGCATTCGTAATGCGAAGGTCGTAGGTTCGACTCCTATTATCGGCACCATTTCAACATCCTCAAACGACCGTTTTTAACTCCCAACAACTTTCGTATTGTGACGTGAAATAACTGTTTCACTGAGTTTACCGTTTTTTTGTTCGTCTTGATTTATGAGCGTGCTGCGTAATCTGTGAAGGGATGAGTGTAAAACGACAGCGCCCCTGATAAAGGGGAGAATGAGTTCGCGGCAGAGACTCCGGACTTTCGAAACAATGTAGCGCGACCGACAATTACGTCCTCTAGATTGACATTAATCTCCATGTTGAATTATTACTCGGAGGGTGAATATCTCTATTTCGATGACGATATTTCTGACCTATTCATGGTCTATTGCATTTCCACTTCTCATGGTGAGGAAATGTTCACGCATGTCGTACTCGTTCACTTTAAACGGCAAAAGTGAACAACAAAACTCTTGCAATGGGTATGATAAATAAAAAACAGCCATGGATAATTTAATTATGTCGCTTTTCCATATTGAAAATAAATCACTGAGCGCAGTGAACAAAACCAACTTTCAATCCGCCGGTATTACTGAACGGTATGATTTACAGCAGGCGCTAAAAAGCAACATTGCCTCTATTGCACCGGATTGCCTGATTATTTCTGAGGAGTTCTCCGATTGGGAGGATAGCCGACGCCGAATTGATTTGCTGGCGATAGATAAGAACGCAAACCTTGTCGTCATTGAGCTGAAACGGGATGAGACCGGCTCGCATATGGAACTTCAGGCCCTCCGTTATGCCGGGATGGTGTCGACCATGACGTTTGAGAAAGCATGCGGATATTACGAGTGCTATCTCCAGAAGCAAGGCACCGAGCGCAACGCGAAAACTGAGATTTTAAATTTCACCGGTTTAGATGAGTCGAATATCGATGAATTTGGTAATGATGTAAGAATAATCCTTGCCTCTGGAGATTTTAATAAAGAGATTACTTCTTCCATTCTTTGGCTAATCAGCAAAGGGATTGATATAACCTGTGTGAGAATGACATGTTATTCTTTTAATGAGAATATCTTTATCGATATAGATCAGATAATCCCTGTCCCTGAAGTGGCTGATTACCAGGTCAAGTTTCGTGAAAAGCAAATTGAACAAAAAATTATCAAATCAAAATCCAGAGACTATTCGATGTATAGTTATAATGGAGAAATCTTTAATAAAAGGAATTTAGCTTTGAAGATGATGTCTGACTGGATAGCGAATAATGATTTAAAAGATATTGATTCCGTTCGTTGCGCGCTGGATAGTCGGTTGAATAATAAAATAATTGAGTTGGTGTCGGAAATCCCTGACAATAAGATTAATCGTTATCATATGAATGACGAGGATCTCATTGAGCTTCCTTCCAGAGAAGTGGTCACAATTTCGAATCAATGGGGGGTAGGTAACATTAATATTCTTATCGAATTTTTAAGTCGATATAATCAAGTCGTTGAGAAAGTCAGTGGCTGATCGCAGTATGGTTTTAGTTGACTAATATTTTAAAAAGGGGCGAGCTGCCCCTGTGTTCATTTTTTTTATTTCGCCAGTACATTGATACTCAACTGTGACGGTTGTCTGCATGCAGCCTGAATATGACGGTTTCGTACATTGAGACGTGAATCCTCCGAATGGTTCGGCTCCTGAATAGCCCCAAGCAGCACAACGAGCCTTAGCTGCTACCATGCCCTGTTTTGGATCTATTACCGGACTTTCAAACAACCCAAAAGAATATCCCATGCGAACTGTGCCATCGGATTTACTACCACCTGTCGGAATAAGCTCTTTCTTTATTGAACATCCGGAAATAAGTAGCGTGAAGCATAATGCCATCATTAACTACGTTTTCATTTTACCTTTATTTGTTATTAGTGGTGGGGGGGTAACTCTTTATTTTATATTTCAATGTGAGTAACATAGTGATTTTTATGTGAATAGAAAATTCATTAAAATTAAACTAAGCAAGGGGAATGTATTCGATAAAAAGCAGCAATCAACAAAAGTGGAGCGAATGCACTCCCTGTTGTCGTTATTTTTTGTGAATATTAAATTCAAATATCATATTTGGCCGTTCTCTTTCCCCTTTCATATCCGGTATTCAATACGCCGCGGAGTTCGATCAGTAGAGGTGTCACTTCTTTTTCCGCGCAGGGTTTATGTTCAAGTCCGTGTTTAACCGCAAACATTTCTCCGGCGTTGAGGGGCACTGCGCCATCGTGAAAATCGATCAGCAATGTGCCTTCCGGCACGTTGAATGTCTCGTCGGTTTCTTTGTGAGTGTGCCTGACAAACTTGCCTTCGATTTTGACGACTTGAAATTAATAGCCATACATTTCAGCGATGACTGTCGAGGGCAATGGCATTGTGGATCCCGCGGATTAAGGTATAGAAGTATTAAAAATCTAATGAGTGACTCGTAATAAGCTTCAGATCGTCAGGCGGCTTTGAGCGACCAAGACGAGGGGATTCACCGGCGACTCAAATCGTCTGACTTTCGGGCGCCAGTTGACCCGCGATGGATCACTAACCCGGAGCCAATCCCAATCCCCCCAGATGACCACTGCGTTGCTGAGCGATTCCTGCTATTCAGCGTGGCGTCTCTTTCCCATGTCTCCGCTTTAATCCCCGCTTTTATGCCGCCGCATCGCCCCGTATCACAATCCATTAACTATATTTAAAGTGTGGTTATTTTTATGCCTTTCTTATGTATTTGTTTTCTAACAATTAACAGGAGGAAACATGAAAGATGAAAAGGATCGAAAGCCGACGAAGAGGGTAAAACTGGATGCATCTCAGTCGGTCAAGCCTCATCTGGCGGATACCGCACCCGACGATGCCGCGCTAAAACCGGCAAGCAGTCCGACTCCGCCAGGCGCGGAACCGATGTTTCCCGGCAGTGCTAAAACGCCTAAAAACACTAACGCTAAGTTGAAACAGCTGGACAAATACCGTACCGATCCTGAGCACGAAGCCCTGCGTACGGATCAGGGCGTTAAAATTGCAGATAACCAAAACTCACTTAAGGCAGGCGCGCGTGGTTCTACGCTGCTGGAAGATTTTATCCTCCGTGAGAAAATCATGCATTTCGACCATGAGCGTATTCCTGAACGCGTGGTCCATGCACGTGGGGCGGCCGCGCACGGCTATTTCCAGGTTTACGCGCCGCTCTCCCGCTACACCAAAGCGGAGTTTTTGCAGGACCCGAAAGTAAAAACGCCAGTGTTCGTACGTTTCTCCACCGTGCAAGGATCGCGAGGGTCAGCCGATACGGTGAGAGACATCCGCGGATGGGCCACCAAGTTTTACACGCAGGAGGGCAACTTCGATCTGGTCGGGAACAATACGCCGATCTTCTTTATTCAGGATGCGATCAAGTTCCCTGACTTCGTGCATGCGGTGAAGCCGGAGCCTCACAATGAGATTCCTCAGGGGCAGAGCGCGCACGACACCTTCTGGGATTACGTCTCCCTGCAACCGGAAACGTTGCACAATGTGACCTGGGCGATGTCGGATCGCGGTATTCCGCGCAGTTATCGCATGATGGAAGGTTTTGGGATCCACACCTTCAAGCTCATCAACGCCGAAGGAAAGTGTCACTTCGTGCGCTTCCACTGGAAGCCGGTTTACGGCGCGGCGTCGTTGATTTGGGATGAAGCTCAGTTACTGACGGGGAGAGACCCCGATTTCCATCGTAAGGAGTTGTGGGAGGCAATCGAAGCCGGCGATTATCCCGAATACGAGCTGGGACTGCAAATTATCCCCGAGGAGGATGAGCACAAGTTCGATTTCGATATCCTCGACCCGACGAAGCTGATCCCGGAATCTCTCGTGCCGGTGCAACTGGTCGGTAAGATGACGCTTAATCGCAATCCGGACAACTACTTCAGCGAAACAGAACAGGTGGCGTTCTGTCCGGGCAATATCGTCCCAGGGATCGACTTTTCCGACGATCCGCTGCTTCAAGGGCGGTTGTTCTCATATCTGGATACGCAGATTAGTCGACTGGGCGGACCGAATTTCCACGAGCTGCCCATCAACAAACCGGTTTGCCCGTTCCATAATCATCAGCGAGATGGTATGCACCGGATGGAAATCAGCGGAGCGGCGAATTACGAACCCAATTCCATCAATAATAACTGGCCTCGGGAGACCGCCCCTGCACAGGCTAACGGTGGATTTTCGACCTATCCACAGGCGCCGGACGGTGAAAAAATTCGTCAACGCAGCGAGTCTTTTGCTGACTACTATTCTCAGCCTCGCTTGTTCTGGCTAAGTCAGACCGACGCGGAAAAAAAACATATCGTAGGTGCCTATAGCTTTGAGTTAGGGAAGGTGGCGCGTCCGTGGATCCGTGAGCGCGTCGTCGATCAGTTAACATATATCGATCACGATTTGGCAGAGAAAGTGGCGGAGAATCTGGGGATGAAACTCACCGCTGAACAGCGCCAACATCCTTTGCCTGGCGCTATCAACGGTATCACGACGGATGCAACGCTCAGCCTGTATGCGGCGGATAAAAAGCAGACGTTGAAATCCCGACAGGTCGCGATCCTGGCCGCGGACGGCGTATGCGGCGCATCAGTCGAGAAAATCGAAAAAGCGCTGCATAAACTGGGGATTCATACCAAAATCTTTGCCCCCCACCTTGGCAAGATCAAAACGCTGCAAGGGCAGGAGCTGGAGGTGTCGGGCACGATTGAGGGTAACCCTTCCGTTCTGGTCGATGCGGTGATTGTACCGACTGGTAAGCAGAGCATTGAGACGCTGAAATCCGATGGCAACGCCAAGTACTATCTGCTGCAAGCGTTTAAGCATCTTAAAGCGATAGGGCTGCAAGGGGATGCGCTGAGCCTGTATCAGGCGCTGCCGCTGCCTGAACCGGATGAAGGCGTGCTGATAGACGAAGAGGCCAAAAAGGTCACGGAGAAATTTATTCACGCTATGCGGGAACACCGCGTATGGTCTCGTGAGCCTGTCGCGCAAACCATTCCAAGCTGATGTGGCGTAACTGATTAGTCTGCTGTTGCTTTCCTAAATCACGGCTGTGCCTGTCTCAACCACGAGAGAGGGCAGCCGTTCCTGTATTGACGATTCTCCAGCAGCCATAAGTTATTGATGATCGCCTTCAGCGTTAGCTCAAGCTGAAAGCTGTGAGTGAGCCGTGATATTTCGCCGAAAAAGATCGGAGTCGGCGCTGCCGAGGGTTTTAAAACATGGCGTAACACTATCCGCAGGCGTTACAGAGACCCCGTTGGGGGAACTGCCGAAGCTGCCCTATGCTGTGTATTGAGGCTCCGTGGATGAGGGCGCCGACTTTCTGGGAGAAATGCTGGTATGAAGATAAATCGTCGACATTTTCTGGCCGGTTCGGCAGCGGCGCTGCTGACAACGCCTATCCGTGGCAGTTGGGCGACCAACGAACCGCTGAGGAGTCATCTTCCGCTGTGGCGTGACATTCCGCCGGGCGGCGGTGGGCCGTCAGGGGACGAAGTGCTTTCCCCAGGCGGTGCGCTGAAAAATATCTCCCATCCCGCTCTGGAGGTGTTTACGCCAACGAATCCGAATGGCTGGGGTATTTTGGTCGCTGGCGGCGGGGGCTATAAACATATCGAAATGGGCGATGAGGCGTGGCCTGCCGCGCAGTGGTTGGCGGCGCTCGGGTACTCGGCCTATGTTCTCAGCTACCGCTTGCCGGGGGAAGGCTGGGGCGCGGGCAGTCTGGTCGCATTACAAGATGCGCAGAGGGCGCTGCGGATGATACGCCATCGTCAGCAACACGTCGGCGTTTTGGGATTTTCCGCAGGAGGGCATCTGCTGGGAATGGCGATAACACGCACCGATTTTAAATCTTATCCGGCAGTGGACAGTCTTGATGACGTTCCCGCCTATGCTGAACATGCCGCGCTCATCTATCCAGTCATCACTCTGGAAAAGCCCTATACGCACACCTCGACCCATAAAATTCTGGTGGGGCCTCACGCTGATCCTACGGCAGAGGCCGCGTGGTCGGTACAACATTTCGTGACTTCGGCCACGCCGCCGGTGTTTATGGCGCAGGCGAAAGATGACACCATTTCCGATCCACATAACACGTTGATCATGGCGGCAGCCTGTCAGCGACACCATGTTCCGGTCGAAATGCATCGTTATAGTCATGGCGGACATGCTTTCGGTATGGGGAAGGCGGGAACGCCGACGGTGAAATGGCCCGCCAGCTATCGGGAGTGGTTGGCGACAGTTCAGGAGCGCGCCACCAGCAGAAACTCTGTAAAAACGAAGGAAGCGTGAAGCGCTTAAAACGTGGCGCCGCTACTCGTAGGGACCATGTCGCATATCGACGGGCAGCAAGATAGTGTCGACGATGATAGAGAAGGGTAAATCGATAAACGTGATGTATTTCAGCCAGGTATCACGCACGTCCCACTGCACGCCGGGATAGTATTGATGACCGTGTCCCTGTCCCTTGATGTTGCGACTGATGATGCTGCCGCAGCCGGACAGAAGGCTGCTGATGATGAGCATGGCGATAACTCTTTTCACTATATCCTCGGTTTAAGCGTCGATGGGGTGCCGTATGCGGTAACGAATGTACGTCAAAAAGGGGCAATCTGGCGATCTGAATCGGATAATCTTACTGTCATCTTATACATAAATGTTCTCTGAACGTCAGTCTTTCCGTCAAAGTGGCATAACATGGCGTTTTTCTTACCGTCGACTCTGCCGACACAGGCAATTCCTTCCCGATGGACTATGATTAACATTCCTTGAATATCAATTAAATAACGCTAAGTAGCGTTTTTTAGTACCCCGGTTTACCTTCCGTTTGGCTGGTACATGATTATTTAAAGCGCGATATAAGGGTGGAATTGAATATTAAAGTACCGATTACGGATGCCGATATTCATGTATCATGACCCACCCGAATCATATCAACATAAAGTAAGCAATAGGATGATTGAGATAATTACTATGGGCGACAACCAAGACTCCGATTTGAAGCGTAAAGCCTGGACTGCTTCATTTTTTGGCTGCCTGCTGTTTTGGATTGCTGTAGGTGCCTTAGCTTATTTCTGTTTCTGAGTGGCTCATGCCGATCCATCGGCTGATGAATGCCCCATTCTGGATAGTTGTCTTGCTAGTATCACCTCAATAACTCCCTCGGAGTCGCATTAGCAGGGTTGGCGTTATGCTGATGATGCCAACAAATGACGAATCGACGAGAGACGCTACTGCTACGAGCGGCCGGGCCGGGCGTCTTTACCCTCTTAAAATCTGAACTGTCCTTTCTGTCATTTCAATAAGTAGATATCGCATAGGCCGTGTGGCCGAGTACAGCGATCTTTTCTTTTACCCCCTATCGTGCCAGACCCCAGACCCCGGTTGAAGCATCCGCGTGGCTACTTAGCTTTAATATTCAGCCCTGGCTCACATTCAATGTGCCTGCGATGACACGTGTTGAGACACTTTCCCGGCATAAAATCGCTGACCAGCCGACAACGAGGTTTCTCACGTGCGGTTCGTTGCCTCGCTAGTCTTCTTCTGTATTCACCATCCGCCCGACGTTGGAAGCGATATCCTGCATGACGTCTCGTGCCGCCTGGCTAATTCCCCCGAGTTGGAAAAATCCATGAATGACGCCCAGATAGCGTTTGCATCGTACGCTCACGCCCGTCTCCACCAGCGTGCGATACAGCTGTTCTCCCTCATCACGCAGGGGGTCATACTCCGCTGTGATAATCAGCGTTTGGGGAAGATCGTTCAGGTCGTGCCGCCACAAGGGGCTGGCTTCAGGATGATGGTACTCAGACGAAGCGAAGTAAGCTTCATAGCCGGTGAGCAGCGTATCGCGAGTGATAATGAAGTCGTCGCCATGGGTGTGGTACGTGTCACAGCGAGCGGTGGCATCCAACATGGGGTAAATCAGCACCTGCCCGCGAGGCTGCTGGCCCCCGCGATCTCGTAACCGCAATGCCGTGATGAAAGCCAAATGGCCGCCAGCGCTGTCTCCCATCAAAACCAGATTGGCGGCATCGATTTGTAACGTCGTCGCCTGCTCCTGAATAGCACAGAATGTTTGAAAAGCGTCGTCGTGGGCGGCAGGATAACGATGCTCCGGCGCAAGCCGATACTGGACGGCAATGATGCGACATCGGCTGTGATACGCCAGCTGGCGCAGTGTGTTGTCGTGAGTGGCAAAGCCGCCGCTGACGAAACAGCCGCCATGATAATAGACGATGGCGGGGGCATTGGACGGTGCCTGGAGCGGCGAGTAGATCCGCAGAGACACCCCCTGCAATGCCCGCGCCTCCACACTAACGCGTGTTTCACTATCGCCGGACAGGCTGGCCGCGGCGATGTATCCCGCCCGGCGTCCATCAATAGATTGGTGTCTTGCTGATGGGCGGCCTGCGTTGATGAAGTCCTGAACGAGTGCGGCTATGCCGGGCTCAAGCGTCATGGCGATAGCTCCATAATGCGTATTCATGGATAGGCGCAATCGGAGAGGTTGACGTCATCCTGTCAATACCTGGGTGGAAAGCATTGACGGTAGCGCACTCGCTTTGACGACGTCAAAGCCTCTGAGACGAAAGTCGCTAGCCTGTTTGCAGAAGGTGATGAAACTGGTTTCGTCATGAAGAGGAAGGGGTTAACGCGATGATGCGACAGCTGTTATGACTTTGATGGGAAGCAGCGGCCGATAGTCAGGCCGCCGGGAAGAGGAAAGTTTACTGCCCTTTCACGTCGCCGCGTTCGAGCGTGGTAACGCTGTTGCCCATGGCATCTTTTGTACTCATATCTGCCCCTTTTCGCTGCAAATCGTGGAGAAGCTCGGTACGTTTGAACAATGCGGCATACATTGCCGCCGTCTGTCCGGCGTTGTTACGTTCGTCCGGGTTGCATTCAGCAGCGAGTAGCCGTTTGGCGATGCGCAGTTCTCCTTTGAATACGGCGCCCATCAGCGCGGTATTACCTCGTTTGTCCTTCAAACAAGGATCGGCCCCGTGTTTTAGCATGAGTGCGACGGCATCATCGTGGCCGTGATAGGCCGCAAGAATCACGGGGGTATACCCTTTTTCATCCTGCACGTTCAGATTGTAACCCGAGCGGATGAACTCGGTGATGACAGGCAACTCGCCATTTCGGGCGGCATCCCACAGATAATGATTTAACTGCGATGGTACGTTCCCGGCATCTTCCGGCGGTTGAGCTTGCGCAAGACCGATTAGCATCAGCAGGCCCGTAACGAGCGATAATAGACGTTTCATGATGGTATTCCCTGAAATGAGTGGCCGCCCGCAGAGATCCCGACGGGCGGCCGGGCATCATTAGTCGCTCAGTTTAGCGGCCAGACTCTTCACCTTCGCCAAATCGCCTTTGGCGATCGTCGTCAGTCGTGAGCCATATTCCTGATCGGCTTTATAGAAGTAGGACAGCATGATGTTTCTGCTTTCAACGTCTGCCGTTCCCAAGGCTGAACCCAGGCTGTTAACCAGATCGGTGCGATCCTTTTCGCTATAAGAGCGGTACAGCTCGCCCGTTTGCTTAAAGTTCTGCTCCTTCTGGATCTTGCTTTGCTGTGTTGTCCCAGTCAGCGTAGTTTGGCTATAACGGGCGGAAACCAGCTCTTCACGCGGATGTAGTCGGCTGGGCTGATAGTTCACCCCCTCATCCTGGGTGTGCCCGTGGTTCAACGTACCATCCTGATTGCCGTTATTGACGGCTTTAAGCGGCGCATTGATCGGCAGGCTCAGCCCCGTCGTGCCTACCCGGTACAACTGGGTATCGGCATACGCGAACAGTCGGCCTTGCAGCAGTTTGTCTTCAGACGCTTCGATACCGGGAACCAGATTCGCAGGCGCCATCGCGACCTGCTCGGTTTCCTGGAAGAAGTTATCCGGGTTTTTGTTCAGAACCATCTGTCCGATTTTGCGTTCAGGGACGTCAGGCCAGATTTTGGTGGCATCCAACGGATTGAAGTCGAACTTCTGCAAATCTTCCGGCTTCAGCACCTGAACATAAAGATCCCACTTCGGATAGTCGCCGCGCTGGATCGCGGTGACCAAATCATTGGTCATGTGGCTGTAATCTTTGCCCTGTACTTCTTCAACCTGTTTGGGGTCCAGATTCTTCACGCCCTGCAACGTTTTCCAGTGGAACTTCACGTAGTGAACTTCACCTTTCGCGTTAATCAGTTTGTAGGCGTGAACGCCGTTACCATCCATATTCCGGTAAGTCGCCGGCGTACCTTCGTTGGAGTAGAGCAACGTCAGCGTACGGGTGGATTCCGGCAGGTGGGAGAAGAAGTCGAAGCGACGTGCATCGTTATCCTGGTTGGTGCGCGGGTCCGGCTTGAACGCATGCACCATATCGGGAAACTTGATGGCGTCTCGAATGAAGAAGGTGGGGAAGTTGTTGCCGACTAAATCCCAGTTACCCTGTGTGGTATAGAATTTGGTGGCGAAACCGCGCGGATCACGCAACGTTTCCGGGGAGTGGTTGCCATGCACGACGCTGGAAAAACGAACGAAGACGGGGGTGTGCGTTCCTTTTTTGAATACCTCCGCGACCGTGAGATTGGAGATGTCGTCCGTGGCGGTAAACTGACCATGCGCGCCGGTTCCCCGAGCGTGAACCACACGTTCCGGAATGCGTTCGCGGTCAAAACGCTGCAGCTTCTGTAGCAGTTGGACGTCCTGAAGAAGAACCGGGCCATTGGGACCGGCGGTTTGCGAGTTCTGGTTATCGCCCACCGGGGCGCCATTGTCGCGGGTCAAGGTATCGGCGAATGCCGACTGAAACACGATAAGTGAAGATACGGCGACCAGCGTTCTTTTCCAGCCGGCGCCACGATGCGTTGCGGGTATATTGCTCATAATTTGCCTCTTCTTCCTTGCGATGTTCAACAATAAGGAGTGTATTGCCGTCGAGTCCGTTGTGCTGATTTCCGGCAAACCGCGGTCTATAGCCGCCTGATGCTCTGTCTTTCCTTGGGCGTGTCGTTGTTTCCCTCTGTTCAGGCCTGACCGGGTTGCCACCTATAGGTCGATCATCTCGGTAAGCACCAAATAGTTACTTGCCGTGACCGAATTACTTTACCTGTTTTAACCTTATGCTTGAGGCTGTTATTTCTATTGAATTGATAGGTGGGCTATAGCGGCAGAATCGTTTTGCGAAATCGGAAAAAAAGAGGGGGAAAGAGGGCGTCGGCGGAGAGGTTTCCCGCCACAGACAATGTCATCCTGGCGGGAAATACACGACGTTATGGCTAAGATGATGGCTTATTTAAATACCATACCACCGTCGATCAGCAATGACTGACCCGTCATGTAGTCAGAGTCCGGCCCACAAAGGTAGGACACGCATGCCGCGACGTCTTCCGGCGTGGAAGGACGACCCAGTGCTATCTGCTTGGTGAACTGCTCCGTACCATAACCTTCCGGTTGACCTGCCGCGGCAGAGAACTTGCGGTCGAATTCTTGCCAGAGCGGAGTAACGACGATGCCAGGGCAAAAGGCGTTTACATTAATGCCCAGCGGCGCAAGGTCGCGAGCGGTTGTTTGCGTCAGTCCGCGAACGGCAAACTTACTGGCGCTGTAGATGGACATATCGGGGTTGCCGACCTGGCCTGCTTGTGAACAGGCGTTGACGATTTTGCCGCCGTGCCCCAGTTTTTTAAACGCTTCTACCGCGGCCTGAGTTCCCCAGATGACGCCTTTGATGTTGATATCCACAACGCGGTCGATGATCTCGGTCGTCATGTCTTCAATCGGGCCACGCGGCGCAATACCGGCGTTATTCACGATCACGTCGAAACCGCCCAGCTGCTGTTCGGTCGTTTTGACTGCGGCGAAGATTTGATCGCGGTCGGAGACATCCGCCGTGATCGCGATGGCTTTACCGCCGGCGGCGGTGATTTTCTCAGCGACCTGCTTGGCGCTTTCACCGTTATAATCAACGATAGCGACCGCGAATCCATCTTTGACAAGGCGAAGCGCGATGGCTTCACCAATTCCCTGACCCGCTCCTGTAACCAGCGCGACTTTATTTGTCATCTGTTATCCCTTCAATAAATGTTATTAATCAATTGGGAACAGGGTAGCGTCTGGCGTATTAAATAAAAACTCATAATAAATTCAGTGACTTTTACCCGGCATGCAATAACCAATAGCGCTTATCAACCCCAATAATTGTTCTCTGGCTAACCATTTTGGGCTTGGTCCGGGGAAGTTCCTGCGAGGGAATATCGAAAATGAGTGGGGTGGGAGGAGCCGAAGAGTAGCGTTCTCTCGTCTAACTTAATTGTAGGACGGGAGAACGCTGGGGGGCTGGCAGCGCCGTTGAGGCTGCCATCACGGGTTAACGCGTCGAATTAACTAAATACCATACCGCCGTCGATGAGCAGCGACTGACCGGTCATATAGTTGGAATCAGGGCTGGCCAGGTAAGAGACGCAGGCGGCCACGTCTTCCGGTTCGGACAGACGGCCCAGCGTAATGCGTTTGGCGAATTGTTCGGTGCCATAGCCTTTGGGTTTGCCCGCGGCTTCGGAGATTTGGCGGTCGATTTCATCCCACATCGGCGTTTTCACGATACCGGGGCAGAAACCGTTAACGGTAATACCCAGCGGAGCCAGGTCGCGTGCTGCGGTTTGCGTCAAACCACGAACGGCAAATTTGCTGGAGCTGTAGACAGCCAGTTCCGGGTTGCCAATATGACCCGCTTGGGAACAGGCGTTGATGATTTTACCGCCGTGTCCCAGTTCTTTGAACGCTTTGACGGCGGCTTGAATACCCCAAATCACCCCTTTCAGGTTGATGTTGTAAACCTTATCGACGATTTCCGGCGTGATTTCTTCAATCGGCGTGCTCGGCGCGATACCTGCGTTGTTGACGATCACATCAAAGCCGCCCAGCTGTTGCTTGGCTGTTTCAACGGCGGCAAAGACCTGGTCCCGGTTGGAGACGTCGGCTGTGACCGCAATCGCTTTACCACCCGCTTCATTAATACGCTGCGCTACCGCTTTAGCGCTGTCACCGTTGTAATCCACAATAGCTACGGCAAATCCGTCTTTAACCAAGCGAAGGGCGATAGATTCCCCGATGCCTTGACCCGCACCGGTTACCAATGCAACTTTCGTCATGTTCTATTCCTTAGTATGTAATAGTTAAACCGTTCTAATGAGGATAGCTGTAGACCTAAAGAATAAAAACTTATAGTGAGAATGATTATTGTTAGTTGGCTTTAAATAACTTATCGATATTAATGCGCGCATCGTTATTCGCCACTCGCTATTCACCAGTTGTTATTCACCACATAGTGCATGGCGATTGATGAGGGGCAGTTTGAAGATCATCCCCTGTAAAACCGGGTCATCATGAGTAAAGGAAGGGTGAAATCAGAAAGTTTGTAACATGCCAAATTCACCTTACATCCTCGCCATCAACCTTACCGACCTATGACAGTTCTATACATTCAGGTTGATAGATTAGAGCCATCCCTTGTTGATGTTGTGTTATTCATCCCTGTCTGAGAGTAGTTATTTACCCGCTTCCGAGCGGGTTTTTTTTGTCTGTTGATTATGATGAGGCTGCTGACGGCGCTGGTTTCTGCTCTGCCAGTTTTTTGAAGCGTTGAAGGGTATTGTTCAGCATTTCTTTAGAAAGCAACGCGAACATCTGGCCGATTTGTCGCCCCAGAAATCCGCCGGGCGCATCGAAATAGATCGTCAGCGTGACTTCGGTGCCTTTTCCCTGAGGGGCTGGCTGAAAGACCAATTTGCCCTCATTGGGAACACGGGCGCCTGCGAGGGAACACCAGTGGATGAAACTGCCAGGCTGTTCCTCAACGATACGAGCTGTCCATTCGATGCTTGGACCGAGCGGCGCTTTGACCCGCCAGAGAGAATCCGTGGCGTTGAGAATGTCTATTCGAGCAAAGTGATTCATCAGAACCGGCAGCGTCTCTGGCTTACGCCACAAGTCGAATAACATGTCAGCAGGTCGGTCTATGACGATCGATTTGCCAAAACGGGTGGCGTTAGGACCTTTCACGCCCATATTGTTCAAGAACGTTGATGACACGTTCGTCCCTCCTTTATTTGGCGCCATAGGTCGCTATCGAGAATGGTATTCCCAAGTGTATCGCAGAATGTGCGTTCGCAGGATCGTTCTATCGGCGTGCCTCATCGCGTTGATGAAAAGGAGACGACGATCTGAATGTTATTGCTGGTCTTTATGCGTTTCTCATCCTTGCTGCTTATCGGTTTGCACTTCGGGACTTGCCACGTTTTTTGAGGCGAGAAATGCTACCCTGAGGGGTAACAGCTTCATTACTATAGTGAGTCGATAGATGACAGAACATGCTATTTTTCAGTTGAGTGAGCAGGTTGGCGAACGATTGAAATCCCGCGGCGCGCACGTGACCTGCGCAGAGTCCTGCACAGGGGGCGGGCTGGCGAAGGTGATTACTGATGTCTCGGGCAGTTCCGCGTGGTTTGACTACGGTTTTGTGACCTACAGCAATCGGGCCAAAGAGGTACTGGTCGGCGTCAAGTCGGAAACACTGGCGGAGTATGGAGCGGTCAGCGGCGAAGTGGTTGAAGAAATGGCCTCAGGCGCACTGGATAAAGCCGATGCGGATTATGCCATTTCTATCAGCGGTGTCGCCGGACCGGATGGCGGTACCCCCGAAAAACCGGTCGGCACCGTATGGTTTGGCTTCGCCGCAAGACAAGACAAGGGGTTCGTCCGCAGAATGCAGTTCGACGGCGATCGTAACAGTGTCCGCCAACAAGCGGTCCAGTTTGCGTTGGAAACGCTGCTGAATACTTTTCTGCAAAATTAACCTTGATGCTGTATGAGTGTACAGTATAATGTCCGTCACCCGTTCGGTGAATCATGAACAAGCAACAGCGCAGATGCAGCCTCGTGCTGCGAGACAGGAGTAGAAATGGCTATTGATGAGAACAAACAAAAGGCACTAGCAGCAGCACTGGGTCAAATCGAAAAGCAATTCGGTAAAGGTTCTATCATGCGTTTGGGCGAAGATCGCTCAATGGATGTTGAAACTATCTCTACAGGTTCCCTGTCCCTGGATATCGCGCTGGGCGTCGGCGGTTTGCCTATGGGCCGTATCGTTGAAATCTACGGGCCGGAATCCTCAGGTAAAACCACGCTAACGCTGCAGGTGATTGCCGCCGCTCAGCGTAAAGGCAAAACCTGTGCCTTCATTGATGCGGAACATGCGCTGGACCCTATCTACGCGAAGAAACTGGGCGTTGATATCGACAATCTGCTGTGTTCCCAGCCGGATACGGGCGAGCAGGCGCTGGAAATCTGTGACGCGCTGGCGCGCTCCGGCGCGGTCGATGTCATTATCGTTGACTCCGTAGCGGCATTAACGCCGAAAGCGGAAATCGAAGGTGAAATCGGCGACTCTCACATGGGGCTTGCCGCGCGAATGATGAGCCAGGCGATGCGTAAGCTGGCAGGCAACCTGAAACAGTCCAGTACGCTGCTGATTTTCATCAACCAGATCCGTATGAAGATTGGTGTGATGTTTGGTAACCCAGAAACGACGACTGGCGGTAACGCGCTGAAATTTTACGCTTCAGTACGATTGGATATCCGCCGTATTGGCGCTATTAAAGATGGCGACGAAGTTGTGGGTAGTGAAACCCGTGTGAAAGTGGTGAAAAACAAAGTTGCCGCGCCGTTCAAACAGGCAGAATTCCAGATTATGTACGGTGAAGGTATCAACACCTTTGGCGAACTGGTCGACCTTGGCGTTAAGCACAAGCTGATTGAAAAGGCGGGTGCCTGGTACAGCTACAACGGTGAGAAGATTGGTCAAGGTAAGGCCAATGCATGTAACTTCATCCGTGAAAACACTGCGATCGCGAACGAGCTGGATAAAAAGCTACGTGACATGTTGCTCAATAAAGGCAATGAGTCGGCCGTAGCGGCTGCCAGCAGCGAAGCGGGTCTTGATGAAGAAACAGCAGGTGAGTCCAAAGAAGATTTTTAATCAGTTCATTATGTTAGCTAGCAGCAGCCATACAACTATCAAGGTCACGCATGTCTAAAATATTGCGTTATGCCATGAATGTGTTGGCGGTCCGCGACCACAGTGAAACCGAGTTACGCCGCAAAATTGCGGCGTTCTTGTATTCCCCGTCAGAAGAAAATGGCGATGATTCCATTGCCGTTACTCAGGAAATTGAACAGGCCGTTGCCTATTGCGCCGAGTATGGTTGGCTCGACGACCAACGATTCGCTCAACGTTACATTTCTAGCCGGAGCAGGAAGGGGTATGGCGCTCAGAGAATTCGCAGCGAGTTGAGTCAAAAAGGCGTGGACAAATCCACGCAAATCCAGGCATTACGTCGCAGTGACGTCGACTGGTATCAATTGGCTCAGCAGGTTGCTGAGCGTAAGTTTGGTCATCCTCTCCCCTTAGAATGGAAAGAAAAAGCGAAAGTTCAGCGTTACCTCTTGTATCGCGGTTTTTCGCATGATGAAATCCAATCTCTATATACGAATTTTTCAGATTGAATGCATGCGGGATTTTACTTCCCTCCTGAGAAAATTTATCTTATTCCCACTTTTTAGTTCGTGATGGGTTCGATCATGTCGGTATGTTGCACGGATCGAACCCGCGACCATTCTTTTAGCTTGATTTCAGGACAATTATGAGCAAGAGCACCGCTGAGATCCGTCAAGCGTTTCTCGATTTTTTCCACAGTAAGGGACACCAGATTGTCCCCAGTAGCTCCCTAGTACCTAATAACGATCCAACACTGTTATTTACGAATGCGGGGATGAACCAGTTTAAGGACGTATTTCTTGGTCTGGATAAGCGTAGCTATTCGCGCGCGACTACGTCTCAGCGTTGCGTGCGTGCCGGTGGGAAACATAACGATCTCGAAAACGTAGGTTATACCGCACGTCATCACACTTTCTTTGAAATGCTGGGTAACTTTAGCTTCGGCGACTACTTCAAGCATGAAGCTATCCGCAACGCCTGGGAATTACTGACCGGCGAGCAGTGGTTCAATCTGCCTAAAGAAAAGCTATGGGTGACCGTCTACGCGACGGATGACGAAGCCTTCAATATCTGGGCTGACGAAATTGGCGTTCCGCGCGAGCGCATCATTCGTATTGGCGACAACAAAGGCGCGCCCTATGCGTCAGATAACTTCTGGCAGATGGGCGATACGGGGCCATGCGGCCCATGTTCCGAAATCTTTTACGACCACGGCGACCACATCTGGGGCGGACCTCCAGGCTCTCCGGAAGAAGACGGCGACCGCTATATCGAGATTTGGAACCTGGTGTTCATGCAGTTTAACCGTCAGGCCGACGGCACCATGCTGCCTCTGCCCAAGCCTTCGGTGGATACCGGCATGGGGCTGGAACGTATTTCAGCGGTACTGCAGCATGTGAACTCCAACTACGAAATCGATCTGTTCAAAACACTGATCGCTGACGTGGCGAAAGTCATTGGTACAGACGATCTTGATAATAAATCGCTACGTGTCATTGCCGATCATATTCGTTCTTGTGCTTTCCTGATCGCAGATGGCGTCATGCCGTCCAATGAAAACCGCGGTTATGTGTTGCGCCGTATCATTCGACGCGCCGTACGTCACGGCAATATGCTGGGCGCCAAAGATACCTTCTTCTATAAGTTAGTGGCGCCGCTGATTAGCGTTATGGGGCCGGCCGCAGAAGACTTGAAACGTCAGCAAGCGCTGGTCGAACAGGCGTTGAAGAATGAAGAAGAGCAGTTTGCTCGGACGCTGGAACGTGGGTTGGCACTGCTGGACGAAGAGATTAATGGCCTGCAGGGCGATACGTTGGATGGCGAAGCGGCTTTCCGTTTGTACGACACTTACGGCTTCCCGCTGGATTTGACCGCGGATGTGTGCCGTGAGCGCAATATCAAGGTCGATGAAGAAGGCTTTGAGCGGGCGATGGACGCGCAGCGCCAGCGAGCTCGTGAAGCGAGCGGCTTTGGCGTGGATTATAACAGCCAGATCCGCGTCGATACGGCCA
The DNA here is from genome assembly GCF_900107885.1 of Lonsdalea quercina. NCBI lineage: Bacteria > Pseudomonadati > Pseudomonadota > Gammaproteobacteria > Enterobacterales > Pectobacteriaceae > Lonsdalea > Lonsdalea quercina. Next base: position 21,754 of record NZ_FNQS01000013.1, on the reverse strand, counting down.
CTGACTTCTGCGGCTACGAAAACACAGCAGGCAATGCCAGCATTATTGCGCTTTACCGTGAAGGTCAATTGGTCGATGAAATTCATGCCGGTGAAGATGCCGTGGTCATTTTGGACAACACGCCGTTCTACGGTGAGTCCGGTGGTCAGGTGGGGGACCGGGGTGAACTGAAAACGACCGATGCGCGTTTCGTGGTGGAAGATACCCAGAAATATGGTCAGGCTATTGGTCATATCGGTAAACTCAGCCATGGTACGCTGAGAATTAATGGTACTGTGAATGCCGTTGTTGACCAGGCGCGTCGCGATCGTATTCGTCTGAACCACTCTGCGACGCATCTGCTGCATGCGGCACTTCGTCAGGTGCTGGGTGAGCATGTCGCTCAGAAAGGTTCATTGGTTAATGACCGTCATCTGCGTTTCGACTTCTCGCATACGGAAGCCATGAAACCGGAGCAGATTCGCCAGGTTGAAGATATTGTCAATGCTCAGGTTCGTCGCAATTTGCCGATCGAAACCGAAGTGATGGCGATTTCAGAGGCGAAGTCAAAAGGCGCTATGGCGCTCTTTGGCGAAAAGTACGATGACCATGTTCGTGTGCTGACAATGGGTGACTTCTCGATAGAGTTGTGCGGCGGCATCCATGCCAGCCGCACGGGCGACATCGGCCTGTTCCAAATTGTGTCGGAATCAGGCACTGCTGCGGGTATTCGCCGTATCGAAGCCGTGACGGGCGAGAATGCCATCAACGCACTGCATCGTCAGAGCGATGTATTGCAGGAAGTGACCGCACTGGTTAAAGGCGATAGCAATAATCTGGCGGAAAAAGTACGTTCTGTCATCGATCGCACGCGTACGCTGGAAAAAGAATTACAGCAGTTGAAAGCGCAGCAGGCAGCACAAGAAAGTTCCTCTTTGGCAGGCAAAGCGAAAGAGGTGAAAGGCGTGAAACTGCTGGTTGTCCAGTTGGATAACGTTGAGCCCAAGATGCTGCGTACGATGGTCGATGACCTGAAAAACCAGTTGGGGTCAGCGATTATCGTTCTGGCTACGACAGCCGAAGGTAAGGTCAGCCTTATCTCCGGAGTGACGAAAACGTTGACCAGCAAGGTGAAAGCTGGGGAGCTCATCGGCTTTGTCGCCAGTCAGGTTGGCGGTAAGGGCGGTGGTCGGCCTGATATGGCCCAGGCCGGAGGCAGTGACGTTAACGCCCTGCCAGCGGCTCTGGAGAGCGTTGAAGCCTGGGTGGTTGATAAGCTATAACTAATTTATCAATGTTATCTAGACATACGTCGTAACCTTTAACAGTTTTGGCGCCTTGGGCTTGCGGAAACGGACGAACGCAAGCCAGATGGAGTTTACCGGCCCTTTGAAAACCGGGGCCTGTGAGACCTTCCATCTGGCTGTGATAACAAAAATCGCAAGCTGTCTTATATCGACTAGACTGAACATTAGTAACAACTATGAGTGGGATGATGAACAATCATCATCTGGGTTTACGTTTTCTTGGCCCATGACGGATAATGGTGAGAAAATGAAGGGGCCTGACTCTTTATAATCTTTTCAAGGAGCAAAGAATGCTTATTTTAACTCGTCGAGTTGGCGAAACCCTCATGATCGGCGATGAGGTTACGGTTACTGTACTGGGAGTAAAGGGCAATCAGGTACGCATTGGTGTCAACGCGCCCAAAGAGGTCTCCGTTCACCGCGAAGAGATTTATCAGCGAATTCAGGCAGAGAAGTCTCAGCCAACATCGTATTAATTGACAATGCGTCTCGCAAAACGAGGCGCCATTGCTTCTATCGCTCGTTTTAGTCGTATTTCCCGTTTTTCCCGTTTTTCCCATCTAAGTTCCGCATTTGTTTCTTCATGCTAGCGAGCATGATAAGCAATTGTTTTTCTGTTGATAAAATACACGTTGTGTTGCCAATCTGTACGTATTGACCGCGAAGTGTGCAAACAAACAGGGTGAGGGAAAAATTGTTTGACTTATAAGTCGTGGAAAGTAATATGTGCGCCACGCAGTACCGGTGAGCACGAAACGAAAGATGAGTTGAGTATCACTGGTGATGTTAGGTGAGGTGGCCGAGAGGCTGAAGGCGCTCCCCTGCTAAGGGAGTATGCGGTCAAAAGCTGCATCGAGGGTTCGAATCCCTCCCTCACCGCCATTAATTGATAATGCATCCGTAGCTCAGCTGGATAGAGTACTCGGCTACGAACCGAGCGGTCGGAGGTTCGAATCCTCCCGGATGCACCATCACTACTGTTTCATCCTCTGTTTTCAAAATTCTTAGCGCACCATTCTGATATGCATCCGTAGCTCAGCTGGATAGAGTACTCGGCTACGAACCGAGCGGTCGGAGGTTCGAATCCTCCCGGATGCACCATCTTCTTTCTTAGATTTATTTTCCCCTTTATCTTCTTGTTTCTCTGCCTGAGTTCTTCATTTTCTCCAGCGCTGTATCACGCTTCCCATTAGTTCTCTTCCTCCGGTTTCTTACAATCACCATAATGGCCTGTTTTTTATATGGTTATTGAATAAGCGACAAGTTTTTGACTTTGCGCTAAAGTAGATATCCTTTTTTTAAAGTGCCATGGAGGCAAGATGTACGATCGCTATCTGGGCCTCATATTCGATATGGATGGCACTATTCTGGATACCGAGCACACTCACCGTCTGGCCTGGAGACAGGTGCTTGCGCGGCGGGGAGTGGAGTATGATCCAGCGCCTCTTGTGTCACTCAATGGCGCGCCAACCTGGCGTATCGCCGAATTTATCATTGCCAGACATCAGCTCGAACTCGATCCTCACCAACTCGCAGAAGAAAAAACTTCGCTAGTGATGGAAATGTTGCTGGATGCCGTCAGACCGTTGCCGCTGATGGACGTGGCGAAGCATTATCACGGCCGGCGGCCAATGGCGGTTGGAACAGGAAGTCGACATGCGATGGCGGAACAGCTACTAAGCCATCTTGGGGTCAGACACTATTTTGATGTGATTGTGGGCGCCGACGACGTGGAAAATCATAAGCCGTTCCCCGATACCTTCCTGCGTTGCGCCGAACTGATCCAGGTAGCCCCTCAAGACTGTGTCGTTTTTGAAGATGCCGACTTCGGTATTGAAGCCGCGAGGCGGGCAAATATGGACGTTGTCGATGTCAGAACGTTGTGAATGAAGTCTGGTCTTTCATCTCGCTTTTCGGAAGCAGCTTTCTCAGCGCCACGTTATTACCCGGCAGCTCGGAGGTTGTGCTGGTGTCGCTGTTGGTCGCAAAAACGTCCAGCCCATGGCTTCTGGTCGCTATCGCAACGGCCGGTAACACGCTTGGCGGTTTAACCAATATGATCGTCGGCCGACTCATACCCGAACGCCACGGCGGGGGAGGGCGAGCTATGGCTCAGCGCTGGTTAGAGCGTTATGGTGTTGCTGCGCTATTATTTAGCTGGGTGCCTATCATTGGAGATATGCTCTGCGTCTTGGCGGGCTGGCTACGTTTACCGTGGGGGCGAGCTTCGCTCTGTATTTTTATTGGGAAAACGCTACGTTATCTTGTGCTGTGCTGGATGACGTTACAAGGGGTTGCATGGTGGTCCTAGCCAGTTTTAATCGCGTCGGATGGACGGCATCCGACATCAGTTATGCTAACAACTATTACATATTAACTAACGGGAGGTCGCTTTGATCCCGGACGTATCAGAATCTCTGTCCTGGCTGGAACAACATCCTCAGGCCATCAAGGGAATTCAGCGAGGAATAGAACGCGAAACATTGCGTGTTATGGCCAATGGACATCTGGCGCAGACCGGACATCCGGAAACGTTAGGGGCCGCATTGACGCACTCGTGGATCACCACAGATTTTGCCGAGTCTTTGTTAGAGTTTATTACTCCGGTTGATAAAGATATTCATCATCTGCTGACGTTCCTGCGCGACATTCACCGATATGTCGCTCAGCATCTGGGTGAAGAAAGAATGTGGCCGCTCAGCATGCCGTGCTTCGTCGCCGCGGAAGATGATATTGAACTGGCCCAATACGGCTCATCCAATATTGGACGGATGAAGACGCTGTACCGCGAAGGGCTGAAAAATCGTTATGGCGCTCTGATGCAAACCATTTCCGGCGTGCATTACAATTTCTCTTTGCCGCTATCTTTTTGGCAGCAAAAAGCGGGCGTGGTCGATGAAATCAGCGGTAAGTCCGCGATCTCATCCGGCTATTTTCAGCTGATTCGCAATTATTATCGCTTTGGCTGGGTCATCCCTTACCTTTTTGGCGCCTCCCCAGCTGTCTGCTCTTCGTTCCTGCAGGGGAAAAAATCCTCCATTCCTTTTAAGCGTACGGAAAATGGCCTTTGCTATCTGCCTTATGCCACTTCGCTGCGTCTCAGCGATCTGGGGTATACCAACAAGTCGCAGAGCAATCTGGGCATTACCTTCAACGATCTGGATACGTATGTCGCAGCGCTTAAACAGGCTATTGCCACCCCTTCAGAAGATTATGCTCGACTGGGCGTGAAACGAGATGGTCGCTACCTTCAGCTCAATACCAACGTTCTGCAGATAGAAAACGAATTGTATGCGCCAATCCGCCCTAAACGTGTCACGCGCTCGGGAGAGAAGCCCTCAGATGCTTTGCTGCGTGGTGGCGTCGAGTACATCGAGGTCAGATCGCTCGACATTAACCCCTTTTCCGCCACGGGTGTCAGTGAAGAGCAGGTGCGCTTCCTCGACCTATTTCTGATTTGGTGCGCACTGGCCGATGCGCCGGATATGAGCAGTGAAGAGCTGCAATGTACTCGTAAAAATTGGAATCGCGTTATTCTTGAAGGGCGTAAGCCCGGACAAACCATCGGGATGGGCTGTGATTCGCGGCAGCAGCCGTTGGCTGAAGTCGGGCGCGAGCTGTTTGCCGATTTACGTCGGGTAGCGGAATTGCTGGATAAAGAGCATGATGAACCTTGTTATCAGCAGGTCTGTGATAACCTAGTCGCCCAGTTTGACGATCCAGAAAGCACGTTCTCAGGCCGATTGTTGAAAATGATGCTTGAAGAAGGGAGTGGAGGCGTCGGTTTGGCGCTGGCGGCCCAATATCGTGAAACCTTGCGAAAAGAGCCGTTGGAAATCCTGACCGAAAGCCAGTTTATCGCCGAGTCTGAACGCTCATGGCTGCGGCAGCGACAGCTGGAATCTGAAGATAAACAAAGTTTTGACGAGTTTCTTGCCGCGCAATAACAGCGGGTAAAAAAAGAAACGGCCACACCGTAGTGTGGCCAAATAAACATCTCTGTTAATAGGGATGATGATGATAAATGCGCGTCTTTCATATGTTATGACTTGCGCCAAGAAAAAAAGTTTCCTGGAAACCAGAAAAAAACATTTTTTTCGATGAGGAGGTGGCAACATGCCATTACTAGATAGCTTTACTGTCGATCATACGCGTATGGCAGCCCCTGCGGTACGGGTCGCAAAAACCATGAAAACTCCTAACGGCGATACCATCACGGTCTTCGACCTGCGTTTCTGCCGTCCTAACCATGAAATCATGCCGGAACGCGGTATTCATACGTTGGAGCATCTGTTTGCCGGTTTCATGCGCGACCATCTGAATGGTGAAGGGGTCGAGATCATCGATATATCCCCGATGGGATGCCGCACGGGTTTTTACATGAGCCTAATTGGGACGCCGGATGAAGTCCGCGTGGCTAAGGCTTGGAAAGCTTCAATGGAAGACGTTCTGAAAGTGAAAGAGCAGCGGAAGATCCCTGAACTGAACGAGTTCCAGTGCGGTACTTATGATATGCACTCCTTGACCGAAGCGCAGGATATTGCTCGCCACATCCTGGAGCACGATGTTCGGGTCAATAAGAATGATGAGCTGGCCTTGCCTAAAGACAAGCTGGCTGAGCTGCATATCTGACAGCCTTGAGAAAAAAAGAGAGCATAGCGCTCTCTTTTTTGTGTCTGAAACGTAAGTTTAATGAACGAGAAAAGGATTAATCATACGGCTGCCGAAATAGGACAGCGTCAACAGCAGCGCTCCTATGAGGTTGAAGTAAACCACACGGCGACCCCTCCAGCCTTCATGGTAGTGCCCCCACAGCAGCAGAATATAGACGAACCAGGCTAGCAAAGAGAACAGCGCCTTGTGGAGATTCTCTTTATTGTTGAGCAAGTCGCTCATGTAAAACATCCCGGTGCACAATGTCAGCGTCAGTAGAATCACCCCGACCTGAGTGATGTGGAACATCTTGCGTTCAATGCTGAGCAGCGGCGGCATATCCGACGTAAATCCCAACATTTTATTCTTCAACATGTAGTCCAGAGACGCCATTTGCAGCGCGTACAGCGCGGCAATCATCAGCGTGGCGTAGGCGAACAGCGCCAGGCCGATATGCACCATCAACCCAGGTTCATTTTCGAGATGAGTGATGAATTCACCCGGCATAAACGTCGCGAATGCCAGGTTTATTAGCGCGAAAGTATAGACAACGGGCAGCAGAAACCAGCCGCGATTGCGTGTGGCGACGAAGGTCATGACCGAACAGATCATCAGACTGACTAGCGAGCCGATGTTGAGCAGGCTCAGATTCTGCCCGGCGTAGACATCAAAGATGCGTTGATAGAGCGCCACGGCATGACAGGCAAGCGCGAGCACCGCGGAAGCGACTGCCAACCGACGAAAGGCGCTGTTCTTTTTCAACAGGCTGGGAACAATCAGCCCCAGGCTGAGCGAATAGGCCGCTAAAGCCACGATGGCGAAAACAGACATAGCGTTAGATTATTTAATACCGACAGAGTAATAAGGACGGCCAGTATAGCCTTAGTCATTACGGCCCACCAACCTGTTATCCGTAAACACGCGCGGAGATTGCCGCCGCTTTCGTGTTATAATCCCCACCGTTCACGTCGCGATAGCGGCCAGTTTACGTTGAGCAGAGCTATGTTTGAAAATCTAACCGATCGACTATCGCGCACTTTGCGCAACATCAGCGGCCGTGGCCGACTGACTGAAGAGAATATTAAAGAGACGCTGCGCGAAGTTCGCATGGCGTTACTTGAAGCCGATGTGGCACTGCCTGTGGTGCGTGATTTCATCAATCGCGTCAAAGAGCGGGCTGTCGGCCACGAGGTAAATAAAAGCCTGACGCCGGGGCAGGAGTTCGTCAAGATCGTTCAGAACGAACTGGTTTCCTCCATGGGCGAGGTTAATGCCGAGCTGAATCTGGCGGCGCAGCCTCCTGCCGTTGTCCTGATGGCGGGTTTGCAAGGTGCGGGTAAAACGACCAGCGTCGGTAAGCTGGGTAAGTTCCTGCGCGAAAAGCAGAAGAAAAAAGTGCTGGTGGTTTCAGCGGACGTGTATCGCCCTGCGGCGATCAAGCAGCTGGAAACGTTGGCGCAGACGGTTGGGGTCGACTTTTTCACTTCCGACGCCGGTCAAAAGCCGGTTGATATCGTCAATCAAGCGTTAAAACATGCCCAACTGCAGTTTTATGATGTGCTGCTGGTAGATACCGCGGGTCGACTGCACGTTGATGACGCGATGATGGATGAGATCAAGCAGGTCCATGCAGCATTAAATCCCGTGGAAACTCTGTTTGTGGTCGATGCCATGACGGGGCAGGATGCGGCGAACACGGCGAAAGCGTTTAACGAAGCGCTGCCGCTGACCGGTGTGATCCTGACTAAAATCGACGGTGACGCCCGTGGCGGTGCGGCGCTGTCTATCCGCCATATCACTGGCAAACCGATCAAATTTCTCGGCGTCGGTGAAAAAACGGAGGCGCTGGAGCCGTTCCACCCGGATCGTATCGCGTCCCGTATTCTGGGAATGGGTGACGTCCTGTCCCTGATCGAAGAGCTGGAAACCAAGGTCGACCGCACCCAAGCCGAGAAGCTGGCGAAAAAGCTGAAAAAGGGCGACGGGTTTGACCTGACCGACTTCCTAGACCAGCTCAAGCAGATGCGCAACATGGGCGGCATGGCCAGCATGATGAGCAAGCTGCCTGGTATGGGCCAACTGCCGGATAACGTCAAGTCACAGATGGATGACAAGGTTCTGGTGCGTATGGAAGCCATCATCAACTCCATGACGCAGAAAGAGCGCGCTAAACCTGAAATTATCAAGGGATCACGCAAACGCCGTATCGCTATGGGTTCAGGCATGCAGGTGCAAGACGTCAATCGGCTGCTGAAGCAGTTCGACGACATGCAGCGCATGATGAAGAAGATGAAAAATGGCGGTATGGCGAAAATGATGCGCGGAATGAAAGGTATGATGCCACCGGGCTTTCCGGGGCGCTAACGTCCGATGTTTTACCGCGGCGTAGAAAGTATTCGGGGATGAAACACGCTTTAGATTGCTTTTTACGCCAAAATGAGTAAAATTTTCGGGCTTTTTATATGACACTGGGCCCCGTTCCTCGATGGGGCCCGGTTGTTTTATTCACTAAAGAGGATGTTATGGTAACTATTCGTTTGGCACGTGGCGGCGCTAAAAAACGCCCGTTCTACCAAGTCGTCGTGACCGATAGCCGCAATGCGCGCGACGGTCGTTTTATTGAGCGTGTAGGTTTCTTCAACCCGATCGCAACCGGTCAGGCCGAAGCACTGCGTCTGGACCTGGATCGTATCGAGCACTGGGTTGGCCAGGGCGCTACCGTTTCTGATCGCGTTTCTGCGCTGATCAAAGACGCTAAAAAAGCAGCATAACCTGTTGCGGTGGTGACAATGAGCAAGCAGCTTAGCCCTCAAGCCCCGAAAAACCCGGTAGTTCTCGGGAAAATGGGGTCTACGTATGGCATCAGAGGTTGGCTCAGAGTGTTTTCCTCCACCGAAGATGCCGAAAGTATTTTTGACTATCAGCCCTTGTATCTCCGGAATAAAGGCGGTTTGCAGCTCATCGAAATAGAGAGCTGGAGGCACCATAATCAGGACCTGATCATCAAGATCAAAGATGTTGAAGATCGGGATGCCGCGAATCTGTTGACCAATTGCGAGATTGTTGTCGACGTCTCTCAGCTTCCTGAGCTGGATGAGGGTGATTATTACTGGAAAGATCTTATTGGCTGTGAAGTCGTAACCGTCAACGGTTACGGGCTGGGCAAAGTCATCGATATGATGGAAACCGGTTCGAACGACGTGATGGTGGTAAGAGCTAACCTGAAAGATGCTTACGGGGTCAAGGAGCGGTTAATTCCGTTCCTGACAGAGCAGGTGATCAAGCATGTTGACCTCTCTACTCATCGTATTGAAGTAGATTGGGATCCTGGTTTTTGATCTCCGTACAACGCGCAGTAACGGGTGGAACGATGCTATGTGGATTGGGGTAATCAGCCTGTTTCCAGAAATGTTCCGCGCCATTACTGATTATGGAGTCACTGGCCGGGCAGTAAAAAATGGCCTGCTGAGCGTAGAATATTGGAGTCCGCGAGACTTCACCTACGACCGGCATCGCACCGTGGACGATCGCCCTTATGGCGGTGGCCCCGGGATGCTGATGATGGTGCAGCCTTTGCGGGATGCGATTCATGCAGCTAAAGCAGCGGCAGGCGAAGGCGCTCGGGTGATTTATCTGTCACCACAGGGCCGCAAATTAGATCAGCAAGGCGTACGTCAACTTGCCACAAATGAGAAGATGATTCTGGTCTGTGGAAGGTACGAGGGGATTGACGAGCGCGTAATCAAAACCGAAGTCGACGAAGAGTGGTCTATCGGTGATTATGTACTCAGTGGCGGCGAACTGCCGGCAATGACGCTGATTGACTCTGTTTCCCGGTTTATCCCGGGCGTGCTGGGTCATGAAGCTTCCGCAGAAGAAGACTCTTTTGCGGATGGGTTGCTGGATTGCCCCCATTTCACCCGGCCTGAAGTGTTGACGGGGATGGAAGTGCCGGCGGTTTTACTGTCAGGCAACCATGCTGAAATACGTCGCTGGCGTTTGAAGCAGTCGCTGGGCCGAACCTGGCTTAGAAGACCTGAACTTCTGAAAAGCCTAGCTCTGACTGACGAGCAAACAAGGTTGTTGGCTGAATTCCAACGGGAACATCAGTCACAACAAGAGTATTAGGGGGCCGTGACGGCGCAGTGCCGGGCGAACCCATATATCAGTTTACCTAGGGTAAGAGACATATTATGAGCAACATCATTAAACAGATCGAACAAGAGCAGATGAAGCAAGACGTACCTTCATTCCGTCCGGGTGATTCCGTGGAAGTGAAGGTATGGGTCGTTGAAGGTTCTAAAAAACGTCTGCAGGCATTCGAGGGCGTGGTTATCGCTATTCGTAACCGCGGTCTGCATTCTGCATTCACTGTTCGCAAGATTTCTAACGGCGAAGGCGTGGAACGTGTATTCCAGACGCATTCTCCAGTAGTGGATAGCATTACTGTGAAACGCCGTGGTGCCGTACGTAAAGCGAAACTGTACTACCTGCGTGAGCGTGCTGGTAAGTCTGCTCGTATCAAAGAGCGTCTTAACTAAGAACGCGCTTTCGCGACATCCGAAAGTCGTTTTGAATGAGGGGGTGGCCTATATGCCGCCCCTTTTTTTGTATGCAAAAAGCGTTAAATTAACGGGGGTATATCGAATATTCGAGATCTAAGGAGAAATCATGGACAACTTAGAGCAAGTTAACGCTATTCTGGGGAGTCCCTTTGAGGGATTTTTTCGGCCACTACGGCATTTTTCGCCATAGTCGCTCGGCTCTGGCTCATGACTGTTCCTGAAGATCGAAAAGGGTGGGGAGTTATTGAGGGAGTGAAACCCTGGATGATCAGACTGAGCGGAATAAAATGTAGAAAGAAGCTGCTTAAGCCTCCGAGTTGGTTCGATTATGTTGCCGCCGCTATTTTTTTCATTTTGTTTGTTAGCCAGTTAAGTATGATGACTTACGTCATGGGCCGCTATGTTATCAGCGTTCCCCACGACTGGGCGTCATTAACGATGAAGGTGGAAGGGAAAGAGAACTTCCTGTTAACGCTGGATAAAGCTAAGGGGGTAGTCGATCAGCAACCTTGGGAAATCACGCCCACTAACTGTAGGAGCAAATCTTACAACGATATCTCACTTGATTTACACCTTTCTCCCGCGCTGATACGGACCGTATGCGATCACATTGGTATGGAAAGCTCACAGCGTAATATTCAAAAAAAGATCGATGAGACGCGCTATAACAAAGTTTGGTTTATCGTCACTTATCTATATTTCCTGCTGTTTTTTGTTTTCATTCTTGCCTCGATATTCTCAGACATCCTGTTGCGTAAAAAAGCCGTCGCCCACCATGAGAAAGAAAAAGCCATTGCTGAACAGTACTTAACGTAGCCTAGCTGTAGGGGGCAGAGGTTGACTCTCTTTAAACCACGTTATCCACATTCAATGAAAAAACGGTGCCGTTCTTACGCTCAGTTCAAATCGAATTAGCTTGAGAACTCGGTGATGATGATAAATAAAATACAGTTGAGTGTAATTATAAGTTTACATACGGCGACTGGTTGAGGATTTTCTTTTTGTCTTTGAGGCGGTTTTCTTCAACTTCAGTGTCTGACGAGAAAATTGTTCAACTTCCGTCTAGGGTTTTGGGTTGTGTCTGAGCCCCCCCATTTGGTGGTGTTTCTTTTTTATTATATGTTTTTAATGATATTTAAATTTCAATGGGGAGTGATTCAATGCTTTTGGCGTCACCCCTCTTCAGTATGGCAAGGCGTCCCAGGACAGTGAAGGTTTGTCTATGTCGGTGACTGTCCTCAAGAGCGGAGTCTGCCTGGTGTGACACTCCGCTTATAGCGGTAATTATAACTTTACAGAGTGTGGTTTTAAAGATTTACACCCTATGGTAGTGTGTCCCGAGTCATTTCATAACCGCCGCCATTGCATAGGCACAGCATAAGGGACAGGACGATGATCATGCAGAAAGACGCGCTGAATAACGTCAATATCGTTGAAGAGCAGATATTGATTACTCCGGATGAATTAAAGGCGAAGTTTCCCCTGAGTGAAGAAGCTCAGCAGGCGATTTCTCGCTCCCGACAAGCCGTGGCGGATATTATCCACGGCCGCGATAATCGGTTGCTGATTGTGTGCGGTCCTTGTTCCATCCATGACACCGATGCCGCGCTGGAGTATGCCCGCAGGTTACAGGCTCTGTCGGCAGAGCTGAGCGACAGGCTCTATATCGTCATGCGTGTCTATTTCGAAAAGCCCCGGACCACCGTGGGCTGGAAAGGGTTGATCAGCGATCCGCATATGGACGGTTCGTGCGATGTGGAAACCGGGCTGCATGTTGCGCGCGACCTGCTGCTGAAACTGGTGAATATCGGTCTTCCCCTGGCGACGGAAGCGCTGGACCCCAATAGTCCGCAATACCTCGGCGACCTTTTCAGCTGGTCAGCTATCGGAGCGAGAACCACGGAGTCGCAGACTCACCGTGAGATGGCATCCGGGCTTTCCATGCCGGTCGGATTCAAGAATGGCACAGATGGCAGCCTTGGCACCGCTATCAATGCTATGAAGGCCGCCTCGATGGCGCACCGTTTCATGGGGATCAACCAAAGCGGGCAGGTTTGCCTGCTACATACGCAGGGGAATACCGACGGTCATGTTATTTTGCGTGGCGGAAAAAGACCGAACTACAGCGCGGAAGACGTGGCGGAATGCGAAAAACAGATGCGTGATGCGGGACTGAAACCGGCCCTGATGATAGATTGTAGCCACGGAAATTCGAACAAAGATTATCGTCGCCAGCCGCTGGTGGTGGCGTCTGCCGTGGAGCAGCTCAAAGCCGGCAATCGGTCCATTATCGGCCTGATGCTGGAAAGCCACTTGAATGAAGGCAGCCAGTCTTCCGAACAGCCGCGTTCTCAGATGCATTACGGTGTGTCTGTCACGGATGCCTGCATTAGCTGGGATAAGACCGAATCATTATTGCGATCGGTGCACCAGGACCTTGGCGCGATACGCACCCATCAGTAAGGAGAAGAGTCATGACCGCTGAACTGACCGCGTTACGTGATCAGATTGACGAGGTAGATCAGGCACTATTGGCATTGTTGTCTCGGCGGTTAAAACTCGTCGCAGAAGTGGGCGAAGTCAAAAGTCACTATGGATTACCGATTTATGCGCCAGACCGGGAAGCGGAAATGCTGGCTTCTCGTCGAAAGGAGGCCGAGGCCCTAGGGGTTCCTCCCTCTTTGATTGAAGATGTGCTGCGGCGCGTCATGCGTGAATCCTATTCCAGCGAAAATGACAAAGGGTTTAAAACGTTGAACCCTTCACTGCGGTCGGTCGTCATTATCGGCGGTCGCGGTCAGATGGGACGCATGTTCGATAAAATGCTGACCCTTTCTGGTTACCAGGTCAAAACCCTGGAACAGGAAGACTGGCCTCGGGCGAACGAACTGCTGGCGGATGCGGGAATGGTGATCGTCAGCGTACCCATTCATCTTACCGAACAGGTGATTGCCCAACTGCCGCCGCTGCCGAAGGACTGCCTGCTGGTGGATTTGGCATCGGTCAAAAATGGCCCGCTGCAGGCGATGCTGGCCGTACATCAGGGGCCGGTCGTGGGGCTGCACCCGATGTTCGGGCCGGATACGGGCAGTCTGGCCAAGCAGGTGGTGGTGTACTGCGATGGGCGCCAACCCGAAGCCTATCAGTGGCTGCTGGAACAGATTCGAGTGTGGGGCGCGCGTTTGCATCGCATTAGCGCGGTCGAGCACGATCAAAATATGACCTTCATTCAGGCATTGCGCCATTTCACGACGTTTGTTTACGGGTTACACCTGACGGAAGAGAATGTTCAGATCGAACAATTGCTGGCGCTGTCATCGCCCATATATCGGCTGGAGCTGGCGATGGTGGGGCGGCTGTTTGCACAGGACCCGCAGCTTTACGCGGACATCATCATGTCATCCGGCAACAACTTGGCTTTGATCAAGCGTTATTACGAGCGGTTCGGCAAAGCGATTGCGCTCTTAGAGAATGGTGATAAAGCGGCGTTCATCAATAGTTTTAAGAAAGTGGAGCATTGGTTCGGCGACTATTCTCGTCGCTTTATGAGCGAAAGCCGTACATTGTTACGACAGGCCAACGATATCCGCTAGCCCTTCATCTGCAAGAACACTGCGCCGCCATCTCCTTATGGACATGGCGGCGTTTGCGTTTAACCGCCCAAATCGACCGGGACGACATTTTCGCTAGGGTAGCAGCCGAGGACTTTCAGCGAACGAGTGATCGCCGTGAGTTCATTGATGGCTTTCTGCATCGGCTTGCTGCGCAGGTTTGCCTGGACATCAATGTAAAACATCTCTTCCCACGGGTTGCCGTGGATAGGACGAGACTCCAGTTTGGTCATGATAATGCCTTGATCCCGCAGAACCTGTAATGCTTCGACCAGCGCGCCGGATTGCTGGCCGGTCGCCATAATTAACGTGGTTTTAGCCGGAACCTGTTCTGCAACGTCGATTTGCTTGCGAGCCAATACGATGAAGCGGGTGTAGTTTTGGGTCTGGTTCGCCAGGTTGTGCTCCAGCACCTGCAGATTGTAAAGCGTACCTCCGGCCTCACTCCCTAGCGCCGCGGCGTGAGGGGAGTTCAGCTCGGCCACTTTCGCCATCGCGGCGGCGCTGCTTTCGCAATACTCGATTTTCCAGTGGGGGAAGCGATTGATAAAATGGCTGCATTGCTGGAAAGGCTGAGGATGGCTATAAACGGTTTGGATCTGGTCAAGCTGAGTGTCTGTAGCCACCAACACGCAGTGGTCGATCGGGTTGGAAAGTTCGCCCACGATCGACAATCCTGTGTGTTGCAGCAGATCGTAGACGTCGTTAATCGATCCTGAACTGGTGTTTTCGATCGGTAAAACGCCGTAATCTGCGTGGCCATTCTCAACCGTGGTGAAAATATCCTGAAACTTCTGGCAGCCGCATTCGATGATCTGATCGAAGTGACGCGCGGTGTATTGACGTGCGGCCAGGTGGGAATAGGAGCCTTTAGGGCCGAGGAACGCCACACGAGCCGAGAGTGCGCCGGTTTGATTCAGGTGCTGTTGGAGCAAAGCCTGCTGGGTCAGTACGGAGTCCTCGATGATCAGCTGGAACAGCCGGGTGATGTAGTGACCATCGAGTTGATACTTCTTGCCCGCTTCTACCAGGCGCGCCAGCAGGTCGCGTTCACGCTCTTTGTCTCTGATAGGACGATGCGTGGTTTGCTTAGCGCGGGCAACGTCCAGAGCCAACGCTCGTCGTTGAGCCAGAAGCTCCAGCAACTGTAAATCCAGCGCGCTGATGCGGTCGCGCAGTGCTAATAATGGATTGTCGGTCATTTTGCTTTACCCTGTTTGCTGTCCAGAACAAAAAAAAGCCTCCTGTTTTCAGGAGGCTTTTTGTTCGTCTTCGTATTCTTACTCACACGACCAAGCGCCCCCCCTGCGGGGGAAGAAAAAGAAGAATACGAAGAACAATGAGTGGTGTGTCATCGATGAAATCCTGATGGTTGATAGGGCTAGGTTAACGACTGCCTTTTCATCCTGTCAATAAAAAACGCGCCTTTCGGCGCGTTAACAACATCGACGGTAGGGAAGACGGGAATTACTCTTCCGGGGTTGGCAGCGGCGCGATGTCTTTGAGGCAGGTGTCTGCACGGCGCGCTTCGCCTTTATGCTGAACCTTATTCAACTGTCGTTCGAGCTTGGCGATGAGTTCGTTGACCGCAACATACATGTCTTCATGTTTTGCGCTTGCGACTAGCGGTCCGTTCGGTGTGCCAATGGTGGCATCAGCGACAAAGCCTTTGGGTTCTTTCGACAGGATAATGTGTGGGTTGATTAGGTTGGTTTGCCACTTGTCCAGCTTGGTGAGACGGTCTTCGACATGTTTGCGTATTGCCGGGGTGATATCCATTTGCTTACTGGTAATGTTGATAGTCATAAACGTTTACCTCTCTGCCTTGTCCGTCTTGGATAATTTCAGCATACCCCGAGATGGCTAAAATGGCAGGGTTTTGAGTCTTTTTTTTGTCATATATCGGAATGGTCGTGTAATTTGTGAGCGACTTTTGGAATTACGGCCGCAAGCCTTGTCAGTGATGGGGCGTTATGCCAATCTTTTCAATATTTGCCGCCTGACATTGCCTTGCCTAATAGGCATTGGGCATAAAAAAGGCAGCCTAAGCTGCCGTTGTGCAATCCTTTCAAACGCATTCGATCAGGCTTGATTAGCCGAGATCAGCTTAGCGACTTTGTCGGCCTCTCCGGTCAACTGCATCTGGCGATAAGCATTTTCCATCAGCGGCAGAGCCGTACGCGTGGCCTGCGTATCCGGGTAGTCTTTCAGCATCTGCTCAACACGATTAACCACCGCGACATAAGCGCCGCGTTTCGTGTAATATTGCGCGACCGAAAGTTCATACTTCGCCAAACGCTCTTTCAGAAACGCCAGACGTTTGCCGGCATCGGTCACATACAGGCTGCGAGGATAGCCCTCCGCCAGTTGGCTGAACGCCTTGAAGGCGGCGCGAGCATACTGCGGATCGCGGTCTGAACGATCTACACCGAAGAAACCCTGCAATGCACTGTCATCTAACGCCATGTTGGTTAATCCGCGCATGTACAACACGTAATCCACATTGGGACTCGTGGGGTTCAGACGCAGGAAACGGTCGATGGATGCCTGAGCTAACGGTAACTCAGCAGATTTATAGTAGGCGTAGATCAGGTCAAGCTGAACCTGCTGGGAATAAGGGCCGAATGGATAACGGTTATCCAACGCTTCCAACTGCGTAATGGCTGCCTTAAAGTTGCCCTCCTGCAATTTCTCCTGCGCGGTGGCGTAAAGCTCGGCAGGTGGACGGTCTGGAACCGCATCCTTGGTGCTGGAACAACCCGCCAGCACCAGGCTCAACGTGGCAGCAGCCACCAGATATTTCATACGCGTCATGACGTTTTGATTATCCTCAGAGTGTTTTTTTACGGGAAACTGTCCGTTAAGCTCCCGATGAAGACCAGCTACAATGGTACATGATTTTATACGGCATCGCCGTTAAAACCCAACGTAAAAGAAGCGGCATACTATGGCACAACAAGTACAACTCACCGCAACGGTGGCCGAATCGCAACTCGGACAACGTTTAGATCAGGCTTTAGCCGAATTGTTCCCTGATTATTCACGTTCTCGCTTAAAAGAGTGGATTCTGGACCAGCGCGTGCAGGTGAATGGCACCGTGATTGATAAACCTAAAGAGAAGGTGCTGGGAGGCGAAACGATTGCCGTCGACGCGTTGATCGAAGAGGAAGCCCGTTGGGAACCTCAGGCGATCCCGCTGGATATCGTCTATGAAGATCAGGATATTCTGGTCATCAACAAGCCGCGAGGCCTGGTCGTCCATCCGGGCGCGGGCAATCCGGACGGCACCGTGCTGAATGCGCTGCTTCATTATTGTCCCGAGATTGTCGATGTGCCGCGTGCCGGCATTGTGCATCGACTGGATAAAGACACCACCGGGCTGATGGTGGTCGCCAAAACCGTGCCGGCGCAGACCCGGCTGGTGGAATCGCTGCAGGCCCGCGAAATCACGCGTGAATATGAAGCCGTGGCGATTGGTAATATGACGGCGGGCGGCATGGTGGAAGAACCTATTGCGCGTCACCCTACGAAACGCACGCACATGGCCGTGCATCCGATGGGCAAACCGGCGGTCACTCATTACCGGATTATGGAGCATTTCCGTGCTCATACCCGGCTCAGACTCCGTCTGGAAACGGGGAGAACCCACCAGATTCGCGTTCATATGTCCCATATCGCACATCCGCTGGTCGGCGATCCGCTCTATGGCGGCCGTCCCCGTCCCCCGAAAGGCGCATCGGACGAATTCATCAGCGTGCTGCGCGGCTTCGACCGTCAGGCGCTCCACGCCACCATGCTGAGACTGTACCATCCCGTCACCGGTATTCAGATGGAGTGGCATGCAGCGTTACCGCAGGACATGGTGGATTTGGTCGCCGCACTGAAAGCGGATACCGACGAGTTCAAGGATCAACTGGACTGGTGACGACATGCTGATTCAGCCCGACTGGCCCGCGCCAGCGTCCATCCGCTCCTGTTCTACCACGCGTAGCGGGGGAAGCAGCAGCGAACCCTATGCTTCTCTTAATCTCGGCCACCACGTGGGCGATGACATCGCATGCGTGGAGCAAAATCGCCGTCGGTTGGTGGCAGACGCCGAACTCCCTGCTGAGCCGCATTGGCTTCAGCAGGTGCATGGGACTCAGGTCGTCAATCTTGACGACGCATTTCCCGGGACGACGGGGGATGCTGTCTATACCTCCCGTCAAGGCAAGGTCTGTGCGGTGATGACGGCCGATTGTTTGCCGGTGCTGTTTTGTTCGTTGAAAGGGAATGAGGTTGCGGCGGCGCATGCGGGTTGGCGAGGCTTACAGGCCGGTGTGCTGGAACAGACGCTGCAGGCTTTCCGGGCGGCGTCATCGGACATTATGGCGTGGCTCGGTCCCGCTATTGGACCGCAGCAATTTGAGGTCGGCGCTGAGGTGCGGGAGGCGTTCATGGAGAGCGACCCCGCTGCGGCGCACGCGTTTGTCGCGCGTGACGATAAGTACCTGGCCGACATTTTTCAGCTAGCCCGACTGCGACTGCGCGCGGCGGGCGTCACCCGCATTTACGGCGGCGAATACTGCACGGTGGGCCGTCCGCAACACTTCTTCTCCTACCGCCGCGACGGCGTAACCGGTCGGATGGCAAGTTTAATCTGGCTGATATAACCTTCTGAATTAGGACGGTCCAGCGCGTAGAACATTATTCCTACTATTATTACTGACAAATCATCTTGAAAATTTGGGGCTAGGCCTCATCTAATCTCCAGTAGCACATTTGATCAGTACAAATCGGAGGAGTTATGCGTCTGGATCGTCTTACAAACAAGTTCCAGCTTGCCCTCGCTGATGCCCAATCTCTCGCTCTTGGTCGAGACAATCAATTTATCGAACCACTGCATTTAATGAGTGCCCTTTTAAATCAGGAAGGAAGCACGGTCAGCCCGCTGTTAACCGCAGCTGGCGTTAATGTCGCTCAACTGAAACAAGAGATTGAGCAGGCGTTAAGCCGTCTTCCGCAGGTTGAAGGGACGGGGGGCGATGTACAGCCATCCAATGAATTGGTGCGGACATTAAATCTTTGCGACAAGCTGGCTCAGAAAAGGGGTGACACCTTTATATCGTCGGAAATGTTTGTTCTGGCGGCGTTGGAAGCGCGGAGCACGTTGACGGATCTGTTAAAGAACGCCGGCGCAAACATGGATAGCGTGACCAAAGCGATTGACCAAATCCGTGGAGGAGAAAACGTGAACGAACAAGGGGCTGAAGATCAGCGCCAGGCATTGAAAAAATTCACGATTGATTTAACCGAACGAGCCGAGCAGGGCAAGTTGGACCCCGTCATCGGTCGTGATGAAGAAATTCGTCGCACTATTCAGGTGCTTCAGCGCAGAACCAAAAACAATCCGGTACTCATCGGCGAGCCAGGGGTCGGTAAAACGGCCATCGTCGAAGGGTTGGCGCAGCGTATCGTCAACGGGGAAGTGCCGGAAGGGTTGAAGAATAAACGCGTGCTGGCGCTGGATATGGGCTCGCTGGTAGCGGGCGCCAAGTTCCGCGGCGAATTCGAAGAGCGCCTGAAAGGCGTCTTGAATGATCTCTCGAAACAGGAAGGTAGCGTTATCCTGTTTATCGACGAACTGCACACAATGGTCGGCGCGGGTAAAGCCGACGGTGCTATGGATGCGGGCAATATGCTGAAGCCTGCGTTGGCACGCGGTGAGCTGCACTGCGTTGGGGCGACCACGTTGGACGAATATCGCCAGTACATTGAGAAAGATGCTGCATTAGAGCGTCGATTCCAGAAAGTGTTTGTGGCCGAACCGACGGTGGAAGACACCATCGCGATTCTGCGCGGGTTAAAAGAACGCTATGAATTGCATCATCATGTTCAGATCACGGACCCGGCGATTGTGGCTGCGGCGACGTTATCCCATCGTTATGTCGCAGATCGTAAGCTGCCGGACAAGGCGATTGACCTGATCGATGAGGCGGCATCCAGCATTCGTATGCAAATCGACTCGAAGCCTGAGGCGCTGGACCGTTTGGACCGACGCATCATTCAACTGAAGCTTGAACAGCAGGCGTTGAAGAAAGAGTCTGACGACGCCAGCCTGAAACGGCTTGAGATTTTGAATACCGAGCTGGAGGAGAAAGAGCGTGACTACTCTAAGCTGGAAGAGGAATGGAAAGCCGAAAAAGCCTCGCTGACGGGGACTCAGAATATTAAGGCCGCGTTGGAACAGGCCAAAATTGAATTGGAACAGGCGCGCCGTCAAGGCGATTTGGGCCAAATGTCGGAATTGCAGTACGGCAAGATACCTGAGCTGGAAAAACAGCTGGCAGCGGCGACGCAGTCGGAAGGTAAAACCATGCGCCTGCTGCGTAACAAGGTGACGGACACCGAAATCGCTGAAGTGTTAGCGCGTTCTACCGGCATTCCGGTATCAAGAATGCTGGAAGGTGAACGAGAAAAACTTCTGCGCATGGAAGATGAGCTGCATCAGCGGGTGATTGGACAGAATGAAGCGGTGGAAGCGGTGGCGAACTCAATCCGACGTAGCCGCGCCGGCTTGGCCGATCCTAATCGTCCTATTGGTTCGTTCCTTTTCCTGGGGCCGACAGGGGTGGGGAAAACCGAGCTATGCAAAACGCTGGCGAAATTCCTTTTCGATAGCGACGATGCGATGGTGCGCATCGATATGTCCGAATTCATGGAAAAACATTCGGTATCCCGACTGGTGGGGGCGCCCCCGGGATATATCGGTTATGAGGAAGGGGGTTACCTCACGGAAGCGGTGAGACGCCGTCCTTATTCCGTCATTTTGCTGGATGAAGTCGAGAAGGCGCACCCTGATGTGTTCAACATCCTACTGCAGGTGCTGGATGATGGCCGCTTGACAGATGGGCAGGGACGAACGGTGGATTTCCGTAACACGGTGGTCATCATGACGTCCAATCTGGGATCGGACGTGATTCAGGAACGGTTCGGCGAGATGAGCTATAACCAGATGCGCGATATGGTCATGAATGTCGTCAACCACCATTTCCGCCCTGAGTTCATCAACCGTATTGATGAAGTCGTGGTCTTCCATCCGTTAGGCCGGGAACACATCACGTCAATTGCCCAGATTCAGCTGCAGCGTTTGTACCAGCGACTGGAAGAACGGGGCTATAGCGTGACGATTTCTGAACCTGCGTTGGAGATGCTGGGTAAAATCGGGTTCGATCCGGTATATGGCGCCCGCCCATTGAAGCGTGCCATACAGCAACTGATCGAAAACCCGCTAGCGCAGCAAATATTGTCAGGCAAGCTGCTTCCGGGTAAGCCGATTACCCTGGATGTTGATGGTGAGTCTATCGTCGCGCATCAGTAGCGTTAGGCTGTTTCACACAACGAAAAGCCCAGAGTCTTTTATCTCTGGGCTTTTTTGTTGATTAAATACGCATTTCGAGGCTTTAAACCGCACTGGATTGATGTTTTGGTTTAAATGTGAGCGGTCGGTCATTTTTTTGCATTTAGCGCTTGTCAGCCCGAAATAACTCCCTATAATGCGCTCCCACTGACACGGCGCAGCGGACAACGCGACGCGGTGACAGTCGGAGAAAAACGAAGAAAGTCGTTGACTCTGAATGAGGTAAGCGTAGTATACGCG
>NZ_FNQS01000012.1:0-105040 GCF_900107885.1 Lonsdalea quercina | reverse complement strand
GCGCCTACGGTACGACCACCTTCACGGATAGCGAAACGCAGACCATCGTCCATTGCGATCGGAGCAATCAGGTTGACAACCATCTTGATGTTGTCGCCCGGCATGACCATTTCCACGCCTTCCGGCAGTTCGATGGTGCCCGTTACGTCAGTTGTACGGAAGTAGAACTGCGGACGGTAGCCTTTGAAGAACGGAGTATGACGGCCGCCTTCGTCTTTGCTCAGAATATAAACTTCTGATTCGAACTGGGTGTGCGGCTTGATTGAACCCGGTTTAGCCAGTACCTGACCACGTTCAACTTCGTCACGCTTAGTACCACGCAGCAGAACACCAACGTTCTCACCCGCACGGCCTTCGTCCAGCAGTTTGCGGAACATTTCAACGCCGGTACAAGTCGTTTTAGTCGTGTCTTTGATACCCACGATTTCAACTTCTTCACCCACTTTGATGATGCCGCGCTCTACACGACCGGTCACTACAGTACCACGGCCGGAGATAGAGAATACGTCTTCGATCGGCAGCAGGAACGGCTTGTCGATAGCACGTTCTGGTTCCGGGATGTAGCTGTCCAGTGCTTCGGCCAGTTCTACAATCTTCGCTTCCCACTCAGCTTCGCCTTCCAGCGCTTTCAGAGCAGAACCACGGATTACCGGAGTATCGTCGCCCGGGAAGTCGTACTGAGACAGCAGCTCGCGAACTTCCATTTCAACCAGTTCCAGCAGTTCTTCGTCATCAACCATGTCGCATTTGTTCAGGAACACGATGATGAACGGAACGCCTACCTGACGACCCAGCAGGATGTGCTCACGAGTCTGCGGCATCGGGCCGTCAGTCGCTGCAACGACCAGGATCGCGCCGTCCATCTGGGCAGCACCGGTGATCATGTTTTTCACGTAGTCGGCATGCCCTGGGCAGTCAACGTGCGCGTAGTGGCGAGTCGGGGTATCGTATTCAACGTGAGACGTGTTGATGGTGATACCACGTGCTTTTTCTTCCGGCGCGTTATCGATCTGGTCGAATGCGCGAGCAGCACCACCGTAGACTTTCGCCAGTACGGTAGTGATAGCAGCGGTCAGAGTAGTTTTACCATGGTCAACGTGGCCGATAGTACCAACGTTGAGATGGGGTTTTGTACGTTCAAATTTTTCTTTAGACACGGCGTTATTCCTTACTCGAATGCCCCCTCCTCACGGAGAGAGCACGGGATCAATATGTTAAACCCGGATTATTTACCACGGGCTTCGATAACAGTCTGGGCAACGTTGTTCGGTGCTTCAGCGTACTTCAGGAACTCCATGGAGTAAGAAGCACGACCCTGAGTCTGCGAACGCAGGTCAGTAGCATAACCAAACATTTCTGACAACGGAACCTGGGCACGGATAGTCTTACCAGTAGCGGTGTCTTCCATACCTTCGATGATACCACGACGACGGTTAAGGTCACCGATCACATCACCCATGTAGTCTTCCGGCGTTTCTACTTCAACCTTCATGACCGGCTCAAGCAGGACAGGCTTCGCACGTTTAAATGCTTCTTTAAACGCGATAGAAGCAGCCAGTTTAAAGGCCAGTTCAGAGGAGTCGACGTCATGGTAAGAACCGAAGTGCAGACGCACTTTGATATCCACAACAGGGTAACCCGCCATCGGACCCGCTTTCAGCTGTTCCTGAATACCTTTGTCAACGGCCGGGATGTATTCACCTGGAATCACACCACCTTTAATTTCGTTAACAAATTCGTATCCTTCACCACCTGGCTCCAGCGGCATCATATCGATTACGACATGACCATACTGACCACGACCACCGGACTGTTTAGCATGTTTACCTTCAACATCCTTAACGGTGTCACGGATGGTTTCACGGTAAGCAACCTGCGGTTTACCGATGTTGGCTTCCACGTTGAATTCGCGACGCATACGGTCAACGATGATTTCAAGGTGCAGCTCACCCATACCAGCGATGATGGTCTGGTTTGACTCTTCGTCAGTCCATACGCGGAATGACGGGTCTTCTTTCGCCAGACGGCCCAGAGCCAGACCCATTTTTTCCTGGTCAGCTTTGGTTTTCGGTTCTACGGCGATAGAGATAACCGGTTCCGGGAACTCCATACGTTCCAGGATGATCGCGTGATCAGGATCACACAGCGTATCACCGGTAGTCACGTCTTTAAGACCGATAGCAGCGGCGATATCACCTGCACGAACTTCTTTGATCTCTTCACGCTTGTTAGCGTGCATCTGTACGATACGACCAAAACGCTCGCGAGCTGATTTCACTGAGTTCAGCACGGTATCACCAGAGTTAACCACACCGGAGTACACGCGGAAGAACGTCAGGTTACCAACAAACGGGTCGGTAGCGATTTTGAACGCCAAGGCAGCAAACGGTTCTTTGTCATCGGAATGACGCACAGCCGGAGTGTCTTTACCATCGTCCAGAATACCGCTAATCGGCGGAACTTCCGTCGGTGCCGGCAGGTAATCAATAACCGCATCCAGCATTGCCTGAACGCCCTTGTTCTTAAACGCAGAACCACAGGTAACCAGAATGATTTCGTTATTCAGAACGCGCTGACGCAGTGCTTGCTTGATTTCTTCTTCGGTCAGTTCTTCACCGCCGAGATATTTATCCATCAGCTCTTCGGAAGCTTCAGCAGCAGACTCGATCAGGTTCTGGTGCCATTCCTGAGCCAGTTCCTGCATATCAGCTGGAATTTCTTCGTAGTCGAAGGTGATACCGTGGTCAGCTTCATTCCAGTTGATGGCTTTCATTTTCACCAGGTCAACAACACCAGTGAAGTGCTCTTCAGCACCGATAGCCAGCTGAAGTGGAACCGGATTCGCACCCAGACGGGTTTTGATCTGGTTTACCACTTTCAGGAAGTTCGCGCCCATACGGTCCATTTTGTTAACGAACGCGATGCGCGGAACATGATATTTGTTAGCCTGACGCCATACGGTTTCAGACTGCGGCTGAACACCACCTACCGCACAGTAAACCATTACCGCGCCATCCAGTACACGCATGGAACGTTCAACTTCGATGGTGAAGTCAACGTGCCCCGGGGTGTCGATGATGTTGATGCGATGTGGTTCATACTGCTTGGCCATGCCAGACCAGAAGGCAGTCGTCGCCGCGGAGGTGATGGTGATACCACGCTCCTGCTCCTGCGCCATCCAGTCCATGGTGGCAGCGCCGTCATGAACTTCACCGATTTTGTGATTCACACCAGTGTAGAACAGAATACGTTCAGTGGTGGTGGTCTTACCGGCGTCGATGTGTGCACTGATACCGATATTACGGTAGCGTGCAATGGGTGTTGTACGAGCCATTTGTTTCCTCTATTCCTAGGGCGTTCAAAGTAGTAAAAAACCCAAACGGGTTGGCCTTTGAGGCGCCCGCTGGGTTATTAACATCTACGCCGGTATTACCAGCGGTAGTGAGCGAACGCCTTGTTGGCTTCAGCCATACGGTGAACGTCTTCACGTTTTTTAACAGCAGTGCCTTTGTTTTCTGCTGCATCGGAAAGTTCGTTCGCCAGGCGCAAAGCCATGGATTTATCACCGCGTTTACGAGCAGCTTCTACGATCCAACGCATTGCCAGGGCATTACGACGAACCGGACGTACTTCAACTGGTACCTGATAAGTAGAACCACCAACACGGCGAGACTTAACTTCGACAGTCGGACGCACGTTGTCCAGAGCTACTTCAAAGGCTTCCAGGTGGTCTTTACCAGAACGCTGAGCCAGGGTCTCCAGCGCGGTATAGACGATTGCTTCTGCAGTAGATTTTTTACCATCTACCATCAGGATATTTACAAATTTGGCCAGTAATTCAGATCCGAACTTAGGATCCGGCAGAATTTTACGCTGACCAATGACGCGACGACGTGGCATGGAAATACTCCGTTGTTAATTCAGGATTGTCCAAAACTCTACGAGTTTAGTTTGACATTAAAGTTAAAACGTTTGGCCTTACTTAACGGAGAACCATTAAGCCTTTGGCTTCTTCACGCCGTATTTGGAACGGGATTGCTTACGGTCTTTAACACCTGAGCAGTCCAGCGCGCCACGAACGGTGTGGTAACGCACACCCGGCAAGTCTTTAACACGACCGCCGCGGATCAGGATCACGGAGTGCTCCTGCAGGTTATGACCTTCACCACCAATATAGGAGGTCACTTCAAAACCGTTAGTCAGACGAACACGGCAAACTTTACGCAGTGCGGAGTTCGGTTTTTTCGGGGTGGTAGTATATACACGAGTACATACGCCACGTTTCTGCGGGCATGCTTCCAGCGCTGGAACGTTGCTTTTAGCAACCTTCAGTGCGCGCGGCTTGCGTACCAGCTGGTTAATTGTTGCCATTCAAAAAGCTCCTGGGTTTTGCTTCGTAAACACGTAATAAATCGTCTCGTACTCGCACAAGGCAAAGTATAAGGACGCAGAATTTTAGGGCTGCCCGGATGAGGAGTCAAGAAATATACAAAAATACCGCTACCAGGCCATCTGTCCGGAATGCTGGGCCGTGAGTTTCACAAATTCATTATAGCCAACCAGCGCCACATTGCTCGAAATTTGAGCAGTCATTCCCCGCGCTGCGACATCTTCTTTTAGGGCATAAACGGGCACGCCCACTGCCAGTATCGGCACCAGCATCGCAGCACCAGCCTGCGCCGCCGTCACCCCATCCTGAAATAGAAGAATGGCATCTTCGCTTCCGACGTTGCGCAACATGGCATCTATATCGATCTGGTAGGGAGAGCGAGAAAGCGTATGCAGCATAAATGTCTCACTAAAAGGTAAGGACGGTATCGTAGGTTTTCAATGTCTGGGACAGTAATTCCGAAGGCTGTATTTCGACCGGTAGAACCCACTGGGTGTCTTTTGAAATGCCACGCTGCTGCAATGACCGCTCGCAAACATAACATTGGTCGATATCGTATAGTGGCAGGACGCCAAAAGTCGCGATGTAGTCGCGCATGAGAATAACGTCCGGCTGTTGCCCTGGCAGAAGCTGAAAAACGCCGTCCGAGAGGAAAAACACGCCAATATCTTCCGTCAATGCCGACATCGCCAAAAGCGCATCCAGCCCTTCTCTACCAGAAGCGCTGCCGTGTGGGGAATGGGTAAATACAAAAGCGACACGTTTCATAGTATGAGTCCGCGTTAAAATTGCACGACCCTGTCGCAGGTCAGTACGGATTGAGCCAGTTCGCCCAAACCGCTCAAACTGAACCCGGGCTGCAGGTTCGCGCCGTCCAGTTTTAGCTGAGCCGCCTGTTCGCTATCGGTGACGCCGCGGCGTAGCGCAGCCGCGACGCAGACATTCAACGCGACCTGATGCTCCTCATGCAAATGTTGCCAGGCCCGCACGATATCGAATTCGTCGTTGGCCGGGGAGGTCAACTGGTTCGCATTGAGTACGCCTTCCCGATAAAAAAATACGCTTTGAAGGCGATAACCTGCAGCCAGCAGCGTCTGCGCAAACTGGAGTGCGCTGCTGGACTGCTGGGTTCCATATGCCGGTCCGGTGACCAGCAGACAGTATTCCAACATTAACGATCGTGCCCGCAGAGGTCGCCGTTTTTGAACTGGCGAATATAGAGATACACGGTGTGCTTGGAGATATTCAACCGATCGGCGACC
Source organism: Lonsdalea quercina (assembly GCF_900107885.1). NCBI lineage: Bacteria > Pseudomonadati > Pseudomonadota > Gammaproteobacteria > Enterobacterales > Pectobacteriaceae > Lonsdalea > Lonsdalea quercina. The sequence continues at coordinate 99,388 of NZ_FNQS01000012.1, read as the reverse complement.
TGGTTGATGGCGTCCTTAATATCGAAAATCCCTTTCTCATACAGGTTAAGCACAATCTGCCGGTTCTTGGCGTTATTGGACACATTGCGATCGCTGTTCACCTCTTCGATGGTGAACTCCAGCGTTTGCGTGACCAAATCTTCCACTGAAGACGCAAAGTTAACGGAAGATGCCACCGCTTTAATCTCAGGCGGCATAAATGTTTGCATGATTTGCGAGAACGGCACGTCCAGATTCATGTTCATACACAGCAGACCAATCACTCGCTGCTCACGGTTACGAATAGCGATGATGATTGACTTCATCAGCATACCGCTTTTGGCGCGCGTGAAATACACCTGCGACACGCTGCTGTCTTCACCGGCCATATCATGCACCATCCGTAGCGCCATATCGGTGATAGGCGAACCGATTTTACGCCCGGTATGCTCGCCGTTCGCGATACGTACCGCGGAACATTTTAAATTTTCCAGCGAATGCAGCACGACTTCGCAGTGTTCACCGATTAGCATCGCTAAACCATCAACGACGGCTTCATACGACTTCAGGATTTCGTAATCCGTTTGGGAAAACGGACGTTCATCCAGCAAATCAAGCTCATTCGACTCTGCTGAAAGAAGCGAACTAGACATGGCAAACACCACCTTCAATGTCATTCAATTGATCGTATTGACAGGAGGGATAGTCTAACAAAACTCCTCTCTCTCGTCCCTGAAATTCGCGGCGTCATATCGAAAGGCTGATGCGATGAGACCTCCATGATGCCTGCATTCATCAGCATTTTTTCGCCCCAAAAAGGAACGGGAGGATCAGCTTGGGATTGGCTGCCGCGCTGGAGCAGTATAACGTCTGCGAAGGTTTTTGCCGCCTTTATCACACGGAGGAGAAAGATCGTTGAGGTACGACACGGTGCCCCAATCCGATGACGGAAGATAAAACACGATAGTGCGGACTATTCCGGTACCTGATATCACCATGTACGCGGGCGATAGTTTGCTTCTGCTTATTGAAATTCGCTATCAGCGACAAACGCTTATCGTCATGTCTACGTCATGAACTCGCGAGGTGGGATTTAAAGGCACCCAAGCCTTAGCACCTAAAGGCGCTATGTTCACACACAAAAAAACCGCAGGATGACCTGCGGTTCTTCGTGGCAAAGCGCTGTATTACTTAGCGCTTGGCTGAGCGGCTTTCTCGTCGGCTGGTTTTTCAGCTTTTGCAGCATCAGCCGCTTTCGCTTCCGCTTCAGATTTAATATCCAGCAGCTCTACGTCGAACACCAACGTCGAGTTAGCAGGAATGCCCGGTACGCCCGTTTCACCGTAAGCCAGGGCCGGCGGGATGACCATTTTAATCTTGCCGCCTTTCTTCACGTGTTTCAGACCTTCGGTCCAACCCGGAATGACGCCGTCCAGACGGAAAGAAAGAGGTTCACCGCGTTTGTAGGAGTTATCAAACTCAGTGCCATCAACCAACGTACCTTTGTAGTTCACCACCACGGTATCGCTGTCTTTCGGCACGGCACCAGTCCCTTCCTTGCCTACCTGGTAAAGCAGGCCGGAGTTGGTTTTCTTCACGCCTTTTTCTTTGGCGAAGGTATCGCGGTACTTGGTGCCTTTATCCGCGTTCTCTTTCGCATCCTGCTTCATTTTGGTTTTGGCCGCTTCTTTCACTCGACCTTCAAATGACTGCAGCGTTTTTTCGATTTCTTCATCAGACAGTTTGCTCTTGTCCGCAAACGCGTCCTGCACGCCTTGGATCAGCTGTTCTTTATCCAGCTTGATGCCCAGTTTTTCTTGCTCTTTCAGAGAATTATCCATGTAACGCCCCAGAGAGGCGCCCAACGCGTATGCCGCAGCCTGTTCATCATTGTTGAATTTTGCTGTTGTCGTACTTGTCGAGCTGCTATCGGACGCTTTTGCTGTCTCCGCGGCCATTGCTCCGGTATTCAAAGCCAGTGTCATTGTGGTCGCTAGCAGCGTTACTTTAAACAGTGATTTCATCCATCTCTCCAGCATCCGAGACCCCGTAGGTCCCGGTAATCATTTAAAAAGTCGAAACTACTATAGCTGTGTGTACGGAGACATTACAACGAACACACCCCTATCTTCGATAAAATTCCCTTATGGCGCTCATTGCGCCCTACTCCGACCATTTTTACTACCAGAAGTTTCCGCTTTCTGACAAACTCTACCGCTGACCGTCTGGGAGGAAGTCACATGTCGCAGCAATTACTCGAACAGCGCCTTGAACTACTGGAAAGCCGCATCGCGTTTCAGGAGATAACGATTGAGGAGTTGAACCAAACCGTGGTCCAGCATGAACTGGAGATGGCCAGAGTGCGTGAACAACTGCACTTGCTGGTGGATAAACTGAAGGCGACGGCGCCGTCCCTGATTGCCTCGCAGTCTGAAGAAACGCCGCCGCCGCACTACTAAATACATCGTTCAGCCGTCGTGCTAAGCCTTACGCCACTGGCGCGGACTGATACCAAACCAACGGCGAAATGCGCGGGAAAACGCACTCACCTCCGAGTACCCCAGTAAAAAAGCCATTTCAGAAATTGAGAGCTGCCGCTGCTGCAAATAGTGCGTCGCCATTTCACGGCGCACCTTTTCCACCAATTGAGTGAAGTTGATGCCCACATCCTTCAATCTCCGCTGCAGCGACCAGCTCGACAAACCAATATTCTCCGCCACCTCGTCCAGCGAAGGTTCTCCCTGTGAAAGCACTTGGCGCAGCTGGGCGCGCGCCATATCCACCACGCTCTGGTGCTGCACGTCGCTGTTCAACTGCCGCAGCGAATCCTGTATCACCAGCAGCAGCAATGGATCGTGTTCCGGCATGGCTTTGAGCAAATCGCGCTTGGGAATCAACAACGAGTTGAACGGCTGATCGAAGTAGACCGGCGCATCAAATACTTTGCAGTGCTCATGCCACTGTTCCGGCCGAGGATGTTCGAAATGCACCTCCCGCGGCGCCCAGTGCTTGCCTGCGGCGTGGCGCACAAGGTTCAGAATCATCCCCAACGTCAGCTCGGCATCCTGCCGGCAGTGTAGGATCGCGCCATGACGCACCTGATAGTCGAAACGCCAGCACTCGCCCTTATCAACCAGGCGAACCAGCGTATCGTGCTGATGAAATGGAAAAGCATGGGCAACGTTATGCAATGCCTGCTCGAGGGTGGCACTGCATAACCCAACATAGCCTATCAACCCGAGCGCCTGCGGTTTGAATTGCCTGCCGTAATGCAGACCAAAATTGGTGCAGTCGGAGTAACGCGCCGCCTCTTCCAATACGCGACAGTAGTTGACCAACCCGACACTGAGCGTTGGACAGGCCAACAGCTCCGGATCAATACCGCTAATGCCGAGAATGCGATCGGCATCGCCGCCATTATCTCCGATGAATTGACCCAAGCCTGAAGCCGCTGCTGCCAGTACGCCCCGGTGGCCGAGCGGAATTCCCACCGGCGGAGGAAGCCGAAATGACGGTGTTCCCATAATTTCCCCCTCTGTCATACAAGACGCCAAATCGAACAGAAAAAGCAATTTCCATACCAGCGGATGGCCCCGGTTGACGGCATTAGACCGTTAACCGGGAAAACCGTGGGATAAATTTGGAAGGCCGAAGAATACGGAGGAAGACGCGCCGGCAAAAATCAAAAAAAGCACTGCCGCGGTACAGCAGTGCGTTGCGATGGTGCAAAAATTTCAGGACGACGCGGATGTAGCGCCCACCGGTAGTGCGCCCACCAGATAAAGTCGACACAGCCTGACGGTATCGGGGCACCAACGTTCCCCCATGCTTTTGGCCTGTTCCGTTTGCTGATGGGAACCAATCCAGGCCGTCATCTGGATGCGCCGCTGCACAATTAGCGAAGGGATCACCGCTAAGTCGGCGTCGCTCAGGGGACAGATCTGTTGATAGCCCCTCAACCACCCCGCTACCCATTCAGGCGCACGCGGATGATGCTCCACAAAGCTGATGGCCGCCGCGAGATCGTGCAGATACCAGCCCAAACCGCAGTCATCGAAATCAATCACCCGAGTTTCTCCGCGCAGCAGCAAGAGATTCGTCAAACGCAGGTCCGCATGGATCAATCCGTAGCGCTGGGATGATTTACCGTAGTCGGCCAGCGCCGCGCTCACCCGCTTTATCGTTTCTTCGATAACCGGATGGTCGGACGGAGAAAGGTAGGGCGCATCCTGCCAGCGCCCCCAGTGCGCGTTCGGACCGACCATCGTATCGTGATCCCACACGATACGACGAAAGCCAGCAGGGGGCTGCCAACGGCGGCTGTGCTGATGCAGCCGGGCGGTGATCCGACCCAATTGCTCAAAGGCCACGCCATCCACATCGGTCGTCGGCATCTCGCCCTCTATCCAGTGAAAGAGCACGACGTTGCGTTCCACGCCGTCGCCCAACGACACGGTCTGCACCGCCCTTCCATCCCGCCCCACCAGCGGTTCCGGCACGATGATGCCTTCCTGACGCAATTCAGCCAGCCAGCTCAGTTCGCCATAAATGTCGTCGCGATGGTGATAGCCGGGCCGGTGAATGCGCATGGCATAGCGTTTTCCGTCGGCATCCAGCCGATAGGTCGCATTTTCCGAACGACACAACAGCGTCAGCGTTCCCTGAAGCTCGGCAGAGTAGCGGCCCATCGCTCGCTCCGCCAACCGGTTCATCGTGATGTCGTCAAGCGTATCGTATTGTTCTGCCATCGTAAGATCTCATCAAGGGAAGTGGCTTACAGACCCTCAGCATGTAATGACGGCCATTCCGATGCTTGACGTAAAGGCAGTAAAAGTTGACCGCAGACGACACCTTGCCCTCTCTCCTTTTCTTCTTTGACTCCAGAGCGCAAAAAACACCTCGTTAGTGTCAAGTATCCGCGCCCATAACGGCGTCATCATCGAGCGGATGCAGCCCTACCGCAGAAAACGCCCTTAGACTCCATAACCAACTGTTGTACCAATAAAAATGCGGTTGGTTTCATCCATACTTTAGAGGGGATAACGTCATGACAATGCAGTTGAAACCCACGTTGGGGGCCCTGCATCTTTGGGGGATCGCCGTCGGTCTGGTCATTTCCGGCGAGTATTTTGGCTGGAGCTACGGCTGGGGCGTCGCAGGTACGCTCGGTTTTTTGGTCACGACCCTCATAATCGCCGCCATGTATACCTGTTTCATCTTCAGTTTCACCGAGCTGACCACCGCCATACCTCATGCGGGCGGCCCTTTCGCCTACAGCCGTCGTGCTTTCGGCGAAACCGGGGGACTGATCGCAGGCATGGCCACGCTCATCGAATTCGTTTTTGCGCCTCCCGCTATCTCGATGGCGATCGGCGCGTACCTGAACGTGCAGTTCCCCGATCTGGATCCGCGCTATGCCGCGACAGGCGCCTATCTGGTCTTTATGGGGCTGAATATTCTGGGTGTGAAACTCGCCGCGATGTTCGAACTTTGCGTCACCCTGCTGGCGGTGTTCGAACTGCTGGTGTTTATGGGCGTCGTCGCCCCCGGTTTCAGCTTCAGCCGCTTTGTCGCCAACGGCTGGGCCGGTAGCGATAGCTTCGGGTTGCCTGCCCTATCCGGCATCTTCGCGGCCATTCCCTTCGCTATCTGGTTCTTCCTGGCGATAGAGGGCGCGGCAATGGCGGCGGAGGAAGCCAAAGATCCGAAGCGGACCATTCCCAAAGCCTATATCACCGGCATTATGACGCTGGTGCTGTTGGCGCTAGGCGTGATGTTGCTGGCGGGAGGCGTGGGCGATTGGCGAACGCTCTCCAACATTAATGATCCGCTGCCGCAGGCGATGAAAGCCGTGGTAGGCGCCAATTCCGGGTGGATGCACATGCTGGTCTGGATCGGGCTGTTCGGGCTGATAGCCAGCTTCCACGGCATCATTCTTGGCTATTCCCGGCAGTTCTTCGCCCTCGCCAGAGCAGGCTATCTGCCGAGCGGGCTGGCCAAGCTATCTCGCTTCAGAACGCCTCACCGAGCAATCCTCACCGGCGGCGTTATCGGGGTTGCCGCTATCTTCAGCGACGGCTGGATCAACCTCCAGGGAATGAGCCTAACCGCCGCCATGATCACCATGGCCGTCTTCGGGGCTATCGTGATGTATATCATGAGTATGTTAAGCCTGTTCCGTCTGCGTCGAAGCGCACCCGAGCTGGAACGGACCTACCTGGCGCCCGGCTACCCGGTGATTCCGGCGATTGCCCTGGTGCTGGCCTGTTTATGCCTGTTGGCGATGCTGTGGTTCAACCCCCTCATCGGCACCCTGTTCATTGCGCTGATGGCCGCGGCCTACATCTACTTCCTGCTGACTAAGGCCCAACGATTTAATGCGCCGCAGGATGACATGCTGATGGGAAAAGAGTGATTTTGCAGCCTGACTGCCTTCAAAAACATCAGACGTAAAAAAACCCGGCCTGCATGACGCAGTGCCGGGTTTTTTAGAGATGAAGCCGCCCTTAGTGCTGGCAGCCGCATCCGCCGTGACCGCCGCAGCCGCCGTTACCATGGTCATGATCATGGTCGTGATCATGGCCGCCGCAGCAACCTTCGTGGTCATGGTCGTTTTCGCCATGAACGTGACCGTGCTCCAGCTCTTCCGCCGTGGCTTCGCGAATGGCGACGACTTCAACGTTAAAGCTCAGGTTCTGACCCGCCAGCATGTGGTTGCCGTCAACCACAACGTGCTCATCCTGCACTTCAGTAATTTCGACAGGCACCGGACCCTGGTCGGTTTCAGCCAGGAAACGCATGCCGACCTGCAGCTCATCCACACCCATGAAGACATCTTTCGGTACGCGCTGTACCAGATTTTCGTCATAGTTGCCGTAAGCCTCGTTCGGGCCTACTTTAATATCGAAACGTTCGCCGGCCGCGCGGCCGTCCAGCGCTTTTTCCAGGCCGGAAATCAGCGAGCCGCGACCGTGCAGATAGTCCAGCGGTGCACTCACCGGAGACTCATCAACCAATACACCGTCTTCTGTACGTACCTGATAGGCCAGGCTGACCACCAGGTCTTTTGCTACTTTCATGATATCTCCTACCGTTGGAAATCGCTTTGGCGCAAATTGTAGCTGAAAAACATTTCCATTACTGCACGGAATCCAAAATCGCTACCACGCTTATTCAGGATGAAACATGCCGATAATGTGCCCAACCTGACGCTCCGCATTCTGCTGCTTTGCCTCGGGCCGACTTTGTCGATAGCCGCACTTGACGCAGACCACGACTTCCTCGACATCTTCAATCCCGACCGTCAGGGTATCCTGCGTATGACACTCAGGGCAAACCGCACCGGCAATAAACCGTTTTCGTTGCGTCGACATGATGTTTTTCCGTCCAATCAACCTGTGAGCGATTATGTTTCGTCCCAATCATCCAGCCGCCGGCGCTCATGCTGCATCTCACGCTGGAAGATATCTTCCAGTTCACGACGGGCCTCTTTGACCCGCGAAATCTGAGCGCCTTCGCCTTCGGCCTGACGTTCCGGCATCAGTTCGCGCAGCATACGCATATCCAGACGGCGGAAATGCTGTTGCGATCGATGGGCCTGATGGGGATGCATCCCCAGAGAGACCAGCGTTTTCCGCCCCAGCTCCAACGCACTGGAAAACGTTTCGCGGGAAAATTGCGTCACGCCTGACTGTAAAAGCTCGTGCGCTTCCACACGACCGCGGGCGCGGGCGAGGATTTCCAAATGCGGGAAATGCTGCTGGCATAGATGCACGATGGCCATCGTATCTTCAGGATCGTTGCAGGTGATCACGATCGACTGCGCCTGCTCCGCGCCCGCAGAACGGAGTAAGTCCACCGAGGTGGCGTCGCCGTAATACACCTTATAACCGTAGCTCCTCATCAGACTGACTGCGCTGATATCTCGCTCAAGCACGGTAATCCGCTTTTTGTTCGCCATCAGCAGTCGGCCAATCACCTGACCAAAGCGCCCGAAGCCCACAACAATCACCTGCGGCTCATCGTCTTCCACATAGTGTTTTTCCGTCGACTCTTCCGGGGCGTTGTAACGGCGCGCCAGGATACGGTCGATCAACTGCATCAGTAGCGGTGTCACCATCATCGACAGGGTTACGGTGACCAGCAGTAGCGGCAGTTGATCGCCTTGCAGGACATGCTGAGCCGCCGCCGCGGAGAACAGCACGAAGGCAAACTCGCCGCCCTGACTCAGTACGCCCGAGAACTGTAGCCGTTCCGACGAACGCAGTCCGTAGATCCGCGCCAACACGTAGAGGATGAGGCCTTTAACGGAAACCAGAATCACGACGCCCAGCAGGACCTCAACGATGTTGGCGTACAACACGCCGAGATTAAGCGCCATCCCCACCGAGATGAAAAACAGCCCCAGCAGCAGCCCTTTGAACGGCTCAATGGAAATTTCCAGCTCATGGCGATATTCGCTCTCCGCCAGCAGCACGCCGGCAATAAAAGTGCCGAGCGCCATCGACAGGCCCAGCGCCTCCATAAACAGCGCAGAGCCGAGAACCAACAGCAGCGCGGCGGCGGTAAACACTTCACTCACGCCGGAGGCGGCGATAAATCGGAACAGCGGACGCACCAGATAACGTCCGCCAATCAGCATGCCGCCGAACGCCAGCACCTTCATCACGACATGCTGCCAGTCGTCGATCTGCCCCTGAACGCCCGACAGAATAGGGATCAATGCCAGCGCGGGAATAACCGCCAGATCCTGAAACAGCAAAACGGAAAAACCGAGCTGCCCGGATTCGTTGCGGTTCATCCCTTTTTCACGCATCAGCTGTAGCGCCATCGCAGTGGATGACATCGCCAGCCCAATCCCGCCAATCAGGGCCGACTGCCAGGAAAATTGACTCATGAACAGCACGCCGCCCAGTATCGCAGCGCTAAGCAATACCTGACCCGCACCGATGCCGAAAATAGATCGTCTCAATTTCCATAATTTGGCCGGGTTGAGTTCAAGTCCGATGATGAACATCAGGAACACGACGCCCAGTTCAGAGAAATGAAGAATGGCGGAAACGTCGCGAATAAAACCGAGTCCCCAAGGACCGATAGCGATACCGGCCAGCAAATAGCCCAGCACCGCGCCGATACCAAGACGCGCGGCGATAGGCACCGCCAGTACGGTGACGAACAGGAACAAAACCCCCGCGCTCAGGGTCGAAGCGCTATCCATCTCAGTGCCCTCCCTCAGACAAAGGCGCCGCCAGCCAATCTCCATAGCGATGGGCATGCTCGCGCAACGCGTCGCGAGACATGCGCCGCGCGTTGTAAATCACCAGCGGTTTCATCCAGCGCATGTGGCACATCGTCGCCGTCATCTCGAAAGGACGCAGCACATCATCCATAAATGAGTGCTGGCGGCCTTCCGAGGTGTAGCGGGATTCCGGTTCGCCTGTCGTCACCACGCTGCGCCAGTATTTGCCCGATAAGGCATTACCGCCGGCGCCGTTGGCGAAGCCGCGGCTCAATACGCGGTCGAGCCACTCTTTCAGTAACGCCGGGCAGCTATAAGTATAAAGCGGATGTTGAAACACGATGATTTGGTGCTCTCGCAGTAACTGTTGTTCATGGTGGATATCAATGAAAAAATCAGGATAGTTCGCGTACAAATCGTGTACCGTCACATGTTCCAAACCCTCGGCGGGTTGTAATAACAGCTTATTCGCCACCGAGTCCTGTAATTCCGGATGGGCAAACAGCAGCAGAATCTTGGGTGGCTGCGACATCATTCCCCTCCAAAGCGTCGTCATCGTAGATATTTTCCGCTACCATGCTGCGCAGCGGGGATTACCAGGACGCTGCCGCCCTGAATCTTGATCCATAATTTAACATATTCTCATTATTTGGCGCTTTATGATTGTCTTCTCCTCTTTACAAATTCGACGTGGTACGCGGGTACTGCTGGATAACGCCACGGCGACCGTCAATCCGGGTCAGAAAGTGGGTCTGGTCGGTAAAAATGGCTGCGGAAAATCGACGCTGCTGTCCCTGCTGAAAGGAGAAATCAGCGCTGACGGCGGCAATGCCACTTTTCCTCAGCACTGGTCTCTCGCCTGGGTCAATCAGGAAACGCCAGCGCTGGAGCGTCCTGCAATAGAGTATGTGATAGACGGCGACCGGGAATTTCGCCAGTTGGAGAGCGAACTGGCGCACGCCAACGAGCGCAACGACGGCAACGCTATCGCCACCGTGCACGGCAAGCTGGATGCGATCCTCGCCTGGTCGATCCAGTCTCGCGCCGCCAGCCTGTTGAACGGGCTGGGGTTCAGCCAGGAACAGCTGCAACAGCCCGTCAGCGCTTTTTCCGGCGGCTGGCGTATGCGCCTCAATCTGGCGCAGGCCCTACTCTGTCGTTCCGATCTCCTGCTGCTGGACGAACCGACCAACCATTTGGATCTCGATGCGGTCATCTGGCTGGAAAAATGGCTCAAAAATTATCCCGGCACGCTCGTGCTGATCTCCCATGACCGGGATTTTCTTGATCCTATTGTCAACAAGATTCTGCACATCGAGCAGGAATCCCTGTTTGAATACACCGGCAACTACACCTCTTTCGAACAACAGCGCGCAACGCGGCTTTCTCAGCAGCAGTCACTGTATGAACACCAGCAGGAACGCGTTGCGCACTTGCAGCATTACATCGACCGTTTCCGCGCCAAGGCAACCAAAGCCAAACAGGCGCAGAGCCGCATCAAAATGCTGGAAAAAATGGAGCTGATTGCGCCAGCGCATGTCGACAATCCGTTCCGTTTCAGTTTCCGCGCGCCGCAGGCGTTGCCCAATCCGTTGTTACGGATGGAGAAAGTGAGCGCGGGTTACGGCGACAAGCTGATTCTGGAATCCATCAAGCTCAATCTGGTGCCCGGCTCGCGTATTGGTCTGCTCGGCCACAACGGCGCCGGGAAATCCACGCTGATTAAACTGCTGGCGGGAGAACTCCAGCCGCAAAGCGGCGAAGTGGGTCTGGCGAAAGGCGTTCGACTGGGTTATTTCGCCCAGCATCAACTGGAGTATCTGCGTGCTGACGAATCGCCGCTGCAGCATCTGACCCGCCTGACCGAGCAGGAAACCGAGCAGCAGCTCCGTGACTATCTGGGCGGCTTCGGCTTTGGCGCCGACAAAGTGGTCGAGCCGACCGAACGCTTCTCGGGCGGTGAAAAAGCGCGTTTAGTACTGGCGCTGATCGTTTGGCAGCGCCCTAATCTGTTATTGCTTGATGAACCGACTAACCACCTCGATCTGGATATGCGTCAGGCTCTGACCGAAGCCTTGATCGATTTCGAAGGCGCCTTGGTCGTCGTCTCGCACGATCGCCATCTGATTCGCTCCACGACGGACGACCTATATCTGGTTCACGACCGCCGGGTGGAGCCGTTCGACGGCGATCTGGAAGATTATCAACAGTGGCTGCTGGACGCGCAGAAACAGGACGCCAGCGAATCGACACCGGCCAAAGAAAGCGCCGGCAACAGCGCTCAGGCCAGAAAAGACCAGAAGCGACGCGAGGCTGAGCTACGCACCCAAACCCAGCCGCTCCGCAAGCAAATCACCAAGCTGGAGCAACAAATGGAAAAGCTGAATAACCAGCTGGCGGAGTTGGAAAACCGCCTGGCGGATACGGCGATTTACGACGCCAGCCGCAAAGCGGAGCTGACGACCTGCCTGCAGGAGCAGATCGCCGTCAAAGGCGAACTGGAAGAGACCGAAATGGGCTGGTTGGACGCGCAGGAACAGCTTGAGCGGATGCTGCAATCCTGATAATGCTGGGCAGGCGTCATAGCCAGCCCAAGCGTTTCGGTTAATGCCAAATCATCAGCACGCAGGCGGCGGTCAGCAGCCCCATAAATAGGTTGAATATCCGCCATGACCGGCGACTGCGCAGCATTTTACCGATCATCGTGCCGAACCCCAGCCAGACTATACCGGCAACCAGATTCACGCTGAACGTGGCGATGCTGATGGCGACGACTGAACCCACGTATTCACTCCCGGAAAGGCTGAAACCGGCCACGGCGCCCAGCGCCATCAGCCAGGCCTTCGGGTTCAGAAATTGCAACAGACCGCCTTGATAAAAGGGCATCGGACGCGGCGGCGCCGTTTGCGTGTCGAGCACCTCATAGCGAGCGCTGGCGATCTTGTACGCCAACCACAGCAAATAAGCGCTGCCCAAAATTTTGAGCGCGAGGTGAAGCGAAGGATAGAGTAGAATCAGGCTCCCCAGTCCCAGCGCCACCAGCAGCAGGACACTTTGCATCCCTATCATGATGCCGACCATCAGCGGCATGGAGCGGAGAAAACCAAAATTAGCAGCAGAAGCAGTAAGTAGCATATTATTGGGGCCTGGGGTAATCGCTGCAACCCACAGGAAGCCAAGCATGTAAAGAAACAGATTGAAGTGCGCCATGTAATTGAAAAGGCCTTCTAACAAACGAATTTGCAGTTCTTCAACCTAGCAGCGTGATGTCGCCGGTACAAGCTTTTGACTATGAATATTCATCCCACGACTAGCCAGATGTTTCGTCCCCTGGCCGGTATGAACAACCCCCACTTGCAAACCTTGCTTCCCCGTCTGTTGCGGCGACGCGCGCTGCTCAAACCACTCTGGCAAACGCTTGAACTGCCGGACGGCGATTTTCTCGACCTGGCCTGGAGCGAAGATCCCATGCTGGCTCGCCATAAACCTCGGGTGGTTCTGTTCCACGGGCTGGAGGGCAGCTTCTACAGTCCGTATGCGCATGGTCTGGTGGCCGCCTGCCACCAACGGGGCTGGCTGTCCGTCGTCATGCATTTTCGCGGCTGTGGCGGCACGCCCAATCGCACGCCCCGAATGTACCATTCCGGCGAGACCGAGGACGCCCGCTATTTCCTGCGCTGGCTGAAGTCTACCTACGGCGATGCGCCGACCGCCGCTATCGGCATCTCGCTGGGCGGCAACATGCTGGCCTGCCTGCTCGGTCAGCAGACTGACGGGCCGTTACTAGACGCGGCGACGGTCGTTTCCGCACCGCTGATGCTGGAACCGTGCTGTCGGCATATCGAAAAAGGCTTCTCACGCTTTTATCAGCACTATTTGCTGCGGCTACTGAAGCGCAATGCCATCCGCAAACTGGCGGCTTATCCGGATACGCTACCGGTTCACCTGCATCAACTGAGAAAAATTCGGGGACTGCGGGAGTTCGATAACATTATTACCGCGCGCATTCATGGCTTTACCGACGCCAATGACTATTATGAGCGCTGTAGCGCCTTGCCTATACTGCCGAAGGTCCGGACGCCGCTGTTGATCATCCACGCCAAGGACGATCCGTTCATGACGGAGGATGTCATTCCTGCATCCACCTCGTTACCGCCTAATATTGAGTATCAGCTGACGGAGTACGGCGGACACGTTGGCTTCGTGGGCGGCTCGTTATTAAAACCGAAACTGTGGCTGGAGCAGCGTATTCCCGACTGGCTCACCCCACATCTGGAGCGATAAGGTGATTATTCCCTGGCAAGAACTCGCGGCGGAAACGCTGGAGAATCTGATTGAGTCCTTCGTCCTGCGCGAAGGCACCGACTACGGCGAACATGAGCGCACCCTGGAGCAAAAGGTGGCGGATGTGCGTCGCCAGTTGGAAAGCGGCGACGTGGTGCTGGTCTGGTCCGAACTGCATGAAACGGTCAACCTCATGCCGCTTACCCAGTTTAAAACCAGTCACGATTCATAACGGCATAAACGCCGCCTGCCGATACAAAATTGGCGTGGCGCATCGGCGCAAACAGGGTAACAATGAAGGCCGAATTCCCGGCGTTTCCCGCAGGGTTTTACCGTCAATTGCGGAGTTGCAGCCCTATGTCGCATCAACACCCTATTATCGCCGTGACCGGTTCCAGCGGCGCCGGCACGACCACCACCAGTCTGGCATTTCGAAAAATTTTTCAGCAGTTGAAAATCCGCGCCGCAGAACTGGAAGGCGACAGCTTCCACCGCTATACCCGTCCGGAAATGGACATGGCTATTCGCAAAGCGCGCGATCTGGGCCGCCACATCAGTTACTTCGGCCCGGAAGCCAACGATTTTCCTTTGCTGGAACAGACGTTTGCCGACTACGGCAGCCAGGGGACCGGACAAACCCGCAAGTATTTGCATACCTACGATGAAGCGATCCCCTACAACCAGGTGCCCGGCACATTTACGCCCTGGGAGGCCATGCCCGATCCCACGGATGTGTTGTTCTATGAGGGCTTGCACGGCGGCGTCGTCACCGAGCAGCACAACGTGGCTCGCCACGTCGATCTGCTGGTTGGCGTAGTGCCTATCGTGAATCTTGAGTGGATCCAGAAGCTGTATCGCGACGTCAACGAACGCGGGCACTCGCGTGAAGCGGTCATGGACTCCGTCGTCCGCTCAATGGAAGACTACATCACCTACATCACGCCGCAGTTTTCACGCACGCATATCAACTTCCAGCGGGTGCCGACCGTCGATACGTCCAACCCCTTCGCGGCGAAAGCAATTCCGTCGTTGGATGAGAGTCTGGTGGTCATACATTTCCAGCGCCTGGAGAATATCGACTTCCCCTATCTGCTGGCCATGCTGCAGGGGTCGTATATTTCCCATATCAATACGCTGGTGGTGCCCGGCGGTAAAATGGGGCTGGCGATGGAACTGATTATGATGCCGCTGGTGCAGCAGCTACTGGAAGGCAAGACGATCACGTAAGAGCGTAACAATACGGCCTGAACGGCCGTATCTGTATCAATCGAGGGTAATCACTTCGTGACTGTGCGTGATAGTCACCGACGCGCCCAGCATCAACGCCACCGAGCAGTACTTGTCTGCCGACAAGGATACCGCGCGCGACACGGCTTGTTCGGTCAGCCCTTTGCCGGTCACGATGAAATGCAGGTTGATGGCCGTGAACAGCCGGGGCGCTTCCTGCCTGCGCTCGGAGGTGAGACGCACCTCGCAGTCCGTCACATCGTGACGTCCTTTTTGCAGAATAGACACGACATCGATAGCGCTGCATCCTCCCGCCGACATCAACAGTACTTCCATCGGGCTTGGTGCTTTGTCGCCCGCATTGCCGTCCATAACAATCTGGTGGCCGGAGGCGGATTCGCCGATAAATGTTAACCCTTCAACCCATTTCACCCGCGCTTGCATAGCCTTACACTCCCACTCAACTTTTTTTGAAATTTTATCGCGCTTATGTAGAAAATGCCTGAGTATCAAGGCGTAATCATGCTGAAGCGAGACAACACAAGACAGTACTCTCAACCTGTGTTACAAACAGAGGCAGCATCCGGTGCGTTCTGCGCAATGTTGAAAACAGCAGTTTGCAGAGTCACCTGACAAAGAGGTTTCAGTCAATTCCCTGACAGATTTCGCCCATCGAAATTTGAATTATAACTAGAGTTATCATGCCTTACAGGGAACTCTGGGCCCTGTGATTTACGTAGTGAATTACAACAGAGGATAACAGCGAATGGTTCTCGGCAAACCGCAAACAGACCCGACTCTTGAATGGTTCCTTTCTCATTGCCATATTCACAAGTACCCCTCAAAGAGTACGCTGATTCACCAGGGTGAAAAAGCAGAAACGCTTTACTACATTGTAAAGGGTTCCGTTGCCGTATTGATAAAAGACGAAGAAGGGAAAGAGATGATCCTTTCTTATCTGAATCAAGGGGATTTCATTGGTGAGCTAGGCTTGTTCGAAGAAGATCAGGAACGTAGCGCCTGGGTGCGAGCCAAGAGCGCCTGCGAAGTGGCAGAGATTTCCTATAAAAAATTCCGCCAGCTGATTCAGGTCAACCCCGATATTCTGATGCGCCTGTCATCCCAGATTGCGCGAAGACTTCAGGTCACCTCCCAGAAAGTGGGCAATCTTGCATTTCTTGACGTCACTGGCCGCATCGCACAGACCCTGCTAAACCTTGCCAAACAGCCTGATGCCATGACGCATCCAGACGGCATGCAGATTAAAATCACTCGACAGGAAATCGGCCAGATTGTGGGCTGCTCTCGCGAAACCGTCGGCCGAATACTAAAGATGCTGGAAGATCAGGAGCTGATTTCAGCACACGGTAAAACCATCGTGGTCTTCGGCACTCGTTAGCCTCAACACTAGACTTATGAACAGCGCGCAACGCGCTGTTCACGCTCCGCTTAGAGATTCGATTCGCCCTTAACCACCCGAGCGACCGCTCTCGCAAACAGCGCCATACCCTCATCAATATCGTCCAGTTCAATCACCAGCGACGGCACAAAGCGGATAACGTCAGGACCCGCGACCAGAATCATCACACCCAACTCGGCGGCAGCCGTCAGAAAATCGCGCGCCCGGCCATGCCATTGAGGTTTCAGCTGTGCGCCAAGTAACAGGCCCATGCCGCGCACACCGTCGAATATATCGAATTGTTGATTGATGGCGTCCAGCGCGGAAATAAAGCGATCGTGTCTGGCGGAAACGCCCGATAGCACTATTGGTGTATTAATGACGTCCAATGCCGCTTCCGCCACCGCACAGGCCAGGGGATTGCCGCCATAGGTGGTGCCATGAGTGCCGACCTTCATGACAGAGGCGACGTCCTCGGTGGTCAGCATCGCGCTGATGGGGAATCCGCCGCCCAACGCCTTGGCGGTCGTCAGAATATCAGGCGTCACGCCATAGTGCATATAGGTAAACAGCTCGCCGGTACGCCCCATGCCGCACTGCACCTCATCAAACACCAGCAGCGCCTGATGTTGATCACATAGTTTTCGCACGCCTTCCATAAATGCCTGCGTGGCCGGCAGCACGCCGCCTTCGCCCTGCACCGGCTCCAGTACCACGGCGCACGTATGATCGTCGATCACCGCCTTCACCGCATCCAGATCGTTAAACGGCACATGAATGATATCGGCGGGCTTCGGCCCGAATCCGTCTGCGTACTTCGGCTGCCCGCCGACCGAGACGGTAAAGAGCGTGCGGCCATGAAATGCCTGATGGAAAGCGATAATCTTGGTTTTATACGGACTGAATCGTTCGATGGCGTAGTGACGCGCCAGTTTGAAGGCCGCCTCGTTGGCTTCCGCGCCCGAATTGGCGAAAAACACGCGTTCAGCGAACGTCGCTGCAATCAGCTTGCTCGCCAGTCGCAGCGCGGGTTCGTTGGTGAAAACGTTGCTGGTGTGCCACAGCGTTTCGCCCTGGGTCTTGAGGGCATTCACCAGCGCAGGATGGCAATGCCCCAACGCCGTAACGGCGATACCGCCGGAAAAATCGATGTATTCCTTACCCTGCTGATCCCATACCCGGCTGCCTTTCCCCCTCACCGGTACGAACTGAGCCGGTGCATAAACAGGAAGAATGACCTTATCGTAGGTATCACGCGTTACTGCGGTTTTATCTGTTGCCATCTGCTGCCCCGCTTTAAGATTTCATGTTTAATTTGAAATTATAGTCATCAAATATGCATAAAAAATCAAAGACAGGCAATTATTAATCCGCATGGATAGCCAATAAGCGGCGGACTCATTCTCCGTGCAGAAAATTACGCAACAGCTTATGCCCCTGCTGACTCAAAATGCTTTCCGGGTGAAACTGCACGCCCTCCAGCGGCAGACTCCGATGACGGATCCCCATGATTTCATCCAGGGTTCCTGCGCTATTTTCCGTCCAGGCGGTGATTTCGAAGCAGTCCGGCAGCGAGGCGCCGTCGACGATCAAAGAGTGATAGCGCGTCACCGTCAGCGGCTGCGCCAACCCGGTGAAAACGCCGATGTCACGATGGCGGATTAGAGAGGTCTTACCGTGCATGACTTCGCGTGCGCGCACAACCTGAGCGCCAAAAGCCTGACCCAGCGCCTGATGCCCCAGACAAACCCCTAAAATCGGCAACTGCCCGGCAAAATGACGAATGGCTTGCAGCGAGATGCCCGCTTCGTTCGGCGTACAGGGACCCGGCGATATCACCAGATGCTGCGGCGATAGGCATTCAATCGCCTCAAGACTCAGCTCATCATTACGCTTGACCACTACCTCCTCGCCCAGCTCGCAGAAGTATTGGTACAGGTTGTAGGTAAAGGAGTCGTAGTTATCTATGATCAGTAACATTCATCACTCTGAAACAAGCTGGCGATAGCAGGAAGAGCGCCCTGTTATCGCGCAGAAAGAGGATTCAAGACGGGATAGGGCAACCAAACATGCTCCCGATGAAAACAAACGCCGGGAGCATGCTATAAAAGCCTCGGCGAACAACGCCAGAGCCTTAATGGCCGTAATTATTTGATGATCTTGGCGGACTGGATGACGATCGGCTTGATGGGCACGTTTTGGTAAGGCCCAACGTTCTCCGTCTGCACCTGGGAAATCTTATCCGCCACATCCATCCCCTTCACTACTTTGCCGAAGACGGCATAGCCGAAGTCGCGCTGGCCATGATCCAGAAATGCGTTATCCGCCACATTGAGGAAGAACTGGCTGGTGGCGCTGTCTTTCTCACTGGTACGCGCCATCGATATCGTGCCGCGCAGATTACGCAATCCGTTGTCAGCTTCGTTTTTGATCGGCGGATTGGTCGCCTTCTGTTTAAGATCGCTGGTGAATCCCCCTCCCTGAACCATAAATCCTGGGATAACGCGGTGGAAAACGGTGCCGTTATAGAAACCGCTATCGACATAACTCACAAAATTTTTCACTGACTCGGGCGCTTTTTGATCGTCCAGCGCCAGTTCGATATTGCCGGCCGAAGTGGTAAGCAACACGTGCGTTGATGCGGTTGCAGCAAAGGCTGGCGAGAACGCTGACAAACTAAATACGGTCGCTATCGTTGCCAATATACGTTTTGACATGAAGAATTCCTTTTAGGGGCCAACTACAGAAAGCGTATCGATTGTAAATAGCCGCCTGTCCGCGCGCTACCGATTTACCTTTTTTTACGCAGGACTGAAAATCGGGCTGACAGCCGCAATCCGGCTGATGTGGCGCTTTTCACGGTGGTGACGTCGATATCGCTGACCTGAAACGAAAAAGACGAGCCGCCTGGCTCGTCTTCGGATCTTGTGGATATCCGCGCAACGGGCGTTCTATGGCTTATGGACGAGCGACGAACCCAATGGCGTCATAGACCTTGTTCAGCGTCTGACTGGCGCGCTCACGGGCCTTCTCGGCGCCGTCGCGCATTACCTGCTGCAAATAGGCTTCGTCGTTGCGGAAGCGATGATAACGCTCCTGCAGTTCGCCCAACATGCCGGACACCGCTTCCGCCACGGCGCCTTTCAGGTGACCATACATCTGGCCTTCAAACTCCTGCTCCAACTGCGGGATAGATTTCCCCGTGACGCCAGAGAGGATATCAAGCAGGTTCGACACGCCCGGTTTATTGGCGATGTCATAGCGCACTACCGGTGGCTCATCCGAATCGGTCACCGCGCGTTTAATTTTTTTGGTCACCGCTTTCGGATCTTCCAGCAGGCCAATGACGTTGTTGCGGTTATCGTCCGATTTGGACATCTTTCTGGTCGGTTCCAGCAGCGACATCACGCGCGCGCCGGACTTGGGAATAAACGGTTCCGGCACCTTGAAGGTGTCGCCGTACAACGTGTTGAAACGCTGAGCGATATCACGGCTCAGCTCCAGATGCTGCTTCTGGTCTTCCCCCACCGGGACCTGATTCGTCTGGTACAGCAGGATATCCGCCGCCATCAGCACCGGATAACCGAACAGCCCGGCGTTAATGTTTTCGGCGTAGCGAGCGGACTTGTCCTTGAACTGGGTCATGCGGCTCAGTTCGCCGAAGTAAGTGTAGCAGTTCAGCGCCCAGGCCAGCTGTGTATGCTCAGGTACGTGCGACTGTACGAAGATGGTGCTCTTCTGCGGGTCGATCCCGCAGGCCAGATAGAGGGCCAGCGTATCCAGCGTCGCTTTCCTCAGCTGTTCCGCATCCTGACGAACCGTAATGGCATGCAGATCCACGATGCAATAAATGCAATCATAATCATCCTGCATATGAACCCACTGACGTAACGCACCCATGTAGTTACCAATGGTCAACTCGCCAGACGGCTGCGCGCCGCTAAATACAATGGGCTTACTCATGCTAATACTTCCTGATTATCTGAAATAGACGGTCCGACAAGGGACAAGAGATCCGCAAAGCGATCTAACACCACATTCGGGTGGCTTAGGGCTATCGCTTCGCCATAGTTATAGCCGTAGGTCATACCGACGCTCGGGCAACCGGCCGCCTGAGCGGCTTGTATATCATTACGAGAATCGCCGACGAACAACAATTCGTTCGCTCGCAATCCCAGCTTTCCCAACACCAGATAAAGCGGCGCGGGATGAGGCTTCTTACTCGGGACATCATCGCCGCCAAGCACTAACGTAAAGTAGGCGTCGATCCCGAGCGAACGCAACAACGGCGCCACGAAAGGCGTCGGCTTATTCGTCACCAGCGCCATAGGGACATTGCGAGCAGCCAGCGCGTGCAGCGTATCTTTGACCTCGGGATAAAGCTGGCTGCCAGCATCGACCGTTTGCGCGTAGGCGATATCAAACTGCTTGCGCACGGACTGCATGCGCTCAGGAGAAGGCTCGATGTCGGCCCAGCGCAGCGCTCGCTCGACCACTTTATCGGCGCCGTTGCCGATCCAGGTTGCCAGTAGTGCTTCACCCGGCTCGGGCAGGCCTTGAGACCGCATCGCTATATCCAGCGCCTGAGACAGGCCCGGCGCGCTGTTAACCAGCGTGCCGTCGAGGTCGAAAGCTAGCCCGCGCACAGCGATAAGTTCATCCATGGGACACCTTCGCTAATTCCTGACGCATGTTATCGATTACCGCCTGATAGTCAGGCTGATTGAAAATCGCCGACCCCGCCACAAACATATCCGCTCCGGCGGCGGCAATTTCACCGATATTGTCCACTTTGACACCGCCGTCGACTTCCAGGCGGATGTCATACCCGCTGTCGTCGATCAGTTTGCGCACCTGGCGCAGTTTGGTAAGCGTGGAGGGAATGAACGATTGTCCGCCAAAGCCCGGGTTGACTGACATCAGCAGAATGATGTCCAGCTTATCCATGACGTAATCCAGGCAACTCAATGGCGTCGCCGGGTTGAGCACCAATCCCGCGCGGCAGCCGTGATCTTTAATCAGTTGCAGCGATCGGTCGACATGCTCTGAGGCTTCGGGATGAAAAGTAATGTAACTGGCGCCGGCCTCGGCAAAGTC
The DNA here is from genome assembly GCF_900107885.1 of Lonsdalea quercina. NCBI lineage: Bacteria > Pseudomonadati > Pseudomonadota > Gammaproteobacteria > Enterobacterales > Pectobacteriaceae > Lonsdalea > Lonsdalea quercina. Next base: position 78,164 of record NZ_FNQS01000012.1, on the reverse strand, counting down.
CGGGATGAGGCGATCCACCGGCTTGACCATCAGGTGTACGTCAATCGGGGCGGTAATGCCGTAATCTCGCAGCGCCTTAAGCACCATCGGTCCCATGGTCAGATTGGGCACGTAATGATTATCCATGACGTCGAAGTGGACGACATCGGCTCCCGCCGCCAGCGCTTTGGCGGTGTCTTCTCCCAGCCGGGCAAAGTCAGCCGACAATATAGACGGGGCGATTAAAAACGGTTTCATTCGCTTCTCCAAACCATCAAGTCTGCATATTGCTGCCGAAGCCACTTCGGGTTCAAAAGGACTCGTACAGCCTCTGTGTTGGCGACAACGCGGGGCTTCACTCAGCCCAGCCTAATGTTTTTACCCTAACTCGACGCCGCGGTACAAAGCCAGCAGTTCGTTCACCTTGCTGCGCCCGGCGATATTGCGGCTAATCGTCCGCCGGGCCTTGACCACGTAAAGGGAAGAGGCCGACTGATACCATTCACGCGTCAGCTCTGTATCGTGATTGGATATCAGAACCGGTATTTGGCTTTCCGCCGATAGCTGTTCCGCCAGCTGCGCCAAACCGCGCTGATCGTCGTGATTAAAATTATTGGTGTGGTACGCCGTAAAATTCGCGGTGGCGGACAGCGGCGCATAAGGCGGATCGCAATACACCACCGATCCCTGCTTCGCCTTCGTCAACGTGTCCCGGTAGTGCTCGCAAACGAACGTGGCATTTTGAGCCTTTTGCGCAAACCAGCGCAGTTCGTCTTCGGGAAAATAGGGTTTCTTGTAACGCCCGAACGGCACGTTGAATTCGCCGCTCATGTTATAACGGCATAACCCGTTGTAACAGTGGCGGTTCAGATAGAGGAACAGTAGCGCGCGTCGGTAGGCGTTATCACAAGCATTAAATTCACTGCGCAGCAGATAAAAAACCTCCGAGGTATTCATTTCTTGCGTGAATAACTCGCGGGCATCGCGGATGAAATGTTCCGTTTTGGTTTTAACGATATCGTAAAGATTAATGAGATCGCTGTTGATATCAGCCAGGATGTAGTTGTCGTAGTCGGTATTGAGAAACACCGAGCCGGCACCCACAAAGGGTTCGATTAAGCAATCTCCCGCTGGTAGATATCGGCGAATCTCTTCTACCAGCGGATACTTACCACCAGCCCATTTTAAGAAAGCGCGGTTTTTCTTCATGCCGTCGTTAGTTACTCATACTTTTCAGAGCCGCGGATTGTACTCTGTTTCAGACAGCACATCAGGGCTAATTGGTGTTACTTACTTAAGTCCTGCTTCACCTGTCGGATCGGCTTAACCCATGGTTTTTTGGCCTGAACATCGGCAGGCAGTGATGCAACGGCGCGTTTGGCTTCATCCGAGGAAGCGTAAACACCGCTCACAAGCACATACCAGGGTTTGCCATCCCTTTGAGTCTGATAGACCCAGTAATTCGTCAGCCGCTGCGATTTAGCATAGGCCTGCAACGAACTCTCGCGGGACGCACCGCTAAGCTGAAGCGTAAAGTGGCTGGCTGACGCGTTTTGAATCGAACCATTCGCCTGGCCGCCGCCAGCCGATGCAACCGGTTTGCTTGACGGCGCTGGAGTGATAGCCGTCGTCGGTGCTTTGGATACGCTGCTGTTTTTTGCGGGAGCTTTATGCGACAGGCCATTGGCATCCGTATGGCGAGATTTCTCCGTGCCGGGACGCAACGGCGTCGTTGTCTCACGCGGAGGGCGCGCTTTGCCGCCTGGTAACACCGAAGCCGGCGACGTCGGCAAAGTCACTTCTGAGCCAGCGCTGTTCTGCGCCACCGCATTCAACTGCTGCTGTTGCTGCGGCTGAGAGAGCGTATCCATCATATTGCCCGACAGCTCAATACGTTGCTGGTTCTTGTTCTGAGCGGGTAACGGCGCCTGAGTGGGCGCTTCCGCGACAGGAGGCGCACTCAACGACTGCGGCTCGCCAGCTGGCGTCTGGCCGGGAACCTGCGTTTGAGGTGAGGCCAGCGCGGTGGAGCCGGTGGTTGAAGCCGAAGGCGATGCAAGCTCAATGCTCTTCGAACCGCCGCTAGAGGAAGCGCGCGGCGTCACATCCTGACTCGGCGACTGAAGCGCGGCACCAACGGCAACAATCAGCAGCACCAGCACGATAATGCCGACGCCAATCATGACATGCTGTTTGGATAACGCCATGCTGGGCAGAGTGAACCCCTGTTTTCTTTTTTGCTGGCGCTGTGGCCGACGATCGCTGGTATCCGGCTTCAGCTCGTCTTCCGGATTGAACTCACCCATCTATACCCCTCCCATTGAACGGCAGCTGCTCGTGGTGATGCAACCGCCGCGAATAGCTATATCATCAGGTATCATAGTACAAATAAAAACCATCGCCCCTACAGGGAGACTTCTCACTAAGTCTATGTCAGGGAAGACAATCAGCAATGGAAGCCAGAACCACATCATGGGCGACGCCGCTGCGTATTTCAGCCTGGCCGATAGCCATAGGCAATATCAGGCGCAGCTCACCACCCAATACTTTTTTATCGCGCATCATGTGCGGCAGATAAGACTCGGGAGTCATTGAAGCCGGCCCCGTGATCGGCAGTCCGGCTCGCGTCAATAACGCTTTGATACGATCAACCTCTGCCGAACCCAGCAGGCCGAGACGATATGCGGCCTGAGCGGCCATGACCGTACCGACCGCCACCGCTTCGCCATGCAGCCAGTTGCCGTAGCCCATTTCCGCTTCGATAGCATGGCCGTATGTGTGGCCTAAATTCAGCAAGGCGCGCAGGCCGTTTTCGCGTTCATCGGCCGCGACGACTTCCGCCTTGAGTTCACAGCAGCGTCGAATACAGTAGGCCACAGGGGCGTTTTCTAACGCGCGCACTGCGTCGATATGTGTTTCCAGCCAGGCGAAAAAGTCGCTGTCGAATACGATGCCGTATTTGATGACTTCGGCCAGACCGGAAGAGAGTTCGTTGGCAGGCAGCGTTTTCAGACAGTCGATATCTATCACCACGGAGGCCGGCTGATAGAAAGCGCCAATCATGTTTTTGCCTAGGGGATGATTCACCGCGGTTTTACCGCCGACGGAGGAATCCACCTGAGCCAAGAGAGAGGTCGGAACCTGAATGAAGCGAACGCCGCGCTGATAGCAGGCCGCTGCGAAGCCGGTCAAATCACCGATAACGCCGCCGCCCAGCGCCACCAACGTGGTGTCCCTGCCATGGGGTTTCTCCAATAGCGCGGAGAAGACCTGATCAAGTATCGTCAGAGATTTATACTTCTCTCCGTCGGGAAGAATCACCTGATCAACCCGCACCCCTACATTTTCCAAAACGGTCCGCACGGCGTCCAGGTAGAGCGGCGCCAATGTATCATTGGTCACCACCATAACCTGATCGCCCGCCTTTAACGGCAAAAAAGAGTCTGCGTTGCTGAATAATCCAGCGGCTATCGTAATGGGATAACTGCGTTCCCCGAGAGTGACGATAATTCTTTCCATGCGCGTTCCATGACCTGTCGGAAGCCCGTAGAGTGCAGGCGGCTATACAAAATCAGTTGTTTTCCAGCATGCTGATGATCTGGTTGGCAACTACCTTGGCGCTTTGTTCATCGGTGCGAATCGTGATGTCTGCGATTTCTTCGTACAGTGGATTACGTTCTCTCGCTAACGCTTCCAGTACTTCGCGCGGAGGGGCCTCAACCTGCAACAATGGGCGCTTTTTATCACGCTGAGTGCGGGCTAACTGCTTCTCGATGGTGGTTTCCAGATACACGACAACGCCTCGCGCAGAAAGGCGATTGCGGGTTTCGCGTGTTTTCACCGAACCGCCGCCGGTTGCCAGCACGATCCCTTGTTTCTCCGTCAATTCATTAATGACTTTCTCTTCGCGCTCGCGGAAGCCTTCTTCGCCTTCCACATCAAATACCCAGCCCACATCAGCCCCGGTACGTCGCTCAATTTCTTGATCGGAGTCGAAGAACTCCATGTTGAGTTGCTGAGCTAACTGACGGCCAATAGTGCTTTTGCCGGCACCCATAGGCCCAACCAGAAAGATATTGCGTTTCTCTGCCATTTTTTTGGTATTACTAAGAAATTCGTTAATGATAACCCGCCCCGCCATGTAACCTGCGGCGGAACCTAAACTGAAACCTCATGAGCGATAGTGCGAGAATCAGACGAAAAATTATCTCAATACTCAGGGTAGTTTGGCAACCTAATAAAATTTCACATTATCCAAACAAGGATGATGTAAGTTATCGTCATCGCCGGTGGAACGACACTTCAGTACTCAATTCGCTAATCCTTGTATGCTAAAACCGCCGCATCGTCAAACGGTGAAGGGAATTATTGATAAAATGCGCAGTTTTCCCTCATCACTATCGATAAAGCTATAACTCTGTCTGTGGCGCGTCGTGAATGAGCGTCGGCGTGATGAAGATCACCAGCTCGCGCCGGGTGTTTTGCTGACTGCGGCTTTTAAACAGCCCGCCGACGACTGGCAACTGACCCAGTCCGGGCACGCGATTTTCAGCCTGATTTTTCTGCTGCTGAAAAATACCGCCTAAAACAATTGTTTCACCATCGGTGACCGTGACCTGCGTTTGAATTTCCTGCTTATCAATCGCCAATATTTCTCCTTCGCCCTGTTTAATGGCTCTTCCCGGCATGTTTTGGCTAATAAGCAGATTCAGGCTGATGCGGTTTTGGGGCAGCACGCGCGGCGTCACCTCCATACCCAATACCGCTTCTTTGAACTCTATCGACGTCGAACCACTCGCGCCGCTCGACACCTGATAAGGGATCTCTGTCCCCTGCTTGATGCTGGCCGTCTGCCGGTGCGCTGTGAACAGCCGCGGACTGGCAATAATCTCGACCGCGTTTTCCTGTTCCAGCGCCTGTAGCTCCAGATCGAGCAGTCGGCCATCAAGTCGGGCGAGGTGGATGCCAGCCTTAATCGCGGGCGTCGTGATCGGCAAATCGATATTGAAGTTGTTCACGCTAAGGCCTTTACCCGGCCCCACGCGCTCGCCCAGACCCCAGTTCACGCCCAACGATTCCAGCTGTTCGCTGCCGATCGTTACGATGTGAGCCGTCAGTCGAACCTGAGCCAGCGGTTTATCCATTTCGCGAATCCAGGCTTTAATCTCCGCTACCGCCGCCGCTTCGTCCCTTATCAGCAACGTATTGGTACGTTTATCCGCCGTCACCCGGCCGCGTTCACTCAATAGCGTGCCGCGTTGCCCCTGTAAACCAGCGGCAACGTCGCTCGCCTCCGCGTATTGCAGCATTAGAGATGCATTTTTCAAGGGTTTCGTATGCTGCACCTCCCGCTCCGTCTGCGGCACGTCTGAGAACTTCCCGCGGGTGTACACCATCAGCACATCGCCTTCCCTCTCCAACGTCAGATCGGCCATTTTTAACGTGATGTCTAACGCCTGCTGCCAGGGAACGTTATTCAACTGCAGGCTGATGTTTCCCTCCACGCCAGGCGCGACAACAAGGTTCAATCGCTGGTGGTCCGCCAACGCCTGTAACGCGCGCGCGACCGGCACATCATCAAAAGCCAGCGAAACCGGGAGCGCCTCCTGCGCCATGACAGGTTGATGGAAGCAAAGACACACCAGCAGCACATAGCGAAACGTCGCTTTCCGCATGCATAAAACACGACAAAACATCATGGCGCGCCTCCTTGTGCCCAGTTGAAAAAAGGTAGAGACAGCGGAATTTCCGACACCGGACAATCGCCTTGCGGAGGAAAAATCCGTAGCGTTCGATGCGCACGATCCAGCCGCACCTTCAAGCCTTCAGTTGGGGTCGCCGTCTCGTCGTACCTCACCCTCAGCCATCCATTTTCCGCCTGCTTTACCCATCCCACCCAGCGCGACATATCGCCAACCAGCCCCAGCAGCCGCCATTGCTCCAGGGACGCAGGCATAGCGCAAGGCACAGTCTGCGGTTGAAACGGGTCCCTTTCCGTCGCCGGAGGAGGAGTCCGCGCAGCGCCCGAGTTCAATGCCAGCAACAGGCAAGCCATCGCCATGCATGATTTTCCGTTGAATAACACTGACGCCACTGTCATCGCGGACCTCCCGTTTTCGGCACGGCGGTACGCAGTAGGAGTTCGGTTCGAATGCCCTCACCGCCCCCCGTCATCACCAGTCGATCGATGCGGGGGACGGTAGTGGAGCCGTTCAGCCGGCTAATGAAGCGCCGTATGCCCACATAGTCTGCATTAAAGACCAGCAGCCATCCGCTTTCGTCGCTCTCATTGACGTCAGGCGACAATGGGGACCAGGAGATAAGCTGGCCGCCGGACTCACGCAGCGCCTCCGTAGGTAAAACGATACCCTGTTCCCAACGCGTCTCCGCCAACGGCCGCGACGCTGAACGCGGCGGCAAGGCGGCCGGAGCAGGTAACGCCGTCAGCCTTTTCTGCCACTGTGCTACCGCCTTCTGCTCTCTTTGCCGCTGTTCCTTCAGTAACGCCGTTTGCTGCCGCAATCCGCTGTTCACCGAGCCCCAAATCACCAGCGAAAGCGCCGCTACCAATCCACACTGCGTCGTTAACAGCGCTCGCATCGGGGTATTGAACCATCGACAAACGAATGGGGAAACCTGCCTCATTTCTCTCTTCTCCCAACAGGCGACATCCCACGGACGTTCTCCATTTCTCCCAATTGCAAGGTGAACTCCAGCAACGCCGCATTCTTCGAATGGCGGCGGGTTTGTCGAAGCTGGGGGGCTGCAGCCAGCGGGTGTCCCGCCAGACGTCTGGAGAAATCGACAACCGTCTGATAATGATGACTCACCCCCGACAGCAGCAGACCGCGCTCGCTGTCGCTGATTTCCGTCAGCCATAGCGCATCCGGCATCAGCCGGGGGAGATATTTCAAGAGTTCCTGATAGCGCCGATTATGCCGTTTCCCCTGCTCGCTTAACGTCTGTTGGGCCTGTTTGAACGCTTGTTGCTGAGTGGTCAGGAGAACGCGTTGATACTGCGTCTCATACGACTGCCTGGCTGATTGCAGTTGGGTAATGCGCTGCGTCAGCGTCGCGTGCCGTCGTTGAGAGGCCAAGTAGTCTCCCGCGATGATGAACGCCGCAATCGCAAGCTGCACGGTCAACAGGAGGCTCCAGAGGCGAATACGCCGCATGAGCCGACGGCGCCGCCACGGAAGCAAGTTGATAACCGGCATCAGTCATCCCCCGGACGCAGCGCCAACCCGGCCGCGATAGCGAATGTCGACGGTTCCATCGGCAACGGCGCTTGCTGATAGTTGAACGCCACCAGCGGCGACCACGGGATCAGCCGTTCCGTTTCGCCGACATCCCTATTCGAGACCGACGAACTCAGGTAAATCGGATAGTGTGCTGAAGCCGGGAAGCGCTCGTCTATCTCACTGATGCAGTCGAGCAATGTGGCATGTTCGCCCCGGTCTTGCGAAGTGAACGTACCAAAGTGCAGCGGCTGTCCGACCGGAGAGATCCACAGCCAGCTATCCTTAAAGCGGTGCAGCAGCGGCGCATGAGGAGAAATACCGACTTGTCTGGCTACGCAGCGAAGGGCGCAGGGACTGATATCCACCACATCGGCATACAGACCGGCTTTGGCCAGACAGGACAACCATGCCGTCAGCGCTGTTTTTCTGGCGGCCGTCACCAGCACGGTATCCGGTGTATGCGGGTCGTCGCGATAGTCGAGCGCCAGCGCTTCCACACTCACCGGAAGCGTCTTCGACGCCATCTTTTCGATATATCCGCTGCGTTCCGGCTCACGCAACCGGGGATCGGGAGCCACCATTCGGTGTTGGAATATCAGCGCTGGCGGTAGTGCGATGCGCAGAGAAATGAAGCGCGGCAACTCACGCCGCCATTGATGAAGCACCTCACAAAGTGAGTCTGGATCATGTAGACTACCTGCGCGTAACGTATCGCCCGGCAACGGTAATTGCCACCAGTGGCGCAGTTGCCAGCCATCGCGGCGACGTTGCACCGCCAGAGCGCGCACGACGCCATTTTGTATATCCAATCCAACCCGCCAGATGTGGTAAGCCATGTTCGATCTCCTTATCGTCAGCCAAAAGAACGTGTTCTCAGCGCTGGCTTACCTTTATACTTAGCGCCCGATTGCTTATAAACTATTCAACCGCTACTGAATGGAAAATCTCAGGTGAAGCTCGTAAAGTATTTATTCATCCTTGTAGTAACTTGCATTCTGCTGGGAGCCGCCTCGCTCTATGGCCTTTATCGCTATATTGAGCCCCAGTTACCCGATGTCGCGACGCTCAAAGACGTTCGTCTGCAAACCCCGATGCAGGTATACAGCGCCGACGGCGAGCTCATCGCTCAATTCGGCGAGAAACGCCGCATTCCGTTGCAGCTGTCCCAAATCCCGCCCGAGCTGGTACACGCCTTTATCGCCACTGAAGACAGCCGCTTCTATGAACACCACGGCATCGACCCCCAGGGCATCCTGCGTGCGGCATCGGTTGCGATGTTGTCAGGCCATGCGTCCCAAGGCGCGAGCACCATCACTCAGCAGCTGGCGCGTAACTTCTTCTTAAGCCCGGAGCGCACGCTGCTGCGTAAGGTCAAAGAGGTCTTTCTCGCCATTCGCATCGAGCAGATGATGACGAAGGATGAAATCCTCGAGCTGTATCTCAATAAAATCTATCTGGGGTATCGCGCATACGGCGTCGGCGCGGCAGCTCAGGTCTATTTTGGCCGCACGGTGGATCAGCTGACGTTGGGAGAAATGGCGATGATCGCCGGCCTGCCCAAAGCGCCGTCGACCTTCAACCCGCTCTACTCGTACGACCGCGCGCTCGCTCGCCGCAACGTGGTTTTGTCACGCATGCTGGATGAAAACTACATCACTCGGGGCCAGTACGATTTGGCACGAAGCGAGAAATTGGATGCCGACTACCATGCGCCCAAAATCGCCTTCTCCGCGCCATATATGGCGGAGATGGTGCGTCAGGAGATGGTGAAACGGTATGGCGACGGCGCCTATAACGATGGCTACAAGGTCTATACCACCATTACCCGGAAACTTCAGCAGGCCGCTGATGAAGCCGTGCGCAACAACGTGATCGACTACGATATGCGCCACGGTTACCGCGGCGCAGACCAGGAATTGTGGAAAGTCGGTATGCCGGCCTGGCCTGAAAAGAAAATCGTTGAAACCCTGAAAAAACTGCCGGTCTACGGGCCACTGCAACCGGCGGTAGTCACGGCCTCCGCCGCCGATCAGGCCACCGCGACCTTATCATCAGGCGAAAAAGTCGTTCTGCCGATGGAAACCGTACGCTGGGCCCGCCCATTCAAAACCGACTATTTGCAGGGAGCCGTACCGCGACGCGTGACGGATGTCCTGCAGGCAGGTCAGCAGATCTGGGTGCGTAAAGTCGACGACGTCTGGTGGCTGGCTCAGTTGCCCGACGTCAATTCAGCGATGGTGTCTTTAGACCCGAACAACGGCGCCGTGCTGGCATTGGTGGGCGGCTTCGACTTCAACCAGAGCAAGTTCAACCGCGCCACTCAGGCTTTGCGCCAGATCGGGTCGAACATTAAACCGTTCCTCTATACGGCGGCGATGGACAAAGGGCTGACGCTCGCGACCCTGCTAAACGACGCCCCGATTACCCGCTGGGATCCGGGCGCCGGTTCCGACTGGAGTCCGAAAAACTCCCCGCCGCAGTACGACGGCCCCATCCGACTTCGTCAGGGTCTCGGACAGTCGAAAAACGTCGTGATGGTACGCGCGATGCGCGCGATGGGCGTGGACTATGCGGCCAACTATCTGGAGCGCTTCGGTTTTCCACAGCAAAACATTGTGCACACCGAGTCGCTGGCGCTTGGCGCCGCTGCATTCACTCCGCTACAGATGGTTCGCGGCTATTCGGTGATGACGAACGGCGGCTATTTGGTCGACCCGTACTTCATCAGCAAGATCGTCGATGACTTTGGTAATACGCTGTTCGCCGCCGAACCTAAAATTGTCTGCAATACCTGTAATTTGCCGGTGATTTACGGTGAAACCCAACGTTCCGTCGAGCTGTCTCCAGATTCAATGGAAAATGTTGCCACGTCGCAGGAGCATCCACAGCCCAACGCCGCGCCGCAGCCCGACCCGATTACTCCGCCGGAAGCGGCACGACAGGCCAATCAGCCTTATGCGCCGCACGTCATCAGCACACCGCTGGCCTTCCTTATCAAGGATGCCATGAACAGTAATGTCTTCGGCGAACCAGGCTGGATGGGAACCGGATGGCGCGCAGGAAAAGTGCTGCAACGCCATGATATCGGTGGGAAAACGGGGACGACTAACAACTCCAAGGATGCTTGGTTCTCCGGCTATGGACCAAATATCGTGACGTCCATCTGGATTGGCTTCGACGATCATCGTCGCGATTTGGGACGTTCGACCCTCTCGGGTGCGATCCGCGATCAGATTTCCGGATACGAAGGGGGCGCCAAGAGCGCGCAACCGGCCTGGGATAGCTTCATGAAAGTCGCACTTAACGGCGTACCGGAGCAGAAAACCTCGCCGCCGCCGGGCATTACCACCGTCACTATCGATCGCATCACGGGCATGCTGTCAGACGGGGGCGGTAACAGTCGTCAGGAGTACTTTATTGATGGGACGCAGCCGACACAGCATGCGACTCATGATTCCGGCACGACGTTGTACGACGCCGGCAGCGGTCAATCCGAGGAGTTATTTTAATTCCGCTATCAGGCAGGCGCGCTGTCACCAGCGCGCCTGCCTGTAGAGTGCGACGCTATTTCAGGGGAGACGGCGAAAAGAGGTGGGCATGCGCCAGGAATAGCGCACTAACGTTGCGAGCCTCCCGAAAATCCGCCTCCTGCAATAGCGACATCATCCGCGCCTGCGGCCAACGGACAGGGATCAACGGCTCCGGCTCATCGCCTTGTAAGCGCTGAGGATAAAGCCCACGGGCAATGACGATATTCATCTGACTGGAAAAATAGGAAGGGGCCAGCGTCAAGGTCGCCAGTAGTTCGAAATGCTCCGCACCAAATCCGACTTCTTCCTTCAATTCTCGGTCAGCCGCTTCAAACACCGTTTCCCCCGCATCGATCAGCCCTTTGGGAAAGCCCAGTTCATACTGTTCGATCCCCACCGCGTATTCGCGGATCAGCAGCAGGTCATCGCCGATAACCGGCACAATCATCACCGCCTCCCGTCCGGAAGGACGCATCCGTTCATACACGCGGCGCTCGCCGTTGCTGAACTCTAGATCCACCGATTCAACATTAAACAGACGCGAGCGGGCTACGGTTTCAACCCCGAGAATTTTGGGTTTTTGCAGGTTATTTTCCATAGAAGCCCCGGTTACAGAGGAAATTGACTGACGCTGACCGCACAGTTGGAAAAATACTGGTACTCTTCACAGCAGGGGCCACATGGGCATTTTGCGGCAATCGCGTTGCTGCCTGCAACTTTACCATACCAAAACAACAATATTGCAACACCTTAAAAACATAAGCTTCACTTATGTAAACCAGATAGGCACTTGGATGAAAAAAAATAGGATTATCCTCATTTTTGTTCATGTCTGGCCTTGTTAGCATCCAAGGATCAAGACAAGAATATATAAATTCAGTTAGCAAAGGCAGCCAGCAAAGCTAGATGGGATAATTTAGCCTATGTATCTTTGTTAGTATCCAAAAAAAAACAGAGGAAACCTGACGCTATTGGATGGTAATGATATGAGTACAATACTCATCATATTGTCTGTATTGTTAGCCTGTCTGATTGCGGTAGGGGGTTTCATTGGCTATCGCATGTATCGTCGTTTTCTTTTTGCCAAACGCCTGCCCGTAGTCTCTGGACATCGCCAGCTGACCTCGACGGAACGCAAGGCTGTAGAACAATATTTGGTGTCGAGAGATGCTGGCAATACGCTGCCGCTTACCGCGTCGGCGTCTTCCCCACGTCTGACCCGTTCTCTGCTCAGCAACCGTGTATATCCCATTACGCACAGTATTACCCGCTATGGGCTTAGCACCGATGCGCCGAATAAATGGCGATACTTCATTGATACACAAGAAGTTCACCTCCCTCCCAGCTGGGAACAATACATCACACAGAATAACGAGATCGAACTGATCACCACGCGTTCGATGCCGCTGGTCATTTCGCTTAACGGACACTCGATCACGGAATATATCAACAACAGAGATTTCTCGAACAACCGTGAACTGCCGATCGGCAATGCGTCGATTCTCCCGGAGGAAAACGAGCATACCGAACTGCTTTCCGTGCGGAAGGAAACGCGGGAAGAGTACGCCACGCATCGTTCTCGCGGGATTAAAGACGCCGCCATACTTTGCTGCGCCTTTTTGCTTTTGGTCTTCAGCCTTAACAGCCCGCTGGCAGTGCTACCGTGGCTGGCTGCCACAGCCTGTATCCTGGCCGCATGGAGCTGTTGGCAGCTATTTCGAGCTCCCCGTGAAAAAGAGCTGCAGGATGTTCACTGTCTGAATGGCACGCCACATTGTCTAGGACTTTTCGGCGAATCGAACCAAAGCCGTCTTGGCAACATCTCTCTCGGGAACATTGATCTGATTTACCCGCCGCACTGGCAGCCTTATATCGGTCACGATTTGGGGAAAAAGACTGATGTGGACATTTACCAGAATCGGCAGGTCGTTCGACAGGGAAAATATCTGTCGCTTCATAATGAAGTGAAACGCTTTCCCTTGCAGAAACGCGGCAAAAATTTGGTGCTGGCCTGCGGCGCGCTGTTCAGCCTTTTGCTGCTGTTGAGCTACGTTCCGCTCGATCTACCGCTTAAGCTCAGCCTCGCTTGGATCAAAGGCGCGAATAACATCAAAGTCACACAGGTCGACGAACTGGAGAAGATGCCGCTCCATGTCGGCGATACCTTGCAGGTGCGTGGCACCGGCATGTGTTACGTTCCGCCGGTCGATCACGGCCCTACGCCTCCCAGCACGTCGGCTTTCCAGCCCTTCGACTGTTCCGCCATCTATTGGAATAAAGCTGACCCGCTACCGCTGCCTGAATCCGATATCATCGAAAAAACCATCGCCCTGCGCGCCACAGTCAACGAACAGCTGCATCCCTCAACAAATGGCGACGGGGCTAGCTCACCGTTAGCCAGCGCGATTCAGAAGTCCGGCATGATTCTGCTCAATGATTTTTCCGACATCGTACTGAAAACCGAAGACTTGTGCGAAAAAGAAGAGGACTGTACGCGTCTGAAGAACGCGCTGATCAACCTCGGCAATGTGAAAAGCTGGAACGTTTTGGTCAGGCGCGCCAGCTCTGGCGCGCTGAAAGGCACCAGCGTGATACTGCGCCCCGTGAGTGCCGAAACGCTGGATACTCTGGTCAACAACGCCACGGACTACTTTTATTTGCAAGAGCTTCGCAACGCCACCAATGCGTTGAACAGCCCACCGCCGGCCGGGTTCCTGATCCGTAGCGATGAAGGCAACCAATTCGTCACCCACCCAGAACCGATGACGCCGCTGGTCGAGTATCGGCCAGCGGAACAATGGCAGGAATTGCAGCGTTTGTCCGCGATGCTGCTGCACACTTCCTTTGAAGCCAGCGGCGTGATCACGGCGATCGCGTTGGACGCCAACGGCACTCGCCATATCTCCCTTCATAGCGAACCCGATGCGGTCACGCTGTGGCGCTACCTCGGCAGCAGCGTGCTGCTTCTGCTGTTTACGAGCGTGTTTATTATTAACGTCGTGCAGTTGGTCATGAAACACCGCCGCAGCAAACAGCGTATTGCCGATATTCAACAGTATTACGCCAGATATCTGGCGCCGGAGACCTCCGCTACACCAGCGTTACACGGCAGCGCCTCTCGCCCGTCGTGAAATCATCAGCCTTGAACCGGTATACTGGCGTACAGACAACCTCAGCCTGACGGCCGCTTCCGGCGGCAATGGCCTTTTTGCCGGAGAGATGATGATGTCCGAACTCGATTGGAAAGAGATAGATACCGTGCTGCTGGATATGGACGGCACCCTGCTTGATCTCGCTTTCGACAGCTATTTTTGGCTCCAGTTGGTGCCGCAATCGCTCAGCGAAAGGCGCGGTATTTCGCTGGAAGAAGCGAAGGAACTGATGGCGCACGAATATCAGTCCGTTCAGCACACGCTCAGTTGGTACTGCCTCGACTATTGGAGCCAGCAGTTGGATCTGGATATACGTCAGATGACGCGCGACATCGCTTCACGCGCCCGGCTGCGGGACGACACCGCGCCGTTTCTTCGTGCATTAAGGGATAGCGGTCGCCACACGGTTTTGCTGACTAACGCCCATCCGCACAGCCTATCGGTCAAAATTGAACGCACGGGACTCGATCAGCACCTTGATTTATTACTTTCCACCCATACTTATGGCTTTCCGAAAGAAGATCAGCGTTTATGGCAGGCGGTACAAACTCAAATCGGATTCGACCCGGCAAGAACCTTGTTTGTGGATGACAGCGAACCCATTTTGGATGCGGCCAAGACGTTCGGGATCGGCTATTGTCTGGGCGTCAGCAACCCAGACTCCAGCCTGCCCGAGGGCAAAATGTTTCATCGTCATCCCGCCACCAACGATTATCGGGCGCTGATCCCCGCTTTGACAGGCGAAACCGGTTTTTGAGGAGCATATATGAGCAAAGCCAGCCAGCATGAAGACAACGCCGCGGTCCGGCTGGACAAGTGGCTATGGGCGGCCCGAATTTACAAAACCCGCGCCATCGCCCGCGATATGGTTGAAGGCGGCAAGGTTCACTATAACGGTCAACGCAGCAAGCCCAGCAAACTGGTCGAGCTGAATGCCGAGCTAAAATTACGTCAGGGCAACGACGAACGCACCATTGTGATCCTGGAAATCTGCGCGCAGCGCCGTTCCGCGCCTCAGGCGCAGGCGATGTACCAGGAAACCGAGGTCAGTATCGAAAAACGGGAAAAAATGGCGCAGGCAAGAAAAATGAACGCGCTGTCCATGCCCCACCCCGACCGTCGCCCAGATAAAAAAGAGCGCCGGGATTTGATTAAATTTAAATACAGCGACGCGGACTAACCCGCCGTCGCCGCGAGAAAATATTATGTCCACACACGATCAATTGCACCGTTACCTGTTTGAAAGCCACGCCGTTCGCGGTGAACTGGTCACGGTCGGCGACACGCTCCAGCAGGTGCTGAAGAATCATGATTACCCGGCCCCCGTGCAAACCCTGCTCGGCGAACTGCTGGTGGCTACCAGCTTGTTGACCGCTACGCTGAAATTCAGCGGTGACATCACGGTTCAGCTACAGGGCGATGGCCCGCTCAAACTGGCCGTCATCAACGGCAACAACGCTCAGCAGATGCGCGGCGTGGCTCGCCTGCAGGGAGACATCGCCCCTGAAAGCTCGCTGCACGACATGATCGGCAATGGCTATCTGGTGATCACCATCACGCCCACCGAAGGCGAGCGCTACCAGGGTGTCGTCGGCCTCGAAGGCAACACCCTGTCCGCCTGCCTGGAAAACTACTTCCAGCAGTCAGAACAGCTGCCGACGCGCCTGTTTATCCGTACCGGCGAGCACGACGGCAAACCTTGCGCCGCCGGTATGCTGCTGCAGGTGCTGCCAGCCCAGGAAGGTCACCGAGACGACTTCGATCATCTCTCTCAGCTGACGACCACCGTGAAAGGCGAGGAACTGTTCTCTCTGCCCGCCAACGAAGTGTTATATCGCCTGTATCATCAGGAAGAGGTGACGGTGTATGAGCCTCAGTCGGTCAGTTTCCACTGCCACTGCTCGCGCGAACGCTGTGAGAACGCCCTGCTAACACTGTCGGAAAGCGAAGTGGACGATATTCTGGCACAGGACGGCAACATCGACATGCATTGCGATTATTGCGGTAGCCATTACGTCTTCAACGCGGCCGACATTGACGATATTCGTCAGTCCGCCTCACGCACCCACCTGCACTAATCCCACCGCTGAAGAGGGCGCCGTCAGACGCCCTTTCTTTCTCATTCTGTGCTCTCTATCACATTTTTATTACTTTTGCGTCACAAGATTAAGCAAAGTTATTAAAGAATTTATTTAATTTTATGATAGTTCTCGTAGTTAAAATAAGCTCTGGCCCTACACTAAGAGGCAGTTGGACAATACCCATTGAGGAGTAGCCACATGGAGATTAACGGCCAGATGTCACGGGCGCTTTCCGCTTACGGCATTCACGACATCCGCGAACTCGTCTATAACCCGAGCTACGATTTACTGTTTAAAGAAGAAACATCTCCTACATTAGAAGGCTACGAACGCGGCGTCGAAACCGAGCTGGGTGCTGTCGCCGTCAACACCGGTATTTTCACCGGCCGCTCCCCTAAAGATAAATATATCGTCCGTGATGACGTGACGCGCGATACCGTCTGGTGGTCCGATCAAGGCACTGGCAAGAATGACAACCATCCCCTCAGCCAGGACGTCTGGCTACAGTTGAAACAGCGAGTCGGCGAGCAGCTCTCCGGGAAACGCCTCTTTGTCGTTGATGCCTACTGCGGCGCCAACCCCGACAGCCGGCTGAAAGTCCGTTTCATTACCGAAGTCGCCTGGCAGGCGCATTTCGTGAAAAACATGTTTATCCGTCCCAGCGACGACGAACTGCGCGATTTTGTCCCAGACTTCACCGTGCTGAACGGCGCGAAGTGCACCAATCCTAACTGGCGGGAACAAGGACTCAATTCAGAGAACTTCGTTGCTTTTAACCTTACCGAAGGCATCCAGCTGATCGGCGGAACGTGGTACGGCGGCGAGATGAAGAAAGGGCTGTTCGCCATGATGAACTACCTGCTGCCGCTAAAAGGCATCGCCTCCATGCACTGCTCCGCCAACGTCGGCGAAGCGGGCGACGTCGCAGTCTTCTTCGGCCTTTCCGGCACGGGTAAAACCACCCTGTCCACCGATCCAAACCGCCAGTTGATTGGCGATGACGAACACGGCTGGGACGACGACGGCGTCTTTAACTTCGAAGGCGGCTGTTACGCCAAAACCATTAGGCTCTCCAAGGAAGCCGAGCCGGATATCTACGGCGCCATCAAGCGTGACGCGCTGCTGGAAAACGTGACCGTGCGCGCGGACGGCAGCATCGACTTCGACGACGGTTCGAAAACCGAAAACACCCGGGTTTCTTATCCGATCGATCACATTCCAAATATCGTCAAACCGGTTTCCAAAGCGGGCCATGCCACCAAGGTCATTTTCCTGACCGCCGACGCGTTCGGCGTGCTCCCGCCCGTATCTCGCCTGACGTCCGATCAGACGCAGTATCACTTCCTGTCCGGCTTCACCGCCAAACTGGCCGGGACTGAGCGCGGCATTACCGAGCCAACCCCAACATTCTCCGCCTGCTTCGGCGCCGCCTTCCTCACGCTGCATCCCACACAGTATGCCGAAGTGCTGGTGAAAAGGATGCAGGCCTCCGGCGCACAGGCCTACCTGGTAAATACCGGTTGGAACGGCACCGGCAAACGCATTTCTATCAAGGACACGCGGGGCATTATCGCCGCCATCCTGAATGGCAGCATTGAGGAGGCGGAAACGAAAACGCTGCCTATCTTCAATCTGTCTGTCCCGACCGCGTTGGCCGGCGTGGACCCATCGATTCTGGATCCGCGCGATACCTATGAGAGCGCCGCACAGTGGCAAGCGAATGCCGAAGATCTGGCTCAACGCTTTATCGCCAACTTCGACAAATACACCGATACCCCGGCAGGAGCTGCGCTGGTCGCCGCCGGTCCGAAGATCTGATCCGTCATCAGCGACTCCACAACGAATGCCTGCAACCGCAGGCATTTTTTTCCAAGGAACAGAACGAAGATCGACGTCATCCAATTCAATGAGCGTTGAATATCAGGGAGAATGGCAGGGGAGCTGCGGGAACGAAGTGGCGCAGAAATGACGCTCGCTATCTCTGCGTACACAACCCTCCAGTACAAAGCCCATCTCGAAATGAGCAGATTAACCGGAAAGCGAATTTAACGACGAGCAAAACGCAGAGGTATCGCCGGTAGGGAAACCGGCAATAGAGATAAAAGCGCATTATCTTTAGGCCCCGGGGAGATTATCCGCCGTGTCGACCGGTTCGAGGACCGTTCTGCTGTAGGTCATCGGCAGATAGACCCTAACCAGCAGTCCCCCTCGTTCGCTACTGCCCACTTCCAGTGAGCCGTGATGCGCGTCAATGATGCGCTGCACAATAGCCAGCCCCAGGCCGGTGCCGCTGGTACTACGGGCGCTGTCGCCGCGGACAAACGGCTGGAACAGATGTTTGAGGTTCTCGGGAGCAATGCCTTCTCCATCATCCTCCACCTGGAACCAGGCGCGCTGGAGTTCGCTGCCGCTGCTGACGCGGATCCAGCCATTGCCGTAACGGGTGGCGTTGACCACCAGATTCAGCGCCGCGCGTTTGATGGAAAGCGGACTGGCATTGACTAACAGTTCCCCCTCCCAAAACTCGCTGTCGATTTGACGTTCATAACCGCTTTCCGAAGCGACGACCTCACCCAGAATACTATTGAGGTCGGCGATCTCCATCTGCATCTCCTGACCGGTACGCAGATAGTCGATGAACTGTTCGATGATGGCGTTGCACTCTTCGATGTCTTTATTGATCGACTCCGCCAGATACTCATCCTCTTTATCCATCATCTCCGTCGCCAGACGAATACGCGTCAGCGGCGTGCGCAAATCATGGCTGACGCCCGCCATCAGCAGGGTGCGATCGTCCGCCAGGAGCTTGACCCCTGCCGCCATCTGGTTGAAGGCGCGCGTCACCGATCGGACCTCAGACGCGCCATACTCCCGCAGCGGCGGCGGAATAATACCTTTCCCGACCTGTAACGCTGCGTGCTCCAGCTCCACCAACGGTCGGTTTTGCACCCGGATAAACAACCAGGCGCCGCCAATCACCAGCAGCATAATCGCCAGGGTATAACGGAAGAGCGGCGAGAAATCGCCCTGATGAATTTCGGTCAGCGGCACGCGTACCCAGATGTCGGGAGACAGCCAGGTTTTCAGCCATACCACCGGGGTATTTTTACTGACTTCGACCCGCACTTCCGTCGGACCGCCCAGCTGCTGCGCCATCTGCTGGCTCAGAAACTGGTAATGCTGCGCCCAGCGCAACCCGCTCTCTTCCGCTGCGGCATTGGTGTACAGCGAAATGCCCAGCTCCCGGTAAATTTCACGCCGAAAGGCCGGCGGCACTTCCAGCGTAGAACCGTCTTCCAGCTGCAGCTTATCGGTCATCAGCATTCTGACCTCATAGGCCAGCACCTTGTTGAACTGCTGCAAACTCGGCAGGATGGCGAAGTTCAGCACGACAAGATAGGTGGTCACCAGGCTGACGAACAGCAGGGTGACGATCAGCAACAGCGTACGGGCGAAGGAGCTGCGCGGAGAGAAGCGCCAGCGTCTCATGCCTTACTGCCGTCCGGGACGAAGACGTAGCCCAGACCCCAGACGGTCTGAATATAACGTGGGTGCGCCGGATCTTCCTCGACCATGCGGCGCAGGCGGGAAATCTGTACGTCGATGGAACGCTCCATCGCGCTGTATTCGCGACCACGGGCCAGATTCATCAGCTTATCGCGAGACAAAGGCTCACGCGGATGGCTGACCAGCGCCTTCAATACGGCGAACTCACCGCTGGTGAGCGGCATCGGCTCGTCGTCGCGGAACATCTCACGCGTCCCCAGGTTCAGCTTGAATTTGCCGAAAGCGACAATCGCTTCTTCCTGAGACGGCGCGCCCGGCAGTTCGTTCGCCTGACGGCGCAGCACCGCACGGATACGGGCCAGCAGTTCACGCGGGTTGAACGGTTTTGGAATATAGTCGTCCGCGCCGATTTCCAGTCCGACGATGCGATCGACTTCTTCCCCTTTCGCGGTCACCATGATGATCGGCATCGGGTTGCTCTGGCTGCGCAGGCGACGGCAAATAGACAGGCCGTCTTCGCCCGGTAGCATCAGGTCCAGTACCATCAGATGAAAGGACTCGCGCGTCAGCAGACGATCCATCTGTTCCGCGTTGGCGACGCTACGTACCTGAAATCCTTGTTCGGTCAGGTAACGCTCTAATAGCGCACGCAGACGCATATCGTCATCAACGACCAGAATTTTGTAGTTCTCTTGCATTTTATTCTCCAAAGACGGGATGAACGCCTATGTTGATATTGTTCAAAACTTGTTAAACACTGGACAATCTTTTCTGGTTTATATTCTAATCATAATTGTTACAAACCATATAAAAATACGTTGTAATCAAACATTTCCTTTGTCCATATTCGAAGATAATGACATATAGACAACATGAATTCCGTTATCGTTGACAGACGTGCCGTCGTGACACCGAGATTTAATAACATAGATTTTTAACCGAGACGTATGAAAACCGATCTTATTACCCGAGAAGGATATGAGTCCCTGCATCAGGAGCTCAACTACCTGTGGAAAGAGCGCCGACCTGAAATCACAGAAAAAGTCGCCTGGGCCGCCAGTCTGGGCGACCGCAGCGAAAATGCCGACTACCAGTACAACAAACGCCTGCTGCGTGAGATCGACCGGCGCGTCCGCTACCTGCGCAAACGCCTGCAGGTAGTGCGAGTGGTGGATTACTCGCCGCAGCAGGACGGCAAAGTCTTTTTCGGCGCGTGGGTAGAGGTTGAAAACGAAGACGGGGACGTGAAGCTGTTTCGCATTGTCGGCCCGGACGAAATATACGGCCGCAAGGACTATATCTCGATCGACGCGCCGATGGCTCGGGCACTGCTGAAAAAAAGCGTCGATGAAGAGGCGGAGGTGCCGACGCCGACCGGGAGAAAAACCTGGTACATCAATAAAATCGCCTACGGTACAACAGCTCCATAGCGTCGCTATCATTCATCCGCCGCCCACATTCACAGGCCAGGCGGATGCGTAAAAATACCGCGACATCACAACAACAAAGCGCCTAAAGCCTTTATTTCCGGCGGCGCTTTTCACGTCAGGAAATAACCTCGTTCGCACGTAAAATCGTTATTTTCCAGAGTTATCAACGCGCTATTTTTACGCTTACGATGAAATGAAACGCGCAATATCGCGTCGCTTAACAGCCATTATTGTTGCGGCGATGAAAGTACGCCAAATGCGCCGCAGAAAAAGCGAAATTACCGACTTAATCTAATCTGAAATATATGTGTCATTTTTATCACTTACCGTGATTCTTGGTGATCATGGAGATCCGAATATGTTCAGCTTAGACACCTTATTGCAGGATCTGGCTCCGCATAGACACACGCCAACCTGGCAACGCACGGTATTACGAACGCTGTTATTCGAGCAGGAAATGCAGCAGTTCGCCCAACGAAATCCCCACCTACGGGGGCTCGATCTGGTGGAGGAAATACTGGACTATTTCGACCTCAACTGCGAAATGGTGGAAGGCGATTTGGAAAACATTCCCAGCCACGGTCCGGTGGTTCTGGTGGCGAATCATCCCATCGGATCACTGGATGGACTCGCCCTGCTGCGGCACGTCGCCAGCGTCAGGCCGGATGTCCGTATCGTTGCCAGCCAGCTGCTTTCCTACATCGAACCGCTGAAATCGCTGTTCTTCTCCGTCGACAACTTCAGCAACCGCACCAACCGACAGCAAATCGCCAACATTCAAAATCATCTCCATCAGGATGGCGCCGTCATTTTGTTCCCCGCGGGAGAAGTCTCGCGCATTAGCCTGCATGGGATCCGCGACGGCCACTGGCACAGCGGGTTTATCCGCATGGCGGCCAAAGCGCGGGCGCCGATTGTTCCGATCCACATCAAGGGCCGCAACAGCGGACTGTTTTACCTTTCCTCCCTGATTTATCGCCCATTATCCACGCTACTGCTGGTGAGAGAGATGTTTCATCAGCGCGGCAATAAATTAAACCTGCGCATTGGCCCGCAAATCCCTTACGCGACCTGGAGTCAGGGAGAGTGGCAGGCCAACGATATGGCGGCCCGCTTCCGCCGCCATGTTTACCGGTTAGGTCAGGGCAAGCCGGGCTGCTTCGCCGGGGAGAAACCTATTGCGCTGTCGGAGGATCGGTCGCGACTGAAACAGGCGCTGACCGACTGCGACGTGCTGGGCACCACTCCGGACGGTAAAACGATTTATCTCTATCAGCGTAAAGACGAAGACTACTCGCCGATTCTGCGGGAACTGGGCCGCCTGCGGGAAATCGCCTTTCGCGCCGTCGGCGAAGGCTGCGGGCTGCGACGCGATCTAGATCACTTCGACGACCACTATCTGCATCTGGTGCTGTGGGACGAAGAGAAGCTGGATATCGTAGGGGCCTACCGTTTCACCCCCACCGCCCATCAGGACCCGCATCAGCTGTATAGCCACAGCCTGTTTCAGTATGGCGGCGAGATGGGGACAATACTCGCCAACGGTATCGAGCTGGGTCGCAGCTTCATTCAACCCAAGTACTGGGGCAAGCGAGGACTGGAATATTTGTGGCTGGGCATCGGCGCCTATGTGGCGCGCTTTCCGCAGTACCGTTATCTGTTCGGCCCGGTGTCACTGTCCGGTACGCTGCCCATCACCGCCCGGGACCTGCTGGTGGCGTTCTATCGGCTGTATTTCCCGCCACGTCAGCCGCTGGCGCGGTCGCGGCGTCCTTACCCCGCATCGTTGCCGGATGTGCTGAAGCAGTTCCAGGGCAACGATTATCAGCAAGACCTCACGCGCCTAAAGAGTATGCTTAACAACCTCGGTTGCGCGATCCCCACGCTTTACAAACAGTATTCCGAGCTGTGTGAAACCGGTGGCGTGCAGTTCATTGACTTCGGCATCGACCCGGACTTCAACAACTGCATCGACGGACTGGTGCTGGTGGACTTACAGCAGCTCAAACCCTCGCGTTATCAGCGCTACATCGCGCCGTTCGCTGCGGAATCCGCGCCTGCATATGCGCCACAAGGCGATAAAGCCGACACCCCCGACTAACCGCGACAAACAGAGGATGCGGAGAGGCTATTCTCCTTCCCGTTCCTCAGGCGCATCCCGCTGCATCCCCAGATGTCCGGCTGACAATCCCAACATCAGTTCACACTTTTCACCGTCTCGGCAAGCCCGTGCGGCAGGTTATTCAACTACGCTTGTCTGAATATACTTCGCCATCGAAGAGATGCCACATCGTCGTAAGGAGCGAAAGCGTATGAAGCAAACCGTTGCCGATTTCGTTGCCAAAACGCTGGAAAGCGCCGGAGTGAAACGCATTTGGGGAGTCACGGGCGATTCTCTGAACGGGCTGAGCGACAGCCTGAACCGCATGGGCACCCTTGCTTGGATGCCGACCCGTCACGAAGAGGTCGCCGCCTTCGCGGCAGGCGCCGAAGCACAGTTGACCGGAGAACTGGCCGTCTGCGCCGGATCCTGCGGGCCAGGCAACCTTCATCTGATTAACGGATTATTCGACTGCCATCGAAACCATGTTCCGGTTCTCGCCATCGCGGCGCACATTCCGTCCAGCGAGATCGGCAGCAACTATTTTCAGGAAACCCACCCGCAGGAACTGTTCCGCGAATGCAGCCACTACTGCGAACTGATTTCCAACCCTGAACAGCTTCCGCAGGTGCTGGCGATCGCCATGCGTAAAGCGATCCACAATCGTGGCGTTTCGGTCATCGTACTGCCCGGCGACGTCGCGCTGAAGCCTGCCCCGGAAGGCGCGTCGACGGACTGGTATCCGATCCCGGCGCCGCGCGTACTGCCGGTGGACAGCGAGTTGCACAAACTGGCGGAGCTGCTGAACGCCGCTAAAAACATCACTCTGATGTGCGGCAACGGCTGCGCGGACGCGCATGATGACGTCGTGCAACTGGCGGCCACGCTACAGGCGCCGGTCGTTCACGCGCTACGGGGCAAAGAGAACATCGAATACGACAACCCCTTCAGCGTCGGGATGACCGGACTCATCGGCTTTTCTTCCGGCTACCACGCGATGATGAATGCCGAGATGGTATTGCTGCTGGGCACGCAGTTTCCCTACCGCGCGTTCTATCCGACGAACGCCAAGATTATCCAGATCGACATCAACCCCGGTAGTATCGGCTCCCACTGCCACGTGGACATGGCGCTGCTGGGCGACGTCAAATCTACCCTGACGGCGCTGCTCCCATTACTGGATCAGCAGGACGACCGCCACTTCCTTGATGAGGCGTTGAAGCATTATGCGGACGCGCGCAAGGGGCTGGACGAGCTGGCGGAACCGAACGACAAACAGGAGATTCATCCCCAGTATCTCGCCCGACAGATCAGCCACTATGCCAGCGAGGACGCCATCTTTACCTGCGACGTCGGCACGCCGACCGTCTGGGCCGCACGTTACCTGAAAATGAACGGCAAACGCCGTCTCATCGGCTCCTTCAGCCACGGCTCCATGGCCAGCGCGATGCCTCAGGCGCTGGGCGCGCAGTCGGTCGATCCTAACCGGCAGGTCGTGTCGTTCAGCGGCGATGGGGGCTTTACCATGCTGATGGGCGATTTTCTGTCCGTCGCCCAGCTCAAACTGCCGGTAAAAATCGTGGTGTTTAATAACAGCGCGCTGGGATTTGTGGCGATGGAGATGAAAGCGGGCGGCTTCCTGACGGACGGCACCGAACTGCACAATCCCAACTTCGCGGAGATCGCCAATGCCTGCGGCGTTAAGGGACTCCGCGTGGAGAAAGCCTCCGAGCTGGACGCCGCGCTGGAAGAGGCTTTCTCCCACGACGGCCCGGTGCTGCTGGATGTCGTCACCGCCACGGACGAACTGGTGATGCCGCCGGAAATCAAACTGGGACAGGCCAAGGGCTTCAGTCTGTACATGCTGCGGGCCATCATCAGCGGGCGCGGCGACGAAGTGATTGAGCTGGCGAAAACCAACTGGCTGCGCTAGCCGCCCGCCATCGCAACACGGTCAGTCGTTTAATGCGGACCGAAAGTCCCGCAGCGGCTGGCCGTTGTACACCTGACGGGGACGATACAGAGTCAGTCCCCGCTCGTGCATCTCTTTCCAATGGGCAATCCAACCGCTGGTGCGCCCCACGGCGGCAATGACCGGGAACATCGCGGGCGGCAGGCCCATCGCCTTAAGAATCACCGCCGTGTAGAAGTCGGCGCTGGGGTACAGCCGATGCTCAAGGAAATAAGCGTCGGTCAGCGCCACATGCTCCAGCTCCATCGCCACCTGTAGCAGGTCGTCGGCCATGCCCAGTTCGTTGAGCACCTCGTAACAGGTTTTACGCAGGATCGCCGCGCGGGGGTCAACGTGGTGGTACACCGAATTGCCGAATCCCATCAGATGCATCGCACTGCCGCCCTCTTTCGCCCGACGCACGAACTCCGGAACGCGATCCACCGTTTTGATTTCGCCCAGCATGCGCATACAGGCTTCGTTCGCGCCGCCGTGTCGCGGTCCCCACATCGACGCCAGGCCCGCCGCAATACAGGCGAACGGGTTGGCGCCGGATGACCCGGCGGCCCGAACCGCCATCGTCGACGGACACTGCCCATGGTCGGCGTGCAGGATCAAGATTCGGTTCATCGCCCGCTCCAGCACCGGATTCACCTCATACTTTTCCGCCGGAATAGAGAACAGCATGTGCATGAAATTCGCGGTGTAAGAGAGCGTATTGCGCGGGTAAACCGCCGGTTGCTCAATGGAGAATTTGTAGCTCATGGCGGCCAGCGTCGGCATCTTCGACAGCAGCCGCACCGCCGCCAGCTCTCTGTCCTCCGGCTGCTCCACATTCAGCACATCGTGATAAAACGCGGCCAGCGCCCCAACGACGGCGCACATCAGCGCCATAGGATGAGAATCCCGACGAAAACCGCTGCACATCCGGCTGATCTGCTCGTGGATCAACGTATGGCGGGTAATCGTCTCTGAAAATGTGTCGTACTCCTTCCGTGTGGGCGCTTCGCCGTGCAGCAGGATGAAGCAGACCTCAAGGAAATCGCACTGTTCCGCCAGCTGTTCGACGGGAAAGCCGCGATGCAGCAGCACGCTGTCGACAGGGTCGATATAGGTAATGGCGGACTCGCAGCCCGCCGTGTTGGCGAAGCCGGGATCGAAACTGCACAGATTGCGCTCGCCTAAGGGACGGACATCCACCGCCTCTCCCCCCATCACGCCGCGGCGAATCTCCAGCTCAATGTGTTCCTGCCCGCCCACCGTCAGCGTGGATGTTTTTACTGTCATGCCTCAATCTCCCGACCGAATGAACGCACTTACCCCGTCGTACTGGCGTAGGCGGTCTAAAATCACCATGGCATCGCTGCCCCGTGTTCATTTAATACGCTAATTCCGCGTTACGTCACAACAATCTGGCGTAATTTTGATGCAGATAAACTTTCGCCGCAGCCCGCTTGCGCACCGCGTCTGCGCCGGCTGGCATTTTTCGCCGTCAATCCGTATAACTATCGCAAGCTTTTACACCCCCTTAATTGAAGACGAGTGATATTAACCTCATGAATGCCTCATTAAGCCATATCATCGCCCAGGAGCTGAACGCCCGCACCGAGCAGGTCAGCGCCGCGGTTCAACTTCTGGACGAGGGAAACACCGTCCCTTTCATCGCCCGTTACCGTAAAGAAGTGACCGGCGGGCTGGATGATACGCAGCTGCGTCAGCTGGAAACCCGGCTGGGTTACCTGCGCGAGCTGGAAGATCGTCGCCGGACTATTCTGAAATCCATCGACGAGCAGGGAAAACTGACCGACGATTTGGCGCAGTCCATTCGCACCACGCTCAGCAAAACCGAGCTGGAAGATCTCTACCTGCCGTATAAACCCAAACGCCGCACGCGCGGCCAGATTGCTATCGAAGCGGGCCTGGAGCCGCTGGCGGACAGCCTGTGGAACGACCCGTCCCAGACGCCGGAAAACACCGCCGAAGCCTATGTTGACGCCGATAAAGGCGTCGCCGATGTCAAAGCGGCTCTGGACGGCGCGCGCTACATTCTGATGGAGCGGTTCTCCGAGGATGCGGCCCTGCTGGCGAAGGTGCGCGACTATCTGTGGAAAAACGCGCATCTGGTCTCCCGCGTGGCGGAGGGCAAAGAGGTGGAAGGGGCGAAGTTCCGCGACTACTTCGACCACCACGAGCCTATCGCGCAGGTGCCCTCCCATCGTGCGCTGGCGATGTTTCGCGGCCGCAACGAAGGCATTCTGCAACTGGCGCTGAACGCCGATCCGCAGTTCGACGAGCCGCCGCGTGAAAGCTACTGCGAGCAGATCATCGTCGACCACCTGGGCCTGCGCCTGAACAACGCCCCCGCCGACGGCTGGCGTCGCGCGGTCGTCAACTGGACCTGGCGCATCAAGGTGCTGATGCATCTGGAAACCGAGCTGATGAGCAGCGTACGTGAAAAGGCCGAGGACGAAGCCATCAACGTCTTCGCCCGCAACCTGCACGACCTGCTGATGGCCGCGCCTGCCGGGATGCGCGCCACGATGGGGCTGGACCCCGGCCTGCGCACCGGCGTTAAAGTCGCGGTCGTAGACGCCACCGGCAAGCTGGTGGCGACCGACACGATCTACCCGCACACGGGTCAGGCCGCCAAAGCGGCCGCCAGCGTTGCCGCGCTGTGCATGAAGCACCAGGTGGAACTGGTCGCCATCGGCAACGGCACCGCCTCGCGCGAAACCGAACGCTTCTTCCTCGACACTCAGAAACAGTTCCCCGCAATCAACGCCCAGAAGGTGATCGTCAGCGAAGCGGGGGCCTCGGTGTACTCCGCGTCCGAGCTGGCCGCGCTGGAGTTCCCTAATCTGGATGTTTCGCTGCGCGGCGCGGTATCTATCGCCCGCCGACTGCAAGACCCGCTATCCGAGCTGGTGAAGATTGAGCCGAAATCCATCGGCGTCGGCCAGTACCAGCACGACGTCAGCCAGACGCTGCTGGCTAAAAAGCTGGATGCGGTGGTGGAAGACTGCGTGAACGCCGTCGGGGTGGATCTGAACACCGCGTCCGTGCCGCTATTGACCCGCGTCGCGGGCCTGACCCGCATGATGGCGCAGAATATCGTCAACTGGCGCGATGAGAACGGGCGCTTCCTTAACCGCGCGCAGCTATTGAAAGTCAGCCGTCTCGGCCCCAAAGCGTTCGAACAGTGCGCCGGCTTCCTGCGCATCAACCACGGCGACAACCCGCTGGATGCCTCGACGGTTCACCCGGAAGCCTACCCGGTGGTAGAACGCATTCTGGCCGTCACCGAGCAGAAGCTGCAGGACCTGATGGGCGACGCCAATGCGCTGCGTTCACTGAAAGTCAGCGAATTTACCGACGAACGGTTCGGGATCCCGACGGTGACCGACATCATCAAAGAGCTGGAAAAACCGGGACGCGACCCGCGCCCTGAGTTCAAAACCGCCAGCTTCGCCGAAGGCGTGGAAACGATGAACGACCTGCTGCCGGGCATGATTCTGGAAGGGGCCGTCACCAACGTCACCAACTTCGGCGCCTTCGTGGATATCGGCGTCCATCAGGACGGGCTGGTGCATATCTCCTCGCTGGCGAACCGCTATGTGGAAGATCCGCACACGGTGGTCAAGGCGGGCGATATCGTTAAGGTGAAGGTGCTGGAAGTGGATTTGCAGCGTAAACGTATCGCGCTGACGATGCGCCTGGATGAGCAACCGGGTGAAACCGGCGCTCGCCGAGGCAGTCAGGATACAGCCCAGCCGCGCAGACAGGCCGCCAACAAACCGCGTCCGCGTGCGGGCGGGACAGCGGCCGGCAACAGCGCGATGAGCGACGCGCTGGCGGCGGCGTTCAAAAAACGCTAACGCCTTACCTACAAGAGGGAGCGCGCGACAGGCGCTCCCTCTGCGTTCAGAGCACCGGCAGCACGTTGCGCTTACGACGCAAACGCGGGTTCAGCGCGGTGTGCAGCGCATCACTCAGTAGATTCAGCGCCATCACGGTCAGCATAATCATCACGCCGGGGATCGCCGTCATATACCATCCGGTCCTCAGCGCATCCCGTCCCGTCCCGATCATCGCCCCCCAGCTCACGACATTGGGATCGCCCAACCCGAGAAAGGACAGCCCCGCCTCAGAGAGAATGGCATTGGCGATCAGCAGCGCTGTGGAAACCACCACCGGCGTCCAGGCGTTCGGCAGGATTTCACGGAAGATCAGGTGCAGATCGCTCGCGCCGAGCGAAATGCTGGCGCTCACGAACTCCCGCTCGCGCAGCGCCAAAAACTCCGCACGCACCAGTCGGGCAACGCTGGTCCAGGAGGTGATGCCCAGCGCAAAAATGAGGGTGGGGAGGGAGGGTTGCAGCACCGCCACCAGAATAATGGCGAGCAGAAACGCCGGGATGGTCTGAAACAGCGTGGTCACGCTGGTCAGTACGCTATCGATGCGCCCCCGATAGAAGCCGGACAAGACGCCGACGGCAATACCGATCAGCAGCTCCATTGCGGTTGATGCGACGCCAACCAACAGCGACACGCGCGCGCCGTGAAACACGCCCGCCAGAATATCCCGCCCCATCAGATCGGTTCCCAATGGAAACTGCGCATCCTGACCCGGCCACAGATAGGGCATGCCGACCATATTCAGCGGATCGTCGGGAAAGAGCCGGGATGCCAGACACGCCATCGCCGCTACGCCCAGCAGGATCGTCAGCCCTATCAGCGCGGAAGGTTGTAATAACCAGCGCATCATATTTCTCCTTTCTCTCTTCGGGCCACCGCGCGCCGCCGGCGCGGGTCCAACCCGGCATGCACGATATCCACCAGAAGATTGGACAACACGACCAGTACGCTGCTGAACAGCAATACGCCCAGCAGCACCGGGATATCCCGGCTACGGATGGCATCAAACGACAGCTGTCCCAGTCCCGGCCACGCGAAGACCGTTTCCACCACGATGGAACCGCCCAACAGGGCGCTGCTTTGAAGGCCCAGCATCGTGATCACCGGGAGCACGGCATGACGCAGCGCATGACCGAAAATCACACGGCCTTCGCGTGCGCCCTTCGCCCGCGCGGTGCGGATAAAATCCTCCGAAAGCGTTTCAATCATGGAAGCCCGCGACAGCCGCGCATACACGGCCATGTAGTAAATCGCCAGCGTTAGCACCGGCAGCACCAGATGCGTCGCCACGTCCCACAGCTGTCGCCAGCCGTGGTAACCCGCACCGATAGCCTGCCAACCGCTGGCCGGCAGCCACCCCAATTTGACGGCAAACAGGACGATCAGCATCAGCGCTACCCAGAACATCGGCGCCGAATAGCCCAACGTGGAGAGAACCGAAATCGCCGAGTCCGCGATGCCGTGGGGACGACGCGCCGACGCCACCCCCAGCAGCACGCCGCCCACGGCCGACAGCAATAAAGCCGTGCCTACCAGCAACAGGGTGGCGGGTAATCGGTCCACAATCAGGCCCATGACCGGCTCGCCGAAACGGAACGAAAAACCCAAATCGCCCTGCAACAGCTGTCCGAGATAAGCCAATAGCTGAGCCAGTACCGAACGGTCCAATCCGTACAGTGCGCGCAGGTGCTGAATCAGCTCCGGCGAGGCGTTCCCGCTCTCGCTGGCGATGACATCCACCAGATCGCCGGGCAGCAGCTTGAGGAGAAAAAAGTTCAGCGTGGCGATGCAAACCACGATGCCCGCCAGCTGCAACAGCCGGAAAAAAAGATGTTTCGTCATAAGTGCGTCCGCCCGCCGTACGGCGTTATTTTTTGTCGAGCCATACCTGAGCGAAATTGTTCTGGCTGTGATTGAAGGTGTCCGTCACGTTGCGCAAATTTCTGGCCCAAATGCCGAACCACTTGAATTCGAACAGGTTAATCTGTGGAAGATCGCGCTGCACCACGCGCTGTAACTCATCATAAAGCGCCCGACGCTTCACTGGATCCACCTCAATCTGCGCGGCTTCGATCAGCCTGTCCGCCTCGGGGCTGGCGTAACCGGAGGCATTTGTCCAGGGCGTGCCCTTGCTCTCCGCCTTCGACCAGTAAAGCTGCTCCACGCCCAGCTGCGGGTCGGTCCAGTTGACGCCCCAGGAGCTGGCCAACTGATAGTCGTAATCCTTGAAGACGTTTTTGCTCCAGGTCGCCAGATCGAGCGCCCGCAAGGTCACATCGATGCCGATGGCCCGCAGGGCCTGACGGACGAACTCCCCGGTACGGCGGTAGTCGTCGCCGAAAGGGATGAAGTCGTGATTCAGCGTGAAGCGCCAGCCGTCCGCCTTCTTCGGGAAACCGGCTTCGTCCAGCAGCGCCTGCGCCTTTCTGGGATCGAACGGATACTGCGGCGTGTCGGCGGTATAGAACGTGCTCAGCTGTGAGGAAACGGGACCGGTCGCCGGTTTAGCGTAGCCGCCCCATACCACTTTAACCAGCAGATCTTTATTCACCGCATGTGCGATCGCCTGACGGACTTTCAGGTTGCCCAGAATCGGGTCGCGCAGGTTGGGCAGCAGCCAGAACGAGGTCGCAAACCCGTTATAACCCGCCGTATCCAGCGTCAGATTCGGCTGTTTCGACAGGCGGTCGGCGTCCGCAAAGGTGACGGGATTACGTTCGCCGTACTGGATCGCGCCGGTTTCAAACGCGGTCGCGCGGCCCGAGACGTCAGGGATGATTTTGAATATCAGCTTGTCGAGGAAAGGTCTGTCGGGCTGCCAGTATTTATCGAAACGTTCGAGCGCGATATGACTGCCGCGCTGCCACTCCTTGAACACAAACGGCCCGGTGCCCACGGGCTTGTTGTTGTAGGGGTTGTTGGGGATGTCCGTGCCTTCATACAGGTGTTTCGGCAACACCGGCGTCGCCACGACGTCCAGCGCGTTGAGCACCACCGGCGTCGGCTTGGACAACGTCAGCACGACGGTATGCGCGTCGGGCGCTTCGGTTCGCGCCAGGTACTGGAAAACGCGGCGGGCATAGGGTGAATACTGCAACCAGACGTTGTCGGCGGAAAACTTCACGTCCGCCGAACTGAACGGCTGACCATCGTGCCAAAACACGTTTTTACGCAGGTAAAGCGTCACCGTCAGCCCGTCGTCCGAGACGGCCACTTTCTCCGCCAACTGCGGACGCGGCGTCAGGTCCGGCGCATAGTCGAACAGGCCGTCGAAGATTTTGCTGACGACGGTGCGGCCCGGCGTGGAGGTATTGATAAAGAAAGCCAGCGTCGGCGGTTCCGGATGCACCACCGCTTCCAGCGTTCCCCCGCGAACGGCGCCGGTCACGGTATTCGGCAAGCTACCGACCTCGGCCTGACCTGCGAGCGGCCACGCCCCCCCAAATACCCCGGAAGCCATGATCGCGCCGGAGATACCGAGAAATCGGCGGCGATTAATTTCATAGTCGACCATCGCCTCCAGGGCGCGGTCGGTGGAACGCGGCGCGTCCGAACTCTGTTTTGGCATCGTCTGTTTCCCCTCGATGAATAAGTCAGACTTTCCTAAAGCCGCCTGGGCCAAGGTAAGGCTGTTCTCTGTATTGTTGTTATCAAGCGCGGACGGCGGACTGTCGCCGGCTCAGGCTTGTATTACTGTCGCTTCAGCCCGACTGGCCTGCCGCCCCGGCACCGCGTCCAACAGCGCGCGGGTGTACGGATGACGCGGATGCCGCCAGAGGCTTTGCGGGTCGCCCTCTTCCACGATCCGACCGCCATTCATGACCATAATGCGGTCGGCGATGTAACGGACGACGGAAAGGTCGTGAGAGATAAATAAATAGGTCAGTCCTAGCTCGGCTTTCAGATCCACCAGCAGATTAATAATCTGCGCCTGCACGGACACATCCAGTGCCGAAACCGGCTCATCGCAAATCAGCAGTCGCGGGCGCAGCACCAATGCTCGTGCAATGCCGATGCGCTGGCGCTGACCGCCTGAAAATTCGTGCGGGTAGCGATCGCGCGCCGAGCGCGCCAGCCCGACATCATCGAGGATGCGCACGATTCGCCGCTCGCGCTCTTGTTTGTCCTTAACGCCGTGGATCGCCAGCGCATAACCGAGAATGTCATCGATACGCTGACGCGGATTGAGGGAGCTGAAGGGATCCTGAAAAATCATCTGCATCTGCTGGCGCCAGGGCAACAGCTGTCGACGCGATAACGACAGCAAATTCTGACCGTCAAATGCGATCCGGCCCTGCTGAACCGGCTGTAACTGCATGATCGCGCGCGACAGCGTGGACTTTCCGCAGCCGGACTCGCCCACCAACCCCAGCGTTTCGCCGGGTCGAAGGGTGAGCGAAACCTCGTTCACCGCCGCGACGCGCCCCCGCTCCGTGTCATAGGCGACCGTCAAGTCCGTGACCGATAGCAGCGGCGCCTGCGCGGGTGTCGCCGTGGTAAAACGCTCGGGATCGACCGGCGGCTGCGAGAGCGAGAATCCGTTGGTCGCGCTGTAATGAATTTCCGCCAGCCGGGTTTCGCGGTAATGCAGGCCGGGGTGGGTATGCAGAGACGCCTGCAACAGCCCTTGGGTATATGTGTGCTGCGGATGATGGAGTACGTCGCCGACCGGGCCTGCTTCCAGCTTGCGGCCGTGATGCATCACCGCGACCCGGTCAGCCCACTGGGCGACCACGCCCAAATCGTGCGTAATCAGCAGCACCGCCATGTTCAGCTCACGCCGCAGTTCGTCGATCAGAGAGAGGATCTGCGCCTGAATCGTGGCATCCAGCGCCGTGGTCGGTTCATCGGCAATCAGCAGACGCGGTTCGCAGGCGATCGCCATGGCGATCATGACGCGCTGACGCTGGCCGCCGGAAAGGTGGTGCGGGTAATCGTGGAAACGGCGCTGAGGTTCCGGGATTTTCACCCGCGCCAGCAGCTCGATCGCGCGCTGGCGGGCCTGTTCCCGGCTGAGCGGTTGGTGCAGCGTCAGGGCTTCCGCCACCTGTTGTCCAATCGAGAGCACCGGGTTCAGGGACGTCATCGGCTCCTGGAAAATCATGGAGACCACGTTGCCGCGCCGCGCGGCGAGCTGACGTTCGCTGAGTGATAACAGCTCGTCATCGTCCAGCCGAATCGACCCGCGAACCTGCGCCTGCTTAGGCAACAGCCGCAGCACGCTTAGCGCCGTGGTGGACTTACCGCAACCGGACTCGCCCACCAGCGCCAGCGTTTCGCCCGCCGCTATTTGCAGGTCGAGATTATCCACCGCCACATGACCGGGAAAACGAATGTTCAGTCCCCGTATATCCAATAACGCCGTCATCCAAATACCTTCAATCAACCCACCCGGTGGAAAGCCGTCGCCCGTCAGGAGACCGGCGCCTAGCTAGCGACGTTTGGCGCAGCTGCACCAAACATGACCCGCTAATGTAAGCGCCGCCCGAATGATTCCCTATGACGTTTTTTTTATTACTTATAGCCACTCATTATTTAGTGATTGAATGATTATCCGGGCCGGAGAGGATGCGCTAAGCACTGCGTTAACCATTCGACGAGGGACAGAACGCGCCGCTGATACGAGAGACGACGAGATCCCGCGTCAATAGCCGCAGCGGGTGGAACGGCGCCAAGGAAACACGCCGGCAATCAGCAAGACGATCGAAGATGCGGCGACCGCCCATCGGGGGATGATGGCAGGTACAGCGCATGACCGGAAACGGTCGGAAATCAGGCCCTCCGCAATATAAAAAAACTCGCACGACATCATGCGTAGTGCGAGCTTAGTGAGCAGGGATTGAAAAGCGGCCTACGCCTCGCGCAACGCCTCCGCCGGAGAGCGTCGCCAGGACAACATCGCGGGAACGGTGAGGACCACCGCTGCGATCACCAACAGCAGCAGCGAGAACTGAATATCCTCCTCGCCGAGCGTGACCGGTAGCACGAAACCGCTTTTCTCGCTCATCACGACGGCAATCGCCTTCGCCGCCAGATAGCCCAGCCCGACGCCCGCCAGAATGCCCGCGCTCACCAGCAGCATCAGTCCGGACCAGACCAGCAGAAAAATGCCGGCACGCGGCGCGCCAAAGGCCCGTAGCGCGCCGATCTGCCTGCGACGCTGATGCAGATGCAGCACCGCGACCATCGCGACGGCAATGCCCACCAGCCCCTGCGTGCCCATCGCCACGTAGTCCAGCAACAGACGGATATCCCCCAAAATGCCGTAGAGCTTGACCAAAACCTCGCCGGGGAACACCGCCAGCGTGGCGTCCGTGCGGTACTGGGCGCGCAGCTGATAAGCCCCGGCAATGCTTTTCGGTTTCACCACGATAGCCGGCATGCCTGCGTGCGTTGCGGCGGGGTGAAGCTCCGCCTTTTCGCCGTCGTGATGATGTGTTTCTTCGTCGTCATGCTCATGTCCCGGCACCGCGATGCCATGCACGCGCCACACCGCCGTGACCGGCACCAGTATGGCGCGATCCCAGGCGCTGCCCTCTTCCGGCAGCACGCCGACGACGGTGTAGCGGACATTTTCGTGCGAGTGCGTCCCGCTTTCGCCGACGCGTCCGTGGATAGGACTGAACGTATCGCCGGGTTGCAAACCGGTATGCGCGCCGACGACGGCGTCGAAATCCTGTTCAAAGACTCGCCCGGCCTGCAACGCCCGCTTGCCGTTATCCGTCACCATCGCCGTCGTCGTCCCCACGACCGGCATGCCCTGATAGAAATCGCCGAACGCCACCGGCGCGGCCCACTCGACCAGCGGATGATGCGCCAACGTGTCCAGCACCGATACCGGGATCAGCGTCAGCGCCGACGGTTGCAGAAAGACCGATGACAGCACCAGCTGCGTTTCGCTGCCCGGCGCGCCAATCACCAGATCGAAACGGTCCGCCGCACGCGCACTCCCTTGCTGTAACGCCCGCTCTTGCAGATTTACCGCAATGCTCAGCGCCGTCGCCAGCGCGATCAGCAACATGACGACCAACATGCCGGGCCACAGCCTGCGCATATCGGCGCCTAATAACGTCCAAGGGATCATGTCGTCTGCTCCTGATTTTTTTCATCCAACACGATTCGTCCTTGTTCCAACCGGATGCAGCGCGCCATTCCGTCGGATAGTTGACGATCGTGCGTGACCGTAATCAGCGTCGTGTGCGTATCCCGCGCCAGCGCGATTAACAGCTCGGCGATCTGTTGGCCGTTATGGCGATCCAGACTGGCGGTCGGCTCATCAGCAACGATCATATCCGGCTCGCCCAGCAGCGCTCGCGCTACCGCGACCCGCTGTTTTTCACCGCGGGACAGCCGTTCCACCGTCCTTTTTCCCGTCTCCAGCCCCACCCGTTCCAGCAGTTCCGCCGCCCGCGTTTTCAGCGCGCGGGGCAGCCGCCAATGGTGAAAGCGCGCGGGCAGCAACACATTTTCCAGCGCCGACAGGCCGGGAAATAAATGAAAGTCCTGCATGATCAGACCGACGTGGCGAGCGCGCCAACGATCGCGACCGGCTTCACTCAGGGTTGACAGCTCTTGTTGATCCCATCGCACCGATCCGCTGGCCCGTCCGTCCAGCCCCGTCATCACATTGATCAGGGTGGTTTTGCCCGATCCGGACGGCCCGACGATCGCCACCCGCTCTCCCTCCGCAATATGGAGATGCGGAATGTCTAATACCGGCTCCGGCAGATCGGGAAATGTCACCTGCAATTGTGTCATCTGTATCATCGCAACCGGCTCCTATGGCGTTTTGAAGTGCGCGTCGCGCAGGCGTAGCAGGCTGACGAACCCGCTTTCCGGATCGGTCCACGATCCATATTCCAGCACGCCGTCCACCTCAATAATGGTGTTGTTCTGCACGAAGGTCTGCCGCTTGCCGAGATAGACCACCACGATGTCTTCCGGCCAGTCCGCATCCGACGAACAAAACGGGCACAGCGCCATCGGCATTTTGGTCAGGACGAAGAATTGCGCCTCCGCCTTCAACGGCGGCGCCATGAATCCCCGCATTTTCACGCGTTGCCCCGACAGCGTTTTTACGTCGTTGGAAAATTCGGCGCCCAGCACCCCGAACGAGGCGTACAGCGTGTCGAACGAGAGTTCAGGGACCGAGGCCGCCCGCACGGGCTGCATCACGCTCAGAGAGAAAATAAGCAGGCACAACGGGGCCATCAGCCCCGCTGCAACACGTATTAACCGCGGCATAACACGTCACTGCTTCACGGTGTTGCGGGCATCGATAGCGAGCGCATCGACGATCACCCGGAACAGCTGCGTGTTGTCCATATAGCCGCGGATGGCTTCTCCGCCGGGGCCGCTGGCCTGAATCACCATGTCGTCCACGGCGTGCACGCCGGTATCCACCGAACGCGGCAGAATGCCTTCGCGCAGCACGGCGCCGGGGACGGAGGCATAAGCCTTGTTGGCGACGTACTGATCTTTTTCATTTTTCACCGACGGGACGAATGTGCCATCCAGCTTTGGTCGGAAGGTTTCGTAATAGTCCGGGTAGTTGTTGAAGAAGACCGCCAGACGTTTGGAAACGTTGACGTCATCCGGGTAGCCGTCTTTATTGGCATCCCGATAGTTCGGGTAACCCGCGTCTTCATACACGCCGACCTTTTCGCGCATCTCCGCACCCGGCTTGTTATCGTCCACCGTACCGATGATGGAGATGCCGTGGGTGTGGTCGCCGGTCACGATGATCAGCGTGTCCGGATGCGTTTCCACGAACTTCTTCGCCACCGCCACAGACTGGTCAAGCATGATGGTGTTGTAGAACGCGCGTTCCCAGTCCAGCGGGTGAGAAGCCTTGTCGATCAACGCCGATTCCACCATCAGGAAGAAGCCGTCTTTATTTTTGGACAGCACATCCAGCGCTGCCTGCGTCATTTCCGTCAGATCCGGTTGGTTGGGAAATTTCTTGGCAACGTCGTTTTTCAGGAAGCGGCGGTCAAGCACGCCGTCCATGTTGCCGGTGTGAAACAGGCCCAGCAGTTTGGTGGCGGTCGCCGCGTTCTGTTTCAGCGTCTGCGCGTCCGTCGCCAGCGTATAGCCGGCCTGCTGGAATTTCTCGACGTAGTTGATATCGTCTTTGCGCTTCGAGCCAGGAATGCTTTTCGGCAGGAAATAGGCGGAGCCGCCGCCCAGCATCACGGTTGGCTGCACGTCGTAAAACATGGACGCGATTTCGGCCTTGTCGGCGCGGCGACGCGTGTGCGATACCACGGCGGCGGGCGTCGCATCCTCCAGCTCGGCATCGCTGACGATGCCGAGCGCCATATTGGTCGAACGGGTCACCAGCTCTCCCAACGTTTCCTGTTTAGGATGTTCGAGCGAGTTTTTACTGCGGCTGACGTATACGCCAATCGCATTGACGCCGGACTTATGGCCGGTCATGTAAGCGCTCATGGTGTTGGCGCTGTCCGCCGCGATAGAGTCGGTACTGGACGTGCCGGCGAACGCCATATATTGCAGGTCGTCGATCGCCAGTTTTCCGGCCGCTTTTCCTTCCGTGATCCCTTTGGACAGAATGCGCGCGCCGGTGCGGTGAGCCACCGACAAGCCGTCGCCAATAAACAGGATCACGTTTTTCGCCTTACGGGTCTCCGGAGCCGGATAAACTTCCCAGCTGACCCTGGCGGTCTTGCCTTTGGCCTGCGCCTCAACGTCATAACGGCCCGCCTGCGTCAGACCGACGTCGCGGACCCACACGGTGGATACGGGGGCGCCGTCTTCGCGTTCGACGAACGTGGCCTCTTTGCCCAGCACCTGCTGATAGTCGCGGCCGTTGATCTGAATGCGGATATCTTCCGGCTTCAGCACCTCATCGAACTCAACTTTGAAGTCGAATCGCCCACCCGCCGGCATAGTCGCGCGGTCAATGGGGTAAATAGCCTGTGCGTGGGAGAAACCGGGCAGAGATGACGCCATTAATAAGGGGAGAAGCCAACGGAGTTTCATTCTATTGATGTCCTTCGCAGTTAATCATGGTCCGGACATAAGCTAGTGATGATTTCTTACATTTTGATGAACCCCGTCACCGCTGGCATTACCTGGACAAAACCGGCACAGGGCGCTGCGCATTCGCGCAATAAGAGCGACGGGAGAGGCCGTTACCGCGCCCTCGTGAACGCCAGCAGCGCCTCGATCACCTCATCAGGATGCGAGATAAACGGCGCGTGCGATGCTTTGGGAATGATCACCGAGGTCGACTGCGGCCAGCGTTCATCGAGCAGCGGCACGATAGCGCGAGGCACCAGGCCATCCAACGCGCCGTAAATCCGCAGGAACGGTACGGTGAGCGACGCCAACGGCTCCCGCAAATCCACCTGCGACAAGATCTCCAGTCCGCCGTTCAGCACGTCCACCGTCGGCATCGGCTGGTCCAGCACCACGGATTTCAGCAGTCTGGCATCCT
Organism: Lonsdalea quercina; assembly: GCF_900107885.1. Classification (NCBI taxonomy): domain Bacteria; kingdom Pseudomonadati; phylum Pseudomonadota; class Gammaproteobacteria; order Enterobacterales; family Pectobacteriaceae; genus Lonsdalea; species Lonsdalea quercina. The sequence continues at coordinate 38,819 of NZ_FNQS01000012.1, read as the reverse complement.
GTTTTGCGCTGGCGGTTCCCAGCGTTTGCAGCGCCAGAAAACGCTCCACCGTACGCTGAAAATCTTCCTGCAACTGCTGCTGAAAACCTGCCAGTACGGTGGGTTTGATGCCCGGCCATGTCTCTTGCGCCTGAAAGCAGGGAGAAGAGGATAACGACACCAGCGCGGTAACGCGCTCCGGGTGGGTCAGCGCGATCTGACTGGCCACGAGTCCGCCCAGCGACCAGCCCAGCCAGATGGCTTTCTCAGGCGCGCGGGTCAGTACTTCGGAGGCCATTTCCCCCAGCGGCATCGGCCCAAATCCCTGACTTTGTCCAAAGCCCGGCAGGTCGGCCCGGTGCAGGCTAAAATGCGGCGCCAGTCGCGGAACGATGCTGTTCCATACCTGCGCATTCAGCCCCCATCCGTGCAGCAGCACAATGTCTTGTTCGCCTTCACCTTCCGTCTGCCAATGCAACGTAGCCATGCGTTATTGTCCTTCTTCTTCAACGTAAAATATTGATGTCGCGTCGTCGTCAATCATGAGGGCAAACAAGGATGTTCACCTTTTGGGCGCAGTGCCGGCTTTGCCGGCAGCCGCTGTATGATAGTCATCATGGGATATGCAGTCACTGCCTGCGTCGTCTTCCACCTCCCCCCTGCTGCTGTCCGCGCTGCGGCCTGCCCGCCGCTTCGGCATCGCTCCCTTGCGGTCGCTGTCTGCAACATCCGCCGCCCTGGCATGCGCTGCTGTCTGTCTCCGATTATCGTCCGCCTTTGGATGGGTTGATCAAACAGCTGAAATTTTACGGTCAGGGAGACATCGCCCCCGCGCTAGCGCGCCTGCTGTGGCTATGCTGGCGCCAACGCTATCGGCAGTCGGCGCTGAACGCGCCGCATTCGCTGTTCCCGCCGCCAGACCTGCTGTTGACCGTGCCGCTGCACCGGGGACGACAGTGGCGGCGAGGCTATAACCAAACGGCGCTCCTGGCCGCGCCGCTGGCGCGCTGGTTGAACTGCCGCTACGTGGCGGACGGTCTCACCCGCACCCGCCCCACTCCGCCGCAGAGGTCATTGACCGCTTCGGCCCGCCGCCGTAATTTGCGCGGGGCGTTTGGCTGTACGCTGCCGTTGGCGGGGAAACGGATCGTTGTGCTGGACGATGTGGTGACCACCGGCAGTACGATGGCGGAGATCGGTCGGGTGCTGCTGAGGCAGGGCGCGGCGCACATCCAGGTCTGGTGTCTGTGCCGCACCTTGTAGTGACCGGCGGGATGGGCGTATTATAACCCACTGGCGTAGTCAACTATTGAGTTAAAATTATGATCCATATTACCGACACTGCTCAGGAGCATTTTGTCAAACTGCTGGCAAAGCAAGAGGAAGGCACCCAGATCCGTGTTTTCGTCATCAATCCCGGCACCCCGAGTGCTGAGTGCGGTGTTTCTTACTGCCCGCCCGATGCCGTTGAGCCAAACGATACCGAGCTGAAGTTTGAGAAGCTGTCGGCCTACGTCGACGAACTCAGCGCCCCTTATCTGGAAGATGCCGAGATCGATTTCGTCACCGATCAGCTGGGCTCACAGCTCACGCTGAAAGCGCCCAACGCCAAGATGCGCAAAGTGGACGACGATGCTCCGCTGGTCGAACGCGTGGAATATGTATTGCAGTCGCAGATCAACCCGCAGCTGGCCGGTCACGGCGGACAGGTGTCACTAATGGAAATCACCGACGACGGTTACGCTATTTTGCAGTTCGGCGGCGGTTGCAACGGCTGTTCGATGGTGGATTACACCCTGAAAGAAGGGATTGAGAAAGAGCTGCTGCAGAAGTTCCCGGAACTGGCTGGCGTTCGCGATCTCACCGAGCATCAGCCCGGCGAGCACTCCTACTACTAATATCCAGCGCTCCAAATTGCCGACCCGGACGGGTCGGCAACGGCTTGGGTCATTTCCCTGCGCGCGCGCCGCCATCCCTGCTCGGCAACGGTCCATTTCGTCGCAGGTCGATATCGCGTATCAGCCGTTCAAGATAGCTATCCCCGAAGATGGAATCCAAAGTCCGACTCAGCTTGCGCCGCCAGTTCGGGTACTGCTTTTCTCCGCCCGGCACGCAGACCGGCGTCGCCATATCCAGCCACTCCTCCAGCCGCAGTCCCAACAGGCCGCTGGCGCTTTCCGCCAGGTAGCGCTGTACGCCGCGATTAAGCTGGGCGCTCATCGTCGTCAGCGTCGCATTGCGCCCAACGCGCTGAGGCAGATGACCATACTGATGCAATGCGTCCAGCAATGCCTGTTTAGCCTGCTCACGCGCCTTTAGTCTGCGGCTCAACAGCACGTCGCCGGCGCACAGGCCCAGCTCGTGCGCTAATATCAGATCGATGCTCTGCCAGTAGCCCCGCAGCGTCGGTAAATCGTGCGTGGTCACCGTCGCCATCGAGCGGGGCGGATAGTCCTGCGGCGCGTAGAATTCCCCCTGCTGGTTGCGCTCGAAAAACAGCACCCGACAGGAGTAGATACGGCAATCGCGCAATTTGCTGACCATCCCTTCAGGCAAAACGCCCTGCTCATCGCCCATCACCATACAGCGATGGCGTTGGCTCTCCAGCGCCAGGATCGCCAGCAGGTCATCCACGGGATAATAGATAAAGCCGCCATCCTCCGACTCGCCCTCCTGCGGGACCCACCACTCACGCATTAGGGACGCCACATGGTGGAGACATATCGCGCTGGTATGCGCCATGTTACTGCGAATCATATCGATGAAAGGCTGATAGCCACAGCATTGCAACTGGACCGGATTGATCGGCGCCAGCGGCCCGCTCTGTCCATGCGGCATCCGTGTTTGCGGCACGTCGCCAATACTGGCGTCATGGCAAAACAAGGGATGATCCTGCCAGGAATCGGCGCTGCGACACGCCACGCCTTCCGCCACTTCGCGATATAGCCCAAGCGGCATCCCCAGCTGTTTGCTGTGATCGTAGCAGGCCGCCAGCTGTTCGTGAGCCAACCACTGCAGCCAGCAGTAAAACATGACGTCTTCAGCGTGAGACTCACGAAAGCTAACGACGCTGTCTCCCCGCGCATCCTGATAGCATTCGGGCCATTGGCTCCAGTCGCTGAATGAGTGGCCGTCACGTTCCAACCACGCGTTAAGCGCATCATAGGTCGCATGCTGCTGCAACCTATCGCCGCCGCGAGCGATGAATTGCTGAAAGGCGAGCTGACGCGGATCGAGCACGCCGCGCAGGTTGAAGTGCTGGAATGACAGGCGCAAAGCGTCAAGCTTCAGCGCGGCGACCGAACGATAGTCAACCCAGCGGCTGCCGCGAACGGTGGACAACCGGCGCTGAGTTTCGGCGCTTTGCCACCACCGCTGCGCCTCCTCGCTCTGGAGGAAATCATCTACGTGATTGACGTCGATATAGATGGTGTTGATCCAATAACGCGATGAGGGGCTATAAGGGTTTGCGTTATCTGCCCCGGAGGGAGACAACGCATGCAGAGGATTAAGCCCGACGAACGCGCCGCCGCGCCGCGCCACCTCTTCCAGCAGCGTTTTCAGATCGCCGAAATCGCCAACGCCCCAATTATGCTGAGAACACAGGGTATAGAGCTGTACGGAGACGCCCCACCAGCGTTTTCCCTGCGAAAGCGCGTCCGGTTCATAGCAACACATCGGCGCGATAATCGCCTGGCAGCGCCACCGCCGACCGGCTTGTTCCAGCGTCAGACGATGATACCCCTGGGGTAAAGGCCCGGGCAGCGTTAGGACTGTTCCTCCCACGATCTCGCCCTCTATCATGCCGCCTTGCTCATAATGGAACGTCCAGCGATAGTGGCTATCGCCCTGCACCCAGACCGTCACAGGTTCACCTTCACGCCACACTTTCACCGGCGGAATCGGCTGGTCATTGATCCCCTCTGCGCTCAGCAAGCTCAGCAGTTTCGCTTGTGTAGACCTGTCGATTCTTTGATGGCGACCAGTGTCGTCAACGTAGGTCTCGGCGATGGAGATTCGCCGGGGTATCGTTTTATTAGCCTCTAACGCCATGTTTATTGCTTCCTTAACAACGCATCTGCCCCTTGCGTTTTGATCATCATGAGTCCGATCGGCCTGAACATCCCCGTACAAGAGCGCGCATTTCACCTGGCGGCAGCACAGTCGCGCATCCCGGTACGGTACAGCGAGTTCACTCGGCTGTGTATGACTGTTTAACAGTGCGGGGTTGTCGATAGCTCTCCGGGAAAAAACCATTCAGCCAGCGGTTGCCGGGATCAGCTCTGCGCTTCATCCTCGTCAGGCGCGTAGCGATCATACTCCTTCCTTCTAGGGCTAAGAGCGATATCAATGGGCGATACCGTCGCGTCGCCAGGCTGCCGGATCGCCACAGTGCGAGCATAACCTAGAAAGCCACGACGGAGTCTGTCGCTCCAATGTCCGGATGGTCGCCGGTGAGAGTGACTGATGCAGACGTTTCCTGCATCACGTCACCGGCGGTAGATGGCAACCTAATCGAACGCCTGCATCCAAGCAGGGTATAGCGGAACTATAATCTAGCTAATGATCATCGTGCAATTTCCGCTGATAGGCATAGCAAGATCAACGCGTTATATCTTCGCCGACGGGGAACACTTATGTTCCGGCATCCGGCCGTTGCGGCGATAAAACAGAGGAATAACTGACACGTCTACCTCAGCACAATGACAGCTGCACCTTAGATTTTTCGATAATTTTCAGCACGCCAGCAGGCGGCAGTCGATCAGTGAACAAATAATCGATTAAATCCATGTTGCCGAGATTCACCATCGCGTTACGGCCAAATTTGGAATGGTCGGTGACCAGCATCACGCAGCGGGAATTATCGATGATTGCACGCTTGGTGCGAACCTCGTGGTAGTCGAACTCTAGCAGGGAGCCGTCCATATCGATGCCGCTGATCCCAAGAATGCCGTAGTCGAGGCGGAATTGAGAAATGAAGTCCAGGGTCGCCTCGCCAATGATGCCGCCATCGCGGCTACGCACCTCGCCGCCGGCCAGGATCAGGCGGAAATCGTCTTTGCTTTTCAACAGGGTCGCCACGTTGAGATTGTTGGTGACCACACGTAACCCCTTGTGGTTCATCAGCGCGTGCGCGACCGCTTCCGGCGTGGTGCCGATATCAATAAACAGCGTCGCGCCATCCGGGATTTGACTGGCGACCTGTCGGGCGATGCGGGCTTTTTCATCCGACCACATCGTTTTGCGGTCCTGATAGGCGGCATTGACGGAGCTGGAAGGGAGTGCGGCGCCACCGTGATGACGGTGGATCTGATTCCGCTCGGACAGATCGTTAAGATCGCGACGGATGGTTTGCGGGCTGACGGAAAAATGCGCTACCAGCTCTTCAGTGCTGACGTAGCCCTGTTGACGCACCAGTTCGATAATGGCCTCATGTCGCTGCGTTTGCTTCATGGTTACCCCTTCTCCGACGATATGCGACGCCCAGTATCCCACCACGCCATCAGCAGTCCCACCACCAACCCGGCAATGTGGGCGCCGTTGGCGATGGACATGCCGAAGATATCGAAATAGCCCGCGACCAGCCACAGAACGGAGAACACCATCAGTCCCCGCTGTAGATGCAACGGCCCGTCAGGCTGCCGCTCTCCCCGTAGCCAGACATAGCCCATCAGGGCATAGACGACGCCGGAAAGGCCGCCGAAATAGACGCCGCTGAACCACGACTGCACCCAGCCGCTGAGCGCCGCGGACAGTAGCAGGATGACGGACAGCTTGCGGGTACCGAGCGTTTTTTCTACCGGCCCGCCGAGATACCACCACCACATTAGGTTGAACAGGATATGCAGCAACGAGAAATGCAGCAGGATATGGCTAAACCAACGCCACAGTTGCATCGCCTGACCACTCTCCGGGTAGGACAGCAGCAGCATCATCCGTTCAACGCCGTAGAACTGCATCAGGAGATAAACGGCGACGGTGACGACCAGTACGGCCAACGTCAACGGCCCCGCCCGCTGACGAAGTTCGCCAACCAACGAAAAAGCAGGATAGCGCAATCCCGTGCGCGTGGTGCCGCTTTGCCAACTGGCCGCCTGGTATCGCGCATGCCATGGCTCTTCCATGAAACGATCCAGCTCCTTATCCACCCGCGCCAGCTCGCTATCATCCTGCAGCCACAGCTCATACTCACCGTCGTTGACGCGTATCGCCAGCCGAATGTGCTGTGTGCGCATGTAATCCACGAACGCCTGTGCCTGGCGCGGGTTGGGTAAGGCGATAATCCGGATCATGGTGGTTATGCTTCTCGCTGTATCGTTCAATGAGCTTGATTCTAAATCATTTAGCACGGGAAAATCAGCGCCGTCCCTAACGAATCCACGTCAGCCCGCCGATGTTTCTTGCGGGAAGCGGCGTTGCCAGGCTTCAAAACCGCCGTCTACGCTGTACACGGAGGAAAATCCAAGGCTAAGCAGGTATTGGGCGGCGTTGCGGCTGCTGATGCCGTGATAGCACAACACCATCACAGGCTGCTCAAAATCCGCCCCGTCGACAAAATCGTTCAGCGTGTCATTAGTCAGATGGACCGCTCCCGGCACGTGCGCAGCGGCGAAACTTTGCCGGTCTCGAATATCGACCAGTACCTCACCCGACTGCCAGCGCTGATAAGCCTCCTCTACATCAATCGCCTCAAACTGCTCCATGATTCTCCGCCCCCATTGTTATCGAATTGTGTCGATTGTATCGCACTCCCCTCGCTCGGCCCCACAAAAGCCGGGAGGAAGAGCACATTTCTCTCACCACGGCCCCATTATTGTTAACTGAGTCACGTATAAATGTATTTATTTGGTTAAACCTTGGCTTGAATGTTTGTTTGCGATTATCATCGTGAGCGAAAACGAACATTTATGCGGAATACGGCGGAGGGGAACGTGGAAACCAAAGACCTGATCGTGATCGGCGGGGGAATCAACGGCGCGGGTATCGCTGCGGATGCGGCGGGCCGAGGCCTGTCAGTGCTGTTGTTGGAAGCGCAGGATCTGGCTTGCGCCACCTCTTCCGCCAGCTCCAAGCTGATTCATGGCGGCCTGCGCTATCTGGAACACTACGAATTCCGGCTGGTTGGCGAGGCCCTATCCGAACGCGAAGTCCTGTTGAAAATGGCGCCGCACATCATATCGCCGTTGCGCTTTCGCCTGCCCCATGAACCTCATCTGCGTCCGGCATGGATGATCCGCGCAGGGCTGTTTATGTACGACCATCTGGGCAAACGCGTCAGCCTCCCGGCCAGCTGCGGTCTGCGTTTTGGACCCGAGTCGGCGCTGAAACCGGAGATGACGCGCGGTTTCGAATATTCCGATTGCTGGGTCGACGACGCCCGCTTGGTGGTGCTGAATGCACAAGAGGTAGAGCGCCGCGGCGGCAAGGTACGTACCCGCACCAAAGTCACGCGTGCGCGCCGTATCGGCGGTCTGTGGCACGTCGAGGCGGAAGATGCGCTGACCGGCGAGACGCACAGCTGGCAGGCTAAAGGGCTGGTGAACGCAGCGGGACCGTGGGTGCGAAGTTTCTTCGATGACGGGCTGGCGCTGCCTTCGCCCTACGGTATCCGGCTGATCAAAGGCAGCCATATCGTGGTGCCGAAAGTTCATAACGAACCGCAGGCCTACATTCTGCAAAATCAGGATCACCGCATCGTCTTCGTCATTCCCTGGATGGATGAGTTCTCCATCATCGGCACCACCGATATGGAGTACCACGGCGATCCGCGTCATGTCAGCATCAATGACGACGAAGTCGATTATCTGCTGGACATCTACAATCGCTATTTCAAGAAACCGCTGAACCGCGGTGACATCGTCTGGAGCTATTCCGGGGTAAGACCGCTCTGTGACGACGAGTCCGATTCGCCGCAGGCTATCACCCGCGATTACACGCTGGCGATCGACGACGATCAGGGGCGCGCCCCGCTGTTATCCGTCTTCGGCGGCAAGCTCACCACGTACCGTAAACTGGCGGAACATGCGCTGGACAAGCTGGCGAAATACTACCCGCAGGCCGGCAAATCCTGGACGCAGCAGGCGACGCTGCCGGGCGGCGACATTCATGGCTCCCGCGACGAATACGCATCCCGCCTGCGTCAGCGTTATAACCTGCCGGAGTCTTTAGCCCGACGTTACAGCCGCACTTACGGCAGCCAGACCGAACGGCTTCTGGGCGATGCGCACAGCGTCGGCGAACTGGGCGAACACTTCGGGCATATGCTCTATGAGGCCGAACTGCGCTATCTGGTCGAACATGAGTGGGTCGTCTCTGTGGAAGATGCGCTGTGGCGCAGAACCAAGCTCGGTATGTGGCTGGACGAAAATCAGCAGCAGCGCGTCAGCGCCTGGCTGGAGCACTACCGGCGCCAGCGGGCGCAGCAATACGTGGAAGACGCGGTTCCATCCCGGCATGCCGGGACGGCGGGACCACAGAACCATTAACCCCTATCTACGACCGTGCCTCCTGCGAGAACGCGAGTACGGTAACGAAAACCGACAGGAAGTAGGAAAACGGCAGGAAGGAAAATCGCCCCAACTGCGCAGCTGGGGCGATATCATTTAGAGCAGGATACGCAGCATACGACGCAGCGGTTCCGCCGCGCCCCACAACAGCTGATCGCCGACGGTGAAGGCGGACAGATATTCCGGGCCCATATTCAGCTTGCGCAGACGGCCCACCGGCGTAGACAGCGTACCAGTCACGGCCGCAGGCGTCAGTTCACGCATGCTGAGCTCGCGATCGTTCGGCACGACTTTCACCCAGTCATTGTGGCTGGCCAGCAGCTGTTCAATTTCCGGCACCGACACGTCTTTCTTCAGTTTGATGGTGAATGCCTGGCTGTGGCAGCGCAACGCGCCGACGCGCACGCACAGACCGTCGACCGGGATCACATCGCGGGTCGCCAGAATCTTGTTGGTTTCCGCCTGTCCTTTCCACTCTTCGCGGCTCTGGCCGTTATCCAGCTGTTTGTCGATCCACGGGATCAGACTGCCCGCCAGCGGGACGCCGAAATTGTCGGTCGGCAGCGTGCCGCTACGGGTCAGCGCCGTCACTTTACGTTCGATATCCAGAATGGCGGAGGCCGGACTCTGTAGCTCTTTCGCCACTTCTGCATTCAGCATCCCCATCTGCACCAGCAGTTCGCGCATGTGGCGAGCGCCGCCGCCGGACGCCGCCTGGTAAGTCGAGACGGACGCCCAATCCACCAGGTCGTTTGCAAACAGGCCGCCCAGCGACATCAGCATCAGACTGACCGTGCAGTTGCCGCCGACGAACGTTTTGATGCCGTCATTCAACCCTTGCTGAATCACCGCGTGGTTGACCGGGTCCAGAATAATAATGGCGTCATCGCTCATGCGCAGCGTGGACGCCGCATCAACCCAGTAACCCTGCCAGCCACTTTCACGCAGCTTCGCATAGACTTCGTTGGTATAATCGCCGCCCTGACAGGTGATGATAATATCCAGCGCCCGCAGCGCCTCCAGGTCGTAGGCATCCTGCAATACGCCCTGCTGCCCGCCGAACGTAGGAGCCGACTGGCCGTGCTGGGAAGTGGAAAAGAAGATCGGGCGGATGGCATCGAAATCGCGTTCTTCTACCATGCGTTGCATGAGTACCGAACCGACCATTCCGCGCCAGCCGATAAAACCAACATTTTTCATGTTTGCTGTCCTGCTTGGGGGTGACAAAAAGGAGTCTGGCTGCCGTTACTGGCAGTAACATTGTTTAAAGTGATGGCCTTCAACCTTACAAAATGTACGTAAAGTCGCAAGTTAATTTATTCAATCTCGTCGGCTTTTTCAGCAGCACAGCTAATAACCGCGCGCGAATTCGCGCCTCATGAAGACAGGAGTCAACCGCCACATGACCGAAATGATCTCAGCCACCGTTCTACTACTGCTCATCATGGATCCTCTGGGAAACATGCCGATTTTTATGTCGGTACTGAAGCCCCTACCCGCCAAACGTCGTCGCATCGTGTTGATCAGGGAAATGGTGATTGCGCTGGGCGTGATGCTGATTTTTCTATTCGCGGGGGAGAAAATTTTGGCGGTGCTGAACCTGCGTACTGAGACCGTGTCGATTTCCGGCGGGATCATCCTGTTCCTGATTGCGATTCGCATGATATTCCCTTCGCCGAAAAATGAATCCAACGACCTGCCGGAAAACGATGAACCCTTTCTGGTGCCGCTGGCGATCCCTTTGGTCGCCGGCCCGTCGATATTGGCGGCGCTGATGCTGCTGTCCCACCAATATCCGCAGAAGCTGGCTCACCTGACGCTGGCCCTGTTTATCGCCTGGGGCATCTCTTTTGTGATCCTGCTGATGTCCAACCTGTTTCTGCGACTACTGGGAGACAAAGGCGTCAGCGCGTTGGAAAAACTGATGGGGCTGGTGCTGGTGATGCTCTCCACGCAAATGTTCCTCGACGGCATCCGCGCCTACCTCCAGCTGTAACCCGGCGCTCTGCCGGGACCCGCCCGGCAGAGGCTCCGCGTCAGACCACCAGGCTCATCAGCAGACAGCCGAGCAACCCGCAGACCGCGATGATCGTTTCCAGCGCCGACCAGGATTTCAGCGTCTCGCCAATGGTCAGGTTGAAATACTCTTTGAACAGCCAAAAGCCGGGATCGTTGACGTGAGAGAAAATCACGCTGCCGGACCCCACGGCTATCACCATCAGTTCCGGACTGACGCCGGTCGTGGCGATCAGCGGTGCGGCGATGCCGCCCGCCGTCATGGCGGCCACGGTCGCCGAGCCGAGCGCAATGCGCAGCGTCGCGGCAATCAACCAGGCCAGGAACAGCGGCGACAAGCTGCTACCTTCCATCATGTGGGCGATGTATTTATCCACCCCGCTGTCGACCAACACCTGCTTGAAAGCGCCGCCGCCGCCCAGAATCAACAGCATCATGGCAATGATTTTGATGGAATCAGAGACGGTGGCCATCACTTCATCCATCGTGCGTCCACGATTAAGGCCGAAGGTAAAAATCGCGATCAGCACCGAAATCAACGTCGCCATCACCGGGTCGCCGAAGAACTCCGCGTAAGGCAGCAGCGCATGTCCTTGCGGCAAGACCATTTCAGCAATCGCCCTTACCGCCATCAGCATCACCGGCACCAGCGCTGTGCCAACGCTGACGCCGAAACTGGGCATTTCGTCTTCGGAAAATTGCTTAGGGTTGTAAAGACCTTCAGGCACCGGCTTGTCGATTTTTTTCAGAAAACGGGCGAAAACCGGACCGGCCAGTATGGCGGTGGGGATCCCGAGCAACGTGCCGTACAGCAGCGTTTTGCCCATATCGGCATGAAAAATGGCGGCGATAGCCGTCGGCGCGGGATGCGGCGGTAAGAAACCGTGGGTGACGGACAACGCCGCCGCCATCGGCACGCCGGCATACAGCAAAGGAATACGCGCGGAGGCGACGATGCTGAATATCAGCGGCAGCAACAGAACAAAACCGACCTCATAGAACAAGGCGAAGCCTACGGTAAAACCGGTCAGCATGATGGCCCACTGGATGTTTTTGTGGCCGAACCCGTCAATCAGGGTGGTAGCGATCCGTTGCGCTCCCCCGCAGTCCGCCAGCATTTTCCCCAGCATCGCGCCGAAACCCATGACAAGCGCCAGACTGCCCAACGTTCCGCCGACCCCGTTTTTGATAGACGCGATGACTTTATCCACCGGCATGCCCTGCAAAATCCCGACGGCCAGAGCCACCAACACCAACGCGATAAATCCATTCAACTTACATCGAATCATTAATAACAGCAGTATGGCGACACCGACAGCAACGATGACTAATGGCATAACCTTTCTCCGGCAGAGCCTCATCGCTCCCGGCAACCACCGGAGAACGCAGGCGAAGGTGATTCTGCTACGGCCCATCTATGGCCGAGTACGGCAGCAGCGATGAAACATCAGATGCGATGGGTGAAGCACCATCAGGGAAACGGGCAATACCCGTAATGTTACCGGTATCATGATACCGGTAACATGTTAAGAACTGGAACTAACCGGCAGCACTTAATTTACAGTTTGGGATAAAGATCAAATATTGCCAGCAGAGAAGGTCGCCTTTGGCGATGATGGATTTTTCGACCAAAACGAGCCGGCCGCCAACGTTGCCGTTGTCGAATCCGCCTGCGGAGAAGCAGCCTATGTGGCATGAGGAGGGAGACATCGCGTACTGGCGCCTTGGGGATAAGGCGCCGCGAGGGATTGACTTACAAACTGTCGCCGGGCAGTAGCTCGAAACCTTCGTCGTGCAGGGCCGACGTCACCGGCTCGCCGTTCAGACGCGCCAGCAGCATTTCGGCGCCCACTTCGCCGATACGCTCACGCGGGGTCAGGACGCTCGTCAAGCGGGGAACCATCGCCTGGCCGATGTTATGACCGTGGAAACCGACAACCCCCATCTGCCGGGGAATACTCAGTCCCTGACGCTGGCACTCGAAAATCGCGCCGATCGCCAGGTCGTCGTTGGTGCAGAACACGCTGTCGATGTCCGGGCATTCCATCTGCGCTCGCCGCAGCAATTCACCGCCCAACGTATAAGACGAGGCGCTTTCGCTCATCACGCTGTGGGGGGTTAAACCCGCCTCCTGCATCGCCAGCTCATAGCCCTGCCGTTTCATCAGGGTACGTTCGTCCAGCCGCGCGCCCAGATACACCACGTGTCGACGTCCTCGCCCGATGATGTGCCGCGTCATCTGTCGTGAGGCTTCTATGTTGTCAAAACCCACCGCCATATCCAGACAGGGCGACACAGAATCCATCAGCTCTACGACCGGGATACCGGAGACGTTAATCATCTGCCGGGTACGATCCGTGTGGGTGCGTTCCGCCAGTATCAAGCCGTCGATATTGTAAGACAGCAGCGACATCAAGCGCTGCTCTTCTTTTTCAGGGTGATAGCCATAGTGCGCGAGCATGGTTTGGTAACCCCGCGCTTCCGTCACCTGCTCAATGCCGCGCAGTACTTCCGCAAAGACCTGATTCGTCAGGGAAGGCAGTAGAACGCCGATGGCGCGGCTGGTGGCGTTGGCCAGAATATGGGGCGTGCGGTTGGGTATGTATCCCAGTTCGTCCAGGACGGCGGCAATTTTCTTTTGCAGCGTAGCAGACACTTGGGAAGGATTGCGCAGATAGCGGCTGACCGTCATTTTCGTGACGCCGACGCGATCTGCGACATCCTGAAGAGCCGGTCTTTTCTTCTTGATCATCCGTGGCTATCCAACTCGAGGAAAGTAGTCGGAGTCTAACAAAAAACCGGGGAGTGAGTATCGATACCATACCGGATTACCCCGACTTTCATGACGGCTGAGAACGTCTTCGCAGCATGGGTCGAAACGTGATTGCGCGTTGAAACGGCGCCGACATGGTTGAAACGGCCAACGCCCCGGCTTGCCATAATGCGCTTCATTGCATGCAGGCACTGCTCCTTACACCGGCGGTAAATCAAATAGCAGAATTTCACTCTCTTCATCCGCGCTGATTGAGAGCGTGCTTTCGTCCCATAACGCCAACGCATCGCTGGCGCTCGCCGACTGTCCGTTCACCGTGACCGTGCCGCGCACGACCTGGATCCAGACGCGGCGGCCGGTCTCTATGTCATGCACCGCCTGCTCCTGCGCCTTCAGCGCCCAGCGCCACAGCGACATGTCCTGAAAGACCTTGAGAGAACCATCGCGCCCCTCCGGCGACAATACCCGCTGTTTGCCCTGCTTGTCGTCAAAACGACGCTGCTCATAGCGCGGCGTCAGGCCTTTACGGTCCGGGATAATCCAGATCTGATACAGATGCAGCAACGCATCCGGGCTGGCATTGTATTCCGAATGGCGAACACCGGTGCCCGCGCTCATGATCTGGAACTCCCCGGCCGGGATCCGCTCGTGATTCCCCATGCTGTCCTGATGTTCAATGGTGCCGGACAGCACATAGGTCAGTATTTCCATATCCCGGTGCGGATGCATGCCGAAGCCCTGCCCGCCTTCGATACGATCTTCATTGATCACCCGCAGGGCGGAAAATCCCATGAAGTCGGGATCGTGGTAATCGGCAAATGAAAACGTATGCCAGCTGTCGAGCCAACCGTGGTGGGCATGTCCGCGCTGCTGCGCCTGACGTAAATAGATCATCGTTGCTTCCTCCGTCGTTTTGAACAGTCTAGCGACGAGGCGTCGAGAAGATAGCGTAAAAAACTCACCGTACCATTCAAAAAAATAGCGGCATTTACGGAAACTGGTTTCCATAAATCGTGCAGACAAAAAAAAGCCAGCACCCGAGCTGGCTAAATAAATACTGGAAGCAATGTGAGCAATGTCGTGCTTTCACAGCAAAACCTCGCTGAACCATCAAGATCGAGACAGAGGGGTTTTCCCGGAACGCATGGCAATAATAATCATTATCATTCGCACCTGTAAAGCATTTTTTTGGCCTTGTCACACTGCTTACACATCTCACATCTCGACATATCCTGGCACACCACGGATGCGTTAGCGTTCGATTAGCGCAGCATACAATTTGCGCAGGTAGTGCGGCACCGCGTCATCCGCGTTAGTGCCGATCACTTCCAGCCCTGGCAAACGGTCTTTTAAACGCTGGTGGGCGGCCGCCATGATGCAGCCTTTTCCCGCCATTGAGAGCATTTCCAGATCGTTCATGCCGTCGCCAAACGCGATGCAATCCTTCACGCCATGCCCCATGAGTTTCGCCACCTGCTCCAGCGCGTGTCCCTTCGATACGCCGCCCGCCATCACTTCCAGGCAGTTTACCGAGGAAAAGCTCACGTTGACGCGGTCGCCCCAGCGGGCGTTGAGCGCCTCTTCCAACGGCAGCAGGCGTTCGTGATCGTCGCAGGTGAAAAAGACTTTCCCCACGTCGTCGGTGTCCAGCGCCGTCGGATCGAACAGCTGGTACTTGAAGACGGACTCCTGAAAGAACTGCTCCTCTTCCGGTCGGGCGCGGCTCATGAACCAGTCATCGCCCCGATAAATGTGAGTGAGGATGTCCTCGCGGTCGTACATGATGCCGAACAGGTCGCGCGCGATATCGCTGTCCAGATTGTGGCTGACCAGCTGTTCTCCATCGGTGTTGTGCACGCGGGCGCCGTTCGAGGTGATCATGTACGCGCTGATCCCCAGCCTGTCGCGGATCTGTGCGACGTCCTTATGATGCCGTCCGGTGGCGAAGACAAAATGAACGCCCTGCTCCGTCAGCAACTGCAACGTTTCTCTGGCATAGGGGGTAAGCGTATGAGCGGGGGACAGCAGCGTGCCATCCAAATCGGAAGCAACAATTGGGTACATACGTTGGAATCTAACCTCCGCAGGTTAAACGCGGCCGGGCCGCGGAATTTAATGATATTGCGCAAAATGGTGCAGAATCCGGCGAAAAACGTCGGCACGCACCGTATCTTCTTCAAACAGCATGTCATGTCGAGCGTCGCGTATTACCTGCGGCTTCCCTCCGGCCACCGGATGACCCGCGGCGGCCATCGCTTCGCAGAATGCATTTTGCCCGCGGTTGTCCACCACCCGATCGTCCTCCGCTTGCAGCACAAGCAGCGGTACCGTGATCTTTGCGGCTCTCGACATCAAATCTCTTCCCGCCAACAACGCTTCACGCACCCAGTGATAGGTAGGACCGCCGATTCTTAAAGCTGGGTCGTCGGCATAAATACGCACACTACGCAGATGCCGCGCACGGCTGTGGGTCAGCACGTTGAGAACATAAGGCAATGGCTGCCACTGGCTGGCGCCAATGGCATAGTAGTCACGCAGTTTCGGGTAACGTTCAGTCTGATCCAGAATGCGCCAGGCCAGCCACTCCGGCATCGGCAGATGGATGTCGCACATGGGGGCGCACAGCGCGGCGGCATCGAACGCCTCGGGCCTTCGGGCCAGAAAATCGGCCAGAACCACGCCGCCCATCGAGTGAGCCAACGCAAAGCGCCGTTTATATCCGCTTTTCGCCAGTTGCAGTTGCCAGAACTGTGCCACGTCATCCACATAGTCGCTGAAATTCTCGACGTGACCGCGGTGCGTGTCTTTAAGCAAACGTCCCGAACGTCCCTGCCCGCGATGATCCATCATCAGCACGTCATAACCATTGTGAAACAGGTCGTAGGCGACCTCGGAATATTTGACATAGCTGTCGGTGCGGCCGGTGAGCAGCATCACCACCTGATGATGACGCGGAGAGGTAAAGCGGGCAAAGCGGATGGGGACGCGATCGACGCCGATGAACTCGCCCTCGTCCCGCCGCCGCCAGAAGTCCAGCAAAGGCCCGTTGGCAAACGCAGCGTACTGCGCCTCCCGGTTTAGTAGACACTCAGGGTACTGAGTCATCACACATTCTCGCGGTTGTTCATGACGGCTAAACCTGGTTTTGTGAGCTCTGGCGCAAAGATCGGCGTTGGCGTATTGTGGCATAAAAAGCGACGTTCAGGGAGCATTGACGCATGACCTTCGAGTGGTGGTGTACCTACCTCGTGACCACATTGATTCTGAGTCTTTCGCCGGGTTCCGGCGCCATCAACACCATGAGCACCGGCATCAGTCACGGTTATCGGGGAGCAGTCGCCTCGATTGCCGGCCTGCAGGTCGGGTTGGCCTGTCATATTGTGCTGGTGGGCATCGGCCTTGGCGCGCTGTTGTCTCAGTCCGTAATGGCGTTTGAAGTGCTCAAATGGGTCGGGGCGGGCTATCTGATTTGGCTTGGCATTCAGCAGTGGCGCAGCGCAGGCGGTCTGGATTTAAACACGCTGGCAAACACTATGCCGCGGCGCAGACTGTTCAAGCGGGCCGTGCTGGTCAATTTGACCAACCCGAAAAGCATTGTGTTTCTGGCCGCGCTGTTTCCGCAATTCGTCATCCCGCATCAGCCACAGGCCATGCAATATTTGGTGCTGGGCGTCACCACCATCGCCGTGGATATTGTCGTGATGATTGGTTATGCCACACTGGCGACACGGATCGCTAAATGGCTGAAGGGACCGCGGCAGGTGAACAGACTGAATAGAATATTCGGTTCGCTGTTTATTATGGTGGGAGCGCTGCTGGCCTCCGCCCGTCGGGCATAATCCCGAGTCGAGCAAAAGGTCATGGCGAAGCGCCCGCCATGACCTCGCGTTTAGCGCGAGACGATAAGATGAATACCGAATCCCGCGAAGAGAATGCCCGCCACACCGTCCACCCATTTCGCCAAACGCTGATAGCCCCGGCGCATCACCGGCAACGCAAATACCATCGCGACCAAAGTGAACCATGCCAGCGTTTCTAGCGAAATCAGCGCAAACAGCCCCCAGCGCGCACTCTCGCCCACGCTATCGCCGACGAACAGAGAGAAAACGCTGCCGAAGTAGATTAACGCTTTGGGATTAGACAGGTTGGTCACTAATCCACGGATGAAGAACTTGCCGCGCTTGGGCAAATCGACGCTGACCTCCGCCTCCGTAGCCTCGGGCTGTCGCGCCTTCTGGCGCGCGGATCGCAACATTTGCCACCCCATCCAGCACAGGTAAAGCCCGCCGCCGACGGTGATGATGCGGTGCAGCCACGCCATCTGCATCAGCAGCAGATGCAGACCCATCAGGGCGATCGCCGCCCAGACCACAACGCCCAGCGTGATGCCTAACACGCCCATCATCGCTTCACGGCGCGAACGACTGGCCGCAATCTGCGAAACAAAGAAAAAGTCGGGTCCTGGACTCATCAGAGCGATGAAGTGCACTAGCGCCACGGTCATAAATAACATGAACATCATGAAACTCCCTTTGTTATGGTCTTGGCGACGTTATGCAATGAGAACTTGCACCATTTAATCGTCGTTTTCCAAATGCTCGCGAATGAGCGTCATAAACGGCACGCCGAAGCGCTCCAGTTTACGCTGCCCCACGCCGTTGACGTTCAGCAGCTCACTGGCCGTAACCGGCAGGATTTCCGCCATCTCCAGCAGCGTCGCGTCACTGAAGACGACGTACGGCGGAATGTTGTTTTCATCGGCGATGGATTTGCGCAGCTTGCGCAGTTTGGCGAACAGTTTGCGGTCATAGTTGCCGCCGTATGATTTCTGGCTGACGCGCGGTTTCAGGTTGATCAACCGCGGTACGGCGAGTTGCAGCGGGACGTCGCCACGCAGAACAGGTCTGGCCGCTTCGGTCAGTTGCAGCGCGGAGTGCTGCACTACGTTTTGCATTAACAGTCCCAGATGGATTAGCTGGCGCAGCACGCTGACCCACTGTTCCTGCGTTTTATCTTTGCCGAGTCCGTAGACCGGCAGCTTGTCGTGGCCGAACTCGCGAATACGCTGATTATTGGCGCCGCGCAGCACTTCCGCGATATAGCCTATGCCGAAACGCTGGCCGACGCGGTATACGCAGGATAAGGCTTTCTGCGCATCGACCAGTCCGTCGTAACTTTTCGGCGGGTCGAGACAGACATCGCAGTTGCCGCACGACTGCTGGCGCCCTTCGCCGAAATAGTTGAGCAGCACCAACCGTCGACAGGTTTGCGCTTCCGCAAACGCGCCCATAGCGTTAAGTTTGTGACGCTCGATATCCAGTTGCGGACCCGCCGGTTTTTCTTCCAGACAGCGGCGCAGCCAGGCCATATCGGCCGGGTCGTAAAACAGCGCCGCTTCCGCAGGCAGGCCATCGCGCCCGGCGCGACCGGTCTCCTGATAATAAGATTCGATGTTGCGTGGAATATCGAAATGCACTACGAAGCGAACGTTAGGTTTATTGATCCCCATCCCGAACGCCACCGTGGCCACCACGACCTGTAGATCGTCGCGCAGAAACGCTTCCTGCACCTGAGCCCGGCGTTCGTTTTCCAGACCTGCGTGATAGGCCCCCACGCTCAGGCCGCGATTTTGCAGGCGAGCGCACAAGTCTTCGACCTTCGCACGGCTGTTGCAATAAACGATGCCGCTTTTACCGCGTTGGCCTTGCACGAACATCCATAGCTGGTCGAGCGGTTTAAATTTCTCCACCAGCGTATAGCGGATGTTAGGTCGGTCGAAGCTACTGATGTGAATCAGGGGATCGTGCAAATCCAGCAGACGCACGATGTCCTGACGCGTGGTGTCGTCCGCCGTAGCGGTCAGCGCGACCACCGACAGGCCGGGGAAGCGCTGTTTCACCTGCCCCAGCGCCCGGTACTCCGGCCGGAAATCATGTCCCCATTGGGAAATACAGTGCGCTTCGTCGACGGCGATCATCGCCAGTTGCCAGTAAGACAGATGATCGAGGAAACTTTCAGAAGTCAGACGCTCGGGGGCGATATACAGCAGTTTGACGTCGCCGTTGCGGCAACCGGTCATGACCTGATGCTGCTGCTCGCGCGTTTGCGTAGAGTTAAGGCAGGCGGCGGAAACGCCGTAGGCCTGAAGCTGATCTACCTGGTCTTTCATCAGGGAAATCAGCGGAGACACCACCAGCGTCAACCCTTCCATGACCAGAGCAGGAATTTGATAACACAGGGATTTGCCGCCACCCGTGGGCATGATCGCCAGGCAGTCCCGCCCGTTGAGGGCAGCGTTGATAATCGCTTGCTGGCCGGGCCGAAACTGCTGATACCCGAAGGTTTCGCGCAACACCTGCGTCGCCAGCGCTTCTTTATTCAATACTTCTGCCGTAGACACGCCTTCACCGCTTTTATAAAAACAAACAGGCGCTATTTTCAGCGCCGTTTGATAAAACTGCAACGTTTGTGTGCAGGCTTTTACTTACCCTACTCGACAACACCGGCCTAACGCGGCCTTAGAACATATCGTTGAGAGTCACGCCGACGCCGACCCGCGTCTGACGATGGTTGTAGTCGATCAACGATTCGCCGTAGCCGCTGAAGACTTTGGTGTAGAAGCGCACATGCTCGGTCAGCGGGTAGCTCCAGCTGACCTCACCGCCGCCGTAGCCGCTATTCCAGTTATAACGTCCTTCCGCGCTGAAAATGCTGTCGCCCCACAGGTAGCCCACACGGACACGGTAATGTCCCATGTAACGGGTGATATCCGGGTTATCGTCTTTGCTGTCGGAAATACGTAACCAAGGTTTCAGCTCCACCTGCCAGTTGCCGTTCTGCGCCATCAGACGCGCATAGGCACGGTTCCAACTGCGTGATGTGGGATCGGAGCGACCGTTAGACTGATGGCTAAAGCCCACTTCCACATCACGTAAAGTCCAGCCCGCTAGGCTGTAATCCGTCGCCCAGCCCAGGAAGATCTGCGGCTCATAGTTGGTCTCACGGAAAGGGGAAGATTCGCTTTTATTGGAAAGCTGCCACCAGGAGCCTTGGGTGTAAGACGCGCCAAGCAGCGAGTTGTCGCCCAAAATACCGCGCCATAGCGGGAAGCCCAAACTGATTTGGAAGTTGACCTCGTCTTTGCGAGCGTTCTTTCCCCAGTTATAGCTCTGAATCGCATCCCGGTTGATGTTGCTGGTATAGGTGTAAAGCAGGTAGTTATTTTCGTATGGGTAAAGAATGAACGGACTGTCATGCTTTTGCAGCAGGCTGGCGATAATGCTGCCACGGACCGCCGGTTTATCATGAATGTCCTGCACTGTGGCTTCCTGCGCCTGGACCTGCGCCGTCAACAGCAACGCCAGCATACCACCCCAAATTTTAAGCATGCACGTATTTCTCCAACTGACCGTAAGGTTATTTTTTGATTTGCCGCTGGCATTGTACACAGAAACTAACCGGTTACATCATAGGCAACGACGAATCGGTTTTTTCTGTATGGCGCCAGCTTTCACTTCCTGCTCACCGCTGTTATTTACAAAGTACCACGGCGGAACGGCGCTGACCTTTACCTACCAGATAACGCCCTATCTCATGCTGGGAAAAACCACTATTGCCGCCATAATTATCGTAATAGACGGGTGTTGGCAGACTATATTTTGAGTAAAATAGTCGTTTCCCCCTGTTTATACTGAGCAATTACAATGGAAACGCAGCAAACTCGCCAGGGAGTCCTGTTCGCTCTTGGCGCTTACATCATCTGGGGTATCGCCCCAGCCTATTTCAAACTCATCGAACAGGTTCCCGCCACTGAGATTGTTTCGCACCGCGTGATTTGGTCGTTCTTTTTTATTCTCATCCTGCTCAGCGTCAGTCGTCAATGGAAGCAGGCCATCCTCCTCCTGCAACAGCCAAAACGGTTGCTGATGCTGGCGGTGACCGCCCTCTTCATCGGCAGCAACTGGCTGACCTATATCTGGGCCGTCAACCATCACCACATGCTGGAAGCCAGCCTGGGTTATTTTATTAATCCGTTGGTCAGCGTGCTGCTCGGGCTAGTGTTTTTAGGCGAAAGGTTCCGTCCCATGCAGTGGCTCGCCGTCGCGCTGGCGGTATGCGGCGTGCTGGTGCAGCTGTGGAAATTTGGCTCCCTGCCGTCTATCGCACTGTGGCTGGCCTTCAGCTTTTCCGTCTATGGCCTGTTGCGTAAAAAGATTGGGGTCGATGCGCAGACGGGCATGCTGGTCGAAACCCTTTGGCTGATCCCCGTCGCGTTGGTGTACCTGTTTTGCTTCGCCGACACGCCGACCAGTCACTTAACGCAGAACTCGCTGTCGTTGGATCTGCTGCTGATCTCTGCCGGTATCGTCACCACCGTCCCGCTGCTGTTCTTCACCGCCGCCGCAGTGCGCCTGCGTCTCTCCACGCTCGGCTTCTTCCAGTATATCGGCCCGACGCTGGTGTTTTTACTGGCCGTCGTGGCCTACGGCGAGTCGTTCACACAGGATCAACTGATCACCTTTGCCTTCATCTGGCTGGCGCTGGCGATTTTTATCGGCGACGCGCTCCGTACTCAGCAGAAGCAGAAACGACTGGCGTAAAAAAAGGCCCCGTCGCTATCGACGAGGCCTGTCCTTTCTTTTGTTCGGCGGTTACAGCCAGTTGCGGCGTTTAAAGTACAAATAAGGCGCCAGACCGGCCAACACCATCAGCACCAGCGCCGCCGGATAACCAAAGGCCAGTTTCAGTTCCGGCATGAATTCGAAGTTCATGCCGTAGCTGGAAGCCACCAGCGTTGGCGGCAGGAACACCACGGACACCACCGAAAAGATTTTGATGATGCGGTTCTGTTCGATATTGATGAACCCCATCGCCGCTTGCATCAAAAAGTTGACTTTCTGGAACAGCGATTCGTTATGCGGCAGCAGCGATTCGATATCGCGCAGAATTTCCCGCGCCTGCTCCAGCTGACCGCTCGGCAGCCGTGCTTTACGCACTAAGAAGTTCAGCGCACGTTGGGTATCCATCAAACACAAACGCACCTTCCAGCCGATATCTTCCAGCTCAGCCAGCGTCGACAACGCGTCGTCGTACTCGTCGCCCTGACGACCGTCCATGATGACGCGACTTAATGCCTCCAGATCGCTGTAGATATTTTCGATTTCGTCCGCCAACTGCTCGATTTTGGTTTCAAACAGGTCAAGCAGCAGCTCATAGGCGTTGCCGTCTATCAGCGTCTGCCCGCGGGCGCGCATACGATACAGGCGAAACGCCGGCAGTTCGCGTTCGCGCAAGGTATACAAGCGGCCGTCGCGGATGGTGAATGCCACCGTGGCATTGCCCGCGTGATCTTCCGCATCTTCGTAAAAGAAGAAGGAGTGAATATGCAGGCCGTCTTCATCCTCGAAGAAACGCGCGGAGGCTTCAATGTCTTCCAGTTCGGGTCGAGTCGCCAAGGTTTGGCCCAATTGGGTTTGTACCTGGTCCCGCTCGATAATGTCCGGTTCGACCAAATCCACCCATAACGATGAAGTGAGATCTTCGGCCTCTTCCATTTCCATACGGGTTAAACGGCTGTTTTCCAGCTTGAATGCGCTCAGCATAGGTCATGCTCCCTAAAGGTGTTCTGGCAGGGACAATACGCGCTTGAAACACTAAAAAGAGGGTGAAAAATCACCATCAAATTCCAGTCCGTTTGACGGTGCTGACTCGATGCGATGTATGAGGAGATCGCTGACAACCACTAAGGCTATCAGCAACAGAGGATAGCCTTAGAAGTTGTACCTAAGAAATAGGTGTGTGAGCCAGTATCGACTGGGTGTGTCCAAGGCGTGGGTCCTCCGGGAATAATGATGCGCGCATGTTACGCTGAGATGAAAAAGGCTGTCAACACGCACGCAGGCCATTAATGCAACAATCTGTTCAGTCGTTAGTTTATACGATGTTCAGCTTTGCGTAAGCCGCCACCAACCATTTTATCCCCTGACCGGGGAACGCGACCTGAACGCGACAATGGTCGCCGCTGCCTTCAAGATTCACGATCGTCCCTTCACCAAATTTGGCGTGGCTGACACGCTGGCCCAGCTTATAGCCGCTGTCGCTCGCGGAAATAGGCGTCCCCAGCCGCTGCTGATTAACGGGACGCGATACGCTGGCGCGCAGTCGGACCTCCTCCACGCACTGCTGCGGCAGCTCGCCAATGAAACGCGATGGACGGTGATAAACCTCTTTGCCGTACAGGCGGCGGGTTTCCGCGTAGGTCAACGTCAGTTTGCGCATCGCTCGAGTCACCCCGACGTACGCCAACCGACGCTCTTCCTCCAGTCGTCCGCCCTCTTCAAGAGACATCTGGCTTGGGAACATGCCCTCTTCCATCCCGACGATGAACACCTGGGGAAACTCCAGCCCTTTGGCGGAGTGGAGCGTCATCAGTTGAACGGCATCCTGATAGGCGTCCGCCTGCCCTTCTCCCGCTTCCAGCGCGGCATGAGAAAGAAACGCCTGTAGCGGCATCAGGTCCTGATCTTCTTCCTGATAGCTGTACTGGCGCGTCGCGGTGACCAGTTCCTCCAGGTTCTCGATGCGGGTCTGCCCCTTCTCCCCTTTTTCCTGCTCGTACATGCTCCACAGACCGGAGTCTTTGATCACGCGGTCAGTTTGTACATGCAGCGGCTGCTCGGCCGTGTCGTTAGCCAGCGCGTCCACCAGTTCGAGGAAACGTTGCAGCGCGCCGGCGGCGCGTCCGGCCAGCGCCTTCTCCTGCAACAGCGCACGAGTGGCCTGCCACAGGGTCAGTTGACGGTCGCGCGCCGCCTGACGCACCACTTCCAACGTCCGGTCGCCGATGCCGCGCGTCGGGGTATTCACCACGCGTTCATACGCCGCATCGTCGTTGCGGTTGGCGATCAACCGCAGATACGCCAGCGCATCTTTGATTTCTTGTCGTTCGAAGAAGCGCATCCCGCCGTAAATACGGTAGGGCAGGCTCTGCTGTAGCAGCGCCTCTTCCAACACACGGGATTGGGCGTTGCTACGATAAAGGATGGCGCACTCGTTCAGGCTTCCCCCCATTTCCTGCCACGCCTTGATGCGGCTCACGACAAACCGCGCTTCGTCCAGTTCATTGAACGCGCAGTACAGGGAAATTGGGTCGCCCTCGACGCCGTCGGTCCACAAGTTTTTTCCCAGACGATCGCCGTTATGGGCGATCAGGGCATTGGCCGCGTTGAGGATGTTGGCGCTGGAGCGGTAGTTCTGCTCCAGACGGATGGTCGACGCCTGCGGAAAATCGTTCAGGAAGTGCTGAATATTTTCCACCTGCGCCCCGCGCCAGCCATAGATGGACTGATCATCGTCGCCCACGATCATGACACGGGCGCTATCGCCCGCCAGCATCCGCACCCAGGCGTACTGAATGCGGTTGGTATCCTGGAATTCGTCCACCAGAATGTTGTTAAAGCGGTCCCGGTAGTGCTGCAGGATGTGCGGCTTGTTCAGCCACAGCTCGTGAGCGCGCAGCAGCAGTTCAGCGAAATCCACTAACCCCGCGCGATCGCAGGCTTCCTGATAGGCCTGATAAACGCGCAGCCAGGTCTGTTCCACCGGATTGCCGTAGCTCTCGATATGCTGAGGACGCAGGCCCTCATCTTTTTTGCCGTTGATGTACCACATCGCCTGGCGCGGCGGCCACTGTTTCTCATCCAGATTGAGCGCTTTAATCAGACGCTTGAGCAGGCGCAGCTGATCTTCGCTGTCCAGAATCTGGAAGTCCTGCGGCAGTCCGGCGTCAAGATGATGCGCGCGCAGCAGCCGGTGCGCCAGACCGTGAAAGGTCCCGATCCACATGCCGCCCTGACTGGTGCCGATCAGCTGTTCGATACGATGGCGCATCTCTGCGGCGGCTTTGTTGGTGAACGTCACCGCCATGATGGAGTACGGGGAGCAGTTCTCCACCGACATCAGCCAGGCGATACGATGCACCAGCACCCGCGTCTTGCCGCTGCCAGCTCCGGCCAGCACCAGCATGTTGCTGCGGGGAGCCGCGACGGCGTCGCGTTGTTTATCGTTCAGACTGTCGAGCAGATCAGATACGTCCATAGGCGTTGGTTATCCGTGAAAAGGGCATCCCATCACCACGCGGCGACAGTTCACCTCTGTTTATGCATACAGTGGAAAGCGTGAATTATAGCAATGCCGTCAGCGAAACCAACCTTGCAATTGCAATATGCGGCAGTAGCCGAGCTTCGCGGAGCTGCATCAGGTTAGCTCTCTGTGGCGCTATCCAGCAGGATTGCATCCCGCAGCGCACGGCGCCGGCCACGTCGGTGATGAGATCATCCCCCACGTGTAGCAGGTGATGCAACGGTAAATTGAGACGTTCCGCAGCCTGATGAAACATGTCGTGCCACGGCTTGGCGCGGCCGTCCGGACCGGCGCGGAGTACAAACTGGAAGTACTCGCCCAGCCCGCACGCATGAGGATCGGCATTGCCGTTGGTGATCGCCGCCAGCGGCCAGCGTTGGGCCAGCGCCCCAAGCGTATCGTGGGTTTCCTGCGAAATACTGATACGGCTGCGCCAGTAGGCGAAGTGCGTCATCGCTTTTGCTGCGCCGTCGTCCGCCTCCGCCTCGCTCATCCCCTGACGCCGTAGCGCCAGCACGACCGTGCGGCGACGCCACTCGGTCATGTCGTGGTAAATCTCCGGCTCCTGCGCGCGCAATTCGCTACGCATCGTGCCGAATTCCGCCTCGGTCAACGAACGCAACCCCGGATGGAGTTCGCGCAGGAACTGCAACGCTTCCTGTGAACTGCGCCGCACAACCTCGAAATTGTCGTACAGCGTGTCGTCGAGATCGAAGGTGAGGGCCTCGATTCGGCCGAGGGGACGATAAACGTGCATCAGGATTTGCCTCGTTTGGCGCGGGGATGCGCCGCATCATAGACCGAAGCCAGATGCTGAAAATCCAGATGCGTATAAATCTGCGTCGTGGTGAGGTTGGCGTGGCCGAGCAGCTCTTGCACCGCGCGCAGATCGCCGCTCGACTCCAACAGGTGTGTTGCGAAGGAATGCCTGAGCTTATGAGGATTGATGTGGCTATTCACGCCCTGTTTCACGCCCCACTCGGCGAAGCGCTTCTGAACGTTGCGCATGGAGATACGCTTGCCCTGACTGGACACGAACACCGCGTCGTCATCCGGCGCATAGATCTCCCGCAGCGCCAGCCAGCGATGCAGCCAGGTGACCGCCGTTCCGCCCAACGGCAAACGGCGCTCTTTGCTGCCTTTCCCCATGACCCAGACTTCGCCGCTGTCCAGGTCGATATGTCTCAGGTCCAAACCGACCAGCTCAGCCAGACGAAGACCCGCGCCGTACATCACTTCCAGCATCGTCCGATCGCGCACCGCCAGCGGATCGCTCTCGTCGATGTCCAGCAGACGGTTGACCTCGTCCACATCCATATTCTTGGGCAGATGACGCCCGGCTCGCGGCGTGGCAATCCCTTTGGCAGGATTGGCGTTCAACGCGCCGCGGCTCACCATCCAGTCCAGAAAACTGCGCAGCGCGGAGAGGCGCAGCGCCAGACTGGAGGACTGCAGTCCATCGCGCTTGCTGCGCGCCACTACCGCACGCACCCCGGCGGCGTCTAGCTGACGCCAGTCGCTTATGCCGGAGGCGGATAAGATAGAGATAACGGCCTGGAGTTGATGCGCATAGCTGCTTTGCGTCAGCGGACTAAGCTGCCGCTCGACCCGCAGATAGCGTAAAAAGGCGTCGGCCTGCGTCAACAAGGGCGAGTCGGGGACGTTCATAGCCGTTCGATCCAGCGTTGCAGAACCATCGGCAATATCGTCGCCAGATGCTGCAAGAGCACGGTCCCCATCCCTTCCTGATAATGATGGCTGTCGCGGCTGCTGAAAATCAGCAGTCCCAGATCGCCTTTTTCGCCCATCATGGACAGCGCGACCGACCCCACCTGCCGCGCCTGTGGCAGCAGCAGCAGCAGCTCGGGTCCGTTAAGCGAGCCAAGATAGTGATTACGTTTCCCCAGCCGCTGAATGCGCAGGGGTTCGAACGCCGTGCGATTCAGCGCGAGATGCGTGAAATCAGACGGCGCGCCGATACGCCATTTGTCGCTGAACAGCCGCACCGTGGCGCCGGACAGCCCCAGTTTGCGCGCCCAGCGCTGCAAACGATCCAGCAGATCCTGCAGCGAATCCGCCGCCGACAAGGCCAGTTGTAACTGCAACAGTTGATTGAACAGCGCCTCGTTCTGCGCGGCCTGCTCCATCAGCAGCGTAATGTCCTCTTCCAGGTGCTGGATCTGGGTGCGCTGACGCGACAGCTGCCACTCGACCAAAGATACGCTCTCTCGCACCGGGTGCGGGATGCGCATCTGTTCAACGTGGCGAGAATTGCGGATGAAAAAATCGGGGTTTTGATGCAGGAACTGCAGCACCATGTCATCCGTCAGTTCAACCTCGCGATCGACCTGTCCCTGCTGTTCCTCGACGCGTTTCATAAATGAATGAATCCATCATAGACATGCGTGGCCGGACCGGTCATGAACAACGGGTTTCCCGGCCCCGCCCAATGAATATCCAGCTCGCCGCCCGGCAGTTTCACGTTGACTTCCGCCGACAGCAGCCCTTGCTGAATCCCTACCGCGACAGCCCCGCAGGCGCCGCTACCGCAGGCCTGAGTTTCTCCCGCGCCGCGCTCGAAGACTCGCAGCCGGATGGAATCGCGATTAACGACCTGCATAAAACCAATGTTAGCGCGTTCGGGGAAACGTTCATGATTTTCTAGCAACGGCCCGAGCGTTTCGACCGCCGCCGTATCGACGTCATCGACCTGCACGACGCAATGCGGGTTGCCCATCGACACCGCGCCACACAGCACGGTGTGGTCCGCCACCCGCATGATGTAGGTTTTCTCGGCTTTCGCGGCGCGAAACGGGATCTGCTGCGGTTCAAAGTTTGGCTCGCCCATATTGACCCGCACCAGTTCATCTTCGGTGACCGACAGCACCATGCGTCCGCTGTGGGTGCTGACATGGATATCGCGCTTATTCGTTAGCCCCTTCAGCCGTACAAAACGAGCGAAGCAACGGGCGCCGTTGCCGCACTGCGCCACTTCGCTGCCGTCGGCGTTGAAGATACGGTAATGAAAATCCAGCTCAGGATCGTACGGCGGCTCAACAACCAGCAACTGGTCGAAGCCCACGCCGCAATGGCGATCCGCCAGACGGCGGATGAGCTCGGGCGAAAAATAGACATTTTGCGTGACGGCATCGACGACCATAAAGTCATTGCCTAAACCGTGCATTTTGGAGAACTGCATTATCCTGACTCCGCTGGCTCAACCGGACGCGGTAAATACGCTATCGTGACCCGTTAAAAGATGGGGAAATCCCGTTTGATCGTCTGCCGTTATGGCCGATTAGCCGATGGTTGCGGTGTCGTATTGTTCTGTGTCTGAGACTCACTCGGCGTCGGGCTTTTCTGCTCCGGCGGGAAGTACAGCGGCCCTTTCAGACCACAGCCGACCACCGCGAGTGCAACCAGCGCCAGCGCAGCCTGGCGAAATAGCGATTTCATAACGTTAAACCTGTCGTTCAGAGACTCATGCTCTCTATAATCGCAGCTGGATCATGAAAATCAACAGGAATCGAAAATCAACGACGGCGAGTTCAATGAATCGAACCGATGCACGAGGGCACTTCGCTGGAAGCGTACGTTAAGGCCAAGAGCGAAGAAAAGAGCGTTCGGTCTATTGAAGGTGGGTGGCGCGTTGAGAGAAGAGCGTCAAACTACAGCGTCTGAAGCTGTCGCGGGTTCAGCCGTGGAGAGCCGTCCTGAAGCGAGGTCATACACATCGGCGAGAGGTCGCTCTTGCGGAATGGAATCACCTTCGTTTGGCCATCGACCAAGACTATCTGGTAAAACTGCGGGAGATTAAAATTGATTGAGCTGGCGCCGTAGGTGAAACGATCGTGAGAGGAGGAGTAGAAGCGGCTGACGTCGCGCACCAGCTCCTCTTTGCTGCCTTCGCAGTGATGAAATACCTCGACCCGGTTGGTCTCATCCAGAATATAGATATTGAAACCTTCGTTGTCCGTTCGGTTTTCAAAAAAGAACTGAATGATCCCTTCGCTAGCGACGCCGTCTATCACCGGCGGCAAGTGGACTTGCGCGGCGGTTTCCACCTGAATTGGCAGCCCCTGCAGTTTGTTGTTGGAAATCGCGCCGTAAAACTCCACCGCGTTCTCCTGTTTCTGCACCGACACGCTGAGTCGCTCGAAGAACAGCCCCCAGGTTTGTCCCGCCACCTTCACCGCTTTGAAGCGACCCGGCTCCTGACGCGTGCTGGACAAGCGCAGCTCTATACACTCAGACACCAGTTGCTGTACGCGCGTGCGGATCAGTCCGCGTAAATGCTGGCTGTAGCAAAAGACGTCCAACGACTCCGGCAACGCCGCATCTTGATGCATTTTGCCCAGAATGGTTTTCAGCGCTTCTAATACCGCCTGTTCGCCGCTGAAGTGCAGGGTTCTGACCTCATTCCAGGAGTTGCGGTATAGCAGGTCAATACTGCCGACCAGACACTGCTGCTGCTGACCAAAACTGAACACGTCCAGTTGACGGAAGTCGAAGTGCACGACCTGATTACGGAAGGCCGCCGTCGGATCGTGCTCCAAATTGACGATGATCGCCAGGTGACGAATCTCGCACGGACTATACAGCGCCTTAGGCGTGGGCGGCGCGACACGAAGCGGGAAGTGACTCGCGACGTCGGACACTAGCTCCTTGAGCTTGGCTAAATCGCAGCGATCTCCGCCTTTGATATGCAGCTGCGTGGCAGACGTCAGCAGGCCGTTGAAATAGGCCCAGGCCACCAGCTTGTTCAGATAGCGGTTATATTCCAGCGGCTGATGGCTGATGATGGCATCCATCAATGGCGCCTGATTATACAGATACCAGCCGCTACGATTGGCGCGCCCAGCGGGCACGTATATGAACGTCAGGTCCGGCTCGGACAAATCGGGAGAAATCTGCGGATTCACCAACGTCACTTTGCCCGGCAGCGCCTCGAAGGCGGCGTACAGCTTGCGCGTCAGCACGCCGATATCCTGCGGGCTGGCGCTGACGCTCAGGTTGTTACGCCGGGCGAATCGGATCAGATTTCGATAGCTCTGCATCATCGCATCCAGCAGTTCGTTATGCGCTTCGCGCACCTGCTCGATTTTCCAGTTGGCGCGGTTATCCAGCATCTGCAAACGCTTGTCGTCCCAGCCCCATTGCTGAACCAGCTGTGTCAGGATCTGCTCGCGCCAGGCGGTTTTACCGACGCCGGTAGACAGTTTCTCGCACACTTTGAGATAGAAGCAGCGGCGCGCCAGATCCAGCCGCGGCATATCGTCGACGGCGGTGAGATAGTGGGTGACGCGCTCCAGCATCATGCAGTACGGATCCAGCCCAAACGACACAATTTCGCCTTTATGCAAACGCGTTTTGATCTCGGCCGACAGCAGGCGGGTATCGGGATATTCCCAGGAGTAAGCTTCCAGCAGCAGCGTTTTCAGCACCGCTTTATAGGGAGAGTCGATGCTTTTGTAGAGCTGCCACAGGCTGGCGCCGAAATACTCTTCCGCCGACAAGGTGCTAAGACCGCCCAGATCGAGCCACTCATTCGGCGCCAGCGCGCCCTGCGAGTAAAGGTTGATGACATACTCGTCGTAGTTCGGCTCTTCCTCTACCGGCACCATATTCCACAGGATGCGCTTGCCCGCCATGCGAACGGCGGTACGGTAGAATTCATCCAGCAACAAAATGTGCTGAGTCGAACCGCAATCTTCGCCGCCCAGACTGCCGCTCTCATTGTGACGAAAGCGATTCTCGTCCATGACGAAGAAACTGACGTCTACCCCCAATCCCGCCGCCCACTGTTCCAGCAGCGTGCATTTCTGTTGTAAGCGCTGACGCTCTTCGGTATCGAGCCAGGATTGATGGCAGACCCACACGTCAAGATCGGAGGTGCGGCTTTGACCAATGGATGAGGTGCTGCCCATCGAATAAATGCCGTTGATGGGGAATTCGCCCTGCTTACACATGGGTTCCGCCATTCCGCCAACCAGTTGGGCGTCATCGAAATAGCGTTGTTGGTTTTCATCAGGCGTGTAGAGACATATACCGTGCGGAACCTTACCTTCAAGGTAGCCCGGCATCTGGGGATGGTGGTGATGTAATAAAACCGGCAAAAGACTGTAAACCTGCTGGAAAGCGGGTCTCATTGCTGCCAGAGCGCGTTCAACTCGCAGTTGGTTAATCGCGTCCAGTCTCTGCTTTAGTGTCTCGATATAGAGGTACAAGACGTTTCGCCTGATTATCCCAGTGACTAAAAAAAGCCGTTTTTCCAAACCTGTCCTGAGTCATGATTTTGAGGAATGGCGGACAGTTTATTGCTGGAAACGTGATCAATTTAACACCTTGCTGAAAAGGCGTAAAGAAAGTAAAAAAAGTCAGAATTTTCGGTCTACACTTCGGGGTTGGTTCTGCTGTCGCTCTCTCAGACCCTCGCCAGCATTTATGATTTATGGCTGCTATCATTGCAATCGTCACCAACTGAGGTTTAGCCACGGCCCGGCAACTGACACTGGCGCAGCATCAATGATACGATGCAACGAAACGATAACAACGGTATCCAGCATGTTAGACAATATTCTCAGAATTGCCACCCGAAAGAGCCCGCTCGCCCTATGGCAGGCCCATTATGTACAACAACAGCTGCAGTCTTGTCATCCGGATTTACAAGTGGAGCTGGTGCCAATGGTAACACGGGGAGACGTTCTGCTGGATACTCCGCTCGCCAAGGTTGGGGGAAAAGGTCTATTCGTCAAAGAATTAGAGCTGGCGCTGCTTGAACAGCGCGCCGACATCGCCGTTCACTCCATGAAAGACGTCCCGGTGGACTTCCCGCCAGGACTAGGACTGGTCACCATCTGCGAACGCGACGATCCTCGCGATGCATTCGTCTCCAACCTCTACCCCAATCTGGACGCGCTGCCTGAAGGCGCGTGCGTCGGTACATCCAGCCTGCGCCGCCAGTGCCAGCTGCGCGCCAACCGGCCTGACCTGGTGGTGCGCGATCTGCGCGGCAACGTCGGCACCCGCCTATCCAAACTGGATAACGGCGAATATGACGCCATCATTCTGGCCGTTGCGGGCCTCAAGCGGCTGGGCATGGAAGACCGCGTGCGCTGCGCGTTGAGTCCGGAAACGTCGCTGCCGGCGGTGGGTCAAGGCGCGGTCGGTATCGAATGCCGGCTGGACGACGCCAGAACGCAACGCCTGCTGGCCCCGCTGAATCACACCGACACCGCTACGCGGGTGCAGGCGGAGCGTGCCATGAACACACGTCTTGAGGGAGGATGCCAGGTGCCGATCGGCAGCTACGCGGAGCTGGAGGGCGAGTGCCTATGGCTGCGTGCCTTGGTCGGCGCGCCGGACGGCAGCCGCATCATCCTGCGCGAGCGGCGTGGACCACGCGCAGAGGCGGAGAGCATCGGGGTTGCGCTGGCGGAAGAGCTGCTGGCTTGCGGCGCCGCCGAGATTTTACAGGCCGTTTACGGTGCCTCTTCGTCATGACGATTTTAGTTACCCGCCCCTCTCCTGCGGGCGAGCAACTGGTTTCCCGTCTCTGTCAGGCCGGACTCACGGCCTACCACTGCCCATTGATTGAATTTACGCTGGGTCGCGAACTGCCCCAATTACCCGCTATGCTGAATACATTGCAGCCGGGCGATCTGGTGTTCGCGCTCTCCAATCAGGCCGTTAAGTTCGCTCAGCCAGCGTTGTCGCAGGCGGGTCTGCGCTGGCCGAAAACGTTGAATTACTATGCCGTCGGCCGCACTACCGGGCTGGCGCTTCATACCGTCACCCGTCGGCCGGTCATCTATCCTGAGAGTCACGGCACCAGCGAAACGCTGCTGCATGATCCGTCTCTCCAGGAGGTTGAAGGCAAGCGGGCGCTGCTGCTGCGCGGGAACGGCGGCCGGGAGCTGCTGGCCGATACGCTCCGCCAGCGCGGCGCGCAGGTCAGCTACTGCGAATGTTACCAGCGGACGCCGGTACAGTATGACGGCACAGAGCAAACGCTGCGCTGGCAAACGCTCGGCGTGGATACGCTGATCGTCACCAGCGGAGAAATGCTGCAACAGATCTATACTTTAGTTCCTGATTATTATCGGGCTTCGTGGCTACTGAGCTGCCGAATGGTGGTGGTCAGCGAACGACTGGCCGCCCTGGCCCATGATTTTGGCTGGCGCGATATCTTGGTCGCCGATAATGCAGATAACGATGCGCTGCTGCGCGCACTACAACAAACCTGATCATAGGATGTCTCATTATGACGGAACGCATTACCCCCACAACTTCGAATGAAGAGGTTGTTGAACGGGCTGAATCTTCCTCTACACAACCCGAACCGACACCGTCAGCACCTCAGCGTTACGGTGTGCTCCTGGGTGCCGCAGCCATCGTTATCGCACTCGGCTTAAGCGGCGGTGTTTACTATTACGCGCATCAGCAGACGTCGAAACAGTCGGCGATTGTCGCGCAATTACAGGAGCAACTCGACGGGTTCAAACAGCAACAGCAGCAAAACCAGCAGTCCTGGCAGCAATCCCTGGCTCAGCAAAGCCAGACGCAAAACGCCAGCGAACAGCGCCTCACGGCGTTGAACAGTCAGGTAGGCGACCTGCAGGAAAAGCTGGATGCGCTCTCCAATCATGACGCCAAAACCTGGCTGCTGTCCGAAGCCGACTTCCTGGTGAAAATGGCCGGCCGCAAACTGTGGGCGGACAAAGACGTCACTACCGCAGGTACGCTGCTGAAAAGCGCAGACGCCAGCCTGGCGGAGATGAAAGACCCGAGCCTAATTGACCTCCGTCGCGCCATTACGCAAGACATCAGCACGTTAGCCAGCGTTAATCAGGTCGATTTCGACGGCATCATTCTCAAGGTAAATCAGTTGGCCGATCAGGTGGATAACCTGCGCATGGCCGACAGCGATCTGGACGAAGCGCCGATGGACGAAAATGATACGTCTTTGTCCGCTTCATGGAGTGAATGGCGCCAGAACCTGAGCAAAAGCTGGCACAACTTCCTGTCGGAATTCATCACCGTCCGTCGTCGCGACAGCGGCGCCGAACCGCTGCTGGCGCCGAACCAGGATATCTACCTGCGCGAAAATATCCGCGCCCGCCTGCTGGTTGCCGCTCAGGCGGTGCCGCGTCATCAGAATGAAACCTATCGACAGTCGCTGGAAACCGCCGCGGTATGGGTTCGCGCCTACTTCGATAACAACGACGCGGCAACCAAAGCCTTCCTGGAGCAGCTGGACGCACTCAGCCAGCAGTCGGTTTCGATGGACGTGCCTACCGAACTGCAAAGTCAGCCTCTGCTGGAAAAAGTGATGCAGACCCGGGTTCGTAACCTGCTGGCGCAACCGTCAGCCGCGCCGCAGGGAGAGTGATTATGCTTAAGGTACTTCTGCTTTTTATCGTGTTGATCGCCGGTCTGGTCGCGGGACCGATGGTCGCTGGCCATCAGGGCTACGTGCTGATCCAGACCGATAACTACAACGTGGAAACCAGCGTTACCGGGCTGGTCATCATGCTGGTGTTGTTCCTTCTGGCCTTTCTGCTGGTCGAGTGGATACTGCGACGCGTTTTCCGCACCGGCGCACGCACGCGCGGCTGGTTCCTCGGCCGTAAACGCAGTCTGGCTCGCAAGCAGACCAAAGCCGCGCTGCTCAAATTGGCGGAAGGTGACTATCGCCAGGTCGAGAAGCTAATGACGCGTAACGCCGATCATGCCGATCAACCGGTGGTGAACTATCTGCTGGCCGCCGAAGCCGCACAGCAGAGAGGCGATGAATTCCGCACCCGGCAATACCTGGAACGCGCCGCTGAAATCGCCGACACCGACCAGCTACCGGTCGATATCACCCGTGTTCGTATTCAGCTGGCTCGTCACGAAGACCATGCCGCACGCCATGGCGCGGATCGTCTGTTGGAAGTCGCGCCGCGCCATCCTGAAGTGCTGAGGCTGGCCGAGCAGGCCTTCCTGCGCACCCATGCTTACAGCGCGCTGCTGGATATCCTGCCCGCCATGCGCAAAACCCAGTTGCACGATGAAGCCGAGTTGGCGGCCCTGCAACAGCAGGCGACACTTGGACTGATGAATCAGGCGATGTCGGAAGGCGGCAGCGAAGGATTGAAACAGTGGTGGAAAAATCAGAGCCGCCGCGTACGGCACGAGCAGGCGTTGCAAGTTGCGATGGCGGAGCATTTGATTGAATGCGACGACCACCAGACCGCGCAGCAAACCATCGTCGACGCCTTGAAACGTCAATATGACGAAAGACTGATCCTGCTGATGCCGCGGCTGGACGCCGGTAACCCGGAACAGCTGGAAAAAATTCTGCGCCAGCTGATCAAACAGCACGCCGACGTTCCTCTGCTGCACAGTACGCTGGGCCAGCTGCTGATGAAACACGGCGAATGGGAACAGGCCGCCGACGCTTTCCAGGCCGCGCTGGCGCTGCGTCCAGACGCCTACGACTACGCCTGGTGCGCCGACGTCTACGACCGCCTGAAAAGGTACGAAGACGCGGCCACGCTGCGCCGCGAAGGTCTATTACTGTCGTTGCAGTCTACGCCAGCATCCGAGGCAGATGCCCTGCCGACGCCGCAGGCCCAATAAAACCCACCTCAGGCGCAGACTTGCTCTGCGCCGCTCTCCGCGCTCATACCATCACCGTTTGCTTTCCTGCTCTCGCGGGAAGGTAAACGTCACTCACCTACCTCAGGCATGACGCGTAAGCTTCGGCGTTTGCTCTTACGCCCGGCAACGGCGTGGTTTATCGTCAGCTCCGCGCCGTCCGGCAGCACCACCTGCTTCAGCTCACTGATTCGGCTGTAGCGGAAGTGCTGGTCAGCCCGTCTTCTTCCTTTTCCTCTTACGACCAAAGCAGGGTGCGCGTGACTCTGTGCTCGTCGTAGACTCTGCGCACTTCCGTGCGTTCTGCCACTCGCGCACCACCCGGTCGCGCAGGTCGTATTCCAACTGCACGTAGCTGACCGAAGCCGACACAAGTAATAAAGCAACCAAAACAGTACATTACTACACGGTGGGATATGCCCCGCAAAACGGCAGACCCAACCCCCCCGTCCGCGATAAACCTCGAGGGCCGCAGGCTGGAAGAGTCGGGCTTTATCACCGGCCAGCCGGTCACGGTAAATATTGAACACGGAAGATTGATTATTCAGGTGGAGGGAAGCGTATGAACGGAGGCACTATTATACAGGCCACCACAGGCGGATTTATTCCTGAGCTGATTATCGATAGCCAGGATATTATTAAAGCGGGGTTTACGCCGGGTGCAGTATTTAAGATAGAGCCGTATCGGGATGGGCTGATAATAACGTTTGTTTCTGATGAGGCAGAGATTGAGCGGTTATTATTGGAGGTGGACGCAGCTCCTAATATCGGCGTGGACTGGATACGGGATAACGGCGAGTTGTATCTGGCGGGGGATTGGCTGACACAGTGTGGCCTGACCGGGCAACCGCTGGCGATCAGCGTGATGCCTGGTCAGGTATTGATTCGGGTGCAGCAGGGGAATATGCTGGCGTAACCACAGTTCTAAATAACTAGATAGATCCTTCTTGGATCTATCTAGCCTTATATTAAATAGCTATTATTTTTTCTTTAGCAAAGCCAACAGGCCAATGCCCAGCATAATATATCCGCACAACATCCTCCCATCTAGCTCCTAGGTTTAGATATTTTTCAGATACATACTGCCTAAAAGCAAAACATATTCCATTTCTTGCCGCTTGGCTAAAATCATGTGGTAAGCATATAAATTTATCTTTAGGTAACCCTTTAGTTGCATTTAATACTGCTTTATTTACTTTAATTCTAAGCTCTGCAAGCTCTTTAGATGTAGTTTGACCTTTATAAAATGGGTCATCTTGAGTTGGCGAGGTCGGAAGCCACTCAGTACTAGCATAAAGGCCATTAAAATCTACATCAGATGGATTAATGAAAACCTTTTCAACATCTTTAATTAAAATAACCTTTTCATTCTGGATATCAGACATCCCCATTTTTGAAAAGAAGCTTGCCTTCTCTATTTCTTCCAACACTTTATTAATATCAATCATATTACAATCTCAAATCGGTTATGGTTCCTGGCGGTAAAGCTTTCCTACCTTGTTGGACTGTAGTACGAAGCACACCACCTGCTGCGTGTGGGCCAGGTATTCCAGGTAAAGAGTGGTTTGGTAATGCTCCATGTGTAGGCATTAAGTTCCACCATTTATTCGCCCCCCCACTTTCCAATGGAATTATATGATGCGGAGTTGCCCCAGTAGGCCAAACTCTTCCTGTATTCGCTTCCCATTGACTCATAAGATATTTTTGATCTCTCACAAATTCTTTACGTGACAGCCTATTTTGGAAAGCACTACGTCTTTGAACTACCGGTAAATTACCTTTTAATATTTCTGCTTGCTTTGGAGTTATATGCCCTCCAGGTGACGCAACCTTATTAGCATCGGCAATAATGCGATCAAGAGTAGAACATCCAGCTAGCCCTAATGGATCTATCCATCCCAGCGGATTGTGAACGTAAGCATACGGGTTATGTCCCCCCGCCAGCCCTATCGGGTCCGGCGAGATATACCCGCCGCCGGCCGGGTCGTAGTACCGAAATCGGTTATAGCACAGGCCGCTTTCGCTGTCACGGAGCTGCCCGGCGAACGCCAGTCCTGGGTCGGCACTCTCCGTTTCAGCCACTGCGCGCTGGCCCCACAGCGTGGCTTTCGGGGCCTGCCAGCGCAGTTCGCCTTCGCTGTCGTACAGCGCCTGCGGGGCGCCGTTTGGCGCACTGCTCACAAAATCCGTTTCCCAGCCGCCCGCCGCGGTGTGCCGCTGCTGCACCACCAATTCCCAGCCGTTGTGCACCCAGTGGCGCCGCGACGTCTGTTGCCCCTGACGATAGTGGCGCACTTCCGCTATCTGGTCGCCGTCCCACAGGTAGCGCACCGCTTCGCCGCGCTCGGCGCAGCGTTTGCTGACCCGACGGCCGAACGGGTCGTAGCGGTAATACCAGGTCTCCCCGGTGGGCGTATCCACCGCCCGCAGCTGGTTGCGACTGTCCCAGCGGTAGTGCCACACCTGCGCCCGGAACCCCGGCTTTACCTGCTGTCGGCGCACCAGACGACCCGCCCGGTCATAGGTGTAATAGGTATCGTCGCGCTGTACCAGCCTTCCTGCTTCCCACTCGGTCAGCCGTCCTTTCTCCTGCGGCAGACCGGTGCGGGTGTAGTGGTAGTCGGTCTCGGTAGTCGGCGTCCTGCCCGCGCCGCCGGTCAGGACCGACAGCACCCGCCCGGTCTTGTCCAGCCGATACCCTTCGCTGTCGCGGTTGGTGCGCACGCCCGTCACGTTGCCCGCGCCGTCGTAGCGGTACTCCC
>NZ_FNQS01000020.1:0-13867 GCF_900107885.1 Lonsdalea quercina | reverse complement strand
GCCGATTTACGTTCTGGTGAAATGTGCTTCACGATATGGTTCCATCTTGTCATTAATGTTTTCGATGGGGGTGCCATCTATCCTGACAGAGGGGGAACCGTAGAAAGTATATGAAGAGGCCGTACTGCGCTCTCTGGTCAGTGAACGCAATATGCAGGTATCGCAGAACGGGCGTGTTTATCCCGGTTATGGCGGCAATGTCGATGGCACACTCATCAATGCCGCCACACGACTGACCTCCAGCGCCGGAAATATTCTCGGTAGCATAGCCGCGTTCCCGGCATTCGACAGCGTGCGTCAGGCACTGCCGATGGTACAGGCGCTACTGCAAATGGCGCTGGTGATCTGTATTCCACTGATAACGCTATGCTCGGCGTGGGACGTGAAGGCGGTGATTACGCTGACGTTTGTGCAGTTTGCCCTGTTTTTCCTCACCTTCTGGTGGGAACTGGCACGGTGGCTCGATAGCTGGCTGCTGGATGTTCTCTACAACAGCGATACCCACAGTAGCTGGAATCTGGCCGGGATCCAGAATACGCAGGATGACGTGATTGTTAATCTGGTAATGGGATCGATGTTTCTGGTGCTGCCAACTTTCTGGCTGGGCGCGATGACGTGGGCTGGAGTGAGGGTTGGCGTGGCGGTGAATGGCGCGCTGGCGGGCGGGGTTAAGGTGCGCAGGATAGTGGGGCGAAGGGGTGGGACGGTTGGTGTGATTTCTCCCATAATTCAGATCAAACTATAGATCCAGGCTAGCGCCATGTTTACGCAGCCACTCCTTACGCTCTCGCCAGTCAGGCATGACTTTATCAACTTCATTCCAGAAAGCGTCCGTATGATTACGATGGTGAAAATGGCATAGTTCATGAACCACGATATAATCTATGATCTTCGCTGGGGCCATCATACATTTCCAGTGGAAATTCAGCGTACCGCTATGACCGCAACTGGCCCAGCGATATCCCATTTCCTTCACCCGGATCGTTTCTGCTTTCACTCCGACTTTAGGCGCAAAAAACAAAGTGCGTTCTCTGATGCGCTGCTGGCCTTTAGTTATATAAAAGTCTTCAAACGCGCCTTTCGCTGCAGCTATGCCGCCTTTTTCAATAAGCTGCCGATTAAGGCAAAATCGCCCATCTCTGAGAAGTAGCGGCAAGTGCTGATCGGAAACCAGAGATAAGCGATACATGCTTCCCAGATAGAGAAAGGTCTCGCCGTTTACCCATTCACGCGCCACCGTAGTGGCATTAAGATCTTTCCACTCCGCCAGGTTACGATAAATCCACATGCGTTTCTGAAAAACAACGGTATCCGCCTGTTCAGGGGTGAAGTGTACTGGCGGGCGAACAATGACCTGACCGTCTCTTTCGATAACGATATCCGTTGTACGCCGGGTGGTACCTGGCGCGAGATGATAGTCGATGTCCTTCACCCGTCGGTGCATCATGGTTTTTTGCTCTCCGCTGAGTTCTGGAGTAAGGCATTATGTCGATTTTTTGCCAGCTTCATAATTTCTACCGCAATTCGTTCTCTTGCCTGTTTTAATTCAGGAACCCCGGTTAGCGTCAGAGCCGTTTTGATCTCACTACGCGTTTTCTTTTGTTTGCTGCTGTTGTGCCAGTAGTCAATGCTGCCGATGCTTTGTTGCAGAAGTTCAACAATTGCTTCCATCAGCGCTCTAATTTTGGGTTTTATTGACACGGGTATCTCGCCACCCGGGAACGCTTCATGAGCAATATGTTCATAGAACGTAGTGGCCTCCCGGCTCATCCCCTCCTCCCC
This sequence comes from Lonsdalea quercina, assembly GCF_900107885.1. NCBI lineage: Bacteria > Pseudomonadati > Pseudomonadota > Gammaproteobacteria > Enterobacterales > Pectobacteriaceae > Lonsdalea > Lonsdalea quercina. Next base: position 12,085 of record NZ_FNQS01000020.1, on the reverse strand, counting down.
ATCCTGACGCCCGGTAATCGCAACGTTACGCAGTTTCTCTAACTCTTCCGCCAGCTTCTTCCATTGATCCTGATACAGGTCGATCAATTGTTCCACTTTTTCCGAAAGGCTCTTATAAAAAGCTGGATCTTCATTATGGTGAACCGTGCAATGCTTACGAATTGCATGCTCCATTTCGCTGGCTTTCGCCTCATCATTGCCGTTTGTATGCTGATTTAACTGTTCAATGAAGTTATCTGAGAGCAGTTCAACGGGAGGAACCGTAGGGTTAATCCCCAGACTGATGAGGTGCTGATTAATCAGTTCGCGTACCTTCTGGCCGGCATCTCCCAAATCCAGCGAATCGTCTTTATAACGCTCTTTCGTCACTTGCTGGATATATCCCAGACGCTTTGCCGGAATACGGTAAATCTGGCCCGCACTATGCGGCAGGATGATATCCAGACTGCTGAGGAATTTTTTCAGGTACACATCAAAATCCGCCCGTAGCTTCTCGTCTTTCAGCAAACGGACAGCATCGTTCACTACGGCAGCTTCTGCTGCTATGTTAGGTAATCGTCCCTCAAGGAAATCTTGGATGCCATTAACTTGGTGATACGAGAATAAACTCAACAAGCGCTGATAGCGCTCCTGCAGCACCGGGACCTCTGAATTGATATTTTTTAATCCTTCGGCTAGCTCTTGGTGCTCATCGCTGGCTGCATAAAGAGTTAATGCCTCGGTAAGATGGTGAGTAAGGCCGATATAATCCACAACAAAACCACGTTGTTTCCCTTTTTTCACCCGGTTTGTACGGGCAATTGCCTGTAATAACGTATGCTCGCGGATTTTTTTATCCAGGTACATGACCTGCTCAATCGGTGCATCAAAACCGGTTAATAACATGTCACAGACAACCAGGAAGGCGATTCCCGTATAAGGTTTATCAGGGTCATCAAATGCAAATGGCTTACAGAAATTTTCTACCGCATTCCAGGCGCGGGCTTGTTTACGTGTCTCGGTAATAAATGCTGCTTCGTTGGTGCCATCACTAGATATCACGACCGCGGCTTTGAGGAACTTGATCCGATTAATTAATTCGTGGTCAGGTACGTCCGCAGATTCAAGCTCGTCCACTTTCTCTTTTAATGCCTGATGGATAGCCTTCTGGTAACGGACTGCCGCCAGTTTGGAGTGACATACCACCTGAGCTTTAAAGCCATTAGGAAAAATATGCTCCAGATAGTGTTTCACCATATCGCTCGCAATAGCTGCAATACGTTGCTCTGCTTCCAGAATATCGCCTGTGGCGCCATACTTTTTCTTAATAGCGTCTAATTCGTCTTCCGTTCGGTCTTTAAAGAGATTCTCAAACTCCGTTTCAAAGCCATGTTTATCATTCAGCGCGGCATCAGCAGTCCTGCCTTCGTAAAGGATCTGCAATGTGGTGCCATCTTCAACGGCATCCATTAATTTGTACTTATCGATATATTCGCCAAAGCGTTTGACGGTACGTTTCTCACCATGGCGCTCTGTAATCAGCGGCGTTCCTGTGAAGGCAATGCGGGCCGCATTAGGGAAGGCCTCAAAAATATTACTGCCCAGATCTGAACTCTGGGTACGGTGTGCTTCATCGATCATTAATACAATTCGTGAAGAGGTATTCACAACACCAAATGTTTTGCCCGTTGGAATAGCCTGGTAGTTTCCTAGCGCTTTAGCAACGGATACGGGGAGGCTTTCCTGCGCAACCAGGAACTTATGCGCCATCACCATATTGATATCGGAAGTGTTGGTGGCTAACTCTTTTCGTAGCGTATTATTGCTTTCAATAACATTGACTCGTCCACCAATCAGTTTTGCCGTAGCGGTTAGCTGCTCCTCCAGATCGAGACGATCGTTGATCAGTATGATTTTATAATCGTGAAGATCGTTTGAAACGCGCAGCATTCGGGCAACAAAAACCATCGTCAGGCTCTTACCCGACCCCTGGGTATGCCAGACTACACCACTTTTTTCTTCCGTGGTTTTACCTTCACGTAAACGCTGTAAGATCTTATTAGCAGCGCGAAACTGCTGATAACGGCAGACAACCTTGATGCGCGGGCCAGCATCGGTATCCATAAATACAGAGCATGTCCGCAGGATGGATAACAGATTCGCTTTATTTAACATGCCATTGATTAGCTGTTGCTGTGCGTTCATATCGCTGGCAACATTGTCTTCCTGCGGCCATTGTGTCTTCCAGGGATAAAAATGCTCTTCCCCGGAAGTAATCGTGCCGTAATCCGCTTCAACGCCTGTCGTTCTGACCGAAAATAAATTACTATGGAATAAATGAGGCTCCCCCTCTTTTAACCCCTGCAGCGCTGTTGCTTTACGGTTGTTCATATAACGCTGGAGCTGAATATATGCCTCAGCCATAGGGTTAGAACAGGTTGGACCACCTTTTTTACACTCCACGACAATCAGAGGAATACCATTAATAAATAAAACAATATCGGGAATGATAAATTGTTTTACGCAGCCAGGAGTATCAATCCGGAACTGGTTTATTGCCAGAAAGTGATTATTTTCCGGATGTTCAAAATCGATTAATTTAACTATTGGGTCAGACTCACTGGTGGCATTATTAATATCCACCTGTGTTTTAAAAAGTAGCTTTTGGATCGCCTCATTAGCTTCCAGTAGAGTACGGTTGGGTTGTCGCAGGATCTGCTCTTGCAGATCCTGTAATTGCTTGTCTGTTAACCATGTTTTTCCGTCTGATCCGGCATTTAAGTGCGCTATTGCGTTAGTAAAAATCTGCGGCAGCAGCCACTGTCGGAAGCTGCTGCGCATACTTTTAGCCGGATCGGAGGGAATGTCCTGTCCCTGGTCAATAATTTCCCAGCCCAGTGATTGCAATTGCTGCAGAAAGGGCTGTTCAACTTCCGTGTATTCAGACATGGGTTATATCTCTAGTTTCCAATTTACTTAAAACAAAAATTTTACCGGTAAGTAAATCATGCATAAGACCCTTTTTTTGTTCTAATAACTTTTGAAGGTTGTACTCTTCCGAATGTATTTTTTTTGTTATCATTGAATATCTTTCGAAAATATTTTTTTGCTCTTCTTTTCCTGGAACAGGCAGTAATAATGATTTCAATGTTTTAGATTGTATTGCATCCATTATTCCACCTTGAGTTTCCTTTCTAAACCAAGACTTTACCCATGGTGCGTAATTAAGCTGCCAACAAACTAATTCTGGTATTATATACGACTCATCAAATGTCATTGTCCATAAATGTTTTGATGATAATGCTTTACCTATGTTTTGGGGTACAACTGCAGCTCGTCCTACGGTTCCCATTATTGTTATAATAACATCTCTCTCCCTGACAGAGTATTTTCTCAATTCGTTAAATTTCTTTTCAGATACAAAACGCTTATAATTATTATCAAACTTCTCAGTCTTAATGTTATCAATACCTAAAAATGGAATGCCTTCTTCCACAAGCTCAGATTTCAATAATGCACTGCCAAAAGGTCCACTCCTAAAGTTACTGTAAACCGGTGCCAGTAAGTCACCTAATTTAATAACGGACCAGTCTTTTGGAAGATTTCCTAAAGAGGTTTTTTTATATAAATCAGGATTACTCTCATATGTGGGGCGTAGTTTACCATCAGAGTCAATCCCTCGTGTTAGTAAATCATACATTAGGCCAGTTTTTATTTTATTATATTTATCAATTAACAACTTGACATTATTAATTAACCCATCAATACATTTTAAAATTTGTACAATTCTTAAAGCGACCTCTTTTTTGGGGAAATCTATCAACATGTTTCGGATATAGTCCTTACGTAGATGCCTAAGTCCACTTCCTTCAAATGCAAAATAATCGATTTCTTCAAGACGTAACTGTAATAAGTAATATAAATATTCCGTATCTAATTCACATGTTCTTGAACGGATACCCCATGTATCCGTTGAATATGAATATCCAGACTGTCCGAGATGCACAGATGCTACGCCCCCTGTACCCATAATTACAGCTGGAGCATTTTGCAGACAGACGTCTGTAGTTTTTTTCTCTGCACTAGAACAGAAAAAATCATAATATCCCATATCATTCGCAGCAGACGCAGGCAAAAATGATTTAGGCAATTCTGCAATGTGATCTTTTAACAAAACACTTTTAAAATAGCCATTATTCATAACCCAACTCCATCAAATAGCATTGTAATTGCTGCGATGAACTTTCTCTTTCAGCCTCAATTTGTTTCGTTGTTAACGCATATTTTGACCATAAGTTCTCAATTGCATGTATACATGTTCTTTGTTCCGCTCGCAGGTATCGATTATAAGTCTCCATCAGTAATTTTTTTAATCGTTCGATAATAACCACACGAGCCTCATCTTGGGAAATTTTTTCACGAGCGCTTAAAACAAGCTCATCGCGCTTACTCTCAACGCCCTTAATAACTTTCTTCAGCTCTTTAGCTTCGTCTTCTAGTACTTTATGACGCTTCAACTGTGCTTCGATTTGGGAAACCTTTTCCTGATACTCTTCAGCTCTTCCCAATCCCGGATCGCGCTTACACCGCTTAACCATGCCTTTGGCATCTTTCAGCTTCGCTTTCAGCTCTTTCACCTGTTCAGAGGTCATCACACCAGTATCATCGGTATCTTCAAAGTCCTCGTCATCCGCCGCAGCAAATAACGCCTGCAGCTCGGCTAAACGGGCCTGTGCATTAGCCTGCTCTTCCAGTACCTCAGGGAACTGGCTTTGCAGAATATCCTCGTCCGGAATCAGTTCTGCCCCCCAACCACTGGCAGCAATAGACTTGAAGTCCGCCTTCAGGTAGTTCACATAACTGGCAAAAGCACCGCGCACCTGGAAAGAAGTTAACAAGTTTTGCTGCGCAAATGCGTCATGAATGCTGTCCATCAACTGGCTGCGCATTACATAAACATTACGTGGCCGGGCCTGTTGATTGGCTGCATCAGGGGCTAACGCTTCAACAATCGGCAGATTCTGCTCCCACCACGCTTCCAGTTGCGCCATAAACTCCTGATTCGCTTGTAGTACACCTGCATGTCGGTTAACAAACTCAGCAATATCACGCTTCTCCACCAAAGACGGGGAAAAATTCATATACTCAGCATCACGGGGCGCAAAAAAATCTGCGCGTAACCCGGCATAGTTTTGCCAGAAATGGCCAAGGCTTTCGATTTCCGACAGCGGAATACCGCCGTGTAAATGCGCACGAACATCATGGGGTTCCGGCGGCGGCGCATTGTCCACGTAGCGACGAATATTACAGTTGTAATCTTCTTTGATAATCTCATCAGTTGGGACAACTCGCGCATAGCCCGGGATCGTTTTTCCCTTGCGATATGCGTTGATAATTTTATCAATATCCTCCGGACGCAGATGATTCTGTGCTTTATCTTCGCTGTATTCACGATCGGCGTTGATAAACAGGACAGACTCGCGTTTGGCTGCTCCCTCTTTATTCATCACCAGAATACAGGCAGGTATCCCCGTACCGTAGAACAGGTTGCTGGGTAAACCGATGATGGCTTCCAGATAACCATGATCGATAAAATATTTCCGTGCTTCACGTTCATCACCGCTACGGAACAACACACCATGAGGCATAACGGTCGCCATACGCCCATCATGTTTCAGCACAGACAACATATGCTGAACAAACATCAGGTCCGCTTTCTTGCCTTTCTCTGGCAGCCAAACAGCAAAACGACCAGGGTGTTTAATATCCTTCTTGATATAGTTCTGGCTGAACGGCGGGTTAGCCACCACGCGATCAAAACGTCTTAACTCGCCCTTTTCATCCAGATGCTGTGGTTCACGCAGGGTGTCTTCCTGACGAATATCAGCATGCGAAATTCCATGTAGCAGCATGTTCATTTTGCAGATAGACCAAGTGGTGCCTATCTTTTCCTGACCGTAGAGCGCGATTTCATCCGCATCACCGCCTTTTTCTCGCAGATAGTCACGCATCTGAATCAACATGCCGCCCGAGCCAACGGTCGGGTCATAAACGCTCATGCCCTCTTCAGGATCGCAGATCTCAACACAGATCCGCACGACTTCCGCCGGGGTATAAAACTCTCCAGCCTTTTTACCTGCGGAGTCAGCAAAGAATTTAATCAACCATTCATATGCCGATCCCAACAGATCGGGGAATTCGAAGTCCTCATCTTTAAGCGGAATCTTCTCGAAGTTCAGCACAAAATCAGCCAAGGTATCATCATCCAGAGTACGCTGACCGATCTTGCGGTTGAAGTTAATGCCTTTTAGTACGTCCTGTAAAACGTCGATGTTGGCTTCTTCAATCGCTTCCAAAGCTTTATTTAGGGCGCTGCCAACCCCAACTTTCACATGTTTCAGTGCAGGCCGGATGACCGCCTTTTTCGTACCGTCGTTCTCTTCAACAATTTCTTCCCATGATTCGTTCCAGCGAGCACGCGGGGGAACATAGAAATACTTACCTGAGTAGTTATCTGGATCCTCAAGCGCCAGCTCAATGTCCAGTTCGGGCATGCCCTGGTCCTTAAACTGTCTCCTGAGTTCAGCCCGGCGCTGATCGAACAGGTCGCTGGCGCGCTTAAGGAACAACATGCCGAAAATATATTCTTTGTATTCACTGGCATCCATGCTGCCACGCAAATCATCACACGCACGGAGCAACAACGTTTCAAGCTGGGTAAGGGTTAATTTCATGTGTTTCTCAGAAAACTGCCTCATTAACTACAGTCTCACTAGGTTGTAAGCCCGAGTCTTATCAATTTATCGCGTAACTGTTATGGACTACTTATTCCACAACGATTTATGAATTTTTCCAGTCTGATGGTATTCCCCCACCAGCTCAATAAAATCTTTAAAATCCCGATTCTCTTCCACCAGACGGTTTACTGACTGCCAGTCGACACTGGTACGTTCCCGCGCCGGGATCAACGTCTGGCTGTTACTGAAGTCATGTGGATCGAGGAGGATCACACCAATACCATGCAGCGCACAGAGCATCTGCAACTCACGCTCCACACTACGCTGCTTATCTTCGTTAATTTCAGTCGCCACCAAATAGCCGAAATGCGCCCAACTGGAGTTGCTGACCGCCTGGAAGAAACATTCACGCACGTTGTTTCACCTCAAAAGACCACAGCCGTGTTAAACGACCTTCACTATGACGAACGCAGTTTTGCACCGCCTCATCCCAGTCCTTATCCAGAGGCTCCAGTGCTACAATATCGGGGTACAGCCAATGGTTTCCCCCCAGCCCCTTGTTGTTGCTGGAACGCTTTTCGTCAATTCGGCGGCACAGTAACCCTTCTTCCTGCGAGAGGTAATCAATCAGGATCGGATACAAGGAGTGCTCAGTAAGGCTGACAGTTTCAACCGTTGGCTCGGGAGCCACATTGGCAACCTTCTGCTCCAGCGCAGATTCTCCCCAATAAAACAAGCGCGGCCTTGGCTTATCACGCGTCATCACCTGTGGACACATCGCCTTCGCTTTAACGGTCCGGCTGCCACCCACCTATGCGGTAATCTGGCTCAAAAAGTCTTCATCGCTGGTAAAACGTGGGTTTTTACTTTTTTCGGCCAGCTCGGCACTGTAATGATCAATAATTTTTTGCGCCAGTTGGCGGGCCGTGAACTGCTTACCGGGATTTGCCTGTAACACGTTAATAATCATTTGGGGACGACTGGTCATATGCCTTCCTGCGTTACAACGCACGGCTCTGCGTATCAACCGTTAAGCGATGCGTGATTTACAACTCCTGTGGATGTACACAGTTTATCTTTCAGTGTTACAGACATAAAGCATCGATTAAATCCTCAACCTGGCACTGAAGACCAGACCGGACTCCAGAGCAACAATCCCCGAACTTTCGCCCTGATAAGAGTGATGCTTGATTATTTTTTATACCGCATTAATCTGTACAAAGTTTGACCCGCAACCAGAGCCTTCAGGTTGCCACCCTACCCGGTGAGGCTCGCCTTTTCGTCCGCTCCGTATCACCCTCGCGGACAGCGCTTAGCGCCTGATACATCCTCTACCCCACCATGCAGGGAATCCCTCCCTACGGGCGGTGTTTCTCTGCTTTCATCACTGGAGAAACACGATGCCAACTTCATCTTGCCCTCAAGCAAAATCCTTATCATTGTCTGTCTCATCTGAGGCCTGGGAAAAGGTAGTCAGTTTTCCACCCGCTCCCTCTCAGGAAGATGACCACCTAGAAAATCTGATTGTCGTGACCATGCTGACATTCAAAAGCGCAGGCCCGGACCGTAAGAGCATCAATTTCGGTCTGTACTGTTTGCCTTCTGACGGCAGCAGCAATGTACCGCTGATGACTCCGCTGCGCTTAGCGCTTGAAGATAACCATCTGTTGGTTACTGCCCTTCATACCTGCTGATTACCTCAGCATCCTTCACTCCCCGAGCCGGGCGACACCCGACCGGGAGCGCTGTACCCGGCTTCTTTATCATGAGGTTACGCTTATGAACAGAAGCAACGATCTTTACCAGAAAGTCACCAATGAAATTATCGCCGCGCTGGAGAAAGGCGTGATCCCCTGGGTTCGCCCGTGGCGGGAAGGGGAACCGGTGGTGCCGATGAATGCCTTATCCGGGCGGTTTTATCATGGCATCAACATCCCTCTGCTCTGGAACAGCGCAGAACGACAGGGATATGAGAGCGATCGCTGGCTGACCTTCACACAAATTCGCAATGCGGGCGGTAACATCCGCAAAGGCGAAAAATCGACACTGGCCGTGTTCTATCTGCCCCAGCAGCGCGAGGTAGTGGACAGCAATGGGAATACGGTTCTTGATGCTGACGGCAATCCTAAAGTGACGTCTTATGCCGTGGTACGCGAGTTCCGGCTGTTCAATATTCAGCAATGTGAAGGACTGCCGGAAGCGTTTTCACAGCCTGTCGTGATGGTCGATGATCCCATCGCTGCTGCCGAGCAGGTTGCCCGTCAAAGCGCGGTGACGATCACTCACCGACGCCAGAGTCGGGCGTATTACTCGCCAGGGCGCGACTGCATCATCATGCCGCATCCTGAGCAGTTCGATTCGCGTGAGGATTACTACGGCACACTACTGCATGAACTGACGCACGCTACCGGACACGCTTCACGGCTGAACCGGGACGGTATCACCGCAGGAAATCACACCTTCGGCGATCCGGCGTACAGTTTTGAGGAACTCGTCGCCGAAATGGGCTCTGCCTTCCTGTGCGCCCATGTTGGTATTCAGGCGAAGCTACAGCATGACAGCTACATCACATCGTGGCTTAAGGTGTTGCATCAGGACAAAAAAGCGATTTTCCGTGCCAGCGGATTAGCGCGTAATGCCTGCGAATACCTGCTTGAACGGGCGCAGCAGCCGTTAGCGCTGAGCGCATGACTTTCATATTCACGGCGGAGCATCCCTGCTCCGCCGTTTTTCTTTACTCCAATAAATTTGCGCGGCCCAATAAACAATTTTGTCCCAAATCTGGCGGCACCAAAAGGCAAAATCCCAAAGGTTAAGGGGAAGAGAGTGAAGGGGTAACGGGCTTACCCGAAAAGGGGCTTCCCTTCGTCTTTCGGGTTGCAGATGCATTGGCTTTCCTGCAACACAAAATTCATTGGGTATAAAGGGCCATTATGCGGATATGGCTGACGCGCAAAAAACCAGAAACCACACCATCCGACGGCAAGCCGAGCGCCACGGAGGGATGGCTGCAACCTGAATCTTCGCAAACACTACTGGCTGTCTCATCGCGCCAGCAGCTTATCCAGTTTATTCGCCAGAGCACCGCGCTTCCTGCCTCGCTATTTGAACGCTTCTGGTTAACGCCGCTCCACCGCTTTGCGGAACTGGCGCAGTCATTTCCCGCCTCGGAAAACCACCATCACGCTCATGCGGGCGGTCTGCTCGATCACAGCCTTGAAACCGCCTGTTATGCCGCACGGCTGCGGCAGAGTTATCTTTTTCCGCCTGATACCGCGCCGGAAGATCAGGCCGCTCAGTCCGAAAGCTGGACAACGGTCATCATCTACGCTGCGCTGCTGCACGATGTGGGCAAACTTGTCACCGATATTGAGGTGGAAGATGCCAGCGGGCAACGCTGGTTTCCATGGCATGGTCCACTGGTCCAGGCTTATCGGTTCCGCTATTTGCCGCAACGTGATTATCTGCGCCATCCGGCTGCGGCAGCCCTTCTGCTTACCCAACTTCTCCCGCCGGAAAACCTCGACTGGCTCGCCGCCGACGCCGCTGCGTTATCTACTCTGCTGCACTGCCTGAACGGGCAATATCAGTACGCCGGGCTGGCGGGTGAACTGGTGCAGAAAGCTGACCGGGCGTCGGTGGCGTTTAATCTCGGCGGCGATCCGGTTAAGGCAATTCACCGCCCGCAAGCGTCGCTGCCGCAGCAAATTATCACCGCCCTGCGCGATCTGCTGGCGCATGAGTTCCGGCTCAATAACCCGAACGGCGGCTCTGACGGCTGGCTGGCTGAAGAGGCTCTGTGGCTGGTCAGCAAGAACGCTGCCGAGGCCGTGCGTGGCTGGCTGCTGCGCCAAGGTATTGATGCCGTACCGCAGCATAACGTGCGGCTGTTCGGTGAGACGCAGACGCATCAGTTACTGATCCCGTGCGTAGACAAGGCTATATGGCATTGCCGGATTGCAGCCAACGGTGGCTGGAGCAGTGAACTCACACTATTGTGCTTCACCCCCTCGCTGATTTGGGAGGATCCACAGCAACGTCCTGCAATCTTTAGTGGAACAGTTACGCCGTTAACGGAGGCGCTAAAAGAAACAGAAGCCATAGTTTCAGGAGACGCACCTGTGGAACAATCATCCACCGAACCAGATGACACGCCACTTTCGGGCGAAGCATTCCGGCAGTGGCTGGTTGATAACTGCCGGGCGCAGCATCTGGAAATAAACGAACCCAACGCCCGGATCCACACCGTCGCCGGGACGGCGTTTCTGGTCACTCCCGGTATTTTCAAACTCTGGCTGGACGCCTGCGGCCAGAATGTACCCGCGGAGCGCTGGCGGGAAGTACAGAAAGGATTTCAGAATCTGCACCTTCACCGAAAAAGAAAAAACGGTCTCAACATCTGGCAGTGCGCCGTTGTCGGTCCGCGCCGTAGCTCACGTCTGAAGGGATATCTTCTTGACGATCCCACGCCGCTTTTTGGAGATGACATTCCCTTCAATAACCCTCATCTCTTACTCAGTGAAGGAGAAGATGCAAATGACCTTTGAAAAACTCCTGGAAGAGTATTTTTTTGCCCGTCTGTTGCGCCCTGATACCCAGGACTGCTATCACACGGCGGTAAATCAGTTTACCCACTGGCGCAACGTCCTGCCCGCCGAAGTAACGCCTCATATGGTTCTGGAGTGGCGCAGCTATCTGTTAAATGTGCGCGGTATCAAGCCGGTGAGCTGGAATCACTCTATGCGCCATATGCGGGCACTGTATAATTTCGCGATTGAACAGGGCCCTCTGGAGCAGTTTATCAATCCGTTTCATAAAACATCGCTTCGGGAATCCCGCAAGAAAAAGAAAACCCTGTCCCGCGAGCAGATCCTCTGCCTCACGCAAAATACTGAACCATTTTATTGAACAGGAGAATACACAGCGAGGCTACCGTTCACCGTTCTATCCGGCCTGGTTCTGGCTGGCCATGGTCGAAACGTTCAACTACACCGCTATCCGTCTGAACCAGCTTATTCATCTGCGCGTCAAAGATATCGATCTGGTCTATGACACCCTGTTTATTCAGAGTGAAGGCAGTAAAAGCCATGATGAACATATTGTCCCCATCGCCTCACGGCTACGACCTTATCTGGAGCATTTACTTGCCGAGGCTGAAATGCAGGGCAGGCGAGCAGTTGTTTAATATCAACCAATTCAGTCGGCGGACGCTACGCCAGGGCAAAGTAATGACGGAAAATCAGGTCAGTTATTTCTTTGCCAAACTCAGCGATGCCCCCTCTGTCAGGATAGATGGCACCCCCATCGAAAACATTAATGACAAGATGGAACCATATCGTGAAGCACATTTCACCAGAACGTAAATCGGC
>NZ_FNQS01000025.1:0-2465 GCF_900107885.1 Lonsdalea quercina | reverse complement strand
GCTGGATGGCGAACCGGCGCGCGCGCTGGAGTACACCTGGCGCTCGACGGAGGGGCCGATGCATCAGGTGGTGGTGATGCAGGTGCGCGGTCAGCGGCTGCTGACGTTTACCGTCACGGCGGCGGGCGAACTGCGGGAAGAGCAGAAAACCGCGCTGTTAGCGGTGGTGGAGAGCTTTAAAAGCGCGTCCTGAAGGGAGTCGACATGCTGAATGACATACTGAGCCGGGTGGCCCGCGTGGGGGCCATGCATGCGGGGAGTCAGCCCGCGCCGCCGGCGGAACGCCCACAACCGTGTCAGGGCAAACCGCCGACGTCGCCGGGCAAGACCATCAAGCACGCCAGTTTTTTGGGGGCATTGCTGGGGGCCATCGCGGGCGCGCTGGTCGCGGCGGCGGCTTTTGCGGTAGCGGCAGCTGCGGTGGCGGTCACAGTGGCGGCTATTGTGTCCGTTACCGGATTCACCGGCGGATTTGGATTTGTGCTGGTCGTGGGGGCTGTCAAGCTGGCGGCCGGGTTCGGGCTCACCTATTTGCTCAAAGATCAGATTGCCGCGATTTCCGGCGGCGTCGCCGCGATGGTGGACAGCGTGACGCCGCCGTTTGGCCCGGTGGTCACCGGCTCCGGAAATGTCTTCGTCGAAAAATTACCCGCGTCCCGTGCCGAGGTCGATACGGTCGCCTGCACCAAACACAACTCGCCGCAGCCGATTGCCCAGGGCAGCGACACGGTATATGTCAATCAGCACGCCGCGGCGCGCATCGATGATAAAACCGTATGCGGCGGCACCCTGAAGGAAGGGGCATCTACCGTTTACTTCGGTGCGGGACAGCAGACCCTTTTGGACATTCAGGATGAATTCAGCTGGTGGGAGAAAGCCATTCTGATTGGCGTTGAGTTTTTGGTGCCGCCGAGCCGGGGCCTGTTCAAAGGGCTGGGACGATTGTTGACCCACCCCCGGGCCGCGCTCAGGGGGATGTACGCCGGCGCCTTGGTGACCGCCCGGGAGTTAAAGCGCATCGCGGGGTGCGCCAGTCGCGCCTTTCGCGAGAGTAAGGGGCTGGCACGCGTCAAGGAATCGATAAAAGCCTTCCTGAAAGACCCGGTGTATATCGCCAGCGGCGACGTGATTGAGTCGCGGCAGGATATCGCGCTGGGACAGACGCTGCCGCTGGTGTTCGAGCGCACCTACCGCTCGGCCTCGTCGCATTCGGGGTTGCTGGGACACGGCTGGCACGACAGCTGGAGCGAAGTCGCCCGGGTCAGTCAGGAAGGATTGAATACCCATGTCGTCATCACGCTGGCACAGGGCTTTGACATCGACTTCACCTTCCATCAGGACATCCAGGCGGTGTTCTGCCCGCTCTACCCCGCGTTTACCCTCCACCGCCGCGGCGAAGGTTTCAGCCTGTGGCACCGGGACAGCCAGACCTGGCGCACATTCAGCGTGGTGCAAGGCGATACGCGGCTGCTGAGTGAAATCCGCGACACCCATGACAACCACATCGCCCTGCTGCGTGACAGGCAGGGCCGCCTGCAACAGGTGCGGCACAGCGACGGTATCGAAATACGGTTGGTGTGGCAGGGTGACTTCGTGCATCAGCTTATCCGCACCGACGGCGCCCAGCGCACCGAGCTGGCATTGTACCGTCAGGACGAACTGGGCCGCCTGATGGAGGCGGACGCCACCCAGCTGTACCACCTCTACTACGAGTATGATGCGGCCAACCGGCTGACGCGCTGGGACGACCACGACCAGACCTGGGCGCGTTACGAGTATGACGAACAGGGGCGCTGCGTCTTCACCACCTGCGCCGATGGCTTTCTGACCGGACGCTTCGAATATTACCCCAACCGCGTCATCATGACCGACGGTCAGGGACACCGCAGCGAATACGGTTTTAACGACCTGTCGCTGATGAGCTATCAGCGCTCGCCGCTGGGCCACGAGACCCGCTACGAGTATGACCAGCATGGCAACCTGCTGCGGGAGATTTCGCCGCAGGGGCGCGTCACCGCCTTCAGCTATCTGGAGCAAACCGGACTGGTCAGCACCTTCACCGACGGCGGTGGTCAGATGTGGGCCTACGACTATGACGAGCAGGAACGGCTTTGCGGCGTGACGGACCCGCTGGGGCGCACCTGGGCGTGGGAGTATGACGCGGCGGGCGACCCGGTGCGGCTGACCGGCCCCGACGCCCGCGAAGTGCACTTCACGTGGAATCGCTACGGGCTGCTGACCCAGGTCAGCGACCGGGCCGGCGAGGTGCAGGCGCGGTTGCAGTATGACCATCGCCAGCGCCTGCTGAGCGCCACGGACGCGGAAGGCCGGATGCAGCACCTGCGCTACGACCCGCAGGACCGGGTGGTGCAGTGGCTGCGCCCGGACGGCGCGGCGTATCGGTTTGGCTACCGGCGGGCCAGCTGGCGTCTGCCGGAGCAGCTGTTGCGCCCGGATGAACGCGA
>NZ_FNQS01000035.1:0-1077 GCF_900107885.1 Lonsdalea quercina | reverse complement strand
TTATACCCGACGATACCCGAATGGGGAAACCCAGTGCAATCCGTTGCACTATCGCAACATGAATACATAGTGTTGCGAGGCGAACCGGGGGAACTGAAACATCTCAGTACCCCGAGGAAAAGAAATCAACCGAGATTCCCCTAGTAGCGGCGAGCGAACGGGGAGGAGCCCAGAACCTGAATCAGTTTGTGTCTTAGTGGAAGCGTCTGGAAAGTCGCACGACAGAGGGTGATAGTCCCGTACACGAAGAGGCATGGATTGTGAGTTCGATGAGTAGGGCGGGACACGTGTTATCCTGTCTGAATATGGGGGGACCATCCTCCAAGGCTAAATACTCCTGACTGACCGATAGTGAACCAGTACCGTGAGGGAAAGGCGAAAAGAACCCCGGCGAGGGGAGTGAAATAGAACCTGAAACCGTGTACGTACAAGCAGTGGGAGCCTTGATTAATCAGGGTGACTGCGTACCTTTTGTATAATGGGTCAGCGACTTATATTCTGTAGCAAGGTTAACCGAATAGGGGAGCCGCAGGGAAACCGAGTCTTAACTGGGCGTTAAGTTGCAGGGTATAGACCCGAAACCCGGTGATCTAGCCATGGGCAGGTTGAAGGTTGGGTAACACTAACTGGAGGACCGAACCGACTAATGTTGAAAAATTAGCGGATGACTTGTGGCTGGGGGTGAAAGGCCAATCAAACCGGGAGATAGCTGGTTCTCCCCGAAAGCTATTTAGGTAGCGCCTCGTGAACTCATCTTCGGGGGTAGAGCACTGTTTCGACTAGGGGGCCATCCCGGCTTACCAACTCGATGCAAACTGCGAATACCGAAGAATGTTATCACGGGAGACACACGGCGGGTGCTAACGTCCGTCGTGAAGAGGGAAACAACCCAGACCGCCAGCTAAGGTCCCAAAGTCATGGTTAAGTGGGAAACGATGTGGGAAGGCCCAGACAGCCAGGATGTTGGCTTAGAAGCAGCCATCATTTAAAGAAAGCGTAATAGCTCACTGGTCGAGTCGGCCCGCGCGGAAGATGTAACGGGGCTAAACCATGCACCGAAGCTGCGGCAGCGACACT
>NZ_FNQS01000017.1:0-30246 GCF_900107885.1 Lonsdalea quercina | reverse complement strand
AGCTACCGTTTCCAGTAGTTATCCCCCTCCATCGGGCAGATCCCCAGACATTACTCACCCGTCCGCCGCTCGCCGGCAAGGAAGCAAGCTTCCTTCCGCTGCCGCTCGACTTGCATGTGTTAGGCCTGCCGCCAGCGTTCAATCTGAGCCATGATCAAACTCTTCAATTAAAAGCTTGATTTGCTAAGTTAATAGCGATGCTCAAAGAATTTACTGTTCATTCGTAATGAATTAACTGTTGTTCACTCTTCAAGACTTTTTCGTATCTGGTTGCGATAGTGTCTTGTGAGTGCCCACACAGATTGTCTGATTAAATTGTTAAAGAGCGTTTCGTTGCCGCCGTTGCGACTAACGTGAGGCCGCGTATACTACGCTTACCTCATTCAGAGTCAACGACTTTCTTCGTTTTTCTCCGACTGTCACCGCGTCGCGTTGTCCGCTGCGCCGTGTCAGTGAGAGCGCATTATAGGGACTTCCTCTCAGCCCGCAACCAGTATTTATCACAAACTTTTCCGTTTGCTGCATTCCACAGCAAAAGCCCGCCTTATACCTTTTTTTGCACAGAATTATCCACAGATGAAGCAAAGGCTGAAATTTGGCAAGCATCACGCAAACGTTTTCGCTACAATTTCCTCCCTGAAAACCGGACCCCGGTTGCGGGGGCATTAGCTGAATATTCATCTCAAAGCCCTGACTTACGCTTTTAATCAGCAATATTCACATAACGCTCTCTGAATACGAACCTAGCCAAGGGATCACATCATCATGCAACAACATCGTCCTCTCCGTCGTGCTTTGCTCAGCGTGTCTGACAAAGCCGGTATCGTTGAATTTGCGCAAGCGCTGTCTGAACGCGGCGTGGAGCTACTCTCTACGGGCGGCACCGCGCGGCTGCTGGCCGACGCCGGTTTGCCCGTAACGGAAGTATCGGATTACACCGGATTTCCGGAGATGATGGACGGCCGAGTCAAAACGCTGCATCCCAAAGTGCATGGCGGAATACTCGGCCGCCGGGGTCAGGACGACGCTGTCATGGCGCAACATGATATTCAGCCCATAGATATGGTCGTTGTTAATCTTTACCCATTCGCCCAAACGGTCGCAAAAGAGCACTGCACGCTGGCCGACGCCATTGAAAACATCGATATCGGCGGCCCTACCATGGTGCGCTCAGCCGCCAAGAATCATAACGATGTCGCCATTGTGGTTAAAAGCGGAGATTACTCCTCTATCATTGACGAGCTGGATTCACACGAGGGATCGCTGACCGACGAAACCCGTTTCGATCTCGCCATCAAAGCGTTTGAACATACGGCCGCGTACGACAGCATGATCGCCAACTACTTCGGCACCCTGGTTCCTGCCTACCACGGGGACACTTCTCGCCCCGCTGGCCACTTCCCCCGCACGCTCAACCTGAACTTCATTAAAAAGCAGGATATGCGCTATGGCGAGAACGGCCATCAACAGGCCGCTTTCTATATAGAGGAAGAAGTGAAGGAAGCATCAGTCGCTACCGCAACCCAATGGCAAGGCAAAGCGCTGTCCTACAACAACATCGCCGATACCGACGCGGCATTGGAGTGTGTGAAAGAGTTCGCCGAACCTGCCTGCGTCATTCTGAAACATGCCAACCCTTGCGGCGTGGCTATTGGCGACTCGATTCTCGACGCCTATGAACGCGCCTACAAAACCGACCCGACATCAGCATTCGGCGGCATCATCGCATTTAACCGCGAGTTAGACGAAGCCACGGCGCAGGCCATCGTTAGCCGTCAGTTCGTCGAAGTGATTATCGCACCGTCGGTCAGCGACGCTGCGCTGCGGGTTACCGCCGCCAAACAGAATGTCCGAGTGCTCACCTGCGGACAATGGCAGCAACATATTCCCAGCCTTGACTTCAAGCGCGTCAACGGCGGTTTGCTGGTACAGGACCGCGACCTCGGTATGGTCGACGCTTCACAGCTGCGGGTGGTTACGGAACGTCAACCCACCGAAGCGGAGCTACGGGATGCGCTGTTCTGCTGGAAGGTGGCGAAATTCGTCAAATCCAACGCTATCGTCTATGCCCGCGATAACATGACCATCGGCATAGGCGCAGGGCAGATGAGCCGCGTGTATTCCGCCAAGATCGCCGGTATCAAAGCCGAGGATGAAGGATTGGTAGTCGAAGGCTCCGTCATGGCGTCCGATGCCTTCTTCCCGTTCCGTGACGGCATTGATGCCGCTGCCGCCGTGGGCATTACCTGCGTCATTCAGCCGGGCGGTTCCATCCGCGACGACGAAGTGATCGCCGCCGCCAATGAACACGGCATTGCTATGCTATTTACCGACATGCGTCATTTCCGCCATTAATCCGGAGCGAGACTCACCATGAATATTTTAATTATCGGCAACGGTGGGCGCGAACATGCGCTGGCCTGGAAAGCAGCGCAATCTCCCCGGGCGGATAAAGTGTTCGTCGCGCCCGGCAATGCGGGCACCGCGTTGGAACCGTCGCTGGAGAATGTCGACATCGCCGCAACAGATATTCCGGCGCTCCTTGACTTCGCGAAGAAAAATGATGTCGGTCTGACTATCGTCGGACCGGAAGCGCCGCTGGTCATCGGTATCGTAGATGCATTCCGTGCGGCGCAGTTGCCCATTTTCGGCCCGACTCAGGCGGCTGCGCAGCTCGAAGGCTCTAAAGCCTTCACTAAAGACTTCTTGGCGCGGCATCACATACCTACGGCGGAATACCAGAACTTTACCGACATTGAGCCAGCGCTTGCTTATATCCGCAAGAGAGGCGCTCCTATCGTCATCAAGGCTGATGGCCTTGCCGCCGGTAAAGGCGTCATTGTCGCCATGACGCTGGAAGAAGCCGAAAATGCCGTGACGGATATGCTGGCAGGCAACGCATTTGGCGATGCGGGACACCGTGTTGTCGTCGAGGAGTTTTTGGATGGGGAAGAAGCCAGCTTTATCGTCATGGTCGACGGCGAGCATGTGCTGCCGATGGCAACCAGCCAGGATCATAAGCGCGTAGGTAATGGCGACTCCGGCCCCAACACCGGCGGCATGGGCGCCTACTCTCCTGCACCAGTGGTGACCGACGAGATCCACCAACGCGTGATGGACCAGATTATCTGGCCGACCGTTAAGGGCATGGCCGCGGAAGGGAACGTCTACACCGGCTTCCTTTACGCGGGACTGATGATCTCCGCCGACGGTCAACCTAAGGTCATCGAATTTAACTGCCGCTTCGGCGATCCGGAAACGCAGCCGATTATGCTACGTATGCGCTCCGATCTGGTCGCGCTTTGCCTGGCGGCCTGTGACGGCAAGCTGGATGAGCAGCGTTCCGAGTGGGATGACCGTCCTTCTTTGGGCGTGGTTCTGGCCGCTGGGGGTTATCCGGCTGATTATCGCAAAGGCGACATCATTTCAGGTCTGAGAACCTCGGAAACGGCAGACGGCAAAGTGTTTCATGCCGGCACCGCTCTGCACGGTCATGATGTGGTGACCAACGGTGGACGAGTCCTGTGCGTGACTGCACTGGGCGCGAGCGTAGAAGATGCTCAGCGTAATGCCTATGCGCTCGCGAAAGGTATTCGTTGGGAAGGATCTTTCTGTCGTACCGACATCGGTTACCGGGCTATCGACCGCGAACAGTCGCACTCCTGATGTCTTAGCATAATGGGTGAGCCTTCTTGCGGAGGCTCACTTCAACCGTCGCCGCGTTTAGTCGCTTTGCAATGATTCCGCCGTGGGTTCCCAACGACAGAAATCTTCATTGGCGACCAGCAGAAGCTGCGTCCCTTCCGGCGACTCCAGCCAGGCAATACTTAATGGGACAGAAGATCGCTTCTGGCGCTGCGCTATCCGTTGCGAGGCTCTGCTGTCGAGACCCGGACGAATACGTTGACCGCTGCAAGTCACGACCACCCCGTCCTGCCACTGCCCTTGCCACAAGTGAACGTTGCCCGTACGCATGGCAGCGCTCATTTCCAGGAGTCTTACCGCATCAAACTGGTACAGCGCAATATCATCATCAGAAAGCAACTCACGGCGGTCAGTCAACTGACGCTGCATATAGCTGACGGCGCCTTTTGAGTCAAAACGAATACGCACGTCCTCTTTATCAGGCGCGCTCTTGCTTTGCGTGATTTCACGTACGGCGTTCTGCTGGAAGTGGTAGCGGGTAATTTGGGTGCTTTGGCCATTGAACGGACTGAAGACCGTCATAAGTGCCGTCTGCTGCTGAGCCGGGTCGTCTTTGCGCCACACGCGCACTACGCCACGGTCAGAGAGATATCCCCCGGCATACAAAGCGGAGGGAGGCGAGTGGGAGCTGCAGGAAACCGCCAGGGCGGCTACGCTCCCAATCGCAGTACGTTTAAGAAAAAGCAAAAGGGGCGAAATCGCCCCTCTGTTCAAACCTTTTCTTAGCATGCGCTTATTTTACAGCGTCTTTCAGTGCTTTACCGGAAACAAATGCAGGCACGTTGGCAGCTGCGATTTTGATTTCTTTACCCGTCTGCGGGTTGCGGCCAGTGCGCTCATTACGATGATTGACTTTGAAAGTACCAAAACCAACTAATTGTACTGCATCACCTTCTTTCAGAGACTCAGTAATTGCCGCCAGAGTAGCTTCCAATGCAGCTTTAGCCTGGGTCTTGGAAAGGTCAGCCTTGTCAGCAATTACATCAATCAGTTGAGTCTTATTCATAAGTTATCCTTACAGTGTGTTTATCGCTTGCTAAGCATCGAGTGCGACGGAAATGCCATTAAAGCACTCTCCTGCATATACGCACCGACAGCCACTTTTTTTACGCCCCCCAAATGTAGACCAGACAGGGTGCGGTGTGAAGCCCTTAGAGCGGCCATTTAAGACCTTAAATCACGTTTTACCGGTTATTGATATAAATTTATCCCAATATTGCTGCTTCCCGCCTCGCGCAGGTCCGCGCGAAGGCCTTTGATCAGCTCGATATCACGCTCTTCACAGGCCGCCAACAGGCGGAAGATCTCCCACTGGAGATCCCATTCCTCTTCAATGGCAGGGATGACGTTGAGTTCCTCATCCGTCATTTCTCTGCCAGCCTGAGTCATCTCAAGCATGGCTACCGTCCTAATGGAGGTTTCACTAATCACGATAGCATGCGATAGCGTTTCACCACTCAGGCGAGAGTGAATTAACTCCCCCAAAGCGATACAGGCATCAATCGCTGGATAGACCCCGTAAAGATCATAGTCGTCAGCGGATGGAACCGCATCCTCCAGCTTTTCCAACTGAAGATCAAAGTTAACCTTAGCATCTTTGACCACCAGTGTTTCCCAAATCAGATCGAGGATACGACGGTAGACCTGCGCATCGCCAAATTCCGTCTGGCGGCAGAACTCATGATAGTTCGGATACATGCGTTCACAGAGGCTCGCCATGAAAGTGACATGCTGCCAGCTTTCCAGTTTCTCCAGACGCAAATGAATGGGGTTACGTAACATGTTTTATCTCTAACGTGACGGACCGCAGTGTAGCCAAAAACGGCCAGCGGCCCTATTCCTGTATTCCTAAAAAACGCTGGCGCGATTATCTATAGTGTTTGCTGATGTTGCCAGCGCTGAAATGCGATCCGGTTTGACGCAGCCGCGTCGGCCCAGCGTGTAGGCTCAGGCAACCGGTAGCCCCGCATGCAACATTTCACCCACAACAACGCCGTTTCCAAACCGACCCGATGCCCGGTTGAAACGAACAGCGGATTGCAGCGTAATTTACTGCGCCATACCCAACCCACCTGTTCGCCTTTGTCCAATAGCGGCTGCTGACTGCCGACCTCGTCGTCCAGCGGAGCAAAGTGACCACACAGACGTCGTTTAGCGACGCCGATGGTGGGCACGTCAACCATCAGCCCGAAATGGCTGGCAACCCCCAGACGACGAGGATGGGAAATGCCGTGACCGTCCACAAACAGCAGGTCCGGCTGGTGACGTAGTGCTTCCCACGCGGCCATCAGCGCGGGCGCCTCGCGGAAGGAGAGCAGCCCCGGAATGTATGGCATCGTCGTCGGGATACGCGCTATTTGGTACTCTACCAGCGCCAGCGAAGGATACGCCAATACGGCAATTGCCGCCCGGGTCACCGTGCCCTCCTGCTCAAACCCGACGTCCGCACCGGCAATAAACGCCGGCTGATCGAACGGGAACGCGTCATGACGAACGACCTGAGCCGCCTTGATTAACTGCTCAGCCCGAAGAGACTGAGTGTCGATCATGCCTTCTCCTGGTGATAAGGCCGGGACAAGCGATGTACCGCGTCAACAAACGCACCGGCGTGTTCTGGCGGAACATCCTGGTGGATGCCGTGACCGAGGTTAAAAACGTGGCCGTTGCCCGGACCAAAATCGTCCAGAATGGCGGCGACTTCCTGTTCGATGCGCACAGGGGGAGCATAAAGCATGGACGGGTCCATATTGCCCTGCAGCGCAACCTTATCGCCTACACGACGACGGGCGTCGGCGATATCCGTTGTCCAGTCCAGACCCAACGCGTCGCAGCCTGTTTCCACCATCGCTTCCAGCCACTGCCCGCCGCCTTTCGTGAACAGCGTCACCGGTACACGGCGGCCCTCATGCTCGCGCAGCAGGCCATCGACGATCTTGTGCATGTAATGCAGCGAGAATTCGCGATAATCCCGCCCGCTCAGCGCGCCTCCCCAGGTATCAAAAATCATGACCGCCTGAGCGCCAGCTTTGATCTGTGCGTTCAGGTAAAGCGTGACGCTGTCCGCCAGCTTGTCCAACAACAGATGCAGCGTACGGGGTTCGGCGAACAGCATTTTCTTGATCACGGTAAACGCCTTGCTGCTGCCGCCTTCAACCATATAGGTCGCCAGCGTCCACGGGCTGCCGGAAAAACCGATCAGCGGTACTTCGCCTGCCAGATTACGGCGGATGGTGCGTACGGCGTTCATCACATAGCCCAGTTCCTGTTCGGGGTCGGGAATGGGCAGTGCCGCAACGTCGGCATGGCTTCTCAGCGGTTGACTGAAACGGGGGCCTTCGCCCGCTTCGAAATAGAGTCCCAATCCCATCGCATCGGGGATCGTCAGAATATCGGAGAACAGAATGGCCGCATCCAGCGCATAGCGGCGCAGCGGCTGCAGCGTCACTTCGCAGGCCAGCTCGGCATTCTTGCACAACGACATAAAATCTCCGGCCTCCGCGCGCGTCGCTTTATATTCCGGCAGATAACGACCAGCCTGACGCATCATCCAAACAGGCGTGACGTCAACGGGCTGACGTAACAGAGCGCGTAAATAGCGATCGTTTTTAAGGTCGGTCATGATCTTTTCCTTTTGGCGCCTGAACGGCAGGCGCGCAGGTCGCTGGGTCTGGGTAATTCAGGCGGCAGTGTAGCGGGTTGATTCCTCTCAGGCTACACGCATGACGCAGACGGATTAGCCGTCTGCCTCACGACACATCACCACCGTATCTTCTATCAAGCGGCGCGCCACGGTTCCCGCGGGCGGCAGGATTGGCAGTTTGTCGTAACGAAACCAGGCAGCATCGCGGAGCTCGGAGGGATCGTGACGCAGTTCGCCGTCGGCATACTCCGCAATATAGGCCATCATCAAAGAATGGGGGAACGGCCAGGGCTGAGAACTCACATATTGGAGGTTTTTAATGCGAATATTGCTCTCTTCCATGACTTCTCGGGCTACGGCCTGTTCAAGCGTTTCACCCAGCTCGACGAACCCGGCCAGCGCGGTGTACATATTGCCCCGGTGACGGACATGCTGCGCCAGCAAAATTTCGCTGCCGCGGCGGATCGCCACGATGACGCAGGGCGCGATCTGCGGATAGTAACGCTCCCGGCAGTGGCCGCACAGGCAGGCCAGCTCGGTTTTGCTATGGTGCATCTCATGACCACAGTAGCCGCAGAAACGGTGGGCGCGATAAAACTCGGCCAGTTGAACTCCCCGGCCGGCCAACTGAAACAGCCCGCCCTCCACGTCCAGCAGCTGCCGCAGCGATCCCATCTCTTCGGCCATTGTCTGGCGCACTAGCCAGACAGGCTCGCCCTGCCACTCGCCAATTCGGCGTGCCGGACGCGTTTTCAGTCCCCATTGGCGGGAAGACCCTTGCGGTAATCTCCCTTGAGGCAGCCAAATCTGATTGTTCTCGCTGACAACCCACCAGCCAAGCTCTTCACCTGTTAACGTTACTTCCATCTTTTCTTTCGCCCTCTGTCACCGAGTCTATGGCTATGATGTGTAGATATAGACAACATTAATGCATATAAATCAGACGCTCTACGCGTTAGCACAATACCACGCCATAGAAACTCGTTCCGTCGTTCTCTCTCTCCTCGCCGCCTTCGATCCGCAATCATGTATTTCGGTGACAGTGCCCGCAAGAAGGATGATTTATCGCATATTTCGCGAAAAATAAGGCCACTGTCAGTAACAGGCAGCGTCTATCGTCCCAACGCTTAATGCCCTGTCAAAGTCATGCGCGGTGACTCCATCCATCATCGGTCCCCGCCTTTGACAGTGACGCATTGCCAGCATAAAGTGTAGGCGATTGACCTCGCCCAACCCATCGGGCGTTATCTTGTCGGAGTGCCCAGCGTCGCGGTAACGCGTGCGGGCTGAGACCGTTAATTCGGGATCCGCGGAACCTGATCAGGTTAAAACCTGCGAAGGGAACAAGAGTAAACATCATCCTTTTCCCAGACAGATTCATTATCACCCAGGGAAAAGAGACTTCTCCATTACTCCATCCGAACTCCAGACAAGCAATGTTTCCTTCCAGCCAAACAGGAATTTGCTATGTCTACAGAAAAAAAACCTTCAGGACGCCGCGAACAACGCGCCTCCGCCCAACGTTTTATCGACGAGGTGCGAGGAACGTCTTTTCCACAATCACGGCGAATTTACCTGACCGGCTCACGGCCGGATATTCGCGTCCCGCTGCGGGAAATCCAACTCAGTCCCACGCTGCTCGGGGGAAGCCGGGAAACGCCTCGCTACGAACCTAATGAGCCGATACCGGTCTACGACACCGCCGGACCTTATGGCGATCCCGAAGCCGTCCCCGATGTGCGCTGTGGACTGGCTTGCCTGAGAACCGCCTGGATTGAAGAGCGCGGCGATACCGAACGATTATCTCAGCTCAGCTCCGGATTTACCCAGCAGCGCCTGGCCGATGCCGGTCTGGACCACTTGCGTTTTGAACATCTGCCTCAGCCGCGCCGAGCGAGAACCGGCCAGCGCGTCACCCAGTTACACTACGCCCGCCTGGGTATCATCACGCCGGAGATGGAGTTTATCGCCCTGCGCGAGAACATGGGGCGCGAGCGCATTCACAGCACGACGCTGCGCCAACAACATCCCGGCCAGAGTTTTGGCGCCCATCTGCCGCTGACCATCACGCCCGAATTCGTCCGTCAGGAGGTCGCCGCCGGACGGGCGATTATCCCCGCCAACATTAACCATCCTGAATCCGAGCCGATGATTATCGGCCGCAACTTCCTGGTGAAAGTGAACGCCAATATCGGCAATTCCGCGGTCACCTCTTCTATCGAAGAAGAGGTGGAAAAGCTGGTTTGGTCCACCCGCTGGGGGGCCGACACCGTAATGGACCTCTCCACCGGCCGCTACATCCATGAAACGCGCGAGTGGATCCTGCGCAATAGCCCGGTGCCTATCGGTACGGTGCCGATTTACCAGGCGCTGGAGAAGGTCAATGGCGTCGCGGAAAACCTGACCTGGGAGATGTACCGCGACACCCTGTTGGAACAGGCCGAACAGGGCGTTGACTACTTCACCATCCACGCCGGCGTGCTATTGCGCTATGTACCAATGACCGCCAAGCGCCTGACTGGCATTGTCTCGCGCGGCGGGTCCATCATGGCAAAGTGGTGCCTGTCGCATCACCAAGAGAGCTTCCTGTACGAGCACTTCCGCGAGATATGTGAAATATGCAGCGCGTACGATATCGCCCTTTCGCTGGGCGACGGCCTGCGGCCCGGATCGATTCAGGACGCCAACGACGAGGCGCAGTTCGCCGAGCTGCATACCCTTGGCGAGCTGACCCATATCGCCTGGGAGTACGACGTCCAGGTCATGATTGAAGGCCCCGGTCATGTGCCGATGCAGATGATCCGCCGCAATATGACCGAAGAGCTGGAGCACTGCCACGAAGCGCCTTTTTATACCCTTGGCCCGCTGACTACGGATATCGCGCCGGGGTATGACCACTTCACCTCCGGTATCGGCGCCGCCATGATCGGCTGGTTCGGCTGCGCGATGTTGTGTTATGTGACGCCGAAAGAGCACCTTGGGCTGCCGAACAAAGAGGATGTGAAACAGGGACTGATCGCGTACAAGATCGCCGCGCACGCAGCGGATCTGGCGAAAGGACATCCGGGGGCGCAGATCCGCGACAACGCGATGTCGAAAGCCCGCTTCGAATTTCGCTGGGAAGACCAATTCAATCTGGCGTTGGACCCGGAGACGGCGCGAGCCTACCACGATGAAACGCTGCCGCAGGAATCCGGCAAGGTAGCTCACTTCTGCTCTATGTGCGGCCCGAAATTTTGCTCCATGAAAATCTCTCAGGAGGTTCGGGACTATGCCGCGCAACAGCAGGCGGAGGCGCAGCCGATTGAAGTCGGCATGGCGCAGATGTCGGCCGAGTTCCGCTCTCGCGGTAGCGAGCTGTATGTCCCACAGGAGGATGCCTGATGAACGCCCCCCTGCTTTCATTTCCAACGGTGGGATCACGATTGGGGCTATACCCTGTCGTGGACAGCGTGCAGTGGATCGAACGACAGCTCCGAGTGGGAGTGAAGACGCTGCAACTGCGGATCAAAAACCAGCCGAACGATCACGTTGAGCCGGCGGTGATTCAATCGATCGCCCTTGCCCGCCGCTATCAGGCCCGCCTGTTTATTAACGATGACTGGCAACTGGCCATCAAGCACCAGGCCTACGGCGTCCATCTCGGTCAGGAGGATCTGGATACCGCCGATCTGAGTGCCATCCGCCGCGCCGGACTGCGCCTGGGTGTCTCAACCCATGACGATAAGGAGCTGGCGCGCGCGGTGACCATCGCGCCCTCCTATATCGCACTGGGGCATATTTTCCCTACCCAGACCAAAGAGATGCCGTCAGCGCCGCAGGGACTGGCCGAACTGGCGCGCCACATCAGCGAACTGGCGGGTCGTTTTCCCACGGTCGCTATTGGCGGCATCAGCATCGAAAGGGTGCCGTCGGTGCTGGCCACCGGCGTCGGCAGCATCGCCGTCGTGAGCGCCATCACTCAGGCGGCGGACTGGCGACAAGCGACCGCGACCTTGCTGCGCCTGATCGAAAAACGGGAGGCGTAACATGCTGCACGATCGGGAATTTATGCGCTACAGCCGCCAGCTGTTGCTGGAAGATATCGGCCCTGAGGGTCAGCTGCGGCTGGCTGACGCCACGGTGTTATTGGTCGGTCTCGGCGGTCTGGGCGCGCCCTGTGCGCTCTACCTGGCGGCGGCAGGCGTCGGCAGGCTGCTGCTGGCGGATCACGACACGCTGCATCTCTCCAACCTGCAACGCCAGGTGCTCTATCGCACTGAGGATATCGCGCAGCCCAAAGCGATGCTGGCCCGGCGCCAGCTGTTGGCGCTGAACCCGGACATTGCGATCGAGACGTTACAGACACGACTAGAAGGTGAGACGCTGGCTAAAGCGGTCAGCCGTGTCGATCTGGTGCTGGACTGTAGCGACAACATGGCGACGCGCCATGCTGTCAACGCCGCCTGCGTACGGGCCGAAAAGCCGTTAGTGAGCGCCAGCGCCGTCGGCTTCGGCGGCCAGCTGCTGGTGCTGACGCCCCCCTACCTTCACGGCTGCTACGCCTGCCTTTATCCTGACGCGACCGAACCTGTACGCAACTGCCGCACCGCCGGCGTGCTGGGGCCGGTCGTTGGAGTCATGGGTACGCTGCAAGCGCTGGAGGCCATCAAACTGCTGTGCGGACTGACCTCGACCCTGGACGGCAAGCTCAGGCTGTTCGATGCCCGCCAGCAGCAGTGGAATACCTTGCGCCTCACCCCTGCCACGAGCTGCCCGGTCTGTGGGAGCGCCGTATGAAGATTCGTATCAACGAGGAAGCCATCACGCTGGACGAACCGATCAGCGTGGAACAACTGCTGCAACGGTTGGATCGTCTGCAGCCGGGCACCGCGCTGGCGATCAACCAGATCGTCGTCCCTCGTCCCGACTGGCGCGCGTGTCAGGTGCAGGACGGGGACGACATTTTGCTTTTTCAGGCGATAGCAGGAGGATAAATGCTCACCATTGCAGATACCCCATTCACATCCCGGCTGCTGGCAGGCACCGGTAAGTTCGCCAGCGCAGCGATCATGAGCGCGGCGTTACAGGCGGCAGGCTCCCAACTGGTCACGTTGGCGATGAAACGCGTCAGCCTTTCCGGCGGCAGCGATGCTCTTCTGGCGCCGCTACAGCGCCTGGGGGTACAGCTGTTGCCGAATACCTCAGGCGCCAAAACGGCGGAGGAAGCGGTCTTCGCCGCCCATCTGGCTCGGGAAGCGCTGGGAACCCGCTGGATTAAGCTCGAAATTCATCCCGATATGAAATACCTGCTGCCCGACCCGGTGGAAACGCTGAAGGCGGCGGAGCAACTGGTGAAAGAAGGGTTTATCGTGCTGCCCTACTGCGGCGCCGATCCGGTGCTGTGCAAGCGACTGGAAGCCGTCGGCTGTGCTGCGGTCATGCCGCTGGGTGCGCCGATTGGCTCTAATCAGGGCCTGCAAACGCGCGACTTCCTGCGAATCATCATCGAACAAGCACAGGTGCCCGTCGTGGTCGACGCAGGGATCGGCGCGCCCAGCCAGGCCGCCGAGGCTATCGAGATGGGGGCCGATGCCGTACTGGTCAATACGGCAATGGCCGTCGCCCGTGACCCCGTCGGTATGGCTCGCGCCTTTCGGCTGGCGGTCGAGGCGGGCGCGCTGGCGGCGGAGTCCGGACTGGGAACACGCCAATCCCACGCCAACGCCACCAGCCCTCTGACCGGTTTTCTACACCGCAACCCAACGGGAGCAGGCGTATGAGCGAAGGATTTTATCGCCGCTGGCAGACGCTCGACTGGGACGATCTCCGCTTTCGCATCAACGGCAAAACGTCTGCCGATGTCGAACGAGCGTTGAACGCCGCTCGGCCCGATCGCGACGACTTTATGGCGTTGATTTCCCCTGCCGCGGCGGGCTACCTCGAACCGCTGGCACAGCGCGCGCAGCATCTGACCCGTCAGCGCTTCGGCAATACGGTGGGATTTTATGTTCCGCTGTACTTGTCCAACCTCTGCGCCAACGACTGCACCTACTGCGGGTTTTCCATGAGCAATCGGATCAAACGCAAGATCCTGAATGACGATGAAATCCAGCAGGAATGCCGCGCGATCCGTCAGCTTGGGTTCGACCAGCTGCTGCTGGTCGCCGGCGAGCATCAAGGTAAGGTGGGGATGGATTACTTCCGGCGCGTCTTGCCGCAGATCCGACCCCACTTCAGCGCGTTGATGATGGAAGTGCAGCCGCTGGCGACGGACGAGTATGCCGAGCTAAAGGCGCTGGGACTAGATGGCGTCATGGTCTATCAAGAAACCTATCACGCGCCGACCTATGCGCGGCACCACCTGCGGGGACGCAAACAGGATTTCGCCTGGCGGCTGGGTACGCCGGATCGTCTCGGCGCGGCGGGGATCGACAAGATCGGTCTCGGCGCTTTGATCGGCCTGTCGGATAGCTGGCGCGTGGACGGCTATATGCTGGCGGAACACCTACTCGACCTACAGCAACGCCACTGGCAAAACCGCTTCTCTCTCTCGTTTCCGCGTTTGCGCCCTTGTGCCGGCGGTATTGAACCGGCATCGCCGATGAACGAAGCGCAACTGATGCAGACGATTTGCGCGTTTCGGCTGCTGGCTCCGGACGTCGAGCTGTCGCTGTCCACGCGCGAGTCGCCTTTCTTTCGCGACCATATGGTGCCTATCGCCATCAACAGCGTCAGCGCGTTCTCCAAGACGCAGCCGGGAGGGTATGCCGACAACCATTCGGAGCTGGAGCAGTTCGCCCCCCATGATGCCCGACGACCGGAGGCGGTGGCAGACGCCATGACCCGCGCTGGCCTGCAACCCGTGTGGAAAGATTGGGACGGCTATCTGGGAAGAACGCGCGTGACATCGCATCACGAGTAAACTCACCGCGATGTCTTGAACGCCGGACATCGCGGTCCTTCGTCTTCGCTCTCTTCAAGTTCAGGCTTTACAGGCAAGCACCATCTCCCGCTCGATTTCTTCCCCAATCATCTTCAGCGCCCTTTCTGTTTCTTCGGTGCAGGGCAACGCATAGTTCAGACGCACGCAGTTGCGATATTTGCCCGAGGCCGAGAACAGAGAACCGACAGCGACCTGCGTACCGCGCTCCGCCAGCCGGCGATTCAAACGGATTCCATCGAAGGCTTCCGGCAGTTCGATCCACATCAAAAACCCGCCCTGCGGTCGGCTAACGCACAACCCCTCGGGAAAATAGTGGCGCACGAAGCTGGTGAAGCGACACTGATTGCGCTGATACTGCGTGCGCATTCGCCGCAGGTGCGGCAGGTAATGCCCCTGATGAATAAACTCGGCGACCGCCGCCTGCGTCTGGATAACGCCGCCGCCGCTGTTCACATATTTCATATGCAACACGCGATCAAAATACCGTCCCGGCGCGACCCAGCCAACCCTCAGGCCCGGCGCCATGACTTTGGAAAAGGAGCTGCACAACAGTACGCGCCCATCGTCATCCAACGACTTCAAAGTCGTCGGCCGCGGATACTCATAAGCCAGCTCCCCGTAGACGTCATCTTCGATGATGGCGATATCGAAACGCTGCGCCAGCGTCATCAATCCCCGTTTTCGCGCCTCCGGCATAATAAACCCTAGCGGATTATTACAGTTCGGCACCACAAACACGGCCTTGATCGGCCACTGATCCAGTGCTAATTCCAGCGCTTCCAGGCTGAGACCATTGATGGAATCCGTAGGAATTTCAATGACCTTTACCCCATAACTCCGCAGCGTCTGCATCATCCCGTAAAACGTAGGGGATTCGACAGCGATGATATCGCCCGGCTCACAAACCGCCCGAAGACACAGAAACAGCGCTTCCTGACACCCTGTAGTCGTGACGATCTCATCGGCGCTCAGCCTGCACCCGCCGTCGACCGCCAGACGCGCAATTTGCTCCCGCAATGCCGTCACGCCAAGCAAACTGCCGTACTGCAATAGCGAGGCGTCCTGCTTCATGCCCTGTCGGCTGATGATCTTCCATAACGGTTTGAGGCTGGTCGACGTCACATCCGGCATGCCGCTGCCCAGCTGCATGACATCGCTTTCCTTCCGCACATCCAGCAACCCTCGCACCGCGTCCCAATGGGTAATTTCCACCGGGCGCTGTGCCGGACGCGTAATCGCAGGAACGGGCGGCGATGCATATCGCGCCGAGACAAAGTAACCCGAGCGCGGCTGCGGAGAAATCAGCATCTGCTCTTCCAGTCGGTGGTAGGCCTGCTGGACCGTACTGATGCTGACGCCGTGCTCCTGCGAGAGAACTCTGACCGAGGGCAGACGTTCTCCCGGCCGATACAGCCCTTGATGAATGCGCTGCGCCAGCAAGGTGGCGAGATGCTGATAGCGAGTCATGAAAGTATCCTACTCTGAGGCGTTACCAAGCAATAACCAGTACAGATTGGCATAAAAACTCCCATTCAGAGTCATACAATCCTCTTCTGTATGGTCAACAAACTCAATTTTTGAATCTGTATTGTTTTTGGCCACGCTCTCATGATGGTGCCACACCATAGGGGGAGAGACTGAAGATGAC
Organism: Lonsdalea quercina; assembly: GCF_900107885.1. NCBI lineage: Bacteria > Pseudomonadati > Pseudomonadota > Gammaproteobacteria > Enterobacterales > Pectobacteriaceae > Lonsdalea > Lonsdalea quercina. The sequence goes on along the minus strand of NZ_FNQS01000017.1, from coordinate 14,328 downwards.
ACAACATCATCAACATTCACAGATATCCACGCTGCACGCGCTATTTATTAGAGTTTATGAGAGTTGGCGGGAACGACGTCTGCGCAACAAAACGCGCGCGTTACTGTATACGATGAGCGACGAACGCCTCAAAGATATCGGCCTGTCGCGTGCGGACATCGACCAGTGCTACCAACCCAAGGCATTCGGCAAAGACGGTTGGCTTCAGTACCGGAATGATGCTCACAAGAAAATTGAAAGGTAAGCGCTGTCGCTGATTTTTTTACGCGACGGTTTCCATATCATTACAGCGGCGCTCGCGGGAAAAACCGAGCAACGCTAGAGTGCCCATGCCGACACACTCGTCGGCCGCAGGCTGAGTTTGGATCCGCGCGCCTGCGCCTCCCATGCCGCCGTCGGTCTGTCCAAGCCAACGGCGGCCCTTCCTGCTTTTAGCGCCGATTATCTTCGTCATATCCCGGCGTTTCCCATAGAGAAGGCCATTCGCCAGGCCAACCGCCATGACATCCAGGCTGGCTGTGATAGGTCATTAACCGGAACTGTTGACCGTCGTAACGCCACTGAGCGCGTTCACCACAGTCGGCAAACCCACGACCTTTCGCCAGATGAAACAGGTCTCCAGTCTGAGGATCAAAGTCGGCGTTGGTAAACCAATCCACCTGCTGCAGATGCCCGTCTTCATCCGGCAGCGGCAACGGCAGCACCAGATGATGCGACGCCGACGGATTATCGCGCGGCGTAATAAACACCAGGCTTGATGACTGATAAGCGCCCATGCCGCAGTTGATCATAACCAGCGCATTGCGTTCATCCAGCGGCTGAACCTGATTCATCTCTGTATCCTGCTCGTTGACGTCGCAGGCCTCTCTCACCAGCAGCGCATGCTGCGCTTTGATGACGGCCTCGACCAACGTTTGCGGGTTACTCACCGCAGGCACGTTTGTCAATGCGGGCGGCAGTCCGGGTTGACTCAACCTCGCCGGGACGTCGGAAGCCGGTTTACTCCCCCTCTGCAGCAACGCGCCCTGAGTGCCAATCCGTCCCTGGCGTTCATCCACCAGCAGGAGCGCCGCGTTTAATCCCCGCAGAGAGCTACCCTGTTGCGGATTGTCACCGACGGAAAGCGTCAGCGCATCTTTAGCCTGATGTAAAAAATGTTGTATTGCGGGCAAATTTTCCGTGGCGACAATCGCGTCGTCGTCATTAATCGAAGGCGTTAAATTCACCCCCTCCACCGAGTCTTCATCCAGCCACAATGTGGGGTGGGCTTCCTGAGAAAAAGGCACGATCGTTAATGATGTCACGCCGGTCGCCCCAGCCTGCCGCGAGAGCGTGATCCGCAGGTTTTCATCGATATTACGCACGTCGCAGTCGTTCAGGTTGTTGCACGTCACCTGCCAGTTGGTGAAGATTTTTTGCACAGGCGGCGCAAATGATACGCCGGCAGCAAAAACCGGTACGGCGGACAACACCGCCAGACTTGCTGCAACCACGCTTGCTTTCAGCATAATATTTCTCTTATTCCTCTGTTTTATGTCTTTCATCACTCGCTTTTTATGCATAAAAAAACCGCTCCGGGGAGCGGTTTTTTATCATCCAGCGTCGACGTTACTTGTCGTCGCTGTTGCCGAAACCGGCGTTCAGCAACTCAGCCAGGTTAGCGGAAGCTTCGTCCGCACTGACCTGAGGTACGACGACGGGTTCGCCCGCCTGACGGCGACGCATACGATCCTGATGGTATGCATAACCGGTACCGGCCGGGATCAGACGACCCACGATCACGTTCTCTTTCAGACCGCGCAGTTCATCACGCTTACCAGCCACTGCCGCTTCGGTCAGTACGCGAGTCGTTTCCTGGAACGAGGCCGCAGAGATGAAGGACTCGGTCGCCAGAGACGCTTTGGTGATACCCAGCAAGTCACGGCTGTAGGTTGCCGGCAGCTTGCCGTCGGCTTCCAACTGACGGTTGGCGATCTTGACGCGGGACACTTCAGCCTGCTCGCCTTCCAGGAACTCAGTGCTGCCAGCGCTTTCGATGGTGCCTTTACGCAACATCTGACGAACGATAACTTCGATGTGCTTATCGTTAATCTTAACGCCCTGCAGGCGGTAAACTTCCTGCACTTCGTTGGTGATGTAACGCGTAACCGCATGTACGCCGCGCAGACGCAGAATGTCGTGCGGAGACTCAGGACCATCGGAGATCACGTCACCGCGTTCAACACGTTCGCCTTCGAACACGTTGAGCTGACGCCACTTCGGAATCATCTCTTCGTATGGATCGCTACCGTCAACCGGCGTGATCACCAGACGGCGCTTCCCTTTGGTTTCTTTACCGAAGGAAATGATACCGCTGATTTCAGCCAGGATTGCCGGCTCTTTCGGACGACGGGCTTCGAACAAGTCAGCAACGCGCGGCAGACCACCGGTGATATCCTTGGTACCGCCAGATTCCTGCGGAATACGGGCCAAGGTGTCACCAGAGCCGATTTTCACGCCGTCTTCCAGCTGGACAATCGCTTTACCTGGCAGGAAGTACTGAGCCGGCATGTCGGTGCCCGGGATCAGAACGTCGTCGCCGTTGTCATCAACGATTTTCAACGCCGGACGCAGTTCTTTACCACCACCGGTACGCTCTGCACTATCCAGAACCACGATGGAGGACAGACCGGTCAGTTCATCGGTCTGACGCGTAATGGTCTGGCCGTCGATCATGTCGGTGAAGCGAATGTTACCGCTCACTTCCGTGATGACCGGCATGGTGTGCGGATCCCAGTTCGCGACTGTATCGCCACCCGCTACGGCTTCGCCGTCGCCTTTCGCCATCACAGCACCGTAAGGCACTTTATAGCTTTCTTTAGTACGACCAAATTCGTCGATCAGCGTCAGCTCGGTGTTACGTGAAGTAATCACCAGCTTGCCTGCGCTGTTCGTAACGTACTTGGCGTTGCTCAGTTTCAGCGTACCCTTGTTTTTCACCTGGATACTGGACTCAGCTGCCGCACGAGATGCCGCACCACCGATGTGGAAGGTACGCATGGTCAGCTGGGTACCCGGTTCGCCGATGGACTGTGCCGCGATGACCCCGATGGCTTCACCCTTGTTGATGATGTGACCACGAGCCAGGTCGCGACCGTAACATTTGGCGCACACGCCAAAGTCGGTTTCACAGCTTACGACAGAGCGGACTTTCAGCGAATCGACGGAGTTTTCTTCCAGCAGGTCACACCACTGTTCGTTCAACAGCGTGTTACGCGGAACCAGAATATCAGCCGTACCCGGTTTGAGAACGTCTTCAGCCGTCACACGACCCAGAACACGCTCACGCAGCGGTTCTTTAACGTCGCCGCCTTCGATGACCGGCGTCATCATGATGCCTTCGTGCGTGCCGCAATCGTCTTCCGTCACTACCAGGTCCTGCGCCACGTCGACCAAACGACGGGTCAGATAACCGGAGTTTGCGGTTTTCAGTGCGGTATCCGCCAGACCTTTACGAGCACCGTGGGTTGAGATGAAGTACTGGAGTACGTTCAGACCTTCACGGAAGTTCGCGGTGATCGGCGTTTCGATGATGGAACCATCCGGCTTCGCCATCAGACCACGCATACCCGCCAACTGACGAATCTGCGCCGCGGAACCACGAGCACCGGAGTCAGCCATCATAAAGATGCTGTTGAAGGACACCTGCTGCTCGACAACGCCATCGCGGTTGACCACGTCTTCAACAGACAGGTTTTCCATCATTGCCTTGGCAACACGTTCGTTCGCCGCAGCCCAGATATCGATAACTTTGTTGTAGCGTTCGCCCGCCGTCACCAGACCAGACTGGAACTGCTCCTGGATCTCGGCGACTTCGGTTTCGGCTTCTTCGATGATTTCGGCTTTCTTCGCCGGGATAACCATGTCGTCGATACCTACGGACGCACCAGAGCGCGCTGCGTAAGCAAAACCGGTGTACATGATCTGGTCAGCAAAGATAACGGTCGGCTTCAGACCCAGAATGCGGTAACAAGTGTTCAGCATTTTGGAGATCGCTTTCTTGCCGAGAGGCTGGTTGACGATCGAGAACGGCAGACCTTTCGGCACGATCATCCACAGAATCGCACGACCAATGGTCGTATCGATGATGCTGGTCTGATGCGTGGTTTCGCCTTCAATATTCTTGATCTCTTGCGTGATACGCACTTTTACACGCGCATGCAGAGAAGCCAGACCAGCACGATAGACGCGTTCAGCTTCTTTCGGTCCAGTCAGAACCATGCCTTCGCCTTTGGCGTTAACACAGTCGCGAGTCATGTAGTACAGACCCAATACAACGTCCTGAGACGGAACGATGATAGGCTCGCCGTTCGCCGGAGACAGGATGTTGTTGGTAGACATCATCAGCGCACGCGCTTCCAGCTGGGCTTCCAGCGTCAGCGGTACGTGAACAGCCATCTGGTCACCATCGAAGTCGGCGTTGTACGCGGCACAAACCAGCGGGTGCAGCTGGATGGCTTTACCTTCGATCAGAACCGGTTCAAAAGCCTGGATACCCAGACGGTGCAGGGTAGGCGCACGGTTCAGCAGCACCGGGTGTTCGCGGATAACTTCATCCAGAATATCCCATACAACCGCTTCTTCGCGCTCAACCATTTTCTTGGCAGCTTTGATCGTTGTGGCCAGACCACGCAGCTCCAGCTTGCCGTAGATGAACGGTTTGAACAGTTCCAGCGCCATCTTCTTCGGCAAACCGCACTGATGCAGACGCAGGTACGGACCTACGGTGATAACGGAACGACCGGAGTAGTCGACACGTTTACCCAGCAGGTTCTGACGGAAACGACCCTGCTTACCTTTGATCATATCGGCCAAAGATTTCAGCGGGCGCTTGTTGGAACCGGTGATGGCACGACCACGACGGCCGTTATCCAGCAGCGCATCCACCGCTTCCTGCAGCATACGTTTTTCGTTGCGCACGATGATATCCGGCGCAGCCAGATCCAGCAGGCGTTTCAAACGGTTGTTACGGTTGATCACGCGACGGTACAGATCGTTCAGATCCGACGTAGCGAAACGACCGCCATCCAGCGGCACCAGCGGACGCAGGTCCGGCGGCAGAACAGGCAGCACGGTCAGGATCATCCACTCCGGTTTGTTACCGGACTGTACGAACGCTTCCAGCAGCTTGATGCGCTTGGTCAGCTTTTTACGCTTGGTTTCGGAGTTGGTTTCGTTCAGCTCTTCACGCAGCTGTTCGCACTCCTGCTCCAGATCCATGTTTTTCAACAGGGCCTGAACAGCTTCGGCGCCCATCTTGGCGTCAAATTCGTCACCAAACTCTTCCAGCGCATCCAGATACTGTTCTTCAGTCAGGATCTGACGCTTTTCAAGGTTGGTCATGCCGCCTTCGATAACCACATAGGATTCGAAGTACAGGACGCGTTCGATGTCACGCAGCGGCATATCCAGCAGCAAACCGATGCGGGAAGGCAGCGATTTCAGGAACCAGATATGCGCGGTCGGAGAAGCCAGCTCGATGTGGCCCATACGCTCACGGCGTACTTTGGTCTGGGTCACTTCAACGCCGCACTTCTCACAGATAACACCACGGTGCTTCAGGCGTTTGTACTTACCGCACAAGCACTCGTAATCTTTTACCGGCCCGAAGATACGGGCGCAGAACAGACCGTCACGTTCTGGTTTGAACGTACGGTAGTTAATGGTTTCCGGCTTTTTTACTTCACCAAAAGACCACGAACGGATCATGTCTGGCGATGCCAGAGCAATTTTGATCGCATCAAACTCTTCGGTCTTAGTTTGCGCTTTCAGAAACTTTAATAAGTCTTTCACGGATTGGCTCCTGTCGGAGTTAGACCTGTAAGGCACCTGAGTCAAACTCAGGTGCCCCTGTAACGAATGTCAGCAACGCAATCGGGCTGGTATTACTTTTCTTCCAGCTCGATGTTGATACCCAGCGAGCGGATTTCTTTCAACAAGACGTTGAAGGATTCCGGCATGCCTGGTTCCATCCGGTGATCGCCATCCACGATGTTTTTATACATCTTGGTACGGCCGTTCACGTCATCGGATTTCACCGTCAACATTTCCTGCAGGGTATAAGCTGCACCGTAAGCTTCCAGCGCCCATACTTCCATCTCACCGAAACGCTGACCACCGAACTGCGCCTTACCACCCAGAGGCTGCTGAGTGACCAGACTGTAGGAACCGGTAGAACGCGCATGCATCTTGTCATCAACCAAGTGGTTCAGTTTCAGCATGTACATATAGCCCACGGTGACCGGACGTTCAAATTGCTCGCCGGTACGGCCGTCAAACAGCGTGATCTGACCAGAAGTCGGCAGATCGCCCAGTTGCAGCAGCGCTTTGATTTCGCTCTCTTTAGCACCGTCAAAGACCGGAGTCGCGATTGGCATCCCCTTCTTCAGGTTTTCTGCCAGGCGCAGCACTTCTTCATCGGTGAACGTGTTCAAATCCACTTTCTGACGAACGTCGTTACCCAGGTCGTAGGCTTTCTGAATGAACTCACGCAGTTTGTCCGCTTCTTCGCGCTGCTTCAGCATGGTGTTGATCTTGTCACCGATACCTTTTGCAGCCATACCCAGATGGGTTTCCAGAATCTGACCGATGTTCATACGTGATGGTACGCCCAGCGGGTTCAGTACGATGTCTACCGGCGTACCGTTTTCATCGTAAGGCATATCTTCGATCGGGTTGATCTTGGAGATAACACCCTTGTTACCGTGACGACCCGCCATTTTATCACCAGGCTGGATCTGACGTTTCACGGCCAGGTACACCTTGACGATTTTCAGCACGCCCGGCGCCAAATCATCACCCTGGGTGATTTTGCGGCGTTTGGCTTCGAGTTTCTTCTCAAACTCGTGTTTCAGCTCGTCGTACTGCTCGGCCAGCTGTTCCAACTGATTCTGTTTTTCTTCATCAGTCAGACCCAGTTCCAACCAACGCTCACGCGGCAGTTGATCCAGCTTCGCGGCTTCAACGCCACCGCTGACCAGCACGTCGTGAATACGGGCAAACAGACCGGCTTCGAGGATCTGCAATTCTTCAGTCAGGTCTTTTTTGGCCTGCTTCAGCTGCATTTCTTCAATTTCCAGAGCACGTTTGTCTTTTTCAACGCCGTCACGGGTGAAGACCTGAACATCGATAACCGTACCGGAAACACTGTTAGGCACGCGCAGAGACGAGTCTTTAACGTCAGACGCTTTTTCACCGAAGATAGCGCGCAGCAGTTTCTCTTCCGGAGTCAGCTGAGTTTCGCCTTTCGGCGTCACTTTACCGACCAGGATATCGCCACCGGTCACTTCCGCACCGATATAAACGATACCGGACTCATCCAGTTTGGAGAGTGCGGCTTCACCCACGTTCGGGATATCAGCGGTGATCTCTTCAGGCCCCAGTTTAGTATCACGAGATACGCAAGCGAGTTCCTGGATATGGATAGTCGTGAAGCGATCTTCCTGCACTACGCGTTCGGAGACCAAGATGGAGTCTTCGAAGTTGTAGCCGTTCCAAGGCATGAACGCTACGCGCATGTTCTGACCCAGCGCCAGTTCACCCAAATCGGTGGACGGGCCATCGGCCAGCACGTCGCCGCGCTCAATCGGTTCACCCAGAGACACACACGGCATCTGGCTGATGCAGGTGTTCTGGTTGGAACGGGTATATTTGGTCAGGTTGTAGATATCGATGCCCGCTTCGCCCGGATACATTTCATCAGGGTTAACGTTGATAACAATACGTGACGCATCGACGTACTGAACCGTACCGCCGCGTTTCGCTACTGCGGTAACACCGGAGTCTACCGCCACCGCGCGTTCCATACCGGTACCTACCAGCGGCTTGTCGGCGCGCAGAGTAGGAACGGCCTGACGTTGCATGTTCGCACCCATCAAGGCGCGGTTAGCATCATCGTGTTCCAGGAACGGGATCAGGGAAGCACCGACGGAAACCACCTGCTGGGTGGAAACGTCCATGTATTCAACCTGATCGCGGCTGAACAAGCTGGACTCGCCTTTGTTACGGCAGGTCACCAGCTCATCAATGAAGTGACCTTCTTCATCCAGATTGGTGTTCGCCTGAGCGATGACGAAGTTGCCTTCTTCAATCGCAGACAGGTAATGAATCTCATCAGTCACAACGCCGTCGCGAACCAGACGATAAGGGGTTTCGAGGAAACCATATTCGTTGGTCTGCGCATAAACGGACAGAGAGTTGATCAGACCGATGTTCGGACCTTCCGGCGTTTCGATAGGACATACGCGACCGTAGTGTGTCGGATGTACGTCTCGAACTTCAAAGCCGGCGCGTTCACGGGTCAGACCGCCTGGGCCCAATGCGGAAATACGGCGTTTATGCGTGATTTCAGACAGCGGGTTGTTCTGGTCCATAAACTGGGACAGCTGGCTGGAACCAAAGAACTCTTTCACCGCAGCCGAAATCGGCTTGGCGTTGATCATGTCCTGCGGCATCAGCGTGTCGAGGTCGCCCAAAGACAAACGCTCTTTAACCGCACGTTCGACACGGACCAGACCGACGCGGAACTGGTTTTCAGCCATCTCACCGACGGAACGGATACGACGGTTGCCCAGGTGGTCGATATCATCCACTTCGCCCTTACCATTACGGATGTCGATGAGTTTCTTCATCACATCAATAATGTCTTCTTTGCTCAGGATACCGGAACCTTCGATTTCCTCACGCAGCAAAGAGCGGTTGAACTTCATTCGACCAACTGCGGACAAATCATAACGATCTTCGGAGAAAAACAGATTTTCAAAAAGGGTTTCTGCTGCTTCTCGTGTCGGCGGCTCGCCCGGACGCATCATACGGTAGATCTCAACCAACGCGCTCAAGCGGTCATGGGTTGGGTCGACGCGTACGGTCTCGGAGATATAAGGACCGTGGTCCAGATCGTTAGTGAACAGCGTTTCGATCTGTTTGTGGCCGGACTGGCTGAGTTTGGCCAGCAGATCCAGCGACAGCTCCATGTTCGCATTCGCGAGCACTTCGCCAGTGCTTTCATCGACGTAATCTTTCGCCAGCACTTTACCGGCGATGTATTCCACCGGAACTTCAATGCTTTCGATGCCGTCTTTTTCCAACTGACGGATATGGCGGGCAGTGATACGACGACCTTTCTCGACGTATACCTTGCCGTTGGCTTCGATATCGAAGGAAGCCGTGTCACCACGCAGTCGCTCCGGAACCAGTTCCATCAACAGCTTATTACCGTTGATTTCGTAGACAATTTTGTCAAAGAACAGGCCCAAAATGTCTTCGGTAGAGAAGTTTAATGCGCGTAGGATAATCGTCGCAGGCAATTTACGACGACGGTCGATACGGACAAACAGGTTATCTTTCGGATCGAATTCGAAATCCAGCCAGGAACCACGGTAAGGAATGATGCGCGCGTTATACAGCACCTTACCTGATGAGTGGGTTTTACCCTTGTCGCTGTCAAAGAATACGCCCGGACTACGGTGCAGCTGAGAAACGATAACGCGCTCAGTGCCGTTGATCACGAAGGTACCGTTGTCGGTCATGAGCGGAATTTCGCCCATGTACACTTCTTGTTCTTTGATATCTTTAACGGTGCCTTCTGGCGCTTCACGCTCGTAGATCACCAGACGCAGCTTAACGCGCAACGGCGCAGAGAATGTGACGCCGCGGATCTGACATTCTTTAACGTCAAATACCGGCTCGCCAAGGCGATAGCTCACATACTGCAGCTCGGAATTACCGCTGTAGCTTTTGATAGGAAATACAGAACGGAAAGCAGCTTCCAGACCGTACTGACCTTCCGGATCTTGCTCGATGAATTTCTGGAACGAGTCAAGCTGGATAGAAAGGAGATAAGGCACGTCCAGAACTTGCGGACGCTTACCAAAGTCCTTACGAATACGTTTTTTCTCGGTATAGGAGTAAACCATAGGGTTCCTCAGCTCGCTGAAAAGTAGAACCTCTCTGTCCGTCCTAAAAAAGGACAGTTCATGCAACACCGTTTATATCGATCGAAAAGTGGAACACTTTTCGCAATACTTGTTTCTATCACTCTTAAACCATTTCGCTGCATTTACGTTCAGCGGCCAAAGCGGCAAACGATGCAGTATATTAAGTCGTCGATAGAAAAAAATATTGTGGGTTAATCAATGGTCAAACAGTGTGAAACACCATTGATTCCCTACAGCGCAAAAAGGCTGGTGACTAAAAAGCCACCAGCCATCAGCCTGATAAATCAGGCTGTAACCTGTAAGTTAAATTTATTTAACTTCAACAGAAGCACCAGCTTCTTCCAGGGCTTTCTTCAGAGCTTCAGCGTCGTCTTTGCTGATGGCTTCTTTCAGAACTGCCGGAGCAGATTCTACCAGGTCTTTAGCTTCTTTCAGACCCAGGCCAGTCGCGCTACGAACTGCTTTGATAACTGCAACTTTGTTGCCGCCAACAGCAGACAGAACAACGTCGAACTCGGTTTTTTCTTCAGCAGCTTCAGCCGGGCCAGCAGCAGCAACAGCTACAGCGGCAGCAGCAGAAACACCGAATTTTTCTTCCATTGCGGAAACCAGTTCAACAACGTCCATTACAGACATAGCTGCTACTGCTTCCAGAATTTGATCTTTAGTGATAGACATAACAATTGTTCCTAAGAATCAGAAATAGTTTATACGTTAGCAAACACGACGCCAGTAAAAAGGGACGATTAAGCCGCTTCTTTCTGGTCGCGTACGGCAGCCAGTGTGCGAACCAGTTTGCCGGCAGCGGCTTCTTTCATGGTCGACATCAGACGTGCCAGTGCTTCTTCGTAAGTCGGCAGAGTTGCCAGACGGTCAATTTGAGCCGCCGGAATCAACTCGCCGTTAAAGGCTGCAGCTTTGACCTCGAATTTTGCATTCGCTTTCGCGAACTCTTTGAACAGACGAGCAGCAGCGCCCGGGTGTTCCATTGAGTATGCAATCAGGGTCGGACCGACAAACGTGTCTTTCAGGCACTCAAAATCTGTACCTTCAACTGAGCGACGCAGCAGCGTGTTACGAACAACACGCATGTATACGCCAGCTTCACGACCTGCTTTACGCAGTTCAGTCATTTTATCTACGGTAACGCCGCGAGAATCCGCAACAACCGCAGACTGCGCGCCTTTGGCTACTTCGTTGACTTCAGCAACAATCGCTTGTTTGTCTTGAAGATTTAATGCCATTAGCTTTTGCTCCTGGATTTGGCCGGAGAAATCTCCGGAACTCACTTCACCTGTAGCCAAAACGACCAACAGGCGTTAACACACGGTGAGCAGAATCCAGTAAAGACAAGTCAAACTTTTCTTCAGGCTCTGTCACCGTCTACGCAGGAAGATTAAGTCTCTTTCGAAACACCTGCGGTCTTGGACGGAGGCCTGGATCAGGCCAGGCTCCAACCGAAAATTCTTCTTCAGTCCCACAAGTGGAACAACGCGGCGTAGGATTATAAAGAAATCCAGCACCGCAGTAAAGAGGAACAAAAGCTATCAGTTAGCTACGGCGTTCAAACCGCTCTGATCGACAGCTAAGCCAGCACCCATGGTGGTGGACAGGCTAACTTTCTTGATGTACACGCCTTTAGCCTGAGACGGTTTAGCTTTTTTCAGCGCAACCAGCAGAGACTCCAGGTTTTCTTTCAGTTTGTCAGCGTCGAAATCAACCTTACCGATAGTGGTATGGATGATGCCGTTTTTGTCGTTACGGTAACGAATCTGACCTGCTTTAGCATTTTTAACTGCTTCAGCAACGTTAGGCGTTACGGTACCCACTTTCGGGTTCGGCATCAGGCCACGCGGCCCCAGGATCTGGCCGAGTTGACCAACTACGCGCATTGCATCCGGAGAAGCAATAACAACGTCGAAGTTCATTTCGCCTTTCTTGATCTGGTCAGCCAGGTCATCCATACCTACCAGGTCAGCGCCAGCAGCTTTAGCCGCTTCAGCGTTTGCGCCCTGAGTAAATACAGCAACGCGTACGCTGCGGCCAGTACCGTGCGGCAGCACAGTCGCGCCACGTACGTTCTGGTCAGATTTACGTGCGTCGATGCCCAGATTTACGGCAACGTCAACGCTTTCTACGAATTTCGCAGTGGCCAGCTCTTTGAGCAGAGCAACGGCTTCGTTGATGTCGTACTGTTTAGTTGCATCAACTTTGTCACGGATCACGCGCATGCGCTTGGTCAGCTTAGCCATTTCTTAGTCCTCCACTACCAGGCCCATGGAACGAGCAGTACCTTCAATGGAGCGAGTCATCGCTTCCACATCAGAACCAGTCATGTCCGCAGCTTTGGTTTCTGCGATTTCACGTACCTGAGCACGGGTTACTTTACCTACTTTGTCTTTGTTCGGCTTGCCAGAACCAGACTTGATACCAGCCGCTTTTTTCAGCAGAACTGCTGCCGGCGGAGTTTTGGTAACGAAGGTGAAGGAACGGTCAGAGTAAACGGTAATAACAACCGGGATCGGCAGACCTTTTTCAATGCTGTCAGTCTTAGCATTGAACGCCTTACAGAATTCCATGATGTTAACACCCTGCTGACCCAGAGCCGGACCAACCGGAGGGCTCGGGTTAGCCATACCGGCTGCAACCTGCAGCTTGACGTAGGCTTGTACTTTCTTGGCCATTTAACTTTCCTCGAATGGGTGATAGCGCTTCGTTTATCGAAGCTCCCCGCAGTGATAAAAACGTTTTACACGTCATTAGACGCATAAAATAAAGGCGCGAAATAGTAGTCTATTTTCGCGCCATATACAAGCAGAAATTCTTAGCGATATACGCTCAAATCAGCCTTTCTCTACCTGGCCAAAATCCAGTTCTACCGGGGTAGCACGGCCGAAGATAGAGACAGAAACTTTCAGACGACTCTTCTCGTAATCCACTTCTTCAACAACGCCGTTGAAGTCAGCGAATGGACCATCGTTGACGCGGACCATTTCACCCGGCTCAAACAGGGTTTTCGGCCGCGGTTTATCACCCACCTGCTGCAAGCGGTTCATGATGGCATCGACTTCTTTATCGCTAATCGGCGCAGGACGGTCAGAAGTACCGCCGATGAAGCCCATTACGCGTGGGACGCTACGGACCAAGTGCCAGCTAGCATCTTCCATCACCATCTGCACCAGCACATAACCTGGAAAGAATTTGCGCTCGCTTTTGCGACGCTGTCCGCCACGAATTTCCACTACCTCTTCAGTAGGGACCATCACTTCACCAAACAGATCTTCCATGTTGTGGAGTTTGATGTGTTCACGCAGCGACTGAGCGACGCGACCTTCAAAGCCAGAAAACGCCTGAACGACGTACCAACGTTTCTTTGGAGCTTCAGACATCTTAAAACCTCAGGCCAGTAATAAACGATACTAAACGAACCAGAATACCATCTAGTCCCCACAAAATCAGTGACATGACGGCAGTTACCGCAGCAACGATCAGCGTGGTATGTAGCGTTTCCTGACGGGTCGGCCAGATGACTTTTCGAACTTCAGTACGAGCTTCACGCGCAAACAGAACGGTCGCTTTACCTTTCGTCGTCAATAACGCTATACCACCCGCAACAGCGATCAGGATAACAACAGCCAATGCTCGCAGAGGCAGGCTTAACTCACGGTAATAATAATTACCGACAACCGCCGCAACCAGTAAAACAGCGACGATCAGCCATTTCAGCATCTCAAGGCCACGTCCACTACCCTGAGCTTCGGTATTCGCACTCATAAACCAACCTGTCACAATGATTCAGACAAATAATTTTGCCCAGCATGAAGGGCAAACCAAACCGAATACTGCCTTTGAAGGAGAAATTCGGGATTACGCCGTTTATACAGAGCCTATCTCACCAATGATTATAATTCACAATCGCTGATGAGATAGGTTCTACCCTGACAGCGTAGAAAAAGGGCATCAAATGATGCCCTTTTATCGCATGTTGCGTCAATTCTTATCAGCAATTAAGCGATAACTTTAGCAACCACGCCAGCGCCTACGGTACGACCACCTTCACGGATAGCGAAACGCAGACCATCGTCCATTGCGATCGGAGCAATCAGGTTGACAACCATCTTGATGTTGTCGCCCGGCATGACCATTTCCACGCCTTCCGGCAGTTCGATGGTGCCCGTTACGTCAGTTGTACGGAAGTAGAACTGCGGACGGTAGCCTTTGAAGAACGGAGTATGACGGCCGCCTTCGTCTTTGCTCAGAATATAAACTTCTGATTCGAACTGGGTGTGCGGCTTGATTGAACCCGGTTTAGCCAGTACCTGACCACGTTCAACTTCGTCACGCTTAGTACCAC